>CAYMBJ010000024.1:0-52174 GCA_964388665.1 uncultured Pseudobdellovibrionaceae bacterium | reverse complement strand
TGCAAGAATTAATTTCGGATATCCGCTTGAAAGTTAAAGCGAAATATTTGCCATTCTGCCAATGAGTGTCAGACTGAATCTGAACCAGCAATTGACTTTTTAAGATCTAATAGGCTCCGGAAAGACTCAGATACAGGTTCCTGAAAAAGGAAAATCTGCTGCGTTCTCGGTGCCAAATCTCACTTCGTTAAGATGGGACCTTGGTGGATTCGGTGACAATGGTTTCGCGCACAACGACTACGCGAATTTGGCCGGGGTAGTTGCATTCGTCCTCAATTTTTTTGGCGATGTCACGGCTCATGGTCAGGGCCTGGTGGTCGTCCACCACTCGCGAGTTCACCAAAACGCGGCACTCGCGTCCCCCATTCAGTACAAAGCAATCGGTGACACCGCGAAAGCTGCGGGCAATCTCCTGTAGGTCCGAAACCTTTTGATTGTAAGTTTCCATGGTTGAGCGGCGCGCCCCTGGACGGGCTCCAGAAATGGCATCGGCAGCAATGAGGATAAAGGCTTCATCGGTACTGGGTTGCACGTCAAAATGATGGGCGCGCACGTTGTGCACAATGTCTTCGCGCTCGCCGCGCTTTTCGACAAAGTCGGCGCCAATCATGGCGTGGCCGCCTTCCATTTGGTGATCCATAGCTTTGCCAATGTCGTGGAGAACTCCAGAGCGCCGCGAAACATTGATTTCTGCCGCGACTTCTGAGGCCAGTAATCCTGCCAGCCAACCCACCTCTGCTACGTGAAAGTATTGATTCTGAGTAAATGAATAACGATAGCGCAAGCTTCCCAACATCATGCGAACTTCGGCATTGAAGTTAGGAATCTTCATCTCGCGAGCAAGGAGGTCGCCGTCCTTTTGGATGGCCCTAAACAGGTCGCGTTTCTTTTGCTCAAATACTTTTTTTATAAAATCTTGCTGGATCGGGCGCTTCTCTTGCACCAGTCGCTCCAAAAGCTGGCGAGTGAGTTCGCGGCGAACCGGATCAAACCCTGCGACTCCGATCACTTCCATGCTGTCGTCCACAAACAGGTCACAGCCTGTCAGTGTTGAGATGAATTTGATGTTTTCGCCCTTTGGATCACAGAGAATTTGTCGTGATTGTGGATTGGGAAAGTAGACTCCGCCAATGCCTCTTTCGTCACAATAGGGTCGCGCAAAACGATGAAGTGCAATATCGAGAACTCTCTTGGCCAAATACTCAGACTGCAGGTGCACCTCTTCAATACTTCGTTCAATCTTTCGCAGCGATTCCGATTGTGCTTCTTGAATCATCAGATCCGCGTTTTCGGCGATGGCCTCCTCACGATTCTTGTTGAATCTTTGGAGGATGACCTCTGACATTTTCTTCTTAAGATTCAATCCTTCTAGGCGCTTGGCTTCAATGCGTTGTTCGACTCGCTCGAAGAACGCGCTTTTTTGCTTAAAGGTATTTTCGATTTCAGATTTCTTTTTTTGCATATCACGGCGGACGCGTTCATTTTTATTGTTCTTTTCAGTGAGAATGTCGCCTAGCTCTTCAATTTTTTCTTCGAGCTTCATCAAAGTGGGTTCATGAGTGCTCCATAGCTCCAATTCGATGGATTGCAGTTTCTCCTTTTCGTCATTAGCAAAAGTTTCTTTCATTTCTAGGGTCTCGGCTTGCAGACTTTGGCTCTCCATATCTGCGCCGACGATGATCAGACTGCGATAAAAGCGAAATCCCATCCAACCCAAAAGGGCGCCGAGGGCGATGCTGATTATGAATGCAATTGAGATGAGCGTCCAATCCATTTTGACCTCTTGAACCACTGGGCAGGCTCTATGATAATTAGTATTTTCAATAAGTTACGCTGGGGAGCTATGCGAATGTGCCGAGCGACCCTTGCGGCAATTCATTTGACCATCATTGCCTAGGCACTTCAAGGCTAAAATCTGTTGCGTATCCTAGGAAAGAGGTGTTAAAGCTCTGAGCTTTGACTCATCAGGAGGTTTCCATTGGCAAATCATAAGTCAGCCGCAAAAAGAGCTCGCCAGTCACTTCGTCGTGGCACGGCCAATACTGCACGTAAAAACAGAGTGAGAACATCTGAAAAGACTCTCGCTAAAGCAATTGTCGCAAAGAAGGCAGATGAAGCTCGCACACTATTGGTGAGTTTTATGTCTGAAATGATGAAAGCGGCCAAATGCGGAGTTATAAAAGCTGAGACTGCGTCACGCAAAATTGGTCGCATTTCGAAGCAGGTTCAGGCTCTCTCAAACACATAGATCAATTCCTAAGTCTTTTGGCAAGCTGTGTGTAAGCTGATTTGGACTTAAAGAAATCCACTAAGGTTCCGATCAGCTGTTTATGATTAAACAGCACAGCGTTCTTGTTGTAGATGATGATTCAGATTTGGTCGAATACATTTCCTCACTGTATCATGCATCCGGCCTGTTTCGGGTGTTTTCGGCGACATCAGGCGGTCAAGCCTACCGGAAACTCACTCAAGTGGCTATCGATCTTCTTTGTACAGATTTCATTATGCCATCCAGTGGTGGACGTGACCTCATCAACATAGTGCTATCTAAAAAAGAGTTTGCTCACCTCGGGCTGTTGGTAATGACAGGGCATCCTGATGAGCTGGTCAGAGAGAGGCAAAATTTGCCGTCGCGAGCGGCGGTACTGTTAAAACCTTTTGGCAAAGAGGATCTTCTCTTTCAATCCTTCTTGATATTGGATGAGTTAAAGACGCAAAAAGGTGTTAAGACCGTTTTTCCTGATTGGCCCTTTGCTCACGAAGAAAGTCTGGTTCAGAAGATGGCGCAGTCCTTTTGCCGCGAGTTTTTAAAAGAAAACTCTAATACAGTGGAATGCCAACACAGTAACTTGGAGTGGGGCTCTACAATCGCTGGTGATTTGACAGTGGTGTTTGAGCTGAACTCAAATCAAGGTCATAGAATTCAGATGAACCTGACGCTCACGCAAATCATGGGCAAGAAGTTTGAGTGGGTTGGCTCTCAAAATCAATGGAATCCATCCTTTTTGACTCGTTTCCAGACTTGGGCCAATTTGCAACGAGCTGCCCTTGATCTCACACTTGGCGAGTTGGTAGGGACTCATTTTGCAAAAACTCAGGTCAGAATTATCAACGAGCGCCATCACGGCTTTTTGAGTGAACCAAAAGTGAAAATTTCAGCCTGGAAATTTGGTAAGGACCCGGTACTGAGCGACTTTCAGGTGGGTTTTTCGCTAACAGGAGCAGACAGATCCATGCAGGACAGGGCCGCCTAACCCAAAATTCGAATCGAGATAAGACCTATGCTAGCCGCGACCGCCATCTTCGCTTGCGGCGTGCGACCACGACCTTTGCTTGTAATTTGCCTAAACGCTGCCGCCTTCCTGACCTTCGAGAAAGTTGATTGGAGCTTCGAGATCCTCTTTCCAGCGGTTGATTCCTGCAGAAAGGGCGACGCCAAAGAGCACCAAGTACCATCCTAACGAAATGGAAACAAAGAGAACGGGGATGCTTGCTAAGCTTCCGTAAATCTTATCGTAATGAATGATGCTCTTTAGCGCGTAAACAAGCGCCATTCGTGAAACTATAAGTGCAATGGCCACAAAGAAGGCCGGATAAAATGCTGCCGCTTTTTTTACGCGGACGGAGGGTACAAGTTTAAACATCAAATACAGAAAAGAAAAAAGCATACAAAACTGAAAGAGTGCCGCTGGCAGGCCACGAACAACATTGTAGCTCTGGCCATAGCTTGCCAAGCCTACGTAGGCAGAAATCAGCAAGGGAAAAAATAGCAGCATGGCCCAATACTTGATAAGTCGTCTATAAAAAGGGTGACCACTTTTGATCTGCCATATTTTTTGCACACAGTAGTCGATGTCGCGAACCAATCGGAGAGAGGTGTACAATAGAAAGATAAAGCCGTAGCTTCCCAATTTTCCGGCGTGAATTTTAGAAATGGCTTTCTTTAAAAAGCGGATTGCCGACTCGCTGGCATCGATGGTCAAGTTGCTCAAAATAAATGACTCGACTTTAGGAATCAGATGCTCCAAGCCTCCGATCGCCTTAAATACAGCAAGAGAGAGAGCTATCAGGGGTATTAGAGACAAAATAGTTGAGTAAGAGAGTGAAGTCATTATCAGACGCAGATCACTTTCTCGAACGTATTTGGCCGTTTGAACGGCAAGTTCTTTTATGTGGTGGATCTTCATGACTGTATTCTAAGAGTTGCTCTTTAACAAAGGTAGTCAAAAATGCAATCAGCAGAATTGAGTCTTGATTGCGCTGAGTGACTGCGGAAACAATATATTAATTGAGTTGAGGGGGAAAGTATGATTCGCAGAGAGTTTATCGAATGGTTGGGCAGAAGTTCCGTTGGCCTTCCTCTATTGGAGTCTGGTTTCTTGACCAAGGTCGCGCTTGCATCCTCCGCAGCGGGATGTGTCTCCAAAGTCGAAAGTCCAAGCAACCAAGTGTATCCTTCGCTGCCGCCCTCAGTTCAAGATGACATTCAGCGTGTGGCGGGGCTTGAGTCCTATGTGATGATCAAGGAAGGCGACACGATCAATGCAATGGGCGAACGATTTGGCGCGAATAATGATTTTTTAGCTTATATTCCGTTTGCTAAGAATAACATATTCGAAGGCTATCTGTGGGTGAACCATGAATACTTTCATCCGCTCTTTGTCTCGCAGTATCTGGATGAATCTAAACCAAAAACAAAGGAGCAAATTCATTTAGAACGTCAGGCGGTGGGTGGGTCCTTATTGCATATCAAGAAAAGTGACTCGGGTCGCTGGCAAGTGAATTTAGATAGCTCGCGGAATCGCCGTCTCACTGGCGAGAGTCCCATTTCGTTTTCTAACAGGACTGCGATCTTAGGAAAGTCCAAAGCCTTTGGAACTCTAGGAAATTGCTGTGGAGGGGTGACACCCTGGGGAAACTTTTTAACTGCTGAAGAGAATTACCATTTGTTTTATGGAGAGGTGGATTTGCGCGAGGGAAAACGCAAGCTGACTCCGGCTCCAGATAGGGCGTTGGCCTGGGATCAGGTCGACCCGCGTCCGCCAGAACATTATGGTTGGATTGTTGAAGTGGATCCAAATAATTTCGACAACAATAAAAAACAGATTTCGCTCGGTCGCTTTGCTCATGAAGGCGCCACTGTGGTTACAGCAAAGGATGGCCGAGCTGTGGTTTACATGGGCGATGACGCCAAAGATGAACACTTTTATAAGTTTATCAGTTCAAAGCCAGGAAGTCTCGATGATGGTACTCTTTATGTCGCCAATGTTGAAAAGGGCGAGTGGATTCCATTGACATTACGGCATGAAAAACTCAAAGGTCGATTCAAATCAAAATTGGAGCTGATGATTCGCACGCGTGAAGCGGCCAAATTGGTAGGAGCGACGCCGCTGGATCGTCCCGAAGATTGCGAAGTTGATCCAATAACGAAGGCCATATATTTGAGCTGCACCAATAACAAGGGCCGGCCTCATGGGCATCTTCTGAAGATTTCTGAAGAAAATGCAGACTTCACTAGCACTCATTTCACCAGTTCGATTTTTATGAAGGGTGGCGAAGAAAAGGGATTCTCGTGCCCAGACAACTTGGCTTTCGACCAAAATGGAAATCTCTGGATGGTAACAGATATGTCAATGTCGAAGAAAAACGGTGAGTATCTTCCCTACGGTAATAATTCGCTATTTTACATCCCCTTGCACGGCGATGGAGCCGGCCAAATCTATCGTTTTATGACGGCGCCAGTAGATGCCGAAATGACAGGAATTTGGTTTGCCCCCGATCAGGAAACACTGTTTGTTTCGATCCAGCATCCAGGTGAAAACACGAAAGTCTTGGATCCAAAGGAATTCACATCTCACTGGCCTGATGGCGAATTGAGCCAGCCAAAGTCTGCAGTCATTGGACTCACAGGGCCGCTCATGCGAAGTCTTCTGCAGCAAAAATTGTAGGCTAGAACTCATTTCGAAAGGTGTTCTTGGGCGTGTCAGTTTTTATTTTGTAAAATACTGCGCTCTGGTTTTGATTTGGACGCGCACGGGCTTGGACCAATCCGAGGTATACAGAGAGTTGTCGCTGACTGCTTTCACGCGAAGGTAAAAAGTTCCTGTCCCTAGGCTTGACGCAAACAAGGAAGAAGGGCGTCGTGATTTTATTTTTTTTGTTTCCTTTCCAAAGGATTCGTCGCGACTGAGTTCCACCTCATATCCGATGGCCTTCGTGTCGGAGGTCCACTCCACAGGCAAACCACCCTTGTTGGCGGAGGTATAAATGATCATGTCGTTTACAGGATTTGTAATCTTGGGGGCATGGAGGCCTGGGCTTACATCATAAGTCCACGTTTGTACTTTTGATGGAAGACAGAGTTCCTGCTCACCTTGCTTTGGGCAGTGAAGTTGAAAGAAGTACTTTCCAGGAGTCTGAATTTTAACAGTGTGTTTTTTAGTTTTAAGTTCCGTCTTGGTCGGTGCCGAAAATTCGGGGTCCGAGCTCTGCCACAATTGCACGCTTTCCGAAGAATGCTGCCATTCAATTTCGACCTTTTCAGCCGGCAGGCTGGCGATGGCGCGATCAGTTTTGATGGCTTTGTTTGGAGAAACTTTAAGTATGGGGCGGGCATGTTGAGTTAGGATCGTGCCTGTCTCCGATGGCGGACTCATTTTGTCGTTCTTCATGGCGTAGACACGGTAATAGTAGACACCGGGCGGGAATTTGGGCGAGATGATTTTTTTCTCTTCTGTTATGGTGCGCTTGTTCACATTGAACTCTGGATCCTTTGCAAACTCAAAAGTGTATTTGTCGGCAGGACCACTCTCCCAATTGATGACGGGAGGAGTGGAGTCGACGGAGTAGGCAATGTTATGTTCTTGCAAAACAGGTGCAGTCAGCACCAATGGCTTTTTGACCTGAAGTTGCCACTTCAGAGGCCGAGACCAGAATGTATGGAGCTGCGGAGCCAGGCCACCTCGGACGCGAAGATGCCATGTGCCTGCGGGAAGTTGGCTAACCTCGATCGTGGCCTCTCTGTTTGTCAGCGGCAGGACGTCGCTCTTTTGAATGGTTTTGAAATCTGGATCTGGAGACAATTGATATTCAATGTGAGTTTGTCGCCGCGAATTCGCACTCACTTTGATCTTTGCATTCCAGGCGTCGAAGTCTTCTATGTACATGGTTCTGTTGAGCTCAGCAGGGGCCGCTGATGGTTGAGGTGCTGGCTCCCATTGCCAAGACAAAGATGCCAGCTGCGGATCGCCCATAGTTGAGTCGCTGGCGTCAAGTGGCCAAATTTTGACGTCGAGCGAAGTATTTCGTACAGGCTTGGAGTCACTTTCGCTATCTTCAGAAAGTGGAATGGAAATTGTGGCAGTTTCGACGATCTGCGATTCATCTTTGTCATTCCAAGTCCAATTGGCCTGATACTTGCCGGAATGGGTGCTTTGCCAAGAAACTTTGAGTTCCTCATTTGCAAACAGGGTCGAAGTTTCAGATGCAAAATTATTCAGTGACGGCGGCGGCGCGGGTGGCACATTTTCTGGAGCGATGGAAGGCTGAATTTCGGCAAGAAGCGTTGTTGGTTCCTCAAGCTCTGGAGCTGTCAAAGAATTTGAAGCGACGTCAGAGGGTGCAATGAGCTCTGCAAGGGATTTCACTTCTTGGATCTTCACCGGAGCCTGCGTCTCTAAGTTCTTGACTTCAACCTGACCTTTGGATTTTGCGATGGCAAAAGGTTTGGACTTTTCTTTGACGATTTTTAAGGCCGTCTTTGCTTGAGAAGAGATGGCTATTGTTTCGCCTTCGTTTTCGATCAAGATGTCATTTTTAGAATCACCAGATTCGGCAACAACTGAACCTTGAGATAAATTGAGTTTGGTGAGTCCATTTTGTTGGGTAAAGCGAATAAAGGTGTTGGCGCCCAACTTCAATAGCGCACCATTTAAAAGCTTTACAGTGGTTTCTGATTTTGGGCCGGTGTACAGGCTTTGATTCCAATAGACTTGATCTTTAAGCGTGGCGGGGCTCCAGCTAAACGAAGAAGATGACTTTGTGCGAACATCATTTTTTACATCGGTGAGCTGACCCAAAGCTTCGCCGCCAGCGACTGAGCTGTCTGACCAAAAGCGATCTTCCTGTAGCATCCAAGAAAGACCGCAAATCAGAAGTACCAGGCCTATTGCAATGTACTTTTCAAATCTACTTAATTTCATCTGGCGAGCTCAATCCTCTGTGTAATAAAGTGCCCATAAAAAATTCTCTTTGACCTATACAACTTTTCGGCAGTTTCAAAAAAAAAGTTAACTTGACTCGACTTTTATCTTGAGTCGTCGCCAAAACTGGCTAAATTGGGGTATGAAATCTGCATTAAAATCTCTAATTGTGTTGATTCTTGTCTTTTCGGTTCTTTTTGTTTTTTTCAATTACTATTCCTATATCTTTTCACGGGCGGTTACGGGTGTTGTCGTTGGCGTCGAAAGAATCGAGGCGCCATTTTCAGTGATTGCCACACGTGGATCTGGGGCGCCTCCGAAAGAGGTCTTTTCGTTTTCAGTTGCCATTCGTGATCAGTTGACAACCGAGATTGTCACTGGCTCTTCTGAGGATCGGCAATGGGCTGTGGTGAAAGAAGGCCAGTGTGCCACAGCTAAATTTTATCCCCATCCCCCATGGGAGCTTGACAAGTCAGGCACCTTTCATGGTGTTCGGCTCGTCGCTCTTTTTGATGATTGCAATGCGGCGGCAAAGTGAGACGCGCTTTGCTTAAAGTTTGAATCATGCGACTGCCGTCCCAAAATAAATCAGATCTTTGTTTCATTTTTTGTTTTGAGACAGTCGCTGTCTCGTCCTGAGGCGGTGGTTGTAGAATCTTGAGTCTAGTTCGCTTTTTTGCTTGCAAAACTATACCTCCGTTCAGTTGAGTCCTGGGCTTTTCACCCGATCTGGATGGTCACGAACGACAAAGTGCTAGGGGTCTAAAGCACAGAAGCGCTAGACCAGTTTCCGGGGAGTTGGTTCTTGGAAACAAAGTTTCACTAGGACGGTTCAACAGGTTCACAAGCGGAGGATAAACATATGGGAATGCGAATTTCCACAAACGTATCAGCCATCAATGCTCAAAGGCATTTGATCGGCAGTCAGAGAGTCATGCAAAAATCCATGGGCCAATTGGCTTCAGGAAGTCGAATCAACATCGCAGCAGATGACGCTGCAGGTTTGGCGATTTCTGAGAGCTTAAGAGCTCAAACAAGATCCATCACTCAGGCGCAACGAAACGCCAATGATGGAGTCTCCATGGTGCAAACTGCAGAGGGCGGTTTGAACGAGATGTCCAATATCATCATTCGACTTCGTGAGATCGGCATCCAGGCCGCATCTGATACTGTTGGTGATGTAGAAAGAGGATTCATCGACAAAGAGGTTCAACAGTTGAAGAGCGAAATTCAACGTATCTCCAATGTGACCACTTGGGGAACAACAAAGCTTTTGGACGGTTCCACGCCGACTTTTGATTTTCAAGTGGGCGTATTCAACAATGCTGAAGACGATCGCATTTCCTTTGCTGCAAGCGAGAATGTGGCCACGTTGGATGCTTTGGGACTTACAGATTTAGATTTTTCAGTAAAAGAGGGCGCGCAAGAGGCCCTAGGAAATTTGGACGTTGCACAGTCTACCGTGAATGGCTATCGCGCCAATCTGGGTGCTCTGCAAAATCGTCTGACATCGACCGTAGATAATTTAGGCGTTACATTTGAGAACTTGACCGCCGCCAACAGTCGTATTCGCGACACTGACGTGGCACAGGCCTCATCTGAAATGGTCAGAAACAATGTATTGTTACAAGCTGGGACATCCACCCTAGCACAAGCCAACTCGACAGCCGCTGCAGCTTTAAAGCTCATCGGCTAATCGATCCCGGGTATCCTACGCTTGGGGGCGAGCACCTGTTCGCCCCCTTTTTACGGGATTTCTAGGTAGACAGAGTTGCCAAAGTCTTTTACTTTGCGATCATGATGGTGAGTGAACTTTTGAATCCCTACATGGTTTTGCTGGTGTTTTTCATTGGGGCTTGTGTTGGCTATTTTTTTAAACAGTACCGAACTGCAAATGATCAGCAGCAGCACTTAAAGAAGATTGCTGATTACGAAGCTGAAATCGAATTTCTAAAAAAGGGTGAGATCCAGGCAGCAGCTCAGCTTGCGGCTTTAACAAGAGACCGAGAGGCTCTGCTCATCGAAAAAAGTCAGCTAGAAGTTGCCACAAAATTGCAACAAGAAAAATTGGCGACGACTTTAGATTTCATCAACCAAACCAAAGAACAGATGCAAATGAGCTTTCGCTCCATTTCATCAGAGTCATTGAAAGAAAACCACGAGGTGTTTGTGCGCCTGGCGCGAAACTCTCTCGAGTCCTTGCATTCCCAATCAAAAATGGATCTAGAAAAGCGTTCGCAGTCCATTGAAAACATTCTGCAACCGATCAAAGAGACTCTGCAGAGAGTGGAAGTCCAGGTGCAGACATCAGAAAAAGAACGGCTGCAGCAAAGTTCTCAATTTAGCGAAACCATTCGCAATTTATTAGACAGCGAACAGAAATTGCGAGTGGAAACGGCCGGCCTTGCCAAGGCCCTGCGCGCGCCTCAGGTGCGCGGGCGATGGGGAGAGCTGCAACTGCGCCGTGTGGTGGAACTGGCTGGAATGCTTGATCACTGTGATTTCTATGAACAGGTTCATCAGAACGGCGAAGATTCACGTCTGCGCCCCGACCTGTTGGTGAAATTACCGGGTGGAAAAAATATCGTGATCGATGCCAAAGCGGTGATCGATTCTTTTCTTGAGGCCATACAAACTTCAGATGAGACTTATCGCAAGGAGAAGTTTGCAGAACATGCGCAGCACATTCGCGCTCGTATCACAGATCTGTCCCGAAAGGCCTATTGGACGCAATTTCAGCCTTCCCCTGAATTTGTGGTTTTGTTTTTGCCGGGAGAGTCTTTTTTTAGCGCGGCTCTAGAATATGATCCGTCTTTGTTGGAGCAGAGCATTGATCAGAAAGTGATTTTAGCGACACCTACAACTCTCATCGCATTGTTAAAGGCGGTCGCCTATGGTTGGAAGCAGGACACGCTCCAAGAAAATTCGGTGCGCATCAGCGCCTTGGCAAAAGAGCTTTCAAAGCGACTAAAGGACATGGTGGACCACTTTGCAGGCCTCGGGCAAAATTTGAATCGCTCAGTGGAACAGTACAATCGCACGGTGGCTAGCTTTGAAACTCGAGTTTTGGTCACTGCGCGAAAATTTGAAGAGCTCCAGGGCAGTACCGAACTGACCGACACTCTTACGCCAGTAGAGAAAACACCGCGTAGCTTAGAGAGCCAGTGAGGGGCTAGCGCCTGCAGCCCCATTCCCTCGAGTCAAATCAACGAAGTGGTTTAGAGGCAGTTCTTTATAGGTGCATTCGAGTTTCTGCCAAGTGCTGTGCTCTTCATGGCTCCGCGAGATCTTGCTAAAGAGTTCATGGGCGCGACCCTTGCGAAAACCCAGGAGTCCCCAAGCTTTAGCATTTTCGTAGCCATCGTAAACTAAAGGAGCGCCAGGGTGATCGGTGCAAACGGGAGGGGATTTTGGTTTCTCGCAAATCAATAGGCCATCTTTTGAGGTGGCAATGGCGCCCCAGGTGCTGAGTGAAGCGGGCGAAAAACAGGCTGCGCTGATCTCTGCGTCGGTCAGTGCCGCAAACAGACTGAGGCCGATGTCTGCGGGCGAAAACTGCGTGTCGGGCAATAGCAATACGCTGTGCTCAGCAAGTAGCGAAATCGACTGAACGCAAGTGTCGGCCCATTCCACGGAGCCTTCAATCAGATGCAGCCTAATTTGATCAGCGCAGTTGGCCCTCAAGTATTCGATGAGTTCTGTTTTGTCTGCACGGGTGACCACAATGGGTGTGGCCTGCCAACTGTGCGCCAGTCTGATGGCATGATCTATAAAGGTCATTTGCAAATCAGTACTGTATAGCAATTCTTTGGCAGCGGGAGAACCCATTCGTCGACCATAGCCGGCAGCAGGAATAAGAACGGATCTTGCTGTTTTCATAAGAGTTGGGATATGTCTTTGTCATAATGAATGCAATCAAAGATGCGGCCTGTGTTATCTTGAGCTACAATCATCCTCAGTTGACGCTACGAACGTTGGAGAGCGTAAGCAAAGTGTTTGTACCTGAGCAGATTCACTTGGTGCACAATGGCTCACGAGCAGAGACAGAGGCGATGCTGCGCACACAGCTGCCCGCTGTGAATCACCTAACAATTAGTGAAAATCAAGGCTATGCGGCCGGAGCAAATTTTGGCTTAAGTCGGGCCTTTAGCAAACATCAATGGGCACTGTTTTTAACAAATGACACCGCATTGGTGGAATCGGGCCCAATGCCGCAGAGGCCGGGCATCTACGGGCCCCTTCTGTTGAGAAGAAAAACGGCACTTGTGGACTCTTTGGGCGGAGGAGTCTCCTATTTCAATGCGAATATTTTTCATTGTCGCTCTGTAAATGAGTTTTTGGGCACAAAACATCGCTACATTCCAGGCACGGCGTTTTGGATGGATCGTGACAGCTTTCACCACACTCAGGGTTTTGATTGCCGCCTGCACACCTACTGGGAAGATGTGGATCTCGGCTTGCGATGTCAAAAGTTAGGTGTGCATCTGGGGCTTGCGCCACAGTGGCGAATTGCCCATGGCATTGGCAAGACCTGCCACAAGGATCCGTTTTACACCACCTATCTTTTTCAGCGAAATCGAACACTTATCCTGCGCAAGCACAGTCGTGACTTAGGCTCGGGCTTTCTACGCTGGTGGAGCCAGCAGGCGCTTTCGCGAAGTCAGAGAGGACTGATGAAGCAGTTCATTCTAAAAAACGACATCGTTCGCCAGCAGTTGCTAAGCAAGGCTTTGGCTGAATTTGCCAACCATGAATTTTTATTTAAGTCCAGGCCTGCCTCCAGTATAGATGATTAGCATTTCGTTAAGATCTGGAATCTCCCTAACTTCGTGCGAAATTATTAACAAATTTTTGTAATTGTCGTTTTTGAGATTGAAAAAATTTTAAAATCCGGTCATTCCTAAAACACAAGAGAGCAAAATTGACCTGAAGCTATAAGCCAAAAATACGGTTTGGCGTTTCTACCAGGCACCGTAAATGCCTGACTACGGAGGGGATTATTTGATGAAGAACCATCGCGTGTTTGCGTTCCTGTTAGGTGCGATTCTATTTGCCAGCTTTGCCCATGCTGAAAACTTTGAACCCTATTACGGAGAAAAGCTCCATCAGATGATGCAGGGGCAAAAAGCGACTTCAGATCAAAAGGCCTTGGTCCAAGAATTAAAAAATGTCATGCGCCTGGTGCACTCAATCAGACAGGGGCAGATGGACATCATCAGCGATAGCTGCCAAACAGAAAAATGTGTTCAGCACAAAGCCATCGGCTACAACAATGCTCGCAAAGTTCTTCTTGGTGATATGTATCTCTTAGAAAAAAACGGTCAGTACGGTGTTTTTGACTTCTACTGTGAACATGATTATTTGCAGTCTGAGTTTCCCTCTGGAAATGGCCCAGCCCCAGGCCAAATACCTGATCACAGAGTGGTGAATATCGAACACACCTGGCCGCAGTCACGCTTCAATGGTCGGTTCTCTAAAGAAGAGCAAAAGTCGGATTTGCACCACCTCTATCCTACCGATTCACAAATGAACTCTGTGCGTGGAAATTTTGAATTCGGTGAAGTGGCCAAAGATTCAAAAAACCTCAAATGTCCGACCGTGAGAATTGGGCAACCGGCAGCGGACCACAATCAAGCCGGACCTGTGTTTGAGCCACCAGAGGATCACAAAGGTCGAGTGGCGCGGGCACTGTTTTATTTTTCAGTTAAATATGATCTGCCAATCAGTCGCGGCGAAGAGATGACCTTGAGAGCTTGGCATCAGACACATCCCGTTGACGAATTCGAAAAAGAGCGCAATCGAAAGGTGTTTGAGATTCAAGGAAGTCGCAATCCATTTGTGGATTACCCGGAACTAGCCAATAGTATCCAAGACTTTTGATCCTGAATCCCAAGTGAACTCGTTATTCACTTTATAATTCAATAGACCCGAGTCAAAATAAAGAATCACACCATTGGAGCTATGGGCTCCATTATGGAGGCTCTTTGTGACTCTGCTCTTTGCCAAATATGTTGTTTTAGGATCGGTCGTTGGCGCACTGCTGACTTACTTTATGCTTTCAAGCAAAATAGCTCGACGCCGCAAAGTGGAGCGCAATCTACGTTCAGAGTTGCAGAGAGAAACTGAAGAGTCCGCTGCAGCCATCGCTGAACTCACAGCAGCACACGAAAGCCATTTGAAGCAGCGAGAATTGGATGTCCAAGCTTTGCAAGAAGCCTTTACGAAATTGGCCGCCGGTGAAATGAACAAAGTGATCACGACGCTCCAGTCAGAGGTGCGAGATAACATCGCCAAGCTCACAGATGAGCAATCAAAAACCATCGGTCACACGGGCGAAAAGGTTTTAGATTCCTACAACAGTTTGAGTCTGTTGTTTGTTAAAGCCCAAGAAAAGCTCGAAACCATGCAAGTGAAAAATGAATCGACATTGGGCGAGGTGAAGAGTCGATTGGAGCACATAGCAGATCACGAAAAAAATATCATCTCTGAAGCGGCCTCATTGCGCCGTTGTTTGCGCTCAGAAAACCAAGAATTGGGAAAAAACTGGGGAGAGCTTTCCATCACGGCAATTCTCACAGGCGCAGGCCTGCGCGAAAAGATCGACTTTCATGAAGAGGTGATGGTGGTTAAGAGTCGGGAGTTTGGCGTTATCGAAGAGGAGCTCAAACTCTTGGTGCTCAAGCTTCCCAGCGGTTCTGAAGCCTATGTTGATTGCAAGCACCGCCTGTTGGCCTATTTTCAGGACACGCTCAATGTTGATGCCGCAGAAAAAGATGTGGCCCGCATTTCGTATTTAAAAGCTGTCGAAAGAAGAATTGAAGCGCTCAGTGAAAGTGCCGTAAAGGCCAAAGCTCTCTCTAGTGTGCCCTTTGTGTTTTGCTTTATTGAAAGCGAAGCCATGCTGCAGGATCTTTGCGAAAACCACTTTGAGCACTTTGAGCAGGCCCGCAAAAATCAGGTGGCGTTGGTGGGGCCGACGCAGCTGTTGCCAATGCTCCAGATGATGAGTTGGGCACAGGGGCAATTTGAACGCTATGAAGCAGGCATCGAAATCATTTCGCTTGCTGATGATTTGGCAATCGCCTTTGAAAGTCTACGCTCGCGCCTGCACGGCGTGCAAGCTCAGCTCAAAACTCTCGATACAGATCTCGGCGATACGGTGAGCGCCACCTATCAGGGTGACTCTTCGATCAATCGGTTATTTGAACGCATTGAGCTGCTCAAAGAAAAGATCATCAAGACGGACGCGGGCAGCGCGGCGCCGACCAAATCGCTAAGAAAGAACGATCCGGCCGCCTAAAAAATACAATGTCAGTTAGATAGGACATTGACGGTGCGGAAGTACTGATCCACCAGGGCTTTGTATTCGATCCGCGCGACGTGAAAATCGGTCATCATCTTGCGGTAGTGCTCACCAGATTTTTCTTTCCATAGGTCGTTGTGCGCTTTCATGCGTTTTTGCGCTTCAAAGATGCGCTCTTTAAGTGAAGCCAACTGTTCCGACCACAGCCCTTTTTTTAGAAGCTCGACCTCCAGCGCCTGCATCTTTGCGCGAACAATCTCAAAGGTGGGCGCCGTCTTTAAATTGCGAGCCATACCTAGGAGCGACATGGTCTGAATGAACCATTTTGTTGGGTCCCATTGGTACCACTGAATGCCGTTTCTAAAATCAAACTGAAAGGCGTGGTGAAAATTATGATAACCCTCGCCGTGAGTAAGGAAGGCCACCAAAATGTTATCGCGGGCGCTTATATCAAGATTGTAAGGCTTGCCACCTATGTAATGGCTCAAGGAATTTACAAAAAAAGTGGTTTGCTGAGTGATAAAAATTCGCAAGCATCCAGCCACCAAAAGGCCGCCCCAAAAGTCACCCCAAAGACTTGCAATGGCTGCAGGAAAGAAAAACCCCAGCGCCGTCGCCAGCCAGCCATAATATTCATTTTGAAATTTCACCAGTGGCTGCTTGGCAAGGTCCCCCACGCGCTCAATTTTTCGATCGGAGTTTTTTACAAAGAGCCAGCCCACATGAGCATGCCAAAAACCTTTGGTGATGCTGTAAGGGTCCTTATCAGTGTCTTCCTGCGTATGGTGCTTGCGATGATCAGAGCACCACTGCAGGACGGAACCTTGAAAGGCACTGGTGCCAAAGAAGAGGTAAAGATAATGAAGAATGCGACTGGCCTCATAGGACTTGTGAGAAAAGTGACGGTGATAACCTGCTGTGATGGACAGATTGGTGGCTGCCGCAAACAAAAAACCAAACAACCAGGTTTGCCAATACTGATCAGTCTGAACTGCAAAAAAAGGCACCAGCGTCACGGCGGCCACAGAGTTCAGTGCAATGAAAAGAAGATTCGCCCAATCAATTTTGTTGCCGTCAGGTTTTTGAGGCGTCTTCGATGCGGGAGGTGGAGTCGATGCTGCGATCATTTGAAATTCTCCTTAGCCTTAATGATACGCGGAGGACTGATTTTTCTCAAGAAATGACTGTTTCAGTTAGAGGTTGACCTGGAAGTTCTTACAGTCGAGGATTCGTGCCCTCTGGGCATACAGAATAGCCCCATTTGTAGCACATTGAGAATTCAACCAACCTTTTGCGAATTTGCAATCGGCAATAATGACTCAATACGTGGCCATGGCCAAAGTCCAAGTGGTTTGAGGGCCGCCTCGTTATAAACTTTCGAAAGATAGCGTGATCCATGATCACAAAGCACGGTCACCACTCTCTGTGGTTTCTGCTGTGTCAGAGCCCACTTCATTGCGCCATAAGTGTTCAGTGCGCCAGAAAGCCCAATCAGTAGACCCTCTTTTTCGAGCAAAAAGCGAAAGGCCGCCAGCATCTCCTGATCATTGACTACAAAAGAACCATCGATTTGCGCACCTAAAAAATTCTGGGTCAGCCGCATGATGCCGATTCCCTCAGTCAGAGAGGATCCAGCAGCTTTGAGTTCACCTGTGTTTACGTAAGAATAGATTCCCGAGCCCTCTGGGTCAGCCGCTACGATCTGAATTTTAGAATCCTTGCTCTTTAAGTACCGACTCACACCTGAGATGGTGCCACCTGATCCTATCGCCATCACCACAGCATCGATCTTGCCCTCGCACTGCTCCCAAATCTCTGGTCCTGTGGTCCTAAAGTGAAAATCAGCGTTGGCCGTGTTTTCAAACTGATCCACATAAAAGTGCCGCTCCCGACTTGCAGCAATTCGTTTCGCCTCATGCACAAAATGTCTTGAATCGCTAAACGGCACCGCCGGCGTCTTGATGATCTCTGCACCAAAGGCCTCTAGAATTTGAAACTTTTCTGCGGCCTGATTTTCTGCAATCGTAATACAAACCTTATAACCGCGCGCTGCCGCCAGCGTCAGTAAACCAATTCCCGTATTTCCTGCCGTGCCCTCCACCAGCGTGTCCCCAGGCCTCAGTTGATGCTTCTCCTCAAAGTACTCAATGAGCCCCTTGGCTGCACGATCCTTAATGCTGCCACCCGGATTTAAGTACTCCGCCTTCCCAAAAATCCGATGCCCCGTCATCTTCTCAAAACTCTGCATCACCAACATCGGCGTATTGCCCACAGCCTCCCACACGGAAGCCGCGCGCGGAGGTGGTGGCGGATTTTGGTTTTGTGATCTGTTCTGCGAATTCATTTAAGTTCCTTCATCTCGCTGCGGGCTGGTTAGTTTTTTGCTCTATCGTTCCGGGTTTGGCCTGGATGTCACCCCCTACGGAGTCTTGCGGAGGTGGTATGAAGTACCTGATGCAATTTAAGCTATTGGGTGTAGCTTCACATTCCTCGCGGCTTGGAATAGAAGAGGTCGTTGCAGCAGCAGGGGCTTGCGATTGCAAGGCTTCGCGTTCAAAGTCCTCTTTAATTCTCTCGGATTGCTGTGGAAAGTATTGAGCGCACAAACTTACCAATTCATTAATATACGGGGTTTGAACGCTATATGAATAAGCAGGGGAACTTGTCGCGAGCACTTCGTTGAGTTTATTTTTCATTTCATAAAGTGGCCCCATATTTGGGGTCGGTGGAGAAGTTAAAGTAATTTTTCCGTCGTCTGTCGATTCCCCATAGCCTACGAAGCCATTTCCACAGAACTGAAATGTTAATTTATTCGCATCATTTTTCTTATCTGAACATTGAACGAGGCTTTTAGTTTTGGTTTTTAGGTTGGTGCAAAAGGCATTAACGGCGGGTCGGCTATTAAACTTAAAGCTTTGCACATCGCTAAGCTTAACTCTTCTGGTGCTCTGTGCGCTTGACGGAGCCGGGACGATCATGGGAATCACAAAAAGGATGACTCTGATGAAGTTTCGCAATTCCAATCGACGCCTCCGAATTAAATTTTATTAAAAGTAATGGTTCCCATTAGGTAATTCCACAATGCCGTCGGCTCCTCTAGGGGCATTCCACTACAATTATATTATCGCTATCGGTTACTTCTTGGCGAACGATAATGGCCAGTTGTCTCATAGTGGGAAATTATGACTTTGGTTTGGGTGAATAAGCAGCGACGAATGCATATCCAAATAAAGAGTGACTCCCCTGTTGATGGCTAAGGTCGAGGTTTGAGGTTAAGAGTGGGGAGCGGAGCTAAGCGATGGAAATCAAGTCAGTGTTGGGCCCCACTAGCCACACAATATCGTCTTCTTCGATGGTGAGTTCGGGGTCGGGGTTTAAGTAGCGGAGGCCGCCGCGCTCGATGCCAACAATCAAGGTGCGCTTTCGCTCACGCAAGCCGCTGTCGCGAATTTTGCGATTGCAGAGGGGGGAATCTGCAAACACCTGGTGCTTGCGGAGGTTGAAATTGACTTCAGATACGTCAACCTCGGTTTTTTCTTCTAGATACTCTTTGGCGGCGGTGAGTGCAGGTTCATCGCCAAGACAATAGAGGCGATCACCGGGGTAAATGGGCTCGCTTCCACTGGGTGCGATGATCCATTGGTCGCCGCGCGAGATGGCGGTGACGATCACTTGGCAGGTCTCTTTGATTCCCGAAAATTGCAGGGGTTTGCCAGTGGCTTTGGAAGCGGGGCTGACCAAAAAGGGCACGAGATTCAAATCCCAGGGGGCCATGTTGATGATGTTCTTTTTAATATGGTCATCGCTGTGGTCCACATGATGGGCGGAGGCAAGAGTCAGATTGTCATGAAATATTTTTTCTAAAAGCCGATAGAACTGTCGTGAAGGTCGAAACACAAAGACCAGGCCAAAAAAGAGCAAAAACAAAACGATGGCGCCGACACCCTTTAATCCCAGAAAGTGACTCATCATTGTGCCTGTCAAGAGTGTTGCAAATATCCAGCGCACACTCTTGGTGCCCCAATCGAGCCGGCGCAAGCGTTGTTGGTCCTCAGCAGAAAAGTCAGTGCTCTTTGCCGAACCGAACAACAGACCAATGTAAAAGGGCGAGGTGGCAATGAGTGCGAGTATTACCAAAAAGTAATTGAGCCAGCGCAGGCTATCAAAAAATGACAAAAACACACGCGGCCCTAATTTTTCTACGAGCAAGAAAATGGCGATGATCAATACGGTGTTCATCACGATGTGATAGCCATAGGCGCGAAACAGCAGGGAGCGCTTGGAAGAGCGGCCGTTAATGCCAAAACTGTTTTGATAGTCCACCAGAGCGAGCTGGGCTCCGGCGGGCATTATGAATTCTATCCAGCGAGTCAGCGCCGGCGCGAGCTTTAGAAAAAAGGGCGTCAGCGAAGAGGTGATCACGGAGACGGCCACCACCACGGCGTAGAGGCGATCATCGGTGACGCCCATGCGGCTACCGAGCAAGGCGATGATGAACGAAAATTCGCCGATCTGCGCGAGACTCAAACCGCTGGCCACGGCATCACGCATCTTTGAGCCAGCCAAGAGCGCGCCGAGAGTGACACTCAGAGTTTTTCCCAAAATGACTACCAGGCTCAAAATCAGGATCAGCGACCAATTTTGCCAAATCTGCGTCACGTCCAAAAGCAAACCAATGGAAACAAAAAATATCGCTGAAAACAGATTGCGAATGGGCACCAGCGACTTTTCAATGCGGTGAATTTGCGATGTCTCGGCCAAGATGGAGCCCATCATAAAGGCGCCAAGTGCTGCGGAGTAACCGCTTCCGGTCACTATCATCACCATCATCAGGCACAGGCCGGTGGTAAAGATCAGCAGGAATTCGTCATTGATCTTGTTCATGATCCGTTTAAAAAGCCACGGAATAAAGAACAGACCCAGAACCAGCCACAACACCAAAAAGAAAATCAGACGCGCAATCGAAGCGCCAAAATCCATCCCTGAAAGTGAAGTCTGCTGTGCTTGAGCGGCCAATATCACCAACAGCACCACGGCCAGCAGATCCTCCATGATCAGTGTGCCAAAAGTCAGTTGGGCAAATTTGGATTTTTCCAGATTCAACTCTTTAAATGTTCTGTAGATCACAGTGGTGGATGAAATCGAAAGGCAGCCAGCTAAAAATAGCGAAGAGTTTTTGTCAAAGCCTAGCAGTCCGCCAATCAGGTAAGAAAAGGCCATCATGCAGGAGATTTCGAAAATCGCCGTGATTGGCGCGGCAGAGCCCAGTTTGAGAAGTTTGCGAAAACTAAATTCAAGGCCCAAACTAAAAAGCAAAAAGATGACGCCAAGATCGGCCCAGGCCTGAATGCCCGCACTGTCGCTGACATTGGGGAGGAGGCCATGAAGGGAGCCAATGCTAACTCCTGCAACAATGTATCCCAAAATAACGGGCAGGCGAAACAAGTTAAAGAGAAGTCCGACAGCAGAGGCGACGGCCAGAATAAGGGCGAGGTCCTGAATGAGTGGGGGCAAATGCGTCATCGCCCTATCATGGGATAATAAATTCAATCAGGCAATTTTGTATTGCCATTTTGCACTTGCTCGCGGATATCGACCTTTTGACGATTGTCTAGAATTGCTCTTGAGTGTTGAGAAAAATCAAATGATCAGCGGAATCTGCTATCATGGATTGTATACAAACAGCTCATTTGAAATGGATTGATATATAGAATGCGAATGAAAACACGGAAACTGTTGATCGCCCTCCCTATGCTGATATGCGGCGTGGGGAAATTGCAAGCAACCGAGCTGCCTTTGGAGGCGATCGGAAAAATAACTCTGCGTTCCGATGGCCTGCTCAAATCGGGAACTGGAATCTTGCTCTTCAAACCTGGTTATTTTCTCACCAGTTTACACAATATCACCTACTGTTTTCAGGGCGGAAAAAATCCGGCCGCCCGATACTCTCAGCGACTCATTGGCCAAAGCTGCCGAAAAAATGTGCTGATTGAGTTCCCTCAAGCATCCACAAAAGTGGTCATTCACGAGTTTAAGATTGTCGATCTAGGAAATTTGCAGCTTACCAATCAAAATGCACCTTACCGTGATTGGGTGCTGCTGAAGTTGGAACATCCTGCGCTGGCAAATTTTCGTTATCCGCAAATCTTTTTGAGTGGCATTTCGATGGAGTACGGTCCCATTCGTGTCTTGGGATTTCCACAGGTGCCCGCAGGCGAGCGCGTGCTGCCGCTGGTTGCTAGTGGTCAACGTCACCTGGCCTATGCCCATGACTTTTCCACACCCTCATATATTGATTTTGGTGCTGCCGCAAATCTCAGTTCTGAGGGGTCTATCGATCACATTGGCTTGCGCCAGACTCAAGGCTTTTTGCGATCAAAAAGTGCTACGGTGAATCTGTGGAAAAGACTTTATGGTGAGCTGGGGCTGTCGTCAGAGAGATTGACATGGCTTTTTAATATGGTGTCGCAGAACTTTTTTAAAGATTCATCCAATCTCTTTTATCATGCCGCCGTCGCCACCGGATACAGTGGTGGTCCCATATTTGATAGCAAAAATCGTTTGATAGGTATCAACTGGGGATCTTTGGCTGTTTGGAGCGAAAACTTTGGCCCAATGCCCAATCATGTCATTGGCTTGGATCCACAGTCGCCGAAAAAACACAGCAACGGCTTGGCTGCTGGTCAAAATTTAAAAATGATCATCGATAAATTGATGGGACGTCGGTTAAAGGCGCAATTGTGAACATCTGATGAGAATTGCGATCAGCAGTTCTTATAAATCGCGAAATCTTGATCAATGATGAAAATACCTATTTGAGCTCTAGAATGTTTTCGTCTAGGCTGACTGCATGTACAAATCATCATCGCGAATTCTACGCCCAGCTTTTGTTGTCTTTTTAGTTTTTGTTTTGCTCATTCATTTTGAAACGGCCAAAGCAGCTATGACGCCGATTTCAGTGGCCATTGTTCCGCCGCTGCAGTTTCCTCCTTCTGATTACAACATTACGGGCGCTCGTTTAAGTTTGCTGTGGGGTCGGCATCGTGATGTCTACGGCATTGATGTTGGTGTCTTGGGCAATGTAACAGATTTAACATTTGTCGGACTCTCTGTGTCTGGCCTTTTCAATATCACCTATGGCTCGACAACCATCGTGGGGTTGCAGTTGGCCGGACTGACCAACTTAAATTACAACAAAACAGAAGTGGTGGGTATCCAAAGCTCTTTGTTGGTCAATTACAATGAGGCGGCCTCCCAGGTTTCGGGTCTGCAGTTGGCATTGGGCGCAAACCTTGCTAAGTTCACCGATATCAACGGAATCCAGTTGGCGCTCTACAATCAGGCAAAGACGGTCAGAGGATTTCAGATTGGTTTGGTCAATGTTGCGGATTCGCTGACAGGAGTGCAGATTGGTCTTCTTAATTTTCATCTCAAAGGAACCTTCTTCGTTTCGCCAATTATTAACGTCGGATTTTAACATTTGTTGAGGCGATTTTTTTTGCGCCTGATTTCTCCACTGTCTACGGGACAGCTGTCGCCGCAGTCGAGGCAACGGATATTTTTGTTGTATCTAGTTGTGAGCTTGTGTTTGCATCTCTCGCTGCTCATCTGGCCGATGCTGATGTCCAGTGCAAGGCTTGGAACTCCTCAAGGTGAGCGACTGACTGTGGACGTCATTCGCTTGGGCGAAAAGCAACTTGGGGCCGGTCCGCGGGCCTCGCCACAAAAAACTCAAGAATCCACCACTGTGCAACAGCAAAAGTCAACGCCAACGCCAACGCCAACGCCAACAAAAATGCCAAAGCAACTGGATGAGCAGAGCAACATCGTCACCGAAAAAAAATCTTCGAGCAGTGTCGATTCCGCAACAAGTGACTCATTGACAGCAAATGAAAGTGAAGGCGAGGACGGAGGCAGCGGCAGCAGGGGTAGCTTGACGGGAGTGCCGGGGGTGACTGAGGAATACCTTTTGACAGCTCAACCTGCCGTTGTTAGCAAAATCAATCTTCCGTATCCTGCAGAGGCAAAAGAAAAAAATATTGAAGGTGTGGTTGTTTTAGAACTGATCATCGATGACAGAGGCATTGTGCGCAAAATCGACTTGATATCCGGTCCTGGATTTGGTTTGAATGAGGCGGCCATGGCCGCTGTGGCCAAATTCAAATTTCGTCCGGCAGAAATCAATGGCAAACCAACGGCCGCGCAGATTCGCTACAACTTTAATTTTAAATTGGAATAGCAAATAGATGACATCAAAACGCAGCCCTACGATTTTAAACACTCTAATGGCTTTTGCATATCTTGTCTTATGTTCTTCGGACCTCGCCTCTTCTCAAGAGGCAGCAACTCCTCAGGGATTTCAGGTGGAGGGGGTTGTCAAAGAGAAGGGGACAAGCATTCCGCTAAAAGGAATCAATGTCTATGTGTTGCCGCACAAACTCAAGGCGATAACCAATGACAAGGGTGAATTCTTTCTCGAATCCGTGCCCTTTGGTGACTTTGAGTGGGTGATCAATGTTCCCGGATACAAAAAGTGGGAAGAAAAGCAGTCCATTGCACCCAAGGATTTTGGGAAGACCACTGCTGATGCGAATGTGAAGACCTCTGCGAATGCGAACGCTGTCGCAGATGTGGATGCGGATGCTGGCGCGGCCCCGTCTGCCGCGGCCCCGCCAGCCGCAGACGGAACCGCGCCAAACATCTTGAAAATTAAAAAGAATTTTTTTGTCGAGCGCACTAGCTATGAAAAGTTCACCTTTGAAACCACGGTTCTTGGTCGGCGCAAAAAGGATGTTGCACAAAAATCTCTTTCTCGCCAGACGTTTTTGACACTTCCTGGTAGTTCTGGAGACCCTGTAAAGGCTGTGCAAAATCTGCCAGGAGTGAATCGTGTGATTGGCGGATCTTCACAAGTGGTCATTCAGGGGTCCAGCGCCAAAGACACGAGATACGATATTGATGGCCATGAGGTGCCGCAGGTTTTTCATTTTGGTGGATTGACCTCAGTGGTTCAACCGGAGAGCATCGCCAATGTGGACTACCTTTCGGCGGGTTACACCTCCTTTTACGGAAGAGCCCTTGGCGGCATTGTCAGTCTGAAGACGCGCTCGGCAGAAGTGGACACTCAAGTGGGGCGCAAAGGTTTTGTGTTTATGGACACCCTCAAGGCGGGCGGGCTCTTTGAAAGTCAAATTGATGAGAGCTCCTCAATTTGGTTGGGCGGGAGATACTCTTACATCGGGCTATTGCTACGTGAACTTTTAAAAGACAACGAAAGTTTTAACCTCACAGTCGCTCCAGAGTTTGCCGACTTGAGCGTCGGCTATGACAAGAAAATTGACGAAAAAAATCAACTCAAGGTCGTCTCGATTTATTCGCAGGACACGCTTGAGTTTTTGTTTCGTGAACCTCTTCGCCAGGATCCTTCCATTCGAGGCAGTTTTTCAAATCGCACCAGTTTTTGGCGCTTGATTCCGCAGTGGGAGTACGATTCAAAACTGGATTGGCAGTGGCGCACCTCTGTGGGAATAGGCGAAGATCGATTTTTTACCGAGATTGGCGATAAGTACTTTAAGAACACCGCACAGACTCTCACGCTGCGTTCTGAATTTGAAAAAAAATTGAGTCCTCAGTGGGTGGGGACCTGGGGCATGGACAATCGCTTCACGACGGCAGATCTCAGTTTGCGGCTGCCCATTCCTAACAATGAAGGCGGCATCAATAACCCCATATCTAGCGGAAATATTCGCGAGGTGGACATCAAGGCACAAGGGGGAGTGGCGGCCCTGTACTGGGAGAACACACTCACTCCGGAGGAGAGTGCTTGGACATTGAAGCCCAATTTTCGCGTGGATCACTTTAGCACCACCAAAGAGAATTTTTTTAGTCCAAGGTTTGCAGCTTCGCACAAATGGAGCTCATCGCTCACTCTCAATGGTGCGACGGGAATGTACTATCAGCCACCAACACCGCAGGAGTCGGATCGGGCATTTGGTAATCCTGACATCAAATCTCCCCGAGCCTTGCATTTGGCATTGGGAATGGAAAAGGATTTTCGCGAAGGTCAAGAAAAGGGCTGGCAGTTGGTGAGCGGTTTTTTTTGGCGAGAGTTTAGCCAATTGGTGGCAGACAGTCAGCAGCAGCGCACTGATGAAAATGGCCAACAGGTCCCTGAGATCTTTAATAACTCCGGCTCTGGGCACGCGTATGGTTGGGAGGCGCAGTTGAAGTGGGAAGTTGGTCAGCACACCGGCTGGCTCAGTTACACTCTCTCTAAAAGCACACGAAAAGATGACCGTCATGATGAGTATCTTTTTGAGTACGATCAAACTCACAATATCAATCTCGTTGAGTCTTACGAATTTTCGCGCAATTGGAAGCTGGGCGGACGGGTGCGCTACGTGACTGGAAATCCTTACACACCCGTTGTGGGAGGCTACTTTGATGCCGATAACGATTTGTATTTTCCGGTGCGTGGTCAGATCTACTCGGAGCGACTCAATGATTTTTTTCAGGTTGATTTGCGGGTGGATAAAAAGTGGATCTACAACACCAGCATTGTTTCGGGATATCTGGACATTCAAAATCTTTTAAATTCAAAAAACCCAGAGGCGATTCAATACTCCTACGACTATTCACAAAAAGAATCGATCACGGGCTTGCCGTTATTTTTTGCTTTGGGGGTAAAAATTGAATTCAATTGAAATGGGGCGGCAGATATTTTTTCGAATCAGTTGTTGGATTTTGCGATTATTGCTAAATCCCAAGTGGATTTTGAAAGCTGTTGTGCCGTTTGTAGGGATTCTGGCCGCAAGTTGCTCCGACTCCGATCTTCCAGATTACAACAGATTGGATAAGTTGCGGGTGCTTGGCCTTGTGGCTGACAACGGCGCAGGTGCTGCCGAGGTCAGTCCGGGTGATTCGGTCACCATTACCCCGATCATATCCGGTCTCAATTCCACGGGACCGATTCATCAATTGGCCAAGGTTTGTTTTTTGCCAACTCTTGGCTATGGGGCTGAGCCAAGATGTGAAGGCGTTGTTGGCGCAAAGACATTGTCTGATCAAGACATCACGACACTCACTGCCGCCGATAGTTATACAGGGTTGGCCGATTCTTTTGTTGTCAATGTTCCCGCCGAAATATTGCTCGGAGCCTCTACGGTCAGTCAATACAACGGTCTGCCACTGCTTGTTACGTATGATATCAGTTCTGCCGATGGGCAGAGAGTTTCGAGCTTTCAGCGGGTGATCGTCTCGACCAAAACGCAAAAGAATAACAATCCTGTGGTGAGCGATGTGGTTGCAGCAGGCGTCCCATTGAGTTCCTTTCCTTTTGGTGCAACAGTGATGTTGAAGATACTGCTGGGGTCTCCCGGCATCGAGAGTTATGGATTCATGAATACAGACCAAGAAATTCAAACAAGGACTGAGTCTCTTTTCACCACCTGGTATATCACCGACGGTGAATTGAAGTTCTTTCGCACCGAAAACGAAGGCGAGGTGGAGCTGGTTCCACCGGCCGCAGCGCCAGCCGGTCGCAAGTCGCAATTGATTGTCATCACGCGCGATGGTCGCGGTGGAGCATCCGCAAAGGTGTTTCGCAGCAACTGAGGGGTGCGACGCAGGTTCTAAGTGAAATGGGCCTTATGCGGTACGAGCTTTCTTCGCTCTATCCAAATCATATGCTTCCTCCGAACCGCTCTAAAAAGCAGGCGGCCTTTCTAAAGAGGGTATTCTACTTGAAATTCGTAAATTCCTAAAAAGGCCTCTTTGAGGACCTGCAGAAAATCTTCAGCATTCAAACCCTTGGCGCGAACACCCTCTGGTAGCAAAAAGTCACGATCATTATTGACCGGTGCAGACATGAGTTTCCAGCGATTCCAAAACGAGCAGTCGTGTCGCACGGTTGCATTTCTGTCAGTGACTCCGAGCTGGAATTCGCGAAATCCACCCAGCATGGTCATATTGTCTTTATTGGCAGAACCCACAACCAAATAGGAGTTTGCCGAAACTTCTTTTTTTAATGCTTCGACTTCGTCAGGATTGGGCTCAAAGCGCTTGGCCTCTTTGCTTTCCTGATTCCTTTCTTGGCTCTCTTCGTTAAATTCCAGTGCGACGACACTCTGACACCTTTCACTGTTTGTCTCACTGACTCCATCTATCGATATTGCTTTCAGGTGAAACTCAGGCGACAGTATGACGGCTGACGGATCAACTCCATTGACCGGTGCAGAGCTGATATTGACAATGTTCTCAAGCACTTTTGTTTGATATTCGGGTTCAGTTTTCCATTTGATTTGAATGGGATTGCCTTGGTCATTTTCACTGCTTAGCATATCGTGAAGAAACAGCACATTTGGCATACGGGCCATTTGCTTGCTTTGATTGCGCAAGTCAATAGGGTGGTCTATCTGCGCGAGCAAGGCATAGATTTTCAGGCTAGGGTTTCTTTTTTTGGCGGCAATCAATGCGCGCACAATGTATGGATCATAAAGAAATTGATCGTTGATGATAATTTGCCGCTTGGCTTCGAGTATCGCTTTGATATCCTGAATCAATGGTGTGCGCTCAAAACCATAGACTGTGTTTTGCCCAATCGCGATCACTGCATTTTCAGGAAGTGTATTTTGCAATAGACGATTCTTTTTGGCGACAATTGCAAATTCGCCATCTTTGGATGTCGCTTCGCGATCCAAAAGATCAAATGACTTACGCGGATCAGAGGATTTCAGGATTGAGTTCGCAACCTGAACTTTCCAAGCCAAAGCGTCGGCATTGGCCTTGCCCATTAGCGCACGCTGATAGTCTTCATCATGGCTGATGGCTTCAAGCAGGTCATAATAATAGCTATTTTGTATGGCGGCCACTGCGGGCCCCTTGACCGAAATCACTTCGTCATAAGCGATGCCGCCAGAAGAATCCGTGAGGTTTTTTGAACCCACAAAGGCGGTTCCATTGGCTGCACCATCCACAATAAATACCTTGGAGTGGTCAGACTTGCCCTTTAAATAGAAAGGAAGATCGCCAAAAGTAGACTTGTACAGCGGATTCTCAAACACTGTCTTTATAGTCTTATCCGTCAAAAAGTCCATAAACGGCGGGAGAGATCCGTTTTTAGCATCCAAATAGGGACGGACAATGAAGAAGCGCCCTTTTGCATCCTCAGTTAAGGAATAGGCTTTTAGAAATTCTTTGACGGTTTTCATTTCGGTCTCGAAGCCCAGCGAGTTGAAGCTATCATGAATGATAAAGACCTTGAGATCCTTTTTCGCAAGGGATTGCTCGACCAGCATCTTGGCAAAAGTTGCACCTAAGGATCCACCCAAAAAGAAGACATCAATAAAAATGGTATGTTGAGCAGATTTGATAGAATTGTACAGTTTATAGAAAGTGTTTTCTTCGCCATTTTCTGCATTCTTCACAAGTGATGGATGATTCGCTGTAACAGCTTCCTTCATACCTGGAGGGATTTCGGTATAGATGCCTTCGATTGCGGCCCGTCTTTGCTCTTTGTTACGAGAAGAAAACAATTCGGAATAGTGAGAGGCATCCATATCCCTGTACAATATATTATTTGCGCCGCATTTTAGATCTCTAAACGCGATGGTCCTTTTTCCGATATCATCATAATATTCTGCTGATCTGGGAATTTGCACGAGCAGCTCTACCTTGTTGCCGCCAATTTTTCCTGAGGCATTGGCCACAGTGGTTGAAAGTAGTGAGGAGTTGGCTTGGTTGTTGTAGTCCAGGAGCATATTGCTGGTGATGTCACTCAGTGGCTGAAAACAAGTCTTCACTGCATCCAGATCGACTCCGCCCGTACCATTGAAATGGCCTCTGGCACAGCTCATCGCAGCTGCTTTTTGGCTTGAAATGCTTCTACCATTTTGAACGCCCTGCACGGGCTGGGATTCCGCATACACCCATGCAATATTGTTAAAATAAATATCGATCAGGGCGCCCAACTTGGCATTTTGCTTGGTATGAACATAATGTGCAGCCAGCAGAATGACCTGATCATTAGAGATAAATGTCTTTAACTTCTGACTGTCATTCAAATATTTATCTTTTGACTGCGGATCACTCAGCATTGCGGCTTGCCATTTCTTTAGGGCCACGCGAGAGGGTTCCCAATGCAGGTCTTTTGTCACTGCACGATAGGTGACATCACCATTGTATTTTTCTTGCAGAGCCAGATTGGGAAAGATGTCGATTGATTTAGCCACTTCCCGGGACTGGTAGCTGCCAGTATTGGCAATAGTTTGAGAATGAACCAACAGCAGGCTCAGGCCTAGCAACATTGCTGTAATTGAAAAAATAGACTTCTTCATTCTGCACTCCCTTGAGAGGTCGGATTATTACCATTGATGAAAGTCGACATTAACTCCATAGCTTTATCACTGAGGGTGATTGTTGCCTCGCCCAGCTCATTCACTTTTGACTCTACGGCATCGTCAACAGCAGCCTGAGCGGCATTGGCGAACTCAGTGTTGACATTTTCAGAGGTGAGATTTAGAAATACACTTTTCGGTAAGTGTTTTGAGCTCACCCCAATTTGAACATTCAGTTCTTCAACGGTAGCTGCAGAATTTTTATTGATTGAGGGTGAGAGATCAAAGCCAACTTTATCAATAAAAAAGACAACTTTTGGTGGACTAGCATTTTTAACAAATAGAGATATTAGACTTGCAACTGTTCCCTGAGGTTGCAAAACATTGGCGAATCCTTGCTTCAAGCTGTCGATTTTTGGGGTACCGATCAAAGCCGGACGTAGGTATTTTTCTTTGCTTGTGATCTCAGCTCTTTGCCACCTTCCTTGATCAAAGTTGAACTCTTTAATTGGTCCAAATTCCATCTCGAGCTTAACGATTATGGGCTCGCTCGCACTAGGTCCTTCCGAAGTATTGATGTTGAGCATGGCAAATGGAGCTCGACTGGCATCTATGTCTTGGCCGGGAATGTGTTTGGCTAGAGGCACTTTTGGCATGCGCAAATGCTCAATTTTCACCTGGTCGGAATCACTCTCCATGTCTAGCTCGGCTGCGTTCCCTGGCAGGCCAAACACAAGCTGAGTCTGCACCGTTGATTTTTTGCGGTCTTTTTTTAAGGCCACATTAAAGCTCAGTGAGGCGAAGTAAGGACGATCAATGTCATTGCCCAAATAGGTTTTTGCAAGCTCCGACATTCCCGCCACTGCTGATCTGTTTATTGAGTACCTTACGCCATCACTCTGACGAGCATCAGACAGTGAATCAAGAGACGTGATGGTTTGTAAGCGATCTTCGGGAAATAGCGAGGATGTTACCGGAAAGTCAATGTTTCTAGAGTCTTTCATTTTTGATTTGGTGGTGGCGATTGGCGAAATCAGAATCTGAAAATCGCTGCCCTCCAGATCCATATTCGGAACTTGTTCTTTTAGAGATGCATGGATCTTATCCACGAGCAGTTGTCCAAGATTCAAGTACCTTAAAAAACTTGCAGTGCCCCCATTGCCACTGGCCGCATTCACAAGGGTGTCGGCACTTAGCTGAAGCAAGATTTCTTGTGACGATTCGCGAATGGCATTCCCAAGAGCCACACGAAAATTGGAGTTCCTTTCAATCTCTTGTAAATTTGCACCTCGCATCTGCTCTAAAGACAGACCTTCATTGCTCGGAGACAAAAAGAGCTTGATTCCGTACTGATAATTCATGTCGTAAATGTTTCGCTTAATGATCTTAATATGAGGACTGTTCTCTTGTGCTCTGGATTGAGGAGAGGCCACGAGCGAGAAAATCAAACTCCAAATGAGAGGGCTGAGCTTTCCTCTAACATCATTGTGAAATCTAGAAAAAATCATCTTCACCGTCCTCAAGAAATGGTTAAAAGGCGAATGCAAAGTTCAATCACCGGTGGCCCAAAATTTAAAGGCGCCACATTATTCCTAAAATGCAAGGGCTGTTCCATTTCTCAGATCAAGACATATGACTTAACTAATTGGTATTGTTGATAAAAGTGACATATTCTAGCTGTATCCAGCTTTACGTGGGATGCTTACAAGGCCTACTGCCAAAAATGGGAGCCCAGCTGCATATACCTTGATCACGGTACGCGCCGCCGTTAAGTTTCAAGCGGAGGAAAGCCCTAATCTAAATCATCAGGTAAATTTATTCCGCGCCCGCGCATGATTGTCTGCACTTGTCGGTAAGTTTCTCGATCTGGTATGAAAATCGGAGCCTTTCCGGGCATGATAAGATGTCCTGGATAACTGAATCTTTGGTCATCCACTGAGTATCCGGGGACTCCTCTAATTGCCATCTTGTCACCATGAACCATGCGCACAACTGGTTGATTCGTACCGAAAAGATCAACTTCTGTGATTCGCTTGTTATACGCATCCATAAATTCAGTCGCGTGATTTGTCATTCGCCCTTGGCTGGCTGGAGCATCGACATTGATTATTGGCGTTTTTCTTGGATCAGCCGAGATAATGAAGTTAAAGTCATCATCGGAGACCTGATTCTCAATGAAAATGGGCTTCCCAGTGGTTTCATTGAATGTTCCATTTTGCCACTCCTCCCTGACCTGTCTTGCAGGTCGGTTAAAAAATGTCCCATCAGGACGTCTAATAGTGGCTTGACCGTTACTTACAAAAAGATTGTTGGGGGTTTTCAACTCATCTTGGGTGATCTCTGTATATCCCTCTGTAGGTCCACCGATTGTAGTCTTATTTTTTTCACTCATGGGCTTAGCTCGAGCGCCCCGATAGGCATGAACTGTTGTAAGTCGACCTCTGGGTAGACTTTTAAAGGTTATCATATTTGTTTCAGCAGCTGCTTCCAAATTGGCTCCTAAAACAGCTCGATCTGCCACATCAGGACCTTCTGACACCAGAGACTTCATCAAATTTCCTTTGATCTCTCTTGCACGTGCCTTTTGTTCCTCCAGTTTTGGGAGCTCGCTGGGCGACGCCATTCTTTTTTTTCGATCAATGTTTGCGATCTCAGCATCTATTTGATCTAAATCGGTCGCTAGTTTTCTCATTCGAGATTTCTCAGTAGCGGAAACTGGTTGATACTCAATTTCTCCTGGCAACTTTTTCGAACCCTTAAAAAAACTTGAGAAAAGCTCCGCGACTCTGCCCGCTCTGCTCGCTGTGCGAAGTACTGCTTGTAAGGCTTCCACTCCCACTGAATGTTGTTGTGCTACCACTCTTTGCAATTTTGAAACTATTTCACTTTGAATGCCCAAAGCTCGATTGACAGACGCACTGGGATTGGTTTGAGACAGCAGCTCAAGTCTTTTAAGCGTTTCCTGAGCTCTTGCGTATCTTTCACTTGTTCTTAATGATTCAGTGATATTGTTGGCGGAGGTAACCGGAGCTGCATAAGGATGGAAACTCGCCAAGGCGGCGAACCTCAACATATCATCAGGAAGCTTTGTGTCCTTGTCATAGACTTCAGGACACTGACAAATGAGATCCTTCATGGTCGAGCGTTCCTCTTCGTTTACAAGGGTGCTCACCATATCGCTCGTCACTGACATATTGTAGGCCAATGCCGTGCAGGGGTCTGATCTGTTGGAACTCACTTTACAAAACTCGACTGACTTCTCTAGGCGGCGACGAATGTATTTTTTGTATTCGGCCAGTATCAACTCATGATTACTGGTGCTTGAATCTTGCTGAAGCCAACCTACAAGACGATTGGAAGGTGCGTCGGTTTGGGAGCCGCTGCGAAACTGACTCTTGCTCCAACCCGAAATCGCTTGGGTTGGATAGTTTTTTGGGGCTGAGCTACCAAATAAGATCTCTGGAACTTTGGGATCCGTAAAAGCCAAGGAGTTTGCAAAACTCTGTCTGCCTTGGGCCTCCATAAAAGAATCTCTTATTTCCTGAGCCACATTTAATGTGTCTGATTCGGTTGAATTTAGATTTCCGTCTCTGACTGATTCAAGGGCAGTGGGAGTCAAAAATGAAGTCGCTGGATAGGCCTGTCCAATTTTCTTTATAGCCGCATTCACTGCACGGAGCTCCTGAACTATTGAATTGTCGCCAGTGTTTGAGTCAATACCGCGGATCAATATTTTTTGCAGTTTCAGTAGACGATCTTTTTCCACAACAGCAATTTCTAATTTTCGAATTTCATTTGAATTTAATGTGGAACTACCTTGAGAATCTTGATGAATAGTATTAACAGAAGATTTAATCGATTTGACGTCATGTTTGACAAAATCAGGAATCGCTGTGTTCGATTCGATATTTTCAGAAAAGCAGGAGTTAAAATATTCGTTTATCATTGGAGAGTCGCTTCCCTCCCCCGATACAATGTCTCTAAAATCAAATCCCATTTTCTGAGCGTCGCTTGCAACTGAAGCAATAAAGCTCATCTGACTCCTCAGGTAGATCCATTCATTTGCATCCAACAAATGATTTCGGTCGGCGCTGGGTAAGGATCTAAGTGCTTTTTCTCGAATCTGTTCGGAAAGACTTACAATGGAGTCATTCGGGCAAGACTCACTGGCAGCTCCATTACAAAGCATCATTGCATTGGCAGGCAAGTCAAAGCTCTGCGCCAAGATCAATATCATCAACAACATACAACGAGAGGCCCATCGCATACCTTATTGTCTCACTAGATAGCTTGTATTCCTCTAAAAAATTCTCAACTGACCGACCTACGTCAGCCGGGATCTGTATTTTCTCAAATCGTGACAGCGTCGATTCCATTTGCTTCGCAATTATTGGTCTTAGAAAGCAGTAGTTTTAAGGTGTTCCAAGGCCAAAATCGAGGGCTCAAACTCAATTGCTATTCAATGGAAGACACTTGATGAGGTCGCTATTTTTGCCTTTTGAAGTGGTAGTATTGCCGATAGGCACGGGCGGTTTTCTTGCGCATCTGCCAGTAACCGTCGTTGGGAAAGATGTTTATGCGAAAGAGAGAGTAGGGCTCTTGATAAAAAACCAGACCACCAGAGTCGGTGTTGACGGCAAAGTCATATCCATTTGTGCGCAGGACCTCGTCCATATCGTTGCGACGTTGGCCATAGGTAAACGCGAAAGATCTGATTGGGGTATTGAGTTCGGCTTCCAATTGTTGCTTAGAAGCACCAATTTCTTTTGCCGCCTCGGAAAAGCTCATTTCGGTAATAAGTCGATGTGAAAATCCATGGGAGCCCACTTCCATGCCTTCGGCGACGAGTTGGCGTCTTTGCAGGGGATTTAGCAGTCGAAACTGTGGCTCATTCGGATTTTCGTCAAGATCCCATTGGTTTGTAGAAACGCTAGAGTCGGCCAATAGATAAAAGACACCCACAAAGTTTTGTTTTTTCAATTCAGGAACAGCAAATTGCAAATTGTTTTCGTAGCCGTCGTCAAAAGTGAGCACGATGGGTTTTTTCGGAAAGTCCCAAAAACTCAGTTTGCCGCTTTTGTATTGCGAAAGTTGTTCAAAAGTTAAACTGGTAAACTTCCACTTGCGAAACCATGAGAGGTGCTTTGCAAAGAGTTCCTTGTGTATAAAAATCCGATGCGGGGAGTTCACAGCTTGGTCGACAACTTTGTGATACATAAGGATGGGAATGTGTTTTGGGAAGCCTTTTCGGCAACGCTCCTCCTGGTAGATTTTATCGATGGCGTGTGCAATCTTTGCCACTGAGTACTCTTTATAAGTTTCATTTCGGAGTTGGGACTGCTCCTCAGAAAATGCTGCAGACAGGCCGGCAGCGTTTGCATTTGTGGCGGGCGATGGTGTGGCGGACGATGGTGTGGCGGCGTTTACAACGGCGCTGGCAAGGTCTTCTGAAATTTTCGACCATAAACCAGCGCTGGAAAAATCATCAGCTTGCTGATCCATGTCGCCGAAATTAGTAGAAAGAGCCAATGACCAATTTTTCAAGGTGATGGGGCCCAGGTATCTTTTTTCGCCAAGCCCCAGCACCGGCACGCCAGATGCCAAGGAGGTGATGGCCACTCGACCGGCACCCACCACCAAATGCACGTCTTTCAGTGCTGAATTGAAATCAATTCGCTCATAAAAATGCACGCGGTTAGCAAAATTCTTTTGCCACTGCTCAAATTCACTTCCCCATTGCTGCGCACTTCCGCCGGTCACTGTGATTTGCAAATGCGGGTAATCCTGAAGTGCCGGCATCAGCACCTTTGTGATGAGTGTGCGTGTGTTGTGTCCTTTGGGGCCTGTGCGTCTGCCAATGATAGCCAGGTGAAAGTTGTTTTTATGTTCATTGGAAGCTGGCTCAGCTTGACGCTGCAGATCTCGCGTTTGCTGCATTTGTTGCATTTGCTGCCTGTGGTGAAAGGCGGATTCAATGTCAGAGTTCACCACGGGATTACGAATAACAGTGATGGTCTGCGGATCCATTTTCAATTGATTGACCAATTGCTCCTTTGCTGCTTCGCAGACCGCTATCAGTCGCCCATAGATTGGAAAGAGGCGCTTGCCCCAACTGAAGTGCTGTTCTCCGTGAATTGTCGAAACCATTGGGATTCGGCACCCGAGCAGCGCTCGGTGGGCAATTCTTACCGCAGCTCGCGAGTGGGTGTGAACAACATCCACCTTTTCTTGAAAAATCAACTGGCGAATTTCTTTAGCTAACTGCCTTCTTCGCCAAAATGAGCGTGCCGTGTGCATGGGTTTAAGAACAACGGCATAGGGACCTTGCGAATGCCATTGCTCCGACACAACCGTGATGCGGTGGCCTTTGGTCGCAAATTCACGGCTGAGACAGTCGACGTAGTTTTCTGCTCCGGTCATTTCGACCTGTGACAAGAGATGGAGAATATGCATGATTGCTATCAGTGCCGAATCTCGAGCGAAAGTGCAAGAGAAGATCCTATATGACCATGGTCTTTGGTGGGGATTGGGCACTTACTCGGTGCCTTCGCCACGAATTGGATGCTAAAATTTTAATGCATGGCAGATCCAATCACCTTCAAATATCGATTTCATTTTGATAGCGGCGACGTAACCGAGCATTGCATACGCATTGATCCGGTGAGCTTTGCGTTGATTCCTGAAATAACGGAGACCGCTAAGGCCTACAAATGGACTCACCTGGAGTTTAAAAAATGCGTGCATTGTCCACTAAAGGTCGAGAAATTTCCCAACTGCCCAGTGGCAGAGAATATCGCTGCTGTGGCCGATGCCTATAAGGAGTTCAAATCCTACCTTCAGGTCAAGGTCGAGGTGGTGTCCAAGGAAAGAGTGATTACCAAAAACCTCTCATTGCAGGAGGGCGTGCACAGCATCTTTGGCCTCATCATGGCCACAAGTGGGTGCCCTCACATGAGTTTTTTAAAGCCAATGGCACGGTTTCATTTGCCCTTCTCCTCTTATGAGGAGACCCTGATTCGCGTCACTTCATTTTATATGCTACGGCAGTATCTGATATGGCAAAAAGGGGGCAAGGGCGATTTTGAAATGAAGAATCTGGAAGCGCTCTATGCCAATGTGCAAAAGGTCAATGAAGGCATTATCAATCGCATTCGCAGTGTGACCAATGAAGAGGTAGCTGAAGACACGGCGAAGCCGGCAGAAAAGCCCAAAGTGAAAGGCGATGCCAACGCCAATTCGATCGTCATTCTTGACAGCTATGCCCAATTGTTAGGGATGCATTTTTCTTCGGGTCTGCAGGAAATTGAAAAGTACTTTCCGAGCGCGACTGAAACTGATACCGCGACTGAGACCAAGACTGAGACCAAGACTGAGACTTAGACTCCGCACGATCCACAACTTCAAAAGGCCTGATGGTCGCTGGTCATTTGAATTGCCGCTGATCGTGTTGGGGCTCATGGTTGAAGAGCTCTGACTCTTTGAGGCTGGCCCGGGGTCTATGAGCAAACGCCTGACCTCCAACTGTGCCTGCACCTCTTGGTTTTGAAGTCGTGAATTTTCTAAATCTATGATTTCTCTACCTAAATTCAAATCGACCTCCCCGTATCCGGCACAAACCTGATTGCACACTGCAGTTGAGCTTGGTCGCATGTTCTCATAGAAAACAACCTGCTCCAAACAGTAATTGAAACCAGCAAATGAATTGACGTAGCGATTCTGTATCACGACACATCTGGGTCGGGTAGGGTGCTTGTAATATATGCTTATGGTGCTGCAAAACTAAGCACTCAGGCCTTTCGCAGGGCTTACAAACGGTTCACAGGCATCCGCTTGAGATTCCTCGCTAAAGAATCTAAAATTACCAAGGAGGCGAATGTGGCTGAAACCGACAAGGAGAGTTTCTTTTCTGTTTTAGATGAGTCCTTGCCGACGCAGATTCCCTTGTTGGTAGAGCTCTATATCAACTCCTCTGTCATAGTTGGTCGTGAACGATTCATTAAGATTGTTAACAGAAATACCATATTGACGGAAGAAAAGATCAAAGAGTTAAAATCCAAATTCAGCAGATTTTATGTTCGCGAAGATGAGCGGCAGCAATTTTTAATGATGTTGGTAAAGAGCAATCAATTTACGGATCATCGCAAAACTGAAATATTAAAGGATACGGCGATTCAATATATGAGCCGTATGTTTGATGGCACCGTAGAAGTCACTAACGAAGTGGTTGTTTCTGCTGTCAAAGGCTGCCGCGATTCCATTGATAGTATGCTTGAAGTGATTCAAGACTATTCTATTAATGACATACGTGAACTCATAGGTGAGCTAAGTTTTCATGATTTTTATACTTATGATCACTCTATCAATGTCGCCATGTTTTCAATTTCCATTTTCCGAGCGATTAGTCCAGAAGCGAATCGCGAAGAGCTGACATTGGCTGGACTGGGAGGCCTGTTACACGATCTTGGTAAAATAAAAATCTCTACGGCCATCATCAATAAACCTGGAAAATTGAGTGCAGAAGAGTTTGCCGAAATCAAAAAGCATCCTGACTTTGGCCGGGATTTGCTAACTGACCAGATTTGTATGGCGTCAATGGCCGATGTGGATTTCAATTTGGTTCGACGTATTGTTTATGAGCATCACGAAAATTTTGATGGAACTGGATATCCTCGAGGCATAGACGCCAAAGAGATTCATTTGCTTTCTCGGGTCACGGCTCTAGCGGACTTTTTTGATGCTATCACCACGAAACGGTCCTACTGCGATGTGGTTTCTCCTGGTGAAGCTCTTGCAATCATTAAACAAGCCGTGGGTAAAAAGATAGATCCAAAGATCTTTGAAGTGTTTGAGGCCCAAGTGGAAAATTTTGTTGGGGTCAAAGAGCATAAGAACCGAAAATTGAAGGATGACTTTGATCCCTGCCAGCCTCATCAGAGCTTGCCCTTTGAGGCGGTGGCTAAGAAAACCGTATTCGAGGCGACAAGCACAGTGATGAAGCCTGGTCGGGTGAAGGTATCAGAAGACTCATTGTTGACAGGTCCTCACACGCCCAAAAAGAAAATTGGATAGGTTCAAATCTCGACTGTGCGAAAGTCATTGGTCGCTTCTAGATATTCCTCCAGCTTTCCCAATTCTAAATCAAAGTAAAGCCCGGTGAGATGCACCTGTTTGGCTTCTATGGCAGCTGCCACAAATGGAAAGGTGCGCAGGTTATTGAGTGAGCAGACAATGGACTCCTTTTCGCAATGTGGCCAGAGCTCGGCTGCTGTGTAATTGGGAAATTTTGCCTTCACCTTGTCTCTGGCAGGAGAGGCAATTTGAATCCACTTACCGACAAAACTGTTCGGCACAGTGTCGGCATTGTCGAGTAGGGCGTGAATTCCGCCGCACTGCCGATGACCGAGCACCACTATGTTTTCAACCTTTAGCGAAACCATTGCAAATTCAATGGCGGCGCTGACACCATGCTGCCCCAATGTCGTTTCGTAAGGGGGAACGAGGTTGGCAACATTGCGGACCACAAAAAGTTCACCGAGCGCAGCAGACGAGATAATGGCGGGATCCACTCGTGAATCAGAGCAACCGATGATGAGAGTTTTGGGGGTCTGACCCGCTGCCAGTTTGGTGCTTAGAATGCCGTTTTCGGCATAGTATTTCTGATGGAATCTTTTAAAACCTGCTAGCAGCTTTATAATATCTCGATTTGCCATTGGCCATGCTTATATTGACTTAGGGGGCCGAGGCAACGAGCATTTTAGCCTAAAAGCGACAATAATTTTTGAGGCAGAGGGCGACAAATCGGCCAAGGTGAGCACAAACACGGTTGTTTTCGAAGCGTGGACTTGTCTGCATTGCAAACTTGAGGTCAGGGGGGAGCTTCCGAGGCTGTTGGCCTCGGAAGCTTTGAAAGGGGATATGTAGGGGATCTGATTTGGTTAGTTGGAGGAAACCAAGATCATCTTTTGTTGATATGAAACTAGCAGCGCCACTTCATAGGAGTTTGTGATTCAATTGAAGATTTCAACACATCTGCCTCAGCAATTTAGATGCGATGCGATAAGAGGGAAACTCTATGCTGTGCCACTATCTGATGGTAAAATACGCATGTGCGTTTGCATTTCAAACTGATTTTTTCGGTTGCTCTCGTTTTTCTTTTTCTCGTTTCAATTTTAGTGGCTTGGAGTCTCTATCATTTGCGTCTCGGCATTGGCCTGCGCAATGAAGCTGGATTGATTCAAGAAAAACTCGACGATCTGATTGAAACCATTCAGGCCGCTGACAATTCTTTTTTGCTTTTTAAGCTCTCGCAAAACCAAAAGTCCTACGATGAATTTTTAAGACAGGTGCAGCTGGCCAATGTTGATATTGAGCAATTGCTGTATCTCAATCAGAATGCTCCCGAGGTTTTTGAACAATTTCTGATATTGCGAAATATGATGATGGACAAGGTGGATTTTTCACGTCGCTTGATCATTCATCAAGAGTTTGGCCACGAACCCAGGCTCAAAGCAATCATGACGGTTCGCGATGATCTGCTAATGACCAAACAGATTCGCGAGCGCATCTCTATAGTTGATCGCTTGGTCGTGCGCAAATTGAAAGCTCATCAGGAGTTTGTGGATCGCTACTATGGGATCATACTTTCGACAGTGACCCTTTCATTAGTAGGCGCAGGAATATTTTTTGTTGTTTTTGGCTTTTTGGTCTCAAACGAAATTCGCCGCCGGACACTTTTAGAAGTTGATTTGCGCAAAGCCCAGTCCGTTGCCATTAAGGCTTCAGAGTTAAAATCACAGTTTTTGGCAACAGTGTCGCATGAAATTCGCACACCGCTAAATGGAATTCTTGGCATGAGCGAGCTTATTCTAAAAAGATCCAAGGACAGCGAAGTCAATCACCTTTCAAATATCATTTGGAATTCGGGAAAAACTCTGTTGCGAATTGTAAATGACCTACTTGATTTTTCAAAAATTGAAGCAAATAAAATTCAATTTGAATTGCAGGAAGAAAGCATTGCTCAAATATTTGAATCCGCGATAGCGCTCTTTGCAAAGATGGCCGAAGAAAAGGGCCTGTTGCTCTACTGCTACTATTCGCCGGCTTGTAAAAAAAAGTACATCTTGGATGCGACTCGGCTGGGGCAGGTGCTGCATAATCTATTGAGCAATGCGATCAAATTTACGGAGGAGGGCGCCGTGAACGTACTGGCACGAATAGAGCCGGGCCCAGCCCGACCAAAGTTGTTGGTGAAGCTTTGTGATACAGGCCCAGGAATTCCACAAAACAAGCGTCAGTTTTTATTTCAGCCCTTTTTCCAACTTGAAAATGCCAAAGCCCATGAGGGCACGGGTCTTGGTTTGTCCATTAGTCAAAAAATCATTTCGGCTATGGGTGGCGATATTGGCTACCATTTTGACGACAAGCTGGGCAGTTGCTTTTGGTTTGAGGTGCCTCTGACATCATTAGAACCAACGCAGAACCAAACCAAGAAAATAGAGAATCCAGCTCGGCAACCATCTAATGAAGAACTCGTTGCCCAACGGGACCGATTGCTGGTGGCGCTGAATTGGGCTGGTGAGAATCCACATCTGGTAGCATTTTTAGATCTTTACCTTGCAGAATATTTTTTTGAAATTCCTCGCGATCTCGAGGCCCATGCTCCTCCGCAACAAGGGCGACCAGTTACTCCTTGGTTGCTGACTCCAGATAAAATGCAGTGGAGCTTTGATACCTCGTCGAGTCCGCCAGTACCAATAGAAATCGAAAGCGCGAGCATTGGAAAGTCTGCTCTGGTTGTGGATGACAATTCAACAAATCAGCTCTATGCACGTTCCCTCATGGAAGGATTGGGTTTTAGGGTTAGGAGTGAGTCTAACGGTGCCGATGCATTGAAGGCGTTGGAGCAGGCTTCTTTTGATATCATTTTGATGGATTGCCGGATGCCAGGTCAAAGCGGAGTTGAAGTCACTAAAAAGTGGCGAGAGAAAGAATGGAAAGAAAAGCGAGGCCGACAATTGATCATTGCGATGACGGCAAATGTAATGTCCGAAGATAAGGAGGTCTGCTTAGCAGCCGGGATGGATGACTTTTTAGCAAAGCCATTTCAGATTCAAGAGCTAGTGGGCATTCTTGAGAAGTGGAAAGTGATCCGACCAACAGAAAACTCAAGTCCCAAGCTTAAGCAAATAGAGATCGTTAATTTTGAAGAGAGTGAGGATTTTGACCCACAGGTCTTGCAGGCTCTTGAAAGCAAAACCAATGCTCAGGTTGTAAAAAAACTGAAGGAGTCGCTTTCTGACAGTTTGGCTCGATTTCAACAGGAACTCGATGAGATCTACAAATCGTGCTCAACTGATGCCACGTCTTTGCCACGTGAAAAGATCTCCAATATCGCTCATCAATTGAAGTCGTCGGCAGCGGTGGTCGGATTCAAGCTGCTGGCTCTAAAAAGTGCAGCCATAGAGGAAATGGCCGACGGGAAAAAAGGCCTTTCTCAGGACCAACTCAAGGATTATTTGGAGACGATGTCAAAGGCCTTCGTTATTCTTACCCAGCTCAACCAGGACTCATCTATTAATTAACAAACCAAAAAACTTCTGTGGGCGCTATACTAAAAACCGGTACCCACTGCCAATGACAGTATCAATTTTGCATTTGGACTTAGAGATTTTTTTACGCACATGACCTATATGCGTGTCGACAGTTCGGTCGGTGACGCTCACATCACTTCCCCAGACTTCACTGAGCAGAAAATCTCGAGAAAAAATCCTCTCTGGAGCCTTTGCAAGGGTCAGAAGCAGACGAAACTCAAGAGAAGTGAGATCTATTGTCTCCTCTTTTCCGTCGGTGACAATGGCCACACGCTGTTTGGGAACTTGAAAGCTTAAGTCGCCAACTTTTAAGGCTTCGGATTTGGATTGATTCTTTTCAGATCGTTTGAGTTTTGCCGCAACCCGAGCTTTGAGCTCCAAAGGATCAAAGGGCTTGGAAATAAAATCTTCTGCGCCTACTGAAAATGCCAAGACTTTATTTGATATCTCACTCTTGCCACTCAATATAATCACTGGTGTGTCTTTGGTCTCTGGGCTCGATGAGAGATGGGTCAAAAACTGCAGTCCATCGCCATCTGGAAGACCTAAGTCGAGCAAGATCAGATCAAATTTCTGTTTGCTCAAAGCCTTGGTCGCCTCTGCTAAATTCTCACAAAAACAGACTTTATAATCTTCGAGCGAAAAATCCAAAAGGACCTTGATTTCACGATTGTCTTCAATAACCAGCACTTCTTTAATCATGCGGTATCATATAGTTAGGTGCATTCGCAGGCAACGAGATTGTTAAAATAGTCAACCCGGTCAAAGGACTGGAACTGTATTTTTGACTCAAATTATACTGCCATCGTTGGCATTCTGTATTCTATGAAAAAAACCTTATCCTTGCGGGCCAAGGTGCTATTGTTATTGACCCTATTGCCGCTGTTATCCGTCGGGGTCTTTGCACTGATTGCCATTGACACGTTTAAAAAGGATAAGGTTGCGTATATCTTTGATTCCAATTCAAGTTTTGCCATCATGATTTCCACGCAGATAAAGGCAAAATTTGAAGCATTGGTTGAGGGCGTTCGACCTTTTCTCAAAGAAGCTATCCTCACAAAAAACCAAGCTTATCTCAACAAAATTCCTGAAGAAATTGATAGTATTCAGGGCATGTTCATTATCAGCGGAGAGGTAGGGCAGGAAAAGCTAGAATACAATTGGCTAAAGGATTCAGAAAAGCTTTCTGAAATCTATCCTGCCATCGTTCAACAGGTTCGTTTGGCAAACGCAGTGTCGCAAACTGGTGTTGGTCAGGAAAAGTTAAGATCTCTATCGCCAGGCGGTCCATTGATGCTCGTCGAGGCGATTAGCACAGTCGAAGCCAATGCCGATGGGTCTATCAATACAGAGGCTAGCAGTGGCAAGTCTGCGACACCGGTTGTGGACGAAAAGCGCTATTTTGTAATGGTCTTTGATGTGGGAGAATTGAAGGACGGGTTTCAAGTGACAGAGGCACAGAGCAGTGTGCTATTTAGCCCTAGAGCGGGTTTGCTATTGGGGCAAAGTACAGGGGCTGCCTCTTTGCCGGAATTGAACTCTCTGTTTGTTGATGGGGATGTAGGCGGATTGAAGTCGACAATAGTAGACTTTCCTGGATTCGGCGAATTTTTGGTTTCTTATGCGAAGGTGAGCTTTGGCGATGCCTACGTCGTTTCGCTGGTTCCTCGAGCAAAAGCCTTTGCGGCTCTGACAGCCTTGCAGAAGAAGGTGATTCTATTCTTGATTATCATTGCCGCGGCAATGGTACTTATCAGCATTTTTGTCACACATTCACTGCTGGATTCTTTGGTGATGCTAACACATGCGACAAAAAAAGTTTCGCAGGGAGATTTCAATGTAACCATTCCTGTGAAGCAAAATGACGAGGTGGGTGTGCTCTCTGCGTCTTTCAACACGATGGCCAAAGAGGTCAAGCGCTTGCTCCTAGAAACCGCCGAAACTGCGAGGATGCAAGGGGAGCTGCACACGGCAAAAACAGTTCAAGAAACGCTATTTCCAGCGCCGTATCAGAATTTTGGCAATGTGGAGATCAATGGATTTTATGAGCCTGCGAGCGAGTGCGGCGGCGATTGGTGGCACTACACTTATAATGAGAGTCAAAACAAGGTGCTATTCTGGTTGGGGGATGCCACGGGACATGGAGCGCCTGCGGCATTGATAACCTCTGCTGCTAAAAGTGCCTCTGCGATTCTAGAGCTCATGGAGATTAGCCCTAAAGAGATTTTGAGAATTCTAAATCGCTGTATATATGAGGTCTCTCGTGGGAAAATCATGATGACTTTCATTGTCGCAGAGTATGATTTGAACACGCACAAACTCGTTTATTCAAATGCGTCTCATGAGCCGCCTTTTCAGGTGCATCGGCAGGGAGATCAGCAATTGAAGAAAAAGGATCTGTTGCTCTGGAATGAAGTGAGTGGCCCAAGATTGGGTCAAGCTCTTGGTTCCGAGTACACGGAACATGAGATCGACATTGAGCCCAATGATCTGGTTTTATTTTACACAGATGGCATTGCCGATATTATTAATGATAAAAAGGAAAGCTTTGGTGAGAGGAATCTTGTAAAGACTTTTTTAAAGGCGGCCAATGAAGGCCCTATTGGTGCGGATGTTTTGAAAATTTTTAATACGGAATTGCAAACCTTTCGCAAGGACGTAGGTCTGCTGGATGATTTGACGTTTTTCTTTATTAGACGTCTGGAATAAAAAATAATTTTTGATTAAAATTCATAGTGATTAGTGATCTATTGGTGGAGGTGTGTAGTGAGTAAATTAGAGTTCAAAGTGACTGGGGCGGCGCCCAAAATGGCTGTAAAATTGATTGGAAGCATAGATGAGGATACGAATTTTTCGCAAATTGCATTGGCCGGATGCACTGAGCTTGAGTTGGATTTAGAGCATGTAAAGTCTATCAACTCTTGTGGCATTCGAGAGTGGATAAAATGGCTTAGCGCGGCTCCCAGCATTCAGTACTCACTTAAAAACTGTCCAAAAGTCATAGTGGATCAGATCAATTTGGTTGACGGTTTTTTACCAAAGCAGGCTAAGGTCTTGTCATTTTTTGTACCTTATTTTAACGAAGATGAAGGTAGCGAAAAAAATGTGCTTTTTAAGTATGGAACTGAATTCAAAGAAGGGCAGCTCACTCCCCCGGCAAAAGTCACCGACGACAGTGGTCACGAAATGGAATTGGATGTGATTGAGGCCAAGTATTTTGCATTTATAAGCAAGATGTAGCCTTTGGTACCAAATTTCAGTCATGTTTTCCGAGGCTGGAAGGCTGGAAGGCTGGATGCCCTGGGGTGCATTTCTCGCCCGTCGCAAGTGACGACTGTCCCAGCCAGCAAAGGTCCAGTCTTGAATCGAAATGGGTATTGGGCTCATAATTGTTAGCGTTTTTGCCGATAATGAATCAGTGACAGATTCAAAACTGACAATTCTTATTCTAGAAGATGATATTGCCTTGGCAGGTGCCTATAAAGAAGCTCTAGAAGCAGCTTCCTACGCAGTGACTCTTGCCAATCGCCCTGACGACGCCAGCAAAGCGTTGGCCAAAACAAGTTTCGATTATGTCCTCATAGATTGCTTTCTTCCGCAAATACCGGGCGTGGATTTTTATAAACAAGAAGCCGCTAAGATGGAATCCTCAAAGATTGTATTTATGTCGGGAATCTTTACGGATCGTCTGTTTATCAAAGACGCAGTTGAGAGTGCGGCGGCTATCGGTTTTTTAAAAAAACCTTTTGAGATTCAAGAGCTCTTGGACGTTTTGGACAAAAATAGGACTGCTGTAATTGTTAGTGGTGGTGGCAATCAATACCATCTTCATGATGTTTTTTTTGAAGACTTTGTCAGTAAACCGCGTAAAGAAAAAGTTAGATTTGTAGAAAATTTGGAAAAGATCAATGGTTTGGACATTCCCATCCTGGTCATGCTCATGCAAGACATCAAATTTTCAGGGCAACTCAACTTGATCAGCGATTCGGAGCAAAAGTCTTCGGTTACATTTTCAGAGGGCACCCTGGCGGGAGTGGTGGCTGCTGGCGACAAAACCAAGGTCGGAGAGCTGTTGGTTCAAAACGGCTGGGCTTTTGCGGAAGATATCAAATGGGCCCTTGAAGACAAAACCTCTTCGAAAATGTTGGGAGAAAAATTAACCGAAAACTTTCTAGTGAGTCCTCACGGATTTGATCTCACGTTGATTGAGCAGATAAAGATTCGTTTGTCTATGCTCATTGCTGATCGACAGTATCTCATTTCACTAACAAGAGATGAAGAGGCCAATGCGATTGCTGAAATCAATAGAGATCGGCAATTTCAATTTATTCACGATCTGGTTGCTGCCAATCTCTCTATTGAGTGGCTTCAGCATCAATTGCGGCCTTACCTATTGAAGTATGCTTCAGTTGGTGAGTGGACCGACGAAGTGGAGCTGTTGTTTGGTTCGGCACTTGTTTACCAATCCGGAATCAGCCGCGCCAGTTTTTCTCAACCGGTTCTTTTGCTGAATTTGCTAAAAGAAAGAAAGCTGTTTAAGCCGGTTTTTTATCTGTTGCTTACTGGCGCAATCGTGCTTCACCGGGAATCAGTTTTGCCTGCTGGAGTTTGGAAGGAGTGGGTTCAATTTTTAACTCAAGAGCTGAGCAAAGTTGCTACCGATGACAAGTGGAAATTTGTGCATCATCCCAATCCAAACTTAAAATTAAAGCTCATTGAAAATGTTAGAATTGCTCTTGCCAACTTAAACGCCAAAGCTTTGCCTCCGGATTATTTACAAATTGTCGTCTCCTGTTTTGAGACCGGAGTGAGTGGAATTAAGTCGCCTATGAATGCGAAAAGCAACGAAGTAGAAAAGCGCTTGCAAGCAAGTCAGTTGGTTGAGTCGGCAAAGTTGATGATACAAAAGTTTCAATATCAAAAGGCACTCACACAGTTGCAAATGGCCGCAGATCTCGATTCTGGTACAAGTCAACTGCATCTGTATCTGGCCTGGGCACGTGTGTACACAGGCGATAGGGCAAAACGAGCCCAGATCATTAAAGAGGTTGAAATGGAGCTGTTGCAAGTTCCGCCTGCCGAAAAGATGTCGGTGCAGTTTTCGTTTGTTCAAGCGCTCTTTCATAAGCTCAAGGGCGAAATTATGCTGGCTAAACGCGCGCTCGAGAAATGCATTCAAATTGAGGTTACTTTTTTACCGGCAAAGCGAGAGCTCGCTTTGATTGAAGCGGAGCTCGGAGCGAGAAACGACATTCTCAAGGGTGATTTTAAGAATGTGGTGTCGGGATTTTTTAAAGGACGAAAATAACTCTGATGGGTTCTGCCTGCTCTAGCGATTTGTCAAAACAATGCGCCCAACTGTAGGCCAGCACCCGAGCTGGTGGTGGCGTTGGCTCCCGTGTCGCTTGCGGCGGCGCCAATCGTGGTTGAAGATGCATAGATACTGAATCCAGCAAACCAATTCGAGGCAAAGGTCTTTTTAATCCCGAGTGAGGCCTGTGTCAGGTTTGTGATTTTGATCTCGTCAATGGTCTTAGGAAAATAGTAGTTCAATTTGAGCTCCCAGATATCGAAGTATTTTCGCCAGCTATCAAAATTCTGATACCAGCCAAGGTACTGTGCCCCTGTGAGAAGAGTGGATTTTGAAACCTCTTTTAAGGTGACTGAATTGGCACCAATGCCAAGGTAATGGCCGGATTCCATCAGCATCAGGCCTCGCGGAAAGCGCCACAAATAGAACAAAGATATCTCTTGAGTCTCCTTGTCTGATGACAATTGCAAATACAAGAGGCTTCGAAGATAGTCGATGTTGCCAAAAAGCGCATCCCAACTGTAGGCAAGCGCAAGGCTCGGTCGTGTTGATTTTGTTTGAACTGTGCTGAGCTCAACAAACTTATTACGTCCTCGTTCCATCTCTAAGGACAATCTGCTTTTTTGATTTCCTTTTGGGTCCACTTCTAGGGTTCGGGTGCTCACTCTTGACACGGGTATACTCGGCCATGTCCAGGCAAAAGTTTCTCCGCGCTCTTCAAGATTTGAGCCCTTTTGACTCGGTATCAATTGTGCTTTTTTATTGGCCTTGAATTCTATTGTCGGCCGTTGCGAATAGGTTTTGGCTATAGGTGGGTAAGTGATAGTTGGTTTCAATCCAGGATCTGGCAAAACATCATTCTTAAAAAAAAGATCGACGATGATGCCAATACCCGACTCCGCCTTGAAAACGGCGCGAGGCTCTTTAATATTGATCTGTGTCTGCCATTTGCCATTTTCAAGTTGTTTAGATTTTGGCTGGTACATCGGGTTGTTGGTGACAAGGGTAAAGTAGTTTTCGTTTTGTCCTGCCGTTATCTCCAATGTCTGCAGATCTTGCTTGTGAATTTCAAATTGTAATTTGATGTCTCGGCTGCTGACTTGTAAGAGCACCAAATCCGTTGAGCGCTCAAGAAGCAACTCACCATAGCTCGAACTGAGATCGCCATTGATATAAACGGCATATTTGGCAGGATTCTCAGCGCTGTCATCACTGGCATTTGCTTCTGCAGGGTTATCTGTACTGTTAGCCGCCATTTCAGTCTCTGCAGGATTTTCGGTTTTTGACTCTGGTACCACTTGATTTTTGCAGTACGCCCACCTGGAACCCTCTGTCGAGGCACCAAGGCAGACCCAGAAATGTCCACTTTGGCGCAATGTGATGGCCTCTTTTGCAGACAGTTCAACGCGTAGACCGTGAGTTTTTTTCGCGGCGGATTCAGCGGGTATGATTCTTGAAAATAGACGCTCTCCTTGGGGTGATTGCAGCCAGAGTTCCTCGGCTAACGAGGCATCCGTGGGAAAGCACCACTCGATTGAGTTTTTATTGAGCTGTAATTTACACTTAGGACTGAGTGCCCATTTTGTTTCAGACAGAACAAAATTGCCCTCTTCGATCTTGTACTCTAGCTTTTGCGGTAGGACCTGAATCAAGCTCTTGTGAGGCTCTAAAAAGAATTCAGGTGCAGATCGATTGGCAAACGCTGATGGAGCTAGAAAGGCCAAAAGCCCGATAGAAAAAATGCAGGAATTGATCTTTTGCTTTTGATGATTCACTGAGTGCCTTTCACCTTCAAGCCTCTTATAAGCCTGTTCCTATTTACAATCATGCCGCGAGTCTTTCATTTGGATGAGGAAAACACAAGAGATTGAATTTCTGTATTTTGCTTGCCCTGAAGAATCGCGCCAACAACGCTTGTGGCAAGTGTCATTTTTGTCAAAAAGTCGTTTTGTCCGTGAATAATGACACGCTGAGGGTGTCCTTCCCATGCAGACTTTATCTTTTCATTAAGCAGTAAGGCCTCTTGAAAGGACTCCGTGCGAATGGGGTTCGTCAGGTCATAGTCACCGGCCGGAGCAGTGTCCAAATGGATCACCCAATCATATCTTTTGAGTTCAGTATCTTTATCAGATTGCACCGATGTAAAAAAATGATCTTCGGGAAAGGGCCAGTAAGCAACCGAATCCAATGAGCCACGGTCACAAATGATCCCTGGCTTGGCATTGGCCAAGCGCACAAGCTCCTCAAGTTCCTTCTGGGCAAAGTAGATGGCTCTTTGGACGCACATCTTTTCACTCGGTGACTTGCCACGTGGAAAGCCTCCACTATAAAGAATGGAAGCCGTCTCTGCGACAATAGAAACCTGTTTTGCGTACTCCCTGCGCAGTGATTCCAGGACGGTGGTTTTGCCCCCAGATGGCCCCCCAGTGAGGGCAATTTTAATAAACTTCATTGCTTTCTATCATAAAAAATATCTCAGTCGAAAGGCAAGAGCAGAAAGTGCTCGAATCAATATTCCCCTGAGGCCACGAAACTCTTGGCGCCAAACTTGACTGTGGGTCAAGTCATTGGTCCACTCCTCTTCAATTCTGGCAATGCCATCTTTGTCATCGATGACCGCTTCTATTTCTAGGTCATGGAGAAGTGAACGATGATTGAAGTTAAATGAGCCAATCTTTGCCCAGTCGTCAATCATCAGATATTTGGAATGGAGGATGCGGTCTCGATATTCATAGATTTGCACGCCCTTTCGACGAAGTTTTTCCAAAAGTGCGAGACTCGCCAATTTTACGAGCGGTACGTCTGAGGTCCCAGGAATGAGTATGGCGACGTGCACTCCACGCTCCACGGCTTGGATGAGGTGGCGCAGTATGGCTCTCTTTGGCAAGAAATAAGGACTGACGATCATAGTTCGCCTTTTAGCCAAACGTAGCTTCCTGGCCAATTCTCGATAGTTTCGATTGCGAGAGTGACGACTGTTATAAATTCTATAGGGCGATGGGGGAAATTTGAACTTTTTGTCCCATTTTCTGAGAGACTCCTCATTCCAAATCCAATCAAAATGAGACTGAATGCTGACGTTGATTTCTCTGGAGGTGGACTCAAGATGAACGCCAAAATCTTTCCAGGGAACAAGAGTGGTGATTTTTTCGCTATGTACAGAGGACCAGTTTTGACTGCCAATAAAGACATGGGTCTGGTCCACTATCGTGACTTTTTTATGATCGCGTCGATTTAGAGTGCGCAAGAAAAAGCCAAGGGGTTGCGACCATCTCCAGTCGCGAAAGCGAAACAGCTGGCTAAAGGTCGGTACGCGCTTAAAAATATACAGCGGAATTTTTCGCTGAAAGAACTCTCGCTCCAAAATGGGTATATAGTGATAAGATCCAATTCCATCAATGATCACTCGCACTTGCACACCTCGTTGTTGAGCCAAGTGGAGCTCTTCAATCAAGAGTTTGGTGATGGGGCTCCAGTCCATGATGTACACTTCAATGTCAATTTGCACCTTTGCTATGCGAAGGGCTTCGATGATCGCCATGTAAAAATCATGACTGCTCGAAAAAAAATTGCAATTGACCCAAGGTAGAGCTGTGGAACCTTGCTTAATTTGTTGTGGGCCCATCGTCACTTCATTCATGATGCGTTGCTCGTCATTCGACAGTATTGAATTCTTTCACCACAATGAGGTTATGAGAGCTTTGGCGTTCTTGCAAGTTGGTGTTTGTCTATTTATTTGTTTGGCGGCAGAAGCGGGAGCCAGTGTTGCCTATTTTGGATTAGGGGGAAAGAGTCACTTTGACTCTCACATCAAGCCCTTATTCGCTGACAACTCGAAATGCTCCAAAGATTGCGAAGTCACAGACTTCTCCGCCTTTGATCGCGAAGAAATGAAAAAGCTCGAAACTGACCAGCGCGCAAAAAAACTGTTGGAAAAGATGAAGAAAGTGGGCCCTGGATATTCCATAGTCTATTTTGATTTTAATCTAGCCAATCACGAGTCTCTGGAGCCGCATCAAAAGCTGATCAAAAAATGGTTTCGTGATGATGGACGTCTTATTATTGCCCACTCCGGTGTGTCTTATGGCGCGGAGCCCACTTGGCCCTTGAGCAAGACTTTTTTAGGTAGTCTCAAGGAAGTATTGATTTTCGGAGAATTGATGGAGCGAGATCGTCTACTCACCAATTCGTTTTTTGGTCCTGAGATGTTAACGGCCTTGCGGCCAGCCAAATCCTTAATGAGAATGGGAGTGGCTCCCTGGGTCTTTGTGGGCCAGCTCTCTGGCGTCTACCAAAAACGCTCCAATACCGAGTGGGTAGAGCACTTTCAAAAAAAGAAAAAGGCCACAAAAAAACTATGGCTTGAAGGCAGTGATCTCCTCTAGTACACTGTAATATTAATTCTTAATATTCACATACTGCTTTTTGAACTTTTC
>CAYMBJ010000023.1:0-52527 GCA_964388665.1 uncultured Pseudobdellovibrionaceae bacterium | reverse complement strand
TAATCATAGTTTTTCTGTCTTAGCAACCTGTCCAGTTTATGGGGTCCACTATACCACCTTGATTGGATTTTTTTCTGAGTCCTGATGACCCCAATTGCGACCCAAGGAGGTCAGCTGCCGGTTTTTCCAGAGATCCCATTCAATTGGACTCATTTGTCTATAGAGTTCAATGAATGGGCCTTTTACTTTTTCTAAAAGGGCCACCGCCAGGGGGGTGGCTCTGGAGATTTTAGAACCGGAAAACTCATATTTATAGTTCAACGAAAAAATGTCATTATACATTTGTCGGACGACAGAGTCGCCTTGAATATCGAATTTACCCATGATGGTCTCATCAGGAAAGCCATCCATATTTACAAAAAAATCTTTAGTAAACTCTTTGGAGTTTAGGCGAAGGCCATAAGCAGACTGTTCATGGGAAAGGCTAAGACTTGGCAGATCAAGCGATCTGCGAATTTCATTTTGATGCTGAACAACTGCCATCAGGCGGGCCTCGGCGATATCCTCATTTGCCCAGGAAGAAGGAATTGCTGTGGAGAGTGCAACTGCGCAGCTGCCACCCTCTGCCATAACGGTCGGAAGAAATCCGTATGTTGCGGCGATGATAAGAAGAGCACAAAGATATCTCATGATGGGGGATCGTATCATTTTAATTCTGAACATGCACCTGTAGAGATCCTGACATCAGTCTGTCAAATATTTGGACAGATTGCGGGTCACTGCAAGGCGGCCTTCTCGTTCATCTCTGGCACGATTGCCGTCCAATTGAAGTTTTCTTCAATCCGTCTTCGCAATTCATCAGCGGCACTGGGCTCGCCGTGGCACACGAACACCTTTTTTGGCCTCATTTTGGATTCTGAAAGCCAGGCTATGATTTCGCTATAGTCAGCGTGGGCGGACAATCCTTGAAGAGTTTCCACTTGCGCCTTTACTGTCACATAGGACCCATGAACTTTGACCTCTCGAGCACCGCGGGCGAGTGCTTCGCCACGTGTTCCAGCGGCCTGATATCCGGTGAGCAGAATAAGGTTTTGGCTGTGCGGTGCGAAGGATTTTAGGTGATGCAATACGCGCCCGCCGCTGAGCATGCCACTGGCGGAGATAATGAGCATAGGACCCTTTTGATCATTGAGAGCAATGGACTCCTCCACCGAGCGAACGTATTTAACCACGCTGCAGACCTCATTACAATCGTTTGCAGAAAGTCGATGCAGGTTTTTGTATCGATCAAGCACTTCATTTACGTTGGTGGCCATAGGGCTGTTTAAATACATCGGCATTTTTGGAATTTTGCCTTCTTTTGTAAGCTTCCAAAGGTAGTACATCATCGACTGCGCTCTTCCCACTGCAAATGCAGGTATTAGCACGACTCCGCCCCTATCGTATGTCGAATGAACGAGGGACGCGAGCTCGTCCCCGACATCGACATTGCTGTGCAAGCGATTGCCATAAGTGGATTCTGTAATAAGAAAGTCGACTTCGGGCATGACATCAGGAGGAAAAAAAATGGGATCATGGGGTCGTCCAATGTCGCCGGTGAAACCAAGAGTTTTTCCGGCGACAGATACAATTGCGCAGGCCGCCCCCAAAATGTGACCAGCATAGTTGAGTTGAACTTCAAAGTGTTCGTTGATTTTCACTTTTTTTCTGAATTCAATCGGCGAAAAATATCTTAAAGACTCTTCGGCTTCACGCAGTGAGAACAGAGGTAGGGCAGGTTGATGTTTGGTTTTCTTTTTGCGATTGAGGTACTCGGCCTCTTCTTCCATCAGGTAACCAGAGTCGGGTAATAGTATTTTGCAAAGATCAAATGTGGCATTGGTGCAAAAAATTTTGCCGCGAAATCCATCCTTGATCAACCTAGGGATATAACCAGAATGGTCAATGTGAGCGTGCGTGAGAACCACGGCATCGATATCTGCGGGATCAACGGGTAGGTTTTTCCAGTTTCTCAGACGCAAGGGTTTGACACCCTGGAACAGACCACAATCCACAAGAATCTGTGTGCCCGAAAATGAAAGTAAATATTTAGAGCCAGTGACTGTCTCCGCGCCGCCGATAAACTGAATAGTCAATGTCTGTGTCAACGCTGGTTCCCCGCTTTCAAAATCAAATCTTAACCTGAAAGATCATTCGACTCAAAAATTATTGTCGAGTTGAGGCTAGTTATCAAAAATCTGTACTTTTCCGCCACTGTCGACATGCTTCTTGAGACTCTTTAGATCTTCCTTAACGCCCGCAGGTAAATGAGTGCCACTTGATCCAGTGTAACCAAAGAGAATTGCCTTTTCATACTCGCTATAACATTGCTTGGCCACGGGCTGACTCGGGTACCGCGTGATGCACTCTCGCAAATAGAGATCCGCTAAAGAATAGAAAAAATCTTGGCTAATGGATCTCTCGCAAATCGACAGCAAATAGAGAATTTCGGGAGTCTTTTCTGTATTGGGATGGTGATTAAGAAACTCATAGAGCAGTCCTGAAACATGCAGGTAGGTGATCAACCACGGGCTATTGGCCTCAACCATTTCGTCTTGTTTCTTTGAATTTAGCCTTTCCTTAGCATAGTTTAGCATTTCTTTTTCGCCAATGGATTTGGGGTCAATGGGTGTTTGTTTCTTTAATCCTTCAAACTGTGGAATCCAGGCGGCAATGTTGTTGCGCAAAAATGTGGGAATGGCTTTGTTTTCACTGTAGATCTTGAGCTTTTCGAGAGCAGCTCCAGAGTCTCTTTTGATGCGACTGTAATAGGTGACCTGTCGCTCAAGTGCATTTTCGACCTGCTCGGCTGTGGCCTTATTTTTGGGATAATTCTGGATAATGGAATCATATATGTCAGCTGCCTTATCAAAGACCCGAGTTGCAAAATAGAAATCGGCCTTGTCACTTGGAGTTGCAAAACTTGAAAACTCTTCAAATTTTTTGAGTGAGCGACTGGCTGCTGGAATTTGCGTATGGCAGGTCATGCAAACAGATATGGTTGAGCTCATCATCCATCTTGCATAAGACTTGTTGCCAGAATGATAGACTCTCTCTGTTTCAGCAATGTGGTTTTCAAGCACATGCCAGCTAAATTTAAAATTCTCTTGATTCAATATTGGATCATGAGCCGCCTTTTTTGCCGTCGTCGACATTTTCTTTAAATGCGAAGAAATCTTCTTATCATTTGCCTCATCTGTAAATTTAGGTGTGGATGTAAAGAACTCGCGCAGAGCAATCATCTCCTCTAGAAACTGATTCATATGCTCCTTGGTTTGGGAGATGCTGCTTTTCTTGGGCATCTTGTTCGTCGATGTCGAATTCGCTGTCGAAGTGGGTGCCACTGATTGTGGTTTGCCTTGAGCTGCGAGCGCCTGGCTCTGTCCAAAACATAAAAATGCGGTGATGATCAAAGCTTTCATAATTTACCCATCCTGGCTAATTGAGTGTAGAGATTGGCTACTTTTTAATATTGAACCGTAATGTTTCACTTTTGTCATTAATGTCTGCGGTTACCTCAAGGTTCAAGGGCTGCTTGAGATCAATTGGCTCAGAGATTGTGTAAAACCCTGTGCTTTGATTCATTTTTAAGATTTTTCCAGGATAGGGGTCGAGTCGGCGGACTTTCAACTTCAATTTGCTGAGATCAAGCTTTGCTTCTTCTCGACCCACTACAAAAATCCGAATGGGTTCTCCCATCACAATGCGCACAGAAACCAGATTGCCCTGCTTTGAATAGTCCAAATATTTTGGTGTATCAGCAGGGTCATCAGGAAAGCTCATCGCAGTTGAACAAACGACCAAAAACAAAATATGCAAAACAAAATTCATCATAATCTCACTTTCTTGCGACAGCTCTGAGTATACACCTTTTTACTGCTGGAGCCTCGTCTCTAAAAGTTCAGACAAAGCTTTATAAGCATCCACTTCAGTAAAAATTCCAACCAGTTTATTATTGTCTACGATGAGAGCGCAGCCAAACCTTTTTTCAGCCATTGTGTTTACCACTTCGTTAAGTGGCGTGGTGGGCGCCGTGATAAACGGATGTGGTGTGTAGGCAGCTTGCACCGAGACCTTAGTGGCATCTACATCCTTAAAACCGAGGAAAAGGTTAATGTCTCTTTCGGTCAATATTCCTACAAGTTTGCCCTCCTTTAAAACAGGCAAATGATGCAAATGCAATTTTCGCATCAACTCGTAGGCCTGAGCAACGGTTTGATCGACATCGATGGATTTTGGCACGTAAGTCATGAATTTTTGGATCTGCGGAATGGATTTCATTGTGAACTCTCCTTGTTTTGGAACTTTTAGAAAAATTGAGGCCTTTGTTAAGACAGATCCAAAAAACCTGCCAACCCCGGCGGCAAAAGAAATTGACGGACAGGTGCAATGGTGTGACAAATTGACTCAAATTTAGTGACCCCTTTGTCAGATTGACTCGGTTGATCACGAGTGCTGTTCGGAGGGGCTGCTGATCAGCCAATAAGCTGAATATTTTTAGGTGGTTGTCAGCCAAACACATTTGAATTTTTCCGGCTGAGCTGGCATGGGTATTGAATCTTCTGGACGTGATGGAAAGACCGCCCGAGGCGGATAGATGCGAGGGATTGTCATTATGCAGTTTAAAAAACGAGTCGCTATTGTTGAAGATGATATTGAAATGGGCCGGGTGATCTGTGATTTTTTAACAGATGAGGGCTATGAGGTTTCTCAGTTTTCTTCGGCATCCGAGGCCTTGGTGCGATTTAAGATAGAATTGCCTCATGTCTTGATCACAGATCACAAGATGAAAGAGATCGATGGTCTAATGTTTCTGAAAAAGGTCCAAGAGGACTACCCAGCAGTCATCACCATCATGATGACTGCCTTTGGTTCAATCGAAACGGCAATTGCAGCGATGAAGGCGGGCGCCTATCACTACTTCGTAAAACCCTTTAAAAATGAAGAGGTGGTGCTGCTTGTTCAGCGTGCGATGGAGAAATCTCAACTTAAAAGTGATAATATAGCGCTAAAGCGAGAGCTGAACAAACATTTTAGCTTAGAAAGCCTTGTGGGTAAAAGCGAGGCGATGTTGGCAGTGTTTGATTTGATCAAGTTGGTGTCCTCTGCGTCGGCCAACGTGTTGATCACCGGTGAGAGTGGCTCTGGAAAAGAGCTGGTCGCTCGCGCACTTCACAATTCAGGCTCCAGAAGCAAGATGCCCTTTGTGCCGCTCAACTGCACGGCCATCCCAGAAAATTTGTTAGAAAGTGAACTGTTTGGCCATGTGAAGGGCTCCTTTACGGGTGCAACCGTAGACAAAAAGGGACTCTTTGAAGAGGCTAATGGTGGCACTCTTTTTTTAGATGAGATTGGTGATTTGAGTTTGCCTCTTCAGGCTAAGCTGCTGCGAGTTCTTCAAGATAAGCAGATCCGACCAGTTGGCGGCAATCAACTGAAAACCATAGATGTCAGGATCATCGCAGCCACTCACAGAGATCTCAAGGTCATGGCTAAAGATGGTACGTTTCGCGAAGATTTGTTTTATCGTCTCAATGTTATTCCGATTCGTGTGCCTGCGCTTCGTCAGCGTACAGAGGACATTCCTCTGTTGGTCGAAAATTTCATCTCAAAATTCTCGGCTCGCAATAACTCGAAAATTAAAGGAATTGCTCCTGATGCTATGGCGGTGCTGATGGCGCACCCTTGGCCCGGCAATGTTCGTGAATTGGAAAATATCATTGAGCGGGCAATGGTTCTGAGTCGAGGAGAGGTGATCGAAAAAGATGTTGTCTTAGACAGCGCACTCGACGAAGCCAAGAATAGCGTTGAAGATTTGCATGCTGATCGACCTACCTTAGATAAACTTGAAGAACGCTACATAAAGCTGGTGTTGGGCGAAGTGAATCATAAAAAAGACGCAGCGGCAAAAGTGCTTGGCATTAGTCGCCGCACTCTCTATCGAAAAGAGAGAGCCTATGGAATGATTTCAGAAGATGTCGACGAGCCTGCAGAAGAGAGTTGTGAAGATGTCGTCAGCTGACGGTTTAACGGACCATCATTTGATGCGCCTCAATGCGGCCCTGGATGACGCGGCCATTGTTGCGGTCACTGACAAGCACGGTGTGATCACCTACGTTAATAAGAAGTTTTGCACCATCTCCAAGTACTCCCGAGATGAATTGATCGGCAAGACACACAAGATTATCAATTCGAATGTTCACCCTTCAGAGTTCTTTGCAAAGATGTGGAAAACAATCACTGCTGGCAAAACTTGGGAGGGGGAAATCTGCAACCGCAGCAAGGACGGCTCCCTGTATTGGGTGGATACAACCATTGTTCCGTTTTTAGATGATTCAGGTAAGCCAGAGCAATATGTAGCTGTTCGCTATGACGTGACAAAGCGAAAGATTGCAGAAGAACAACTTCGGATTTATTCCAAAAAATTGGAACTCAGTAATCAGGAACTTCAGGATTTTGCCTCGGTGGCCGCGCACGACCTGCAAGAACCTCTCAGAAAAATTCAGGCTTTTTCGGATCGACTCAAAAAGAAGGCCAAAGACGTTCTTACTGGTGACAGCATTGATTATCTGAATAGAATCGAAAACTCAGCCAATCGAATGCAAATTCTGATCAATGATTTGCTGACCTACTCTAGAGTGACCACCAAAGCTCAGCCATTTGTATTGATCTCACTCAATCAAATCATGGAGCAGGTGGTCTCGGCACTCGAGGTTCGCATTGAACAGTCACAAGGGCAGGTCCAGTGGCTTGATCTCCCAAATCTCCAGGCGGACTCAACACAAATGTATCAGCTCTTTCAGAATCTAATCGCAAACTCCTTAAAATTTTCTCGTGGGGGCGTGCCACCAAAGATCGAGATCCGCGGTCGGATTTTGGAGTCCGCGGAATTGCGTGCAGGAGGAGCTGCCTGTGAAATCACCGTAAGCGACAACGGAATAGGATTTGATGAGAAGTATTTGGATCGTATCTTTACAATCTTTCAGCGCTTGCACGGCCGTCATGAATTTGAAGGAACTGGCATTGGTCTGGCCATTTGTCGAAAGATCGTTGATCGCCATGGAGGCGTGATCACGGCGTCGTCGGTTTTGGGTAAAGGCTCCACATTTAAAATTATTTTGCCTCAGAGACAAGATTAAGGAAAATCATTATGAAAAGAAAACTGGTACCCATCCTCGTAGCTGATGATGATCAAGACGACTGTGAGATGATCCGGGATGCACTCCAGGAGAGTCGCCTTTTGAACGAACTTCATTTTGTTGCAGACGGGGAAGAACTGTTGGAGTTTTTGCAACATCGGGGTCGTTATCAAGACCAAGTGAAATTTCCATCTCCGGGACTCATCTTGCTCGATTTGAACATGCCAAAAAAAGATGGCAGGGAGGCACTAAAAGAAATCAAGAGTGATCCGGCCTTGAGAAAGATTCCGGTCATTGTGTTGACGACATCGAAAGCCGAAGAGGATATTTTTCGCACATACGATATTGGTGTAAATTCGTTTATTAGCAAGCCGGTCGCGTTTGATGCCTTGGTGCAGATCATGCGTGATCTCGGTCGGTATTGGTTGGAGATCGTTGAACTTCCGGAATACAATGGAAAAGACTACAAATGAATATGCGAGAGTTTCAGATTCTCCTAATCGACGACGATGAAGATGATTACATTTATCTTCGTGATCTATTTGGTGAGTTGACGAGAACTCAGTACATGTTGGCTTGGTGCCCCACTTATGCTGAGGGCTTGGCGGCTCTTCAAGAAACTTCCTATGATGCCTGCTTGCTAGATTATCGACTCGGCGCAAATACGGGTCTCGATCTCCTCAAGGAGATTCACAAGCTCGGCCTGACTTGCCCGACAATTTTATTAACTGGTCACGGTGATTTTGATCTGGATTTGCAAGCAATGCAGACGGGGGCCTCTGACTACCTAGTAAAGGGACAGTTGACGGCTCCGCTGCTAGAGAGATCGATTCGTTATTCAATGAAACACGCTTTTGATATGCAGGAGCTCACAGAAAGCAAAGCTCAAATCATGCAGCAGGATCGCCTAGCCTCTTTGGGGCTTTTGGCTTCAAGCTTGGCGCACGAAATCGGCACGCCCATGGGAGTCATTCGCAGTCGGGCGGAGTTGGTTGAAAAGCGAGTCGCCAGTGGCGCTGTTGTGGACGCAGCCAGATTAAAACAGGATATGGACACAATCGTTACGCAAATTGATCGAGTCTCAAAACTCGTCAACTCACTGCTGCATCTTGCCCGCGAGCGAAAGTCCGAATTTGCCGCGGCCGTGAACTTGGGTGGAGTCATCGAAGATGTTTTGAATTTGGTCAAGCACGAGTTGGAGCAGAAGAACATTCTTCTCGATTTGAAAGTCGACAAAGAGTACATAGTAAAAGCGGAGCCGGGCCCCTTGGGTCAGGTGCTGTTAAATCTTCTTGTAAACTCAATTCATGCCATTGAAGAAGAAAAATCTCATGGGCAAAAAAAATCTCACAAAATACTCCTAGAAGTTTCCGAGACTGAAGGAGCGGTCGCCATTGCTGTTGAGGACACCGGTTGTGGAATTCCAAAAGAAAATCTAACTAAAATATTTCGTCCCTTCTTTACAACCAAGGAGCTTGGCCGCGGCACCGGCCTTGGCCTTGCAACCTCATTTAAATTGATTCAGTCATGGGGTGGCTCGATTAAGGCGGTGCCGGGAGCCAATGGCGGCGCACGATTTCAAATCGATATTCCTAAATACGAAATCACAACTTGAAAAAGGACCTCCTGAGTGAATAGCTAAGTTAGCTGAGCTTAACTAGCTGATTAGGACCTATCATGAAGACAGATTTTCAGATCTGCGTTATTTACCTTAGTAAGAGATATTAAAATCTCTGAAAGGTAAGCGTCTATGAAGATTTGTGGTCTTGAGAACTTGAAGAATTCGAATATCAATATGAGATCGATTGCGCCCAGTGCCATTAGCGATCTCTCCGATCTGGATCAACATCGGTTTGCAGAGTTTGGATTTGGTGAATTGGTTGAGCCAGCTTACCGCATGATTCATCATGCTTTTGAAGACCATGTTAATTTGCGTCCAGAGGCCATCGCCGCCGTCCATCTGGGAGAGTCCATCACCTACGCAGAGCTCAATCGCCGAGCCGAAGAGTTGGCAGCACACCTAATGCAACTAGGAGTGGGCCCCGGCGACCATGTTGGACTCTTTATAAGGCGATCTCTACCCATGCTAGTGGGAATTTTGGGTGTTTTAAAAGCCGGTGCTGCCTACGTTCCCCAGGATGTTAAGGTGGCGCCCAGAGCGCAATTGCAGCACGTAATGAGGGAGGCGCAAGTTCGCGTGGTGCTCACTCTGAGGGAGTTTGAAGAGCTGATCCCATGCGCTGAAAATACTACAGTCATCAATCTTGATGAAAACATTTGCGATTCTATTTTCTTGGCGCCCCCAATTGGGCTTGATAGAAAAACCATCGCTCCTGAGCGAACATGTTTTGTGCTCTTCACCTCTGGAACCACGGGCAAACCCAATGGCGTTCAGGTCTCGCATAAAAATATCTGCAATATTCTGCTCACTGAGCCAGGTAGTCTGGGAATGCGTCCTGGCCAGCGAGTATCACAAATCCTCAACATTGCCTTTGATATGGCTGCCTGGGAGATATTGGGCTGTCTATCGCATGGTGCAACCTTGGTCATTCGTGGAAAAAGCATAGAAGAGACTGTGCAAGATGTCGATGTGGTGATAGCAACTCCAAGTATTCTTGCTACTATTGATGTTGAAAAATGTCTTGCCGTAAAGTGCGTGGCTGTGGCCGGGGAGCCCTGCCCTAGGCAGTTGGCTGACAAGTGGTCAAGGATTGCGAATTTTTACAATTCATGCGGACCTACAGAAGTGACAATTGTAAATACCATGCAGTTGCACCATGCCGGCAAAGAAAAGCTAAGTATAGGTCGACCCACTCCAAACAACACCGTGTATATCTTGGATGCAGACATGAATCCTTGCCCCATTGGTGAAATTGGCGAGATGTGGGCTGGTGGCGATTGTGTATCGCTGGGTTACGTCAACAACGAACAATTGAATCTGGAGCGATATCGCCCGGATCCATTTTTGGGTGGTGAGAGAATGATGTTTAGAACCCGTGATCTTGGGCGCTGGACTGTAGATGGTGAGCTAGAGCATTTTGGTCGCACTGATGATCAAGTTAAGGTCAGAGGCTTTCGCGTAGAGCTCGATTCTGTGTCGGCAGTGTTGGAGTCTGTTCCAGGTTGTGAACAGGCCGTGACACTGAAGCTAGATGATCGCAATCTCGTGGCATTTGTAAGACCTGCATCGGTGAATATTGATGAAGCCAAATTGGCTCTTGAGAAAATGCTGCCTTACTACTGTGTTCCTGAGTTGATCATTCCGATCAAAGAATTTCCAAAAACAGAGCGAGGTAAAATTGACAAACATTCGCTGACGGTTCGCGCGGTCCAAAAGCAAGAGATGGTTGCAAGCCAAAAGTCATTGCCACCACCAAAGGGTCTGTGGCCGAAAATCAGCAAGCATCCACTGCTGATGCCATACAATCGGCTAGCAGTGTTCGCCACACTGGCAAACCTTTTCGCTTTTGCATTATTAAAGAATGGATCGGCGCTTGAGGGCGCGGACGGCCTTAGGCTCGTGCTGAACTTTGTCTTAGTGAACTTTGCCATTGCGATACTGATTCGGCAACAGTATGTGATCAATCTGCTGTTCAAGATCGCAACGAGTGCACCAATAACTTGGCCGCTCCAAGTGCGCTGGGCACTAGGAAAGGTCTATCATTTTGGTGGCATTCATGTTGGCTGTTTTTTTTCAGGCACCCTATGGTACTTTTTGTTTGCGATTGCCTACTTGAACACCTCAATGCCCACGGTGCTGCTGATTTTTCACTTGTTAGTTCTTACGGCCATGATGGTGGTTGCGCTGCCAAAGTTTCGCGCGCGATTTCACAATCAGTTTGAGGTGGTTGCACGATTTGGTGTTTGGATCTCCTTGATTCTATTTTGGGTTCAGGCGTTGCTTTTCCCTTTGAACGGATCAGACGTGGACATTTTTTCTGTTTGTATTCTTGCCCTTTTGACCTTTAGCGTGGCTTTACCTTGGATGCGACTTCGTAAAGTAAATGTAACTTATGACAGGCCGTCTTCACATGCTGTGATTGCAAAATTTGATTATGGAGTGACTCCGTTTGCAGGGTCGTCTACAGAGCTGAGCCGAAGTCCTTGGTTGGAGTGGCACTCGTTTGCAAATGTTCCCATACCCAATGAAGATGGATTTAGATTAACAATTTCTAGAGCGGGAGATTGGACGGGCCAACTTATCGATGATTTGCCATCACAGATTTGGGTAAAGGGAATTCCCACTGCTGGAGTTGGCAATATTGAATCCTTATTCAAAAAAGTAGTTTGGGTCGCTACTGGGAGTGGAATTGGTCCCTGTCTTCCACATCTGTTTTCGAAAAAGGTTCCAGCAACGCTAGTTTGGTCGACCAAAAACCCAGAGCGCACCTTTGGCAAAGAGTTGGTTAAGAAGATCAAAGCTGCTCAACCAGAAGCTCTGATTTGGGACACTGATCAAAATGGCAAGCCAGATTTGGTGGCCTTGGCTTACAGTGCCTACAAGAATTGTGGTGCTGAAGCCGTGATTTGCATTTCTAACAAAAAGGTCACCTGGAACGTCGTGCATGAGCTCGAGAGTCGAGGAGTGCCGGCATTTGGAGCGATCTGGGACTCATAAAAAGGACGGCAACGTGGAAAAATCTCCCGTTGTCTTTTGGTTTGTTGAGGAAACTATGGACGACGAACCATCTGACTGCCGCAGACGTAGCTCCTAAGGCGCGAACTGCGTAGTTCCGGCCCCAATTGATCCTGGGTCTGAGAGTTGCATCTCTAGGGTATGTAGACAATGAACATCCATACGAAAGGCCCTATATGAATGACATTCAGAAAATGGCGAAACTGATTCAAGATGTTAAATTCGCGATGCTAACCACCGTGAGCAATCGAGATGGGAGCTTGCACAGTCGACCAATGACTGTGCAAAAGACCAAGTTTGATGGAAATTTGTGGTTTTTTGCCGGCAAATCGACAGAGCTCATCCAGCAGATCAAAGTCACACCGCAAGTGAATGTTTCGTTCACTAATGCAAATGACTCATCCTATGTCTCGGCCTGCGGTGAGGCTGAGGTGGTCGAAGACCGCGCCAAAGCAAAAGAACTATGGGACCCATTTCTGCTGAGTTGGTACCCACGTGGTATTGATGATCCGGAAATCTGCCTGATAAAGGTTTCCGTTGAAAGTGCAGATTATTGGGAATCGCCTTCATCCACATTGGTTAGATTGGCGGACTTTGCTAAAGCCGCGTTGCGCGGTGATCGAGCCAGGGCAACATCAAACACTGGGAAGCAGGGGCATCTCGACATCAATTAGCGAGACTAGACACTATCAATTTGGTTGCTAGTCACTTCCATTATAGATAAAAAAGTCTATGTCTGTATTGGGTAAAGTTGAGATCCGCGCGCAAATGGATCCACAAGACCTGTTGGATCTCTGGCGACGGGAGCGCGCATATCGAGTTGGCAGAACTCTGTGTATAGCGGGGATTGCCTTTTCAATTGTGGGCACGATCGCAGATATGGCATACAGTGCTCCACCTGTCGTGATCACGGATCTAATTCTTCTGATTGGCTGCGCCTTATCCTTTTATTGGTTACAGCAAAGAACTCGCCCACATTATTATTGGTGGCCAGCTTACATCGGCTTTTGGCTGAGTGTCTTGGCAAGCCTCTGGTACACCGGAGGGGCTGCCAGTCCATTTTTGGCGGTGGATCTTGTGGCTCTCTATGTTATTGGCACTGTACTCGAGATTCGCAATCGCTCTGTCAGCTTTCTTGTGTTTTCATTTGCGCACATTCCCGCATTCTATTTGATCGATCGATTTTTTTCTCTACCTGCAGCTGAACCTCAGCCGCTGGCGTTTGCTCTGACAATTATCTCGATAACTCTTGGGGCAATCTATTGCTGTGTTCACGAAATGCATCGCACGGAGCTCTCTTTGTCGCAGGACTTTGCCACGCACTATCATAGACTTTGGAAAACGGAACAGGAGCTGAAAAAAAGTGAAGCCCTACTGCGTGAAGCACAGTCAATTGCAAGAATTGGCAGTTGGGAATGGGATTTACAGCTAGATAAAATCACCTGGTCTGATGAGCTTTTCCTTATTTATGGAATTCAAAAAGAGAATTTCGACTCCTCCTTTACCGCCTACCTGAGCCGACAACCACTTGAAATACGTGAAAAAATTCGATCAATCATTCAGAGTGCAATTATCAGAGCTGAAGATTTTCAGTTTGAAACTAGAGTTCAGACGAAAGAAGGAGAGCGATACATTTACAGTCGAGGCCGCAGTGTCACAAATGCAGAAGGGCAAACGACCAAATTCGTCGGAACTTCGCAAGACATCACCGATCGCAAACGCATCGAATCGGAATTGGTCGCGGCTAGAAATCATTTGGAAAGACGAGTTGACGAACGCACCCTGCAACTGGCTCAGAGCCTAGAGAGAGAAAAAGCAGCAAAAGAAATTGCCGAACAGGCCAGCAAGGCGAAAATGCAATTTCTGGCCAATATGAGTCATGAAATCAGGACACCGATGAATTCAATATTGGGATTTTCTGAAATGCTTGCTTCAGAAGATCCAGGCAACAAAGTCAATCAAGAGTACTTATCGAGAATTATTACTAACGGAGCCCACCTTATGCATTTAATTAACGATATATTGGACCTTTCAAAATTTGAAGCTGGGAAAATTCCGATCCACAAAAGCCCTATTCAAATTGACTCCCTCGTGGAAGAGCTTTTGCAGTCCTTTGCTCCAGAAATGAAGGACAAACAGATTCAATTGCAGACTCAGTTTAAGGGTGATCATGATCGCGCGATCATGGTTGACAAATTGCGCGTGAGTCAGATTTTGACAAATCTCATCAGTAACTCCATTAAGTTTTCAGAAAAAGGTAAAATTGATTTAACTGTGGAAGTGCAAAATTTTTATGGAGAAAAAAGCTCCCAGCTCGTTATAGATGTATTGGATTCTGGAATCGGGATTTCTGCAGAAAATCAAAAGCATTTATTTCAACCCTTCAGTCAGGGCGATGGCTCGGTCGGAAGAAAGTTTGGCGGCAGTGGTTTGGGCTTGGCACTGTCTAAAAAAATTGCTCAGGCCATGGGCGGAGATTTGGTGCTGACCGAAAGTCATGCTGGCAAGGGCAGTCACTTTAGTTTTTACATTCCTGTCGAAGCTTCCGTTCAGCCCGCAGAAAAAAAAGCTAAGGAGGTTCGCGCAGGCAGAGGTGATACAAACACGGAGTCAGCCGTGTTTTCTGGAAGAAAAATTCTGCTGGCAGAAGATTCGGCAGACAATGCCCTATTGATTTGCCGATATTTGAATAAACTCGGAGCCGAGATTGATATTGCCTCGGATGGTGAAAAGGCAGTCGCGTTGGCTCTCGAAAATGACTATGACTGCATTTTAATGGATATTCAGATGCCGGGGATAGACGGTCTTGAAGCGACTCGAAGAATACGTCGGCAGGGGTTTTCACACCCCATTTTAGCACTCACTGCCCATGCTCTTCCTGCGGAAGCGGCGAGATCTTTGGAGGCCGGGTGTAATCTCCATCTGACAAAGCCAATCAATCGCAATGAGCTCATTTCTAGATTGCAGGATCAATTTCAGGACCGTTAGATCAATTCTGCAGGCGAATCTGAAATTTCTTTCCCTTGATGCCCTTTGTTTTTAACAATTCTAGAGCCTCTTCTGCGCGATTTACAGCAACTGCCACATAGGTGCTTCGATCAGTAACATCAATCTTGCCGACCTCACTAGCGCTGAGCCCCTTGCCCTGCGCAGTCAGTGCGCCCAAAAAATCTCCTGGCCGTAATTTCTCTTTGCGACCTGCCAAAATGAGCAGGGTCTGCATTGCAGAAGTTGCCAGATCCTTACTGAGTCCATGTTGATTTTTGAAGCCCAAGACATTTCGGTGAAACTTGATTCCAAGATGCCTTTCGTACTCTAGGATTTGTGACTCCTGTGTGGCTGTGCCAATACAAATTGCCACACCACTTTTGCCAGCTCTGCCAGTGCGGCCCATTCTATGGACGTAGGTTTCCACTTGCGGCGGAAGATCATAATTGATCACCACCTCTAGGTTTTCGATATCAAGCCCTCGCGCGGCCACATCTGTGGCCACGAGCACGCGGATGCTGCCATTGCGAAAGAGAGTCAGAGTGCGGTCTCGATCCCTTTGCTCCATATCTCCAGATAGACTGGCGGCGCTGGCGCCTTTACTTTCAAGCAGAGCAACAAGTTCAGCCACCGCAGCTTTGGTGTTACAAAATACCAGCGTCGCTGGTGCGGGATGCTGTAGCAAAGCTCGCAGTAGAAAATTTGGTTTTTCTTTAAGATTTGTATCGCACTTATAAAAGAACTGATCAATGTTGGCCAACTCGTTTTCGCCCTCTTCAATAACAAACTTTGTCGGTTCCTTTTGATACTTTTGACTGAGGTCTTCGATCGCGGTTGGAAAAGTCGCCGAAAAAAAGAGGGTCTGACGATTTTCTGGCAATCGTGAAATGATGGCATCGATTTCAGGCAAGAAACCCATATCTAGCATTTTATCGGCTTCATCCAGCACCAGAGACTCTAAGTCCATTGTGTCCATGCGACGACGCTCTAGCAAATCCAAAACTCGTCCGGGAGTGCCAACAGCGATGTGAGCGCCATTTTTTAGCGCAATGGCTTGCTCTCGACCAGGTTGTCCACCAACCAGAGATGTGACTTGAAGTCCCTCGAGTCGGCGTCCCAATTTTCTAAACTCACCGACAACTTGAATGGCCAGCTCCCGAGTCGGGCAAAGGACAAGCGCCTGGAGTGTCTTTTGTTTCAATTCGATCTTGTTTAAAAGTGGGACAGCGTAGGCGAGAGTCTTGCCACTCCCAGTTTTTGACTGGCCGATGATGTCCTTGCCCTCCAGCAAAGTTGGAAGGCTTTGTTCCTGAATGGGAGTGAGGTTTTCAAACGCGAGCTCGCTCAATACGAGAGAGACCTCTTGGCGAATAGACAAATGTGAAAAAGGAGAATTGTTCATGATTGTCTGTACCGGATTCATCAGGCACTGGCAAAATATAATGTGCTAGCGTATGCTATTTACAGAGGGAATACTCGCAGAGGAGATACGATGGCAAGGGACCTCCTGGATCTACACGGATTTAGAGCTGATGAAGTCGAAGATGCGGTTGATCGATTTCTTGTACAAATTTCAAACTCCAATCTAAAGTGCGCCAGAATCATGACCGGAAAAGGCTCTGGCAAAGTTCGCGATATTACGATGAAGTACCTAAAACGTGCTGGATACACATGGCAGGTTGAGAAGCTTGCCAATGGTAAAGCCAATGAAGGTTGCCTGGTGATTTTTCTTTAAACTTAAACTTAGACTGAAGCTCAAGTTCAAGTTCAAACTCAAGTTCAAGCTCAAACTCAATCTAGAACCAAATAAAAGTATTTGAGATATTGGAGTTCACGACAGATGTGTGGGAAGGGATGATCTGGTCCTTGTCCTGAGACTCGCAAAATGCGCCCTGTTCTGCGCGCTAGCGAGAGAGACTCTGCAGTGATGTCAAAAAAATCTTCAAAAGAGATGTGACTCGAGCATGAGCTCAAAGAAAGCTCGCCACCCTTAGTGACTCTCTTAGCCGCAGCAGCAAAAAGCTCAATGTATTTTTCTTTGGCCAAGTTGCGCTGTGCTTCGGAGTGACCCATTGATGGCGGATCCACCAAAATATGATCCCAACTGTTGCCGGGGTCGCGAAGGTATTCAAAAACATCAACACAAAGGCCTTCGTGGTTTTTCGGATTCAAATCGTTCAAGAGCCAGTTTTCCTCTGCCGTATCAATGGCCCCTCGCGAGACATCAAGACTTGCAACCCTGGTGGCAGCACCAAGGCCCGCATAGACAGAAAAGCCACCGGTATAGCTGAAAAGATTCAATACAGATTTTCCTTTAGAAATGGTGCGCACAAATTGGCGATTTTCTCGCTGATCTAAAAAAAATCCAGTCTTCTGACCTTTTTCCAAATTCACCTTAAAACGAACACCATTCTCCAAAATGGTCACTTCGGAGGGGCTTTCGTTTCCTGCCAAAAGATCGATAGTTCGTTCAGAATTGCGGCGACTCTTTTCGTAAATACATTGGCATGATGTATTGGTCAGTAGCCACTGGGCAATGTGGTCCTTTTGCCAAAACTCATTGCAACCCTGGCCATCAAATTGCAAAATTGCAATGCCACCGTATACGTCGCACACCAATCCAGGCAGGCGATCGCCTTCGCCATTAAAAAGGCGGTAGGCGTTGGTGACTTCAGGGTTCAAATGACTTCTCAGAGCCAATGCTCGAGCAAAACGCTCTTCAAAAAGACCAAACTGCGGTGGATTTTTTTCAAAACTCAACATGCGCAAGGCCAATGGCCCATGCGGATCAAATATGGCCCAACCCAAATCACCCTTGTCGTCAATGACCTTGGCCAATTGTGCGCGCTCGTGCGTGGATTCGGCTTTTGCGGCATCACCAAAAAAAGCAACTGAATCACGAAAAACCCAAGGGTGTCCGCGCAAGAGAGAGCGACGCAAATTTCGGGTTAACTTTATTTTTAATATTGCCATACGTCTATCGATTTTGCTGTCTAAGCGGCGAAGGATTGATGTCCGGAAAAAAGTCTTGCAGCCAGTAGGGATAGGTCTTTGGAGCTTCGCTGACGGCGTCTAGTCTTTTCACCTGGTCCTCGGTCAATCGCCACTGCAAAACACCAAGGTTATCTTTGAGCTGTTCAGCGGTTCTTGCGCCAATGATGACGGAGGCAACGGTGGGTCTATATAGCACCCAATTGAGAGCCACTTGCGCAACGGGGCGATTGCATTCTTTTGCGATTTCGTCCAAGGCATCTAAAATTACAAAAAGGCGCTCCTTATCAAATGGCACAAAGTCCATTGTGCCCACGCGGCTATTTTTAGGAGCGGGAGTGTTGCGACGAATCTTTCCGGTGAGAGCGCCGCCTGCAAGAGGGCTCCAAACAATGGTGCCAACTCCCTGATCTTGAGCCAAGGGCATCAGTTCCCACTCGAGCTCGCGTCCCACAAGCGAATAATAGGTTTGGTGGGCCACATACCTGGACCAGCTGTTTTTCTCAGAAATCGCTAGCGATTTCATCAGATGCCAGCCTGAAAAATTGGAGCAAGCTATATAGCGAATCTTTCCGCTAGTGACCAGATCGTCAAGCGCGCGCAATGTTTCTTCGATAGGTGTTCGCCCATCAAATATATGCATATGGTAGAGATCAATGTAGTCAGTGCCCAGTCGGCGCAGACTCTCTTCGCAGGCTCGAATAAGATGAGTTCGCGAGGATCCATAGTCGTTTGGTCCTTCACCAATGGGAATGGAAGCTTTGGTTGAGATCAAGACATCCTTACGACGTCCCTTGAGGGCTTCACCCAAAATCTCTTCGGACTTTCCGTCGGAATAGCTATTGGATGTATCAAATAAATTCAAATTTGCCTCTAAGCAAATATCAACGAGCTTTTTTGCTTCCGCCACTTGGGTGTTGCCCCAGGCCTTGAAAAACTCATTGCTGCCGCCAAAGGTGGCCGTGCCAAAACTCAATATGGGAACTTTTAGGCCTGAACGTCCAAGGGATCTAAATTCCATGCTCCAACTCCTCTTTAACTGAGTAAATCCTCATAAAATGCGCCAAAAGAAAGCTCAGGATGGCGAATCTGAATTTCGAGTATCCAACGATTTGGCGCCGGTGTGCTGGGAAACGATTCAATAGAACCACGATTTTTGGCGGCATGAGGAAAATCTGCAATTCGGTGCCCATTGGCTGATTCCAAAAGCAAAACCCATCCATGACTTGAGGCACACTGCCTAGCAAACCCGTAAAGAGCCTCTCCCGTGGCGCCCGTTTGGCGCCAGTGCTCGCGAACTTCGTGCCAAATTTTTTCTACATCACTTGCGCATTTTTTCATTTCTGGATTTTCGCCCACACAAAAAGTTCGACCCACATCACCTTCGTGTTCTTGATATATGGGACCAATATCAAAGAAAAATATGTCATCCTTTTTAAGGGGCTCTTTGTTGACGGCACTGACTCCAAATGCGAGGCAGGTGTTTTCACCAAAGCGAATTTGTGGAGGATGCCAAGACTTCGGCGCACCTCTTCGGGTCTGAATCTCTTGAATCAGCGCTTTGGCTTGCGCCTCGGTAGCGCCGGGCTTCATTTGTGCAGCAGCTTCAAGAATCACTTCCAAAGTCAATTGCCGAGCCGACTCCAAGCTAGCAACTTGAAAACCTGAACCAACGGATTCGTCTGCGATTCCCTTCATATTTGAGTCCTCCCTATGCAAGGGGGATAACCCAGAGCTAGGCGAGGAGTCAAATCATACGGATTCAAGAATGGCGGCGACTCCCATTCCACCCGCTGTGCAGATCGAAATGAGCCCACGCTTTTTACCACCACTGGAAAGCAACTTTGCAAGCGTGCCAGTGATACGGGCGCCTGTGGCGGCAAAGGGATGTCCCACGGCAAGGCTGCTGCCAACAACATTGAGTTTCTGGCGATCAATTGCGCCAAGTGGATGAGGGCTGCCAAGATGTTCTTTGCAATATTTATCTGATTCCCAGGCCTTTAAATTGCAGAGCACTTGTCCGGCGAAGGCCTCATGAATTTCGAAATAGTCAAAATCGGCAAAACTAAGTTGGTTGCGTGACAACAATTGCGCCACCGCTTTTGTTGGAGCCATCAATAGACCAGCGCCATGTACAAAATCCACTGCTGCCACTTGCACATCGATGAGTTGAGCTTGTGGTTTTAGCCCAAGGTCATTTGCAGTTTTGAGCGTTCCGAGAAGGACGGTTGCTGCTCCATCAGTTAGGGGCGAACTGTTTCCTGCTGTTAAGGTGCCATTTACCGGGTCAAATGCAGGCCTTAATTTGGATAATTTTTCTATCGTGGTGTCACCTCTCACTGTTCCGTCTCTCTTAGAGCCATGAAAGGGCACCACCAAATCATCCATAAAACCATCATCGTAGGCTTTGCTGGCATTGTGATGACTAGCAAGGGACAACTCGTCCTGAGCCAAGCGGGGAATTTGCCATTCCTTGACCATCAGTTCACAGTGTTGTCCCATCGACAAACCCGTTCGTGGCTCGTTCACGGTGGGGGTCTTTGGTAGCAGTGATCCGATAGAAAAACCGCTCAGAATTTTTAATCGCTGACTCAGGGTTCGCGCGCTGTTGAGGTTTAAAAAAATCTTTTGCAATTTGTCTGACACTTCTATTGGTAGATCACTATTGGTGTCTACACCACCAGCAATTCCAGACTCGATAGCACCAGTGTGCACTTTCATACCGATCTGCCAAACCGTGTCAAGACTGGTTCCGCAGGCTCGCTGAACATTGTAGGCTGGCGACTCTGGATGGAGCTCAGTGGAGAGCACGCTTTCGCGAGCAATGTTCCAATCTGCAGAGCTGTTCATCAGGGCTCCAAGAGCCATGTCGCCAATGAGTTTGCCCTTGAGATTGGCTTTTGCAACCAAGCCGCTGAGTGCACCAATCAAAAGTTCCTTTCTGCCCACATTGGCATAGACGGTTTGGCTCTTGGCAAAGGGAATTCTTGCACTAGAGAGAATGTACACGGGATTGGCTGTTGATTTCATGTTGCCCTACCTTTGAATATTCTTAAGTTCTTCGCAAAATCAAAGAGGTTGCGGAGAACGTCATATGTTGCGATTTAATACAATTGGAGTGAGTATCTTTTGATATGAAACTCATTCTTTCAAATAATATGGAAAAGTGGCTGGATGTGCAAGCACCCCTGACAGCGATGAGCACGACAGCAAGATTTAAATATGCTGCAAAAAAAGCGGGTCTCTTTTTTGGCTTAGCGCTCGCCTCGCTCTTTATCCCGGTTTTGCACTTCGTGCTGGTGCCAACATTTTTGGTGGTGGCTTTTTATATGGGTTATAAATCAATGAAAACAAAGTGGACTCTGCATTTGCCTGAAAAGCGCAACTGTGTTTCTTGCAGCCAGCCATTGAAACCAGTCTATTTTCTTAATGATGACCGTCGCGTCGCTTGCGATCATTGCTACTGTCATTATGCTCTCGAAAGTAACGACGTCACAAATTGATGGTAGGCTAGTGCTTTGTCAGGAAAGTTTTTTCGTTGTTGCTTCGTCGTCGCGGTATTATTCATACAGCTTCCTCCTCGCGTCTAGAAAAAACTTCCCTGACAAAGCACTAGGGCGTGTTGCAATTTTAGTCATTAAGTCAAGTTGCAAACACGCCCTAGCTTCTTGAGCAGACGCATTGACAACGCATCTCGACCAACTGCTATTGCAGATGCTCAATAAGGTCCTTAGAACTCTGAAGGTAGGCGGTAAATTCATATTGGGAATGTTGTAGCAAAACGCCAAAATACTGTTTGCTCGAAATGAATTTTCGCCGATACACTTCCCAGGTCGAAGTCAATTGGCACTCCCATTGAATGGATTTGGGGTTTGCGCAGTCGGGTTGTTTTTGCCAATCCGGAAAAAATTCACTTAAATAAATAACTAGGAAAGAGTTTTTAAACTGTGCCTGGCGCAAAAATGGTCGGGCTTCCCAGGCGCTGGTCTCTGATAAGACCATAAACCGTTCTGATTTTGCGTCGATAAAGTATTGGATACTGTCCGCGCTTTTGTCTAAAGCCTCCATAGGTTCATTGACCACGAGTTGAGAGTCACCCACCAGCTGTTCGCTAAATCCCAGCAGCTGTGCATTATAAAATTCTCGGTCGCGCTGCCAATGATCGGTAGGGACTGCTAAAATAATCTTTGGAGTGCGATGCAGCTGTTCGCGCAGCCTTTCGGCCACCACCTTGCCCCAAGATGCGGGTTCTTCTACGTGACTGGGTTTAATCCAAACCACGGGTTTGGGTTGGATACCGAGGATCAGAAGCGAAAAAAGCACCAAAAGACCCACAACTCCAAAGAATCCATAAATCCGGTGGTCTTTATTTGCCTTCAAAGTAGCCAATTTTAATTTCTTTCTTATGGGATACATCGTTTAATCCATCCTCTCCACCGAGCGTTTTCCTTGGGCCTGCTGGCGCGTTCTGCCTCAATGATTATTGTCGAGTTGAGGCTAGCTAATTTGCTGCTGTTATGTTAGTCACATACTCATTCGGCACTTGGCAGAACAAGCGGACCTGATCATAAGCGACAGGTACCAGAGGAGTAAAGCCGCATGTCTTTAAATCAAACCCGAACACCATATCTTGTAATTGGGAATGGCAGATTGGCACATCACTTAAAGCATTGGTTTGCGTTAAAGCAGATCCCGATTCGCCAGTGGAATCGAAAATCAAGCAAAGGCAGTTCGCAGCTTGATGACCAAAAAATCCACGAAGAGACACTAGCGCATCTTTTAGAGCAGTCTGATATTGTGATGTTGGCTGTATCTGATGCCGGCATAGCCCCGCTTTTTGCCCAGTTGCAATCACTTATGAGCCCAGGCGCCTTTCCGGGTGCAAAAAAAGTGATTCACTTTTCAGGGGCAATGTCCCATCCGTCAGTGGCTTGCTTTCATCCCCTGGCCAGCTTTTCGCATTCGCTTTTTGAAGAATCATTTTATGATCGCATCGGCTTTGTTAGCGATGGCAAATACGAATTCAGTGACATCTTTGTCGGTTTTCCAAACATCTGCTCGCACCTGCCTGATGCATCGAGATCATACTACCACTCACTCTGTGTATTTAGTGGCAATTTCGCAACCATCCTCTGGACACACACCTTAACGCAGTTTCGTTCTTTACATATTCCAGATCAAACTTTGCACGCTTACCTCGAGTCGGTTGTGAATAGTTTTGTTAAAAATGGCACATCTTCACTCACGGGACCTTTGGTTCGCGAAGATGCCAACACGATCGCAAAACACTTAGAAGTTATGGGTCCTTCTGAAGTTGAAATCTATCGGGCGTTCTTACAATTTTGGGAACTGCACAAGGCGAAATTGAGTCGGGACAATCAAAAGGAGAAAAACTGATGAAGTCAGTGAGTGAGTTCCAAGAGTTCAAAGGGCTTGGTCAAAAAATTTCAATGGTGACCTGCTATGACTTTGCTTTTGCCAAAATATTAGATCAGTCTGCCGTCGATTGTATTTTGGTGGGAGATTCTGTGGCGATGGTGGTTCACGGGCATAAGACCACTCTAGCAGCCAGTACAGAGATGATGAGACTCCACATTGACAGCGTCAGTCGCGGCGCTCCCTCCAAGTTCATTGTCGGCGATTTGCCTTTTTTAAGCTACCGCAAAGGTCTCTCTGCGAATATGAACAATGTCGAGACTCTGATGAAGGCGGGGGCACACGCACTTAAATTAGAAGGGGCCGATGGAAATTTACAACTGATCCGTCACTGTGTGAATTCAGGTGTGCCAATCATGGGTCATCTGGGGCTCACGCCTCAGTCTATACACAAATTGGGTGGATTTAAAGTTCAAGGAAAAATTCCATCAGAATATGAGCGTATCATTGCGGAGGCTAAACAGCTTGAAGATGCCGGATGCTTTGCCGTGGTGCTGGAGTGCGTGCCTGCGCCCCTAGGAAAAGAGATTAGCGAAGCCTTGCAGATTCCTACCATAGGAATTGGCGCGGGGGCTGACTGTGATGGTCAGGTTTTGGTGCTTCACGATCTCTTAGGCATTCAAAATGATTTTAAGCCAAAATTTTTAAGAACCTATTTTGAAGGAGCGGAGCTTATGGGAAAAGCCCTAAACTCCTTTCATCAGGATGTACGTGACAAGAAGTTTCCAAGTGCTAGTGAGAGTTACAAATGAAAGAGTTGCGAATTATTGATAACATTGAAGAGCTACAAGACTGGCGACGATCACTGTCTCCTGACACAAAGTTGGGATTTGTACCAACCATGGGCGCTCTTCATCAGGGTCATCTGCAGCTATTGCAAAGGTGTCATACAGAGTGCCAAATTACAGTGCTGAGTATTTTCGTAAATCATGCGCAATTTAATGATCCCAGTGATTTTTCGAAGTATCCAAAGACGATCGAAGCGGATTTGCAATTGGCCAAATCAGCAGGAGTTGACGTTGTATTTATACCGAATGGCCAAGACATGTATCCAGATGATTATCGTTACCGAGTTGTCGAAAATGATCTGTCTCAAGACCTCTGTGGGTTGATGCGTCCTGGACACTTTGATGGAGTGTTGACGATTGTTTTGAAGTTGTTCCATTTGGTGCAACCGAAAATTTCCTATTTTGGCGAAAAAGATTTTCAGCAGTTGCATCTGATTCAAGGCATGGTCAAAAGTCTTTTTTTACCCATTGAAGTTGTGGCGGTCCCGACTGTCAGAGCAGAAAGCGGTCTGGCCTTGAGTTCTCGCAACTCGCGACTGAGTCAGGATGCGATTGAGCGTGTGGCCAAGATCAATTCCCTATTGCGCCGGCCGTGGCCACTTGCGCAGATTCGCTCTGAGCTCTGCGCACTTGGATTTGAGATTGAGTATTTGTGCGAACGAATGGGACGCCGATTGGTGGCGCTACGGTGCGAAGACGTGCGATTGATCGACAATGTTGAAATCACCAGTGAAATGCTTCAGCAATCTGCGAAGTTTGGGATTGAAGACGCGCCGCTAATGCTTGTCACATTTGGGGGAACAACCGAGAAAATTGACGAAGTCAGAAAGATTGGCAACTTGAGCACGGGTCAGACGGGCGCCCAGTTGATAGAGCAGTTTCTGCGCTTAGGCTTTCGTATTCACGCCCTTCAGGCGCAGGTGAGCACTGTAGCCTGGTCTTGGACAGCTCAGAATGCTTTAAAGAATGGAGATTTAAAAATCACAAGGTTTAATGATTTTAAAAGCTTAGATTTTCTCCTCAACGAGCATCTCAGAGGCCACAGATACTGTGCCGTGGTTCATCTGGCAGCAGTGAGTGATTTTTCGATCGAGAAAATTTTGGTAAATGGGCAGCCGATAAAGCCGACGGCAAAGATCTCTTCCACAGCCGAGACGATGACGATTCACTTGCATCGAAATGAAAAACTGTTGCAAAAGATCAAGCAGCGATCGAAGAACTCCCAGACCAAGGTGATTGGTTTTAAATTCATTGATTCGGAGGATCCCAAGTCATTAGAAGATTCCTTAAATAGGATCTTCGAAAACCAGCAGGTCAGTAAAGTGGTGCAAAACAGTTTAAAGGACTATACCCCCGGCGCGGCCCGGCCCTTTCGGGTGTATAGCCAAGACAGAAAATTCAAAACTGTCTTTGGTGCAATTGATTTGGCCTCGGAGTTGGCTTCAGCGTTGACCTCGGAGTTGGAATCGGAGTTGGATTCGGTAAAGGAGTCGCGATGATTATAGCGCTAGACGTTGGCAATACGCAGATTTATGGCGGTGTTTTTGATAAAGAGAAGTTGGTGCTTAGTTTTCGAAGAAATATGAAAACCGGTACCTCGTCAGATGAGACCGGAGTGTTTTTGCGGGCTGTCCTTAAAGAAAATGGCATCGATCATTCTGTAGTTGATGACATCCTGATTTGCTCCGTGGTTCCGGAGGCGAATTATTCACTGCGCGGAGCTGCTAAAAAGTACTTTAATTGTGAACCCTTTATTCTCCAGATAGGTGTAAAGACGGGACTACGGGTCAAATACAAAAATCCATCGGAATTGGGTTCAGATCGCTTGGCTAACGCAGTGGCGGCGGTGCATATGTTTCCTGGTAAGAATTTAATAGTGGTGGACATGGGAACTGCCACCAAATTCTGTGCGATTTCGGCTGAGCGCGATCACTTAGGGGGAGCCATCGTTCCGGGTCTACGGCTCAGCATGGAGGTCCTGGAAATGAAGACGGCGAAATTGCCATCGGTGGAGATCGTAAAACGTCACGAAGCCCTCGGAAAAAATACTGTGGAAAATATTCAATCGGGACTGTTTTTTGGCCACCTAGGCATGTTAAGAGAAATTACAAATCGCCTAGCCGCGGAATGCTTTGGCGGAACTGGCAGCAATGAGGTTTTTGTTGTTGGAACTGGCGGCTTTGCCTACCTGTTCGAAGAGGAACAGGTATTTGATGCGGTGGTTCCGGATTTAATACTAAAGGGTCTGTTATTGGCGCGGGGATTGAACCCAGCTTAATTAACGAATTACTGATCACAAGGAAAAAACTATGAATGTTTCGATGTTAAAAGGAAAAATACACAGAGCCACAGTGACGGAATCCGACCTAAGTTATGAAGGTTCTATTTCTATAGATTCGCAGTTAATTAAAGAAGCTGGATTTTTTCTTCATGAAAAGGTGGACATTTACAACTGTAACAATGGCGCTAGATTTTCTACCTATGTGATAGAAGGGCAGTCGGGGCAAATTTGCCTCAATGGAGCCGCGGCCCGACATGTTCAAAAAGGAGACCTAGTTATCATTGTTGCCTATTGCACGATGCCGGCAGAGCAAGCACGAGACCATCGACCTACGGTTGTGTTTGTCGACGAAAAAAATCGTGTTGCAAAGGTCGGCCTTGAGCAGGCCAACAGATCTGCAAGCAAGTGAGATTTGGCGCCGAGAACGTAGCAGATTTTCCTTTTTCAGGAGCCTGTTAGAGTCGTCGAGAACCTGGCGAAATCCTTGCCGGGGTCTTGTTCATTGGTGGGCAATTCCGATCGCTGGCGGGGTCGCGCTCACTTGCCACATCCTGAGCCGCCGCTTCCATCATTTTATCGCATGCCGGGTCTGCCGCGGTCTTTGTCGAGCTCGCACAGGCCAGTTGCAATAGGCAGCTAAGGGCCAAAACTGCAGTCGCGTAATTGATTTTCATGGCGTACCTCCTGATAGCGGTGATCTGTCTATAGATTCTATCCTTCTCAATTATTTTCATAGTCCAAATTTAATGGAACAAGTCAGTTGTTAGCGAGAATTGTCATTGGTAGGTCAATAAAGGCCAATGAAATGCATTAGGTTTGATCTCGGCTTTGGCATTCTCAATGTGGTACAGGCCTCGTGCTTGCTCCTCCTAAGGTCAATAGAAAAAAAAAGAGGAGTCAAAGCTATGAGAGCCGTAGAAAATGTAGAGATAGAATCCAAGAGAATGATGATGGTCTGGGACTTTCAGTGGTTATTGGTGATTGTCATTACGGCATTTTTTCAGACATCATTTGCCTTTGCTAGCCAGGTATTAGACGGAGAAGTAGCAGACGACAACGGTGTTGCGGCTCCCATCGAGACAAAAATTACTGATGTCAATTTCGTTGGTTCTGGATGCAGTCAAGATACGGCTCGACACACAATCTCTCCGGATTTTAATGAGGCATCTATACTTTTTGATAAATTTTCTGCTGAAATCGGACAGGGCAGTGAGAATTCTGGAAAGAAGAGAGATCAAAAATCCTGCCGCATTACAGTCAACATGGAGATTCCTGACGGTTGGCAAGTTGGAGTTGTCGGCGCACAATTTAGAGGTTTTGCGTTTGTTTCTGAGAACGCCTATGGCTACTTGGATCTGAAATACAAAAAACCCAAGAAGAAAAAATACAAACGCCTCAGCACAACCTATTTTCAGCCGAGTGCAGGCGGAGAGCCCTACAGCGATAATTTTACAGTGGATGAAAGCTTTCCTTCACAAATGATAACTCCTTGTAGCAAGAATGGCAAAGTGCAGTTGACCCTGTACACATCAGTTGGTGTCCAGCTGCGAAAGAAAAAAGGTCCAAAAGACTTTTCGCAAGTGGTTTTGGACTCTGCTGATGCGGCCATTACGATGCCTTTACAGTACAAGCGCTGCAAAAAGTAAATTTCCTGGTCAGTAATTCAAGTTTCAATAAACGTCATTTTCAAAAGCTCTGTTCGGATCTTTGGAGGAGAGCTTTTGCACATCAAAATAAATCCTGCCAATCTCTGATCCATTCGTTGTTTCAACTTTGATTCGTCCCTGTCCTTCAGAATAATTTTGCTTAGAGGCAAACCCCCGAAAACCCTCTTTTCGACCCCCTGAAATTTGCAAAGGAATGCGATCTGATGTTTGCCATCCCTTGTTTTTGTCATAGTATTGCCAGTGCAAGATGACCGAGTCAGAAAATCGTGTGGGTGAGTACACGCTGACAAAGACATTGATCTTGTCGCCAGGTTCGGCCTTAAAATCCTGGGCTCCGCTTTGCCAGAACTTCCACCAGTCGTTGCTAAATGAGAGCACGTAGACACCATCTGATTTTTCTATACGGTGGTAAATTCCTATCTTCTTTATAGATAAAGGCACTGGCGGAATAAGCCCCAAAAAATAGAACAGCGTAAAAAAAGTAATGATCAGCGCTCCCGGCAGCACGACTTGTCTTTGCACCGTCTCGTCGCTCACGTTTTTAGAGTTTAGCCAACGAAAAAGGCCATATACCATGAGTGAGGTGGCCAGCCCAGAGAGCAAAAAAGGTACAAACCCCACAAATCCCAATAGCACTGGCGCTACAGTAGAAAAAAATGAAAACACGCAGATTGTAAATATGGAAAATTTGATAAAGTGCTTTCCATTTTGGACAAAACTGAGTTCATTGGCGACCATGATTCCAACAAAGACCAATACAAACCCCAATGAAGCCCAAAGAGACGAACTCTTGATAAAATAAAGGGAGTACACGCTCAATAAACTTCCGAGCAAGAAGTGTGCAGCCAGGTGACGATAGTCCCAGACCTTATTGAGCAGTTTTCCGGGCGTGTACAACTGCTCTGAAGCAAAAACATCAACAACCAGCAGCCACGCAATTGCGACCAAATAGACAAGCTGTTGAACAATAGATACCGTGTCGTCGACGTCAGATAGGGTAAAGACGTCAAAGACAAATCCGCCCACAAAAAAGCCAACATCGACGACGGCCTCATTCTTTTCATAATAAGTTTTCAATTTAGTTTTAAAATCACTCATTTAAAATCCACCTTTTGAGATCTTGCTGTTAACTGATACCTGAGATTGCGGTTCGACCGCGCAACTCCGCTTTTGCAGTTCTTTCTGTATGGGATTTATGATAGCGTCCTTACGGGATTGGTAGAAATGAATTTACTGCAGTTACAAAATATTTCAAAACAATATGGGCACAAAGTGCTTTTTGAGACAGCCAGTTTTTCGATTAATTTTGGCGAACATGTGGGGGTCATTGGCAGAAATGGGGCTGGGAAAAGCACATTATTTCGCATGATCGCGGGCCAAGAAGAGATGGATGCTGGTATTTTGATTAAGTCTCAAGGCCTTCGACTGGCATACCTCGAACAGGACAATGAATGGACACTCGACTGCACACCGAATGAGCTCCTTGAAAAAGATCGCATTAGGCCACTTTGGGAGCTTCATGATTTGGGCTTTAAGCTAGGTCTCTCTCCTCAGCAGTTTGAACAGTCCATGCATCATTTGAGCGGCGGCTACAGGATGCGAGTTCAGTTGTTGTGTTTGCTCGGACAAGATCCAAATCTTCTCTTGTTGGATGAGCCGACAAATTTTTTGGACTTAGAAAGTCTCCTGGCTCTTGAAGGATTTTTGATTAACTTTCAGGGCGCAATACTCATGATTTCTCATGATCGAGAATTTTTGCGAAGAACCACCGAGTACACTCTAGAGGTTGAAGATGGTAATTTGGTGAAGTTTCCTGGAAACATTGACGATTACTTTGAGCAGAAATTTGAATTACAGCGACTTCTAGAAGCAAAGGCAGCTAATGTTGCCTCTAAGCGAAAGCAAATTGAGGATTTTGTGAATCGCTTTGGAGCAAAGGCCACCAAAGCGAGACAAGCGCAGAGCCGCCTAAAACAGCTCGATCGACTTGAGGTTGTTGAGTTGAAGTCTGCGGCTCCAAAGTCGAAAATTGTGATTCCGGAGCCTTTGCCGTCTGGCAAAGAAATTCTAGAGATTGTAGATGCAGATATTGGATACGAAAATGTAAAAGTTCTTTCTGACTTTAGTTTTCGTCTTCAGCGTGGACAGCACTGGGGTGTGGTGGGTTTCAACGGTGCAGGAAAATCCACTTTGTTAAAGTCCCTCGCCTCAAGGTTGCCACTTCTGTCTGGAAATTTAAAAATTCCTGATAACATCAAGATCTCTTATTTTTCTCAGCATGTATCAGAAGAACTACCCGCAGACGGCACGGTTATCAGTTGCCTTCAGTCGGCGGCCCATTCGGAGATTTCACAGCAACAGATCCTGAATCTTGCAGGGGCCCTTTTGTTTGCTGGCAAGGACATCGAGAAGCCAATTGGTGTGTTGTCTGGAGGCGAGCGCTCGCGGGTGGCATTGGGACAGCTTTTGCTAAAGAAAAGCACACTGCTAATAATGGATGAGCCGACCAACCATTTGGATTTTGAAACCGTAGAATCTTTAACCTATGCTCTAAAAGAGTACTCAGGCAGTCTGATTGTTGTAAGTCACGATCGAAATTTCATTCGCAATGTGGCCTCACAGATTTTAGAAATTCGTGATGGTCGGGTTCGTGTTTATCCAGGCACCTATGACGAGTACGTTTGGAGTTTAGAAAAGGGAGCGTTGAAAGATGCCGCCAGCGCTTCAAGTCGAAGCCAAAACAGTGATGAGCTTGACTCTGCATTTGTTCAACCAAAGGCCGACGAAACAACTGCAGGCGATAAAAAATTCAATTACAAAGAGGAATCAAAAAAGCTAAATGCTCAACTTCGGGAGACCACTAAAAAGATCGGAAAGTTGGAGTCTGAATTGCAAAGGTGTGCAGCCGAGCAAAGTGCACTGAATGATCAGCTCTTGACCGAAAGTGGCGAAAGTGCTCGTAACACAGTCATTCAGTTGTCTGAAATGGCACAGAAGATTCAAGAAGCTGAAGAAGAGCTGCTAAAAGCCATGGAGTTTGAAGCCGATCTGCAGGTGCGTCTTGCTGAGATCGCGCCGAAACCAGGATAGAAAACTTGCCCCATTTTTAAAATGTATTCATACCTGTTTCAAGCGGAAGGTTTGCTTATCAATGAGGTTTTCAATTCACTCACATTTGTGGGCTGAGCTGGTGGCAGAGTAATAATATGGGACAGTTGTTTTCGCAGTTTTTGAATGTTACCAATGGTTCGGGCTCCTCCGAGTTTCACTGCTTCTCCGGGCATTCCCCAGACCACACTCGATTGTTCATCTTGCGCCATAGTGTAGGCACCCTTGTTGAAAAGAGACTTCATACCCTGGGCCCCGTCTTTGCCCATGCCCGTCAAGAGAACGGCGACCACATCTTCGCCGGCACCTTCCACGCCACCAAAAAGAACGTCGACACTTGGGCGATGCTGGTGCACTTTTACCGAGTAGTCCTTATATATTTCCCAGGTTCTGTCGGATCGTCGGCGCACTTTGACATGATAATCCGCTAGGGCAATGTAAATGTGTCCGTTCTTTAGAGGACCATCGTTTCCATCCCATAGCTTAAGACCGGAGATGGTCTCCATTCGTTCCGCGAAGGCCTTTAGAAAGCTGTGGGCCATGTGCTGAACGAGGACTATCGGGGGAGAACCAGTGTTCCAATCTTTCAGAAAATCAGTGAGCGCTTTGGGGCCACCGGTGGAAGTTCCAATCAATATCAAAGTGGGACAGGTAACTGGTGTTGCTGAGGTGCCTTTTGATGAAGGGTCGTGGTGTCCCACCTTTTGCGCTTGAATCTGATCAAAGAACTCGGGTATCAGGTGTGCTCCTGAATGAAGAAGATTCTTTTCAAAGTACTCTTCTGCAATATCAAAAAGATCTTCAAAATTCTTTTTGGCCTCTTCCTTATGAATTTGACTCACGATAAGTGCCGGAGTTTTATTGCCGTTGCTTCGCTGTTTTCTCAGCCAATTGGGGCCATAACCATCGGGCAGGTTGATATCTAAACAAAATCCATCGAAATGGCGAGGACGTCCTGTGGACTCATCGGTGAGGAGCGCATCAGCCTGAGAAATGTTCTCTGCAATTAACACTTCGTAGTTGTATGACTCCAAAACCTTTTTCATTTTCATTCGCGCAATTGCAGAGTCTTCAAGTAGTAGGATTTTGCGACGATGCCTAGTGATGTCCTTAATGCGACGGTATATCGCATGAGAGCTGGCCTTTAAACCAATGCGTTCATAGTTTTGAGCTTCGCAATGCCCGAGGTACATGAGTCCATCGTGTGACAGAGAGCTTGAGAGCTTTCTAAGTACGTCAAATGCAGTTTCCTGAGAAAAATAAATAAGTACATTTCGTATAAAAATGACATGAAAAGTCGTGTCCGTCGGAGAGGAGTGGACCAAGTTGTTGGTCTCGAATCGACACCTTTTAAAGAGATCTTCTCTTAATGATGCATACTTTCCATCTCGAACAAAGTACTCCATGTACTCTGGTTTTACCTTGTTGAGCTCAACAAATGGAAATCTGTTTGCTTTGGCTGCGGCTATACAGAGATCATCCAAATCAGTCCCCAGAATACTGTACTCAAACCAGCGACACTTTTCTTTCACCCGCTGCAGAGTAATGGCGATTGAGCCAACCTCTTCCCCGGTGGAGCTGGCCGCTGACCACACCTTGAAGGTGTCTTTGATAGAGAGCTTTTCTTGATCAATTGCAAACTGGGTAGCCACCTTCTCAAGACTAACAAAGTGCTCAGGTTCTCGAAACCATTGAGTGTGATGAATCGTAATTCGCGAAATGAACTCAGCGTGCAAAATAGAATCACTGCACAGCGCCTCGAAAAAATCTTCGAGCGAATTGAAATTTCCTGCATTCATCATTTTTTGAATGACTTTAGCATGAAATCGATATCGCTCCAAATCGCCAAACTGATTGCCAGTCAATATTTGAATTGCATCTCGAATTGTAGTTAAAAATTCCGTTTCTTCACTGGAACTCATCTCAAAAATACCTCTTGCTGCAAAAATCCAATCTGGCAAACCACTTCGTTGCTCCTTGTCTGCCTAGACCAACTAGGCCTTCGCGTCGCGCCTCGATTTTTGGCAACTTGGATTTTTTCGCCTCGTAGGTATTTTTGAGATGGGTTCTAGTCATTGCTCTTTTTCTGAGATTTGTTACTATCAGAATCTATCGACTGCTTTCTGATATCGTCAGATTTCTTTTTCTGCAGCTTTTCGGCAATATTAAATAGCTTGGCCTTGTCTCCAATTTTTACCGTACCACCTGAGGCAGATCGCGCTGTTGTTTGCTCTTCTATGCTGACAGGAGAAAACTGAGTCTTTTTATCGATCTGAATGCCCTGACTTTTTGAATTGCTGTTGCGGACCGATGAGCCGACAACAAGTCGCGACAAGCGCCGACCGGAATCTTGCAAGAAATGGCTAGAATTGCGCACCTCGGAGGCCAGAGTAACAATGCTACTGGCAGCTGCCGCATTGTTCTGCGCAGATTCGTTGAGTTGATCCATTGCTTTCACCGTTTGGGAAATTCCCGAATATTGTTCTTGCCCGGCATCATAGACTTCATCAATGGATGCTGATATCTTTTTGATGTCATCTGCAATTTCCATAAACTGCTGCAGCGATTCACGTGAAATGGCCTCGCCTTCAGAAATTCTTTCGGAGACGATATTGACGACCCTACTCACATTCAAATGACTTTCGTGAATCAGACTTTCAATCTCATTTGCAGCCTGACCCGCGAGATTAGAGAGATCACGAACTTCGTCGGCTACCACAGAAAAGCCTTTTCCGTGCTGGCCGGCTCGTGCGGCCTCAATAGATGCGTTAAATGCCAAAAGCTGAGTCTTAAAAACAATGTCATTGATGATAGTGGTTTTTTCGCTAATGCCCTCGATGACTTGAACTATGTGCTTCAGATCCGAAGTTGTGCTCTGAATTTCGTTCATGGCTTGACTCATTCGGCCCAAAGTCTGGCTTCCCACTTCAGTTTTTCTGCCGATGCTAGCTCCGAGTTCATTTGCGTTCTTGATGTGCTGAATAGTCTGCTCAACCATGCTGGCCATTTCTGTTATCGAACTGACGGTCTCTTGCACCGAAGACGCCTGCTGGTTGGCAGTCGCTGAGAGCTGCTCAGAGGAATCATTGAGCTGTTGGGACGTGTTTTCAGAAAAAAGTGCCTGGTCAATAAGGTGATCTGAGATCTGCGTGAGTGGTCGTGAGGCGCGGGTGGTTACCAGCAGCACCATCAGAAGAACTGCAATCTCTAACATTGCAAATGAAAGGAGAGTGATTCTCATGGAGCTGAACACGCGGTCCCGAGCAAGCGCCGTTGAGTACTTGATTTCAACCCTGCCCACAACGGTCTCATTTGCCCCTAATATGTCTTCGGTCATTGTGTGCAAGGTTTCCGAAGACGTGGGGTCCACCATAATCGATTTTGTTATAGGTTTGAAATCCTTTGAGTAGAATATGATGTCCCTCACATGGGAGTTCGACATCGCCTGAGAAGCGTATATATCTAGAGTGGTCAGGTCGAAATTGATAATTGACATGCTAGACGTAATTTTTAGAAATTTTGCGAGAACGCTGACTTCATCCTGGATGCTTTGGTGAGCTCTTTTGGTTTCATAGTGAAATTGAAACGCTGAGATCAGAGCAAAAAAGAGAAAACTCGTCATTAAAATAGGCAGCAGAATCTGCATGCGCAGAGAAATGTTGGAGTTTCGTGAGCCTAGTCTTTTTAAAAAATTAGCCTTCATTATCACGTTTCCATTCGGTTTAGATTCATCAAATTATTCACCTATACAGCTGCTCTGATGCTTGATATTTCTACCAACTCTTCTTCTGAAAACACACGTTGCAAGTTAATCAGCAGTGCCATTTCTGTTCCAACGTTTGCTACCCCAATAAAATGTTCATTTTTTATTTTAATTTGTATATGGGCCCGATCTTGAATTTTTGATGGGTCGATGTCATTGACGGCTTCGACGCTATCTACTGCCAGAGCTACTGGACCTTTTTCAGTTTCTACTACAATATACAGTGGCTGCTTATCAGACTTGAGATGCATACGTTCACGTAGATCGACAACGACCAGAACTTCGCCTCGTAGATTGACAATACCCTTCACCCATTTTGGGCAATCTGGAAGAGGTTTTGTTTCTATAAATTCGATGACCTCTCTGGCGTCCAAAATGGGAGTTCCAAAGAGAACATCTTGCAGTCGAAAAAATAGAAAGGTATCGACATTTTCTTCTGTTGTTTCTTCAAACATCGGCTATGCTCCTATTGCGAAATCCCTTACGAGTTGAGGTAAGTTCAAGACTAAGCTTGGTTCGCCGTTGGCTAGCAAGGCAGTCCCGGAAATTCCTCGAATCCTGTTGATATTGTCCGTTGGTGGCTTGATATAAATTCTTTGTTGCGAAACAATTTTTTGAACCGGAAAAGCTATGAGGCTTGAGTCACCCTCGACGACCATTGCTGGCATCGTTTTTCCCAAGTTGAAATCGTCTGGCTTATGATTCTTCATATTGATGATTTGATTGAGTCTCTTTACTGTTACAGTTTTTCCTCTTAGAGTGAAAAACTGATTATTTTGATCAATATTCTTTACACCAAACTGCTTCAAATCAATAACTTCTTGAATATCAAGGGTAGGCACTCCGTAAAGTTGGTTGTCAATCTTAACTACCAAAGCATTTACAATCGAAATAGAAGAAGGGAGCTTCAATGTGAATTGGGTACCTTTGCCGAGTCGGGAATCAATAGTGATCTTTCCATTGAGAGCATCCACTGCTGACTTTACGACATCCATCCCAACACCGCGTCCAGAGAATTTTGAAACATTTGTCGCAGTTGAAAAACCTGGTAAGAAAATCAATTCGATTTTTTCTTTGTCGGTCAGTTTTGCCTCGGGACCGATTAGCCCTAGGGACACGGCTTTTTTGAAAACAGCCTCCGGATCGATGCCCTTGCCGTCGTCAATGAGACGGAGCAACACACTGCCTCCTGCCTCCTCGGCGGTGATCATTACAGTTGCGATTTCGTTTTTTCCCAGTGCTTTGCGCTGCTCGGGAGATTCGATCCCATGGTCTACAGAGTTGCGAATCATGTGAATCAGGGGTTCATTGATTTTTTCTATTACCTTTTTATCAAGCTCAGTGTCATGTCCTTCACATATAAATTGCACTGGCTTGCTTAAGCCGCGCGACACATCACGAAGCGCTTTGTCTAGTTTTTGATAGGTCAACTGCAGATTTCCCATCCGGAAGGCTCCGGAGGTGCCTTGCAACTCTCGCAAAATTTTTCGGCAGCGTTTCCAGCTGGATTCAGCCGGTTTGCCGCTTTGATTTAAAAGAGACACCTCATGTCCCAAGATTTCGATTTCCACAGAGAGTTCACCCACAAGTTGGATCAGGGAGTCAATTCTAGATAGACTTACACGAACCAATTCATCTCTGTCGGCATGTTTTTGAGAGCCAGTAGATTTTGAAAACTGCGGATTTTGGGCACTGGCAGCAGGATGGTTGACTGGTGCTGCAGGCTGAGACTGAACGAGTTGAGGCATCTGATTTTGACTGTCATTCTGCTGTAGTGAATCGGTATTGATATCCTCATCAGGCAAAGTTATTTCGGGAGCGACCTCTGCGTCTGAGGCCTCAGACGTTTGAGGCGGGACTGCCATCAAAGCCTTTGCGATTTCTTCTGGGCTCAGGCTGAGCGCTTCAGAGATTTGCTCTTCGAGTTCAGACAGATCAAGTTTTGCTTTTGGATCCAGGTGAATAGCCTCGTAGCAGTCGCGAAGCACTGTGGAGGCATTCGAGAGAATGTCGAGTATGAAGTCAGATAATTCCAGTTTACCATTCTTGATTTTTACCAAAAGCTCTTCAAGCTTATGCAAAAATCCTGCGAACTCATCGAGCTCGACAATTTGCGCTCCTGATTTTAAATTGTGGGCGCAGCGAAACAGAACGCCCACTTCAACGGACTTCCAGTCTCGGGATTCATCGAGTTTAAAATAGGCCTCATCCCACTTCGAAATGTGATCATCCAACTCAACAAGAAAAACATGTATTAAATCTTTATCAATTGCCACATTGAGCAGTTCGGCAGCTTGTCATCTAAGGTTAATGGTCTATGGTCGGGTCAGTGAAAATTAATCTTTTAGACTCAGGTGAGAGCGTTTCCTGACGATATATATACAGATGTCTCTTTTTACGAAACCCAGAATTGATCTGAACTCAATACAGCGGCATGTGACCATGCTGAGAAGATTGTTTTTGCTTTCCTCTTTGCTCTTCATAGGTTGGAGCTCGGTCATTGAATTGATCGAGAGCAGCCCACCCGAGGCCTTTGGCCTGAAAATTGCGATCTCTTTGGCTCTTTTGGGCGTATGGACATACACTCACTTTCGCCGACTCTCGTTGCTCGCACTGGAGTGGATCTTCGTTGGGTGTGGCGTTTCCGCTCTGGCCTTTTTCCTCTACATGGCACTCAACACAAGTTTAATGTCTGTCTGGATCACTGCGAGCGCACTAAACATTGTAGGAGTTTTGAGCTTTTTGAACTTACTAGCACCTCGTATCGGCTTTATTTGTGCGGTGATCTATTTGCCTATGATGATTGAAAGCGCGGGACTCAATCACCAACATCCCGCAATGTCTTCTGAGGTGATCTATATTAATTTTTTCAGTGCTATATTTATTGGTTTGTACTCGTCTATGCAAAAGCACCAAATTTTTGTGAAGACCTCCGAAGAAGAGATGTATCGAGAAAAGATCCTTTCCAACTTAAAGGACGGCGTGGTGCTTTTAGACAAAGAGATGCGAATTCTATCTGCAAACATTGCTGCAATCAAAATGCTGGAAAAATCATGGGATACGGCTTTGGGAACACAGCTATTTGATTTGTCGTGGCGGCTTTCTGATCCCGGCGGAAAGATCATTGATGTCGAGATTTTTAAGCTCATACAGCAAGGAACCAATGGCAGAGGTATTGCTGGTTTTAAGATAAAGGCCCAATCCTCTTCGGGGCGCGCCTTTTGGTTCGAAATCGATACGATTCCGCTGGATCGCGAAGATGGCGAAGCCGCAGGCGATTGGCTCGTCAGAATTCAAGACACCACAGAAATTCAAACTGCAAAGACAATGATCGAAGACCAGCAGGCCTCGCTGATTGTGGCTTCGCGCTTGTCAGCATTGGGTGAGATGGCCGCCGGAATTGCCCATGAAATCAATAATCCAATCACCGTCATTTCGGGACGAACGACAATAATCGAGTCTCATTTAAAAAAGGCTACGCTCGAACCACTTGAAATATTGCGCAGTCTCAAGGTCATTCAAAGCAACCTCGCTCGTGTTTCAAAGATTGTCTCGAGTATGAAACTGCTTTCGCGGCAAAAGGTTGATGACGAGTGTGAGTTGGTTTCGATCAATGGAATTTTGCAGGAGGTTCTTGAAATTTCAAGCGAGCGCCTTAAACTTCAAGGCGTGAAGTTGCTGGCCGATATTCCACTCGATATCGAGATTGAGTGTCATCCCGGCCTCATTGGCCAAGTGCTTATTAATTTGCTGAACAATTCTATCGACGCCTTGCAATCCTTTCCTGTTGAACAGCGCTGGGTCGAGATTGTTGTAACTGCAGATGAAGAGTATGCCTATTTGACCTTTACCGATAGTGGCAAGGGCATTCCGCCAGAGCTTTCTGAAAAAATAATGCGGCCTTTCTTTACCTCCAAAGAGGTGGGCAAGGGCACCGGCCTGGGGCTGAGCCTCATCAGATCCATTGCGCAATCTCACCACGGCAGCTTTGAGCTGGAGCCCAATCACCCCAATACGCGATTTTTACTCAAATTGCCGCTATGGCAAGCTGCGACTGTGAATCTCGCCAGCTAACAAGAATCAAAACCAATGGGGTCATTCATATTGCCCATATTGCATTAATAAAACACTAGACAGACACCGTTGTTTTGAGAAATCATATTGGTAATGAATCCTGAGTTATCTCGAGAGCAAATTCATATAAAGCGCCTCTCACCAGAGTTGGTTGAAGAGTATTTTCAATTTACCAAGGCTTGCGGCTACAATTGGTGCTATTGCACGGCCTGGTCTTGTCAAAATTGGAATGAATTTTCAAAGCGCACCGCCATTGAAAATTTGCGCATCCGTGAAACCATGTTTGCGATGGGTCATTTTGATGGCTATCTCATTTATCGCGGCAACGTTGCGATTGGTTGGGTGCAAGTGAATCCATTAAGAACGATGCGGCGGTTGCTAGATGACTACGGTTTTCGTGATCATCAAGATGACTGGGGCATCACCTGCTGGGCGGTTGACGACAATGAGCAGAAAAAAGGGGTAGCGACCCAAACAATTCAGATCATCATTGATGATTTGAAGTCCCAAGGTATCAAACGTGTATTCGCATTTCCGTTTCGCCGAGAGCATGATTTTTGGAGCGGACCTGAGTCACTATATCAAAAGGCGGGTTTTTCTGTTTTTCGCGACGACGATCAGGATCCGATTTTGGTAAAGGACTTGACGTGACCCCAGACAAAAACCAGCCGCGCAATCAGGAGCAAGTTCAGAAGGATTTACAGGATTGGCTGGCTCTTGCCCCAGAGAGTCGTGACTCCCAGTGGGAAGAAAAATTCTTTCATTTGTTTATGCAAGCCAAAGTTCAGGTGCTCTCACCAGATCCCATAACGGGTCCAGACACCTGGCCCTACTTGGCCATAGAGTCTTCGCTGGAGGGCACTGAGGACACGCAAAAAATCATGGCTTGGTTGGAAGAAAAGGGACTGGGATTGGTTCTCAATCCAGAACAAGAGTATCCAGATTTTGTGTTTAACTATGGGATGGTTTGGAATTTTCGCAAAACCGGGCGCTTCTATTTAGAAGCTAAGGACATTCCCACAGGCGAAGTGATATTGGGGGCTGGGGCTAAGTTTGGTAATCCTGGATCAGAGTATTTTCCGGCATATGTTAGAAAGGTGCTGCGCGATTTTTTTCGCGATCAGAATCTTTACGGAGTTAAGATCTTGGGAGTGTTGCAAGAAAATCACCTGGATCTGGGATTTTCGCTGGCCTCTTTGGGCAACCCACCAAAATCAGAGCACCAAGGGATACTTGAAGCCATCAGTTGGTTTTTGCCGTCGCACTATTCACTGGCGCTGTTGCAAGAAGAGGGTCTTCCCGCATTTTTTGATCTATAAAATTCTTATCAGTCGATTTCGCCCGGCACAGGCAAAAGGTCTGCAAGGCACTCACGCCAATATTCGGGTGCATCCTCACTGTAATCAACGGCCACCTGAAAACCACTCTTACCTAATAGGAGAGTGCGGCTAACAATGCCTACCAATTCTAAATTCATATCGCGAATGTTGAGCAAGACTTTGGTCCCGATCAGAGAGTCAATATTGAGATTAGAACGCAGCATTTTGGGGATAAAGCTCTCACGTGGAATTTCTAATAATAGACCAGAGCTGGATGCCTGAACTATCTGGCAGGCGCGGGTGAGTTTAGCCAAGTCTTTTAATGCAGTGATGGAGGCCACCTCAACAGGATGTGTCTTCTTTCTTGGAGCTGCTCTCCTATTGCTAGCGGACTTCTTCATCGGGGCTCCTTTTTGCAAAGCTACTGAGATATTGTGCTTTTGTTTCTTCATAAACCTTTCTCGGCTCTCTAAACGCCGAAGTTGAGCCAAAGTTGCAAAATTCTCACACTGAGAATCGCTCGGGCCACTCCACTTTTTCTCCTCGCACAATCTTCATCATTCTTTCAAGAGATCCCCTCGCTTTTATCATGAGCTCAGGCGATAAATTGACCAAAGGTTTGTGATCTGTCAGAGCTTTATGCACTTTTTGAAGAGTATTTAATTTCATATAAGGACACTGATTGCAGCCGCAGGTGCCGTCTGCGATGGGGGCCTGAATCAATTCAGCTTCAGGACGTTGCTTTTGCATCTGATGAAAGATACCAGACTCGGTGGCCACAATAAATTTCTTATTTTTGTTCTGGGCCACTTCTTGTAGAAGTCTAGAGGTAGAGCCGACGACGTGGGCGTACTGGAGAATGTTCTCTTCACATTCAGGATGCGCCAAGACCACAGCGTCTGGATGTTGGCCAATCAGTTCGAAAAGCCGTTTGGCATTGAAGAGCACATGCACTTCGCAGGCTCCTGGCCACAGGATCATCTCGCGATTCATCTTTTTGCTTAGCCATCTTCCGAGGTGTTGATCAGGACCAAAAAGGATGCGGCGATCTTTGGGAATGGTGGCAACAATTTTTTCGGCATTGCTCGAAGTCACGATCACATCTGATATGGATTTCACTTCGGCGCTGGAGTTTATGTAGGTCACGCAGATGGCGTCTGGATGATCCTTTCGCCATTGCAAATATTTATCAAAGGGAGCGCCCTCCACAAGCGAGCAACCCGCATTGAGATCGGGTACCAGGACGTCCTTTTCGGGATTGAGAATTTTGACCGACTCGGCCATAAAGACAACACCTGCAAGCAGTATCGTATCGGCTTTTATTTCTTGGCCCATTTTTGCCAAATAAAAACTATCGCCGACAAAATCAGCCACATCCTGAATGGGGCCCTCTTCGTAGTAGTGGGCGAGAATCACGGCGTTTTGTGCTTTTTTGGCTTCCTGGATGGCTTCAATTGGATTTTTCATGACCTCTTTTAAGGCATTTTCCGCACAATTTCAAAGCTAATCATTGAAGTTAATCATTAAAGCTAATCAGTAGAATTTAAGAATTTAAGAATTCGATATTATAAGAATCAGAGCATCTGAGAATCTGAGAATCAGAGAATCTGGGAAGTCGTTAGGAGGAATTTATGTAAAGTCCCTTAGGTCTTAAAAAAGCTCACGATCTTTTTAGAAACCAGTGTCACAGCCTCCATGACACCCTTGCCGTCAGCAGCACAAGCCTCCACTTCTGGCGCATTGTAGTGGTTGAGTGCGGCCCTGAGCTCAGAGATGGGCGCTGCATTGGGAAGGTCGCGTTTATTGTATTGGATGACCATGGGAATCTCAGCAATGTCTTTTCCCTGCTCCTCGAGAAGATTGGCCAATTCACGCATCGACTCGACATTCTCTTCCATGCGCTCGGGTTGCGAATCGGCAACAAAGATAATGCCGTCCACATTTTTGAGAATCACTTTGCGGTACTTTTGCAAGGCCGTTTGCCCAGGAGGCGAGAAAACATGGACTCGCGTGCGATAGCCCAAGATGGTGCCAATGGACATGGGCACTAGCTCATATAGCTGAGTTCGCTCAGGGTTTGCATCCACCACCACTTTGTTTGTCATTTGATCTTGAGCGACGGTTTGGTAGAGCCACTGCAAATTCGTGGTTTTGCCGCCCAGTGAGGGGCCGTAGTAGTTCACCTTGAGAATCAGATCCTTTGATTCCTTGCTGGTTAAGGCCATCTAGAGTTGAATCCTGTTTTCGAGAGCTCTTTCCATAGTCCTATCATCCACGAAATCAATGTCGCTGCCAATAGGAACTCCATGGGCAATTCGAGTTAAGCGCATATTTTTATGCTGCAAGGTCTTTGTTATGTATAAAACAGTGGTATCGCCTTCAAGATCAGCATCCAAGGCAAAGATGATTTCCTTAATCAGTGGTGCTTCGCCGCGCTCGCCGGCCTCAATCCGATTGATGAGCTCTTGTATTTTAAGATCTTGAGGGCCGATTCCATCGAGCGGCGAAATCGCTCCATGCAACACATGAAAGCGCCCGCGAAAAGCCCCTGATGATTCAATACGGCTGATGTCTGAAGGTTCTTCCACCAGGCATAGCACATCGTCGGAGCGATAGGCGGCCAGACAGTAGTGACAAAGATCTTTATCCGTAAAATTAAAACACTGCGGACAGGTGTGAACTTCAGCTTTTACCCGCAGTAGAGCCTCTGAAAGTGTTTCAGCAAATTGATCTTTGGTTCGTAGAACGTGATAGGCCAGACGCTGAGCCGTCTTGGGTCCAATTCCGGGCAACTTGCCAAATTCAAAAACGAGCTTTTCCAGAGCTTTGATATTTAGCATATTATTTAGAACATTCCAGGTAGACCAACTCCACCGGTGATCTTTTCCATCTCTTGCGACGAGGTTTTGCGCGCGACCTCAATGGCGTCATTGGTTGCAGTGAGTATCAAGTCTTGAAGCATTTCTACGTCGCCGGCTTTGACCACTTCTGGGTCAATGGTTACAGCCAACAATTTATGATCGCCATTGACCTTCACTTTTACGACGCCGCCACCACTGGTGCCATCAAACTCACGTTTAGAGAGCTCCTCTTGTACCTTTTTCATTTTGAGTTGCATCTGATTGGCTTGTTTCATCAGATTGGCCATTCCGCCAAAGCCACCTTTCATTTTTACCTCCAAGAATTGAATAAATTGGAACTGGTATCACTTCAAAATCTAACCGTCCTGCTGGGTCTTATTTGCGCCAGGAGCTGCTACTGCTGCTGCTGCTGCGGTCGCATCTTTAGTAGAAGTGACCTCCTTCACAGAAGCAATTCGAGTTTTAAAGACCTCCTGTGCCTTTTGCACCGCCGGATGCTCTTTCACCCTCTGCAAGATTTGCTCGCTTTGCTTTTGCGCTTCTCGCTGGCGAAAAGAGTGAACAGAGTCGCCCTTCTCTTCTTGACCCATGCCAACATCAAAAGCATACCCAGCACCCCAAAATGAATCAATCAATCCTTGTAACTTTTTACGAGATTCAGGGGCCAAAAGCTGATCTCGCAAAAAGGCCAGCTTGCTCGGCACACTCAGGGTCAGACGCTTATCTGAGTCACCAATAAAAACAATATTTTCTAGCTTCGCTGCGTAGAGAGGATCAACGTCTTTGGTTTTTTCGGCAAAATTAAACCACTTTTCTAGCGGTGTTTTGCCACTGACATAGCGGGGGCTGGCTCTGCGCATTGGCTGCGCAGCCTGAGGTTGGCCTGGAGGCTGAGGTCGTGTTTGAGATGACGGGTTTTTCTCAAAATGGGGATTTCGCGTGGATGTGACGTTGGCGGAGCTTGCGCCCGTTGCGCCAGTGCCACCGCCGCCGCCAGCGCCAGCGCGCACACCCATCTGCGACGGTGTTGGTCTGGGTGAGGTCTGCTCATGATGATCGAGCATATCCTGAATGGGTGACATCTGTGGAATCAACAGGCAGCGAAGCAGGATCACCTCGACCACCATCATCGGTTGGGCTGCACGTTGCAGATCCATTTGCCCTTTGAGCAAAAGATCAAACAGAAAGTGCAGATCCTCGATTGAAGTTTGCGCGGCGATCTTCGCAAAGTCGGCAAAGTCACCGTCTGAGAGTTCTAACCAATAGGGCTTTTCGCCATCGGCGGTTTTGATGACAATCAGATTGCGCACCCAAAATAACAATTCAGAAAAAAAGATCTGTGCATCGAGGCCCGAGCTGTGCAGTTTTCCCAAAAGACTCAGAACCTCAGGAGCCTGGCGCAGGATCAGCGCATGGAGCAGTGATTTTAACAGGTGGTGATCGAGGAGTCCCAGAATATCCACGACCTTCGCTAAGGTAATTTGCCCCCTAGAAAAGGCCGCCACCTGGTCTAAAAAACTCAGGGAGTCGCGCAGGCTGCCTTCACCTTGTCGCGCCAACAGCCACAGCGCTTCGGTTTCGCTAACAAAACCCTCGCTGTCACAAATGAGTTGCAGGCGATCCACAACCTGCTGCAAAGGAATGCGTCGAAAATCAAAGCGTTGGCAGCGCGAAAGAATGGTCTCAGGAATTTTGTGAACTTCGGTCGTAGCTAAGATAAAAACCACATGTGCAGGGGGTTCTTCGAGTGTTTTTAAAAGCGCATTGAAGGCCGACCCCGAGAGCATGTGCACTTCGTCGACAATGTACACTTTGTATTTGCCGTAAGAGGGCATGTAGCCCACATTTTCGCGAAGCTGCCGTACAGAATCGACCCCATTGTGAGAGGCACCATCGATTTCGAGCACATCAACTGCATTTCCTGCATTGATTTCCAAACAGCTCTGGCAGGCATTGCAAGCCAAGCCGGTGGTGCCGCTGAGAGCCACTTTGGTCGTGTCGGTTGAGGCGCCCGGATCGGTAGGTGATTCACCTGTGCTGGATTCGGTCTCGCGACTCTCTGTTTGTACTTTGTCTGTTTGCACTTTGTAGTTGGGATTGTAGTTGGGATTTAAACAGCGAAGATTTTTTGCAAAAATGCGCGCGGAACTTGTTTTCCCAGTGCCACGTGGACCGGTAAAGAGCAAAGCTTGAGGAATGCGATCCAAGAGAATCGCATTGTTCAGAGTTTGGGAGATGTGGGTTTGCCCCACCATTTGGTCAAAGGACTGTGGGCGCCATTTCCTAGCAATGACCTGATGACTCAAATTCACTCCCATCACTGCAAAAATTAAAATAAAGAAAAGATATAAAAATTAAGGCCGGGCTACCCATATCACATAGCTTTGCGACTACCGTTGCTTCCTTCCGGACCTAGCGGAATTCACCGCAAAAGTCTATTGCATGGGACCCGGCGAGGTCAGATCTAACCTAATACCATTTTCGATTCAAGTTTAGACCTTAATTGGCGCCGACTTTCATCATTTGACCAAGGCCTTTTGCAGATTGGTGTCAATCGCTGCCAAAAAATCCTCTGTATTGAGGTAGTGACTGCTGCTCACTTTGTCTCCATGAATACAGGCCGCAAGATCTTTGGTCATTTTTCCAGATTCCACAGTTTCAATGCAGACGCGCTCCAAAGTTTGTGCAAACTTTGTAAGCTCTTGATTGCCATCCAAGGTCCCACGATGGGTGAGGCCACGGGTCCATGCAAAAATTGACGCAATCGGGTTGGTTGAGGTCGGCTTGCCTTGCTGATGCATGCGATAATGGCGAGTCACGGTGCCATGAGCCGCTTCTGCTTCCATGGTTTTGCCATCTGGAGTGACAAGAACGCTGGTCATCAGCCCCAATGAACCAAAGCCTTGCGCAACCGTGTCTGACTGGACATCGCCGTCATAGTTTTTACAGGCCCAAACAAAGCCGCCGCTCCATTTCAAGCAACTGGCCACCATGTCATCGATCAAGCGATGCTCATAGGTGATCTTGGCAGCATCAAATTTTTCTTTAAATTCTTTTTGGAAAATATCTTCGAAAATATCTTTAAAGCGGCCATCATATTTTTTCATGATGGTGTTTTTGGTAGAAAGGTACAGAGGCCATTTTTTATTCAGAGCCATGATAAAGCAAGATCGCGCAAAGCCTGAAATCGACTCATCTGTATTGAACATCGCCATGGCGACGCCGTCACCTTTAAATTTATGAACTTCGTAGCTTTGCTTTTCGCCGCCGTCTTCGGGTTCAAAGGTGATGGTGAGCTTGCCCTTGCCCTTAGTGACCATGTCAGTGGCGCGGTACTGATCACCAAATGCGTGGCGGCCAATGCAGATCGGCTGAGTCCAACCCGGAACCAAGCGCGGGATGTTGTTGATGATGATGGGCTCGCGAAAAACTGTACCATCCAAGATATTACGAATCGTGCCATTGGGCGAGCGCCACATTTGCTTGAGGCCAAACTCCTTCACACGGGCTTCGTCGGGAGTGATGGTCGCGCACTTAATACCCACATTGTATTTCTTGATCGCTTCGGCGGCATCAACAGTGATTTGATCGGAGGTCTTGTCTCGAGACTCCATGCCCAGATCAAAATATTTAATATCAATTTCTAAATAGGGGAGAATGAACTTCTCTTTAATAAATTTCCAAATAATGCGAGTCATCTCGTCGCCGTCAAGTTCAACAACGGGGTTTGCCACTTTGATTTTTTTCATATGCTTTTCCTTTATCTCTTAATCCAATAACCCAATAATCCAATAATCCAATCGAATTTTTAACTCATTCGCCAAGAGAGCTGTTATGCAGGGACCAGGCGATCTTTTCAAGGGACTCTGTTTCAACGGCCCAATAACGATAGGTGTTAAAGTCTGGAAAAAGCTTGCGAAAGGACTCCTCGTGCCAGCGATTGGCGATCCAGCCCGCATATCCCATCACTCGAAGCGCCCGAAGCAGCGGAATCCAGTCTTTTTCGTAGATCGAAAAATCCCGAAACTCCTGATAACCCTGAAGAAAATGGTCCCACTCGATTTCTGAGCCAGAAGGGTCCTCTGAAAACAGCATCCATACGTCTTGAACGGCAGGTCCATTGCAAAAATCGTCAAAATCCACAACCTGCAAAATATTTTGATTGATCAATATATTGCCACGGTGAAAGTCCCCATGAATGCGCCGAAATTCGCGGCCATCAAAGGCCTCTTCCACTTGATGAAGGATCTCAGTTGCAGCCGCCGTGTAGCGCGAGTTGAGCTCCGGTGCGATCCATCTTTGCAAGGTATCCAGAGTTTCCCAGCCCCCGTAATATTCACTGCCGATGGTCATTCGGTGCTCGGAGCATTTTTGAAAACTCACATTGTGCAAGCGACCAAGTAGGCTTCCCACCCGAGTCAGATCGCGAGGGCGCAGTTCATCGGGCATGCGGGCGCGGATCTTGGGAAAGACACCAACAAAGAAATCGCCAAATTTGCGTAGCGACTGGCCAGATTTGTCTCTCAAAGGTGTCACAGCAGGAATTTCGGCATCTTCCAGTTCAAATAAAAAATCATGCTCTTCCTGAATAGCAGCTTGTGTCCACCGATTGGGGCGATAGAATTTTACAATGAGGCCCTCAGCGGGCGACTCTTGAGGGGCTGGGGCTGCCGATGCGGCGCTGTCCTTTTCGAGACGGATATCAAAAACGCGATTTTCAAATGAGTTGAGTTGAATCATCTCTCCGGTCACGGCAAAGCCCAAAGATTCGGTTGCGGCAAAGACCAGATCTGGATTCAGAGTGGCAAAGGCTTCGGTTGGATTTTGATCTTGATCGTAATCTTGACTATTCATGATTTTGCAATTTCACGTGGGTTCACCTGCATTCCGGGCACAGTTTGTTTGTTCAGCTGTCGCTGATGAATAGCAAAAAACACGGCCGCAGTCACAAAGTATCCCACATATGATCCCGCCAAGATATCACTTAAAAAATGATTGTGAATCACAACTCGTGAGAGGGCGATGATCGCAGCCAAAACCAAGGCGGGCCATTTGAGTGGGGGCCAGAGCCTGGAGAGGGCAAATGCCGTGCAAAAAACCGTTTGCGAGTGTCCCGAGGGAAAGGACTGAAAATCCCAATCAAAAGAAAAGGGCCGAAAGTGCATGGCATCTCGGCCCGGCAGGATGTTGGGCCGAGCTCTGCCAAAAATATTCTTAATCACGTGAACAGCCAGGCCTGAAGCCATCATCGCTAGCACAAACTGCATTAACCAAAGTTGCAGACGAGTGTAGAGCTCAAAGTTGAGCCAAGAGGCACGCAGCTTTTTAGCGATTCGCACCGTCAAAAAAACCAAAACCAGGATTCCCACCGACCACTGGGCCAAGCCAAAGTCAGTGATCCATTTGTTAAATTCAAAGTACCACTGTGGTCGCCGGTCATTAAAAGCATTGGCTAAATCTTGGTCAATGTAGAGGGCGCAGACGGGCAAAAACACCGCCAATAAAGCCGAACAAATCTGAAAACTGCGCTTGTTAATCCCACTCATAATAATAGCTCAAGAATGTATCAGTTTAGAAAAAATTTCAAGGTGATGCGCGCTCTCCTCGTCCAGAAGCACTTGAGACCTGGAGTGCATTTTGCTGAGTAGAAAAGGTGCACAGTGTGCGGAGAGAGCAAATTTGCTTGTGCAGAGGCAGTGAGGAGAGGAATTTTATGAAATCAACATTACAGGCAGCAAGACAAAAAAAAGCGTCCAATCCTTTGACATTGGCTTTGATGCTTGGGGCTGTTTTGGTTTCGCTCAATGCAACGATCATTGGCTGCGACAAGAAAAAAGACGACCCTCCACCTGCGGCACCGGCAGGACCACCGCCTCCGCCGAACACTGCGACTGCCGCCGAAGAGCCGCCAGCAAATGCCTGGGGCTTTTGGCCAATGCAAGACACTTCTTTTCGGTTGGATCCTCAGCTTTTTCCAATTTGTGGTTATGCGCCTCAAAGGACTTGCGTCAACCCTGACTATTTGCCCTTCGACATGGATCAAATGATGCGAATTGAGCAGACGCGCTCCAAGACTGGCAAATCTGTGAAGTTGGGTAGCGGTCGGCGCGGCCATCGTGGCGCAAAAGAGATGCTGTATGTGGGTAGCTCAGCTGATCGCCTGCTAGACTACTTTTTGAAAGCGCTCGAGGACGACCAAAAGCGACAACAACGATCAAATAAGCGTGGCGATGTCGATACTGAGAAAAATCATGGTCGCAACCGCTATGGCTTGCGGGGCGATGGCGATTCTCGTTCTGCCCGAGACAGTGATGATTACAGTGATGATCGACATAGTGAACGTCGCGCTGGTAACAGAAATCGTGGTGGTAGAAACGCTCGCCACAATCGCGATCGCACAGGGCAAGATTTTGGCGACTATCAAAGTGTCGTAGATCGTGTGCAGTCCGTGCAGTACATTCGAAGTGCAGATGGCGTCAATTTTGTCGTAGCAATTGATATCAAAGCCTCTGACAGCGACCCTGCTGATCGCCAGGGAAGACAGGGCCCAGGCAACTATTATGGTGTTTTCACTGGTGGCCGAAATGATGGCAAGGTGCAACTCAACTTGATCGAGGACCTTGGCGGTGAACTAAAATCTAATAGCAGTAAGATGCAGCAGATGGAACCGGTGCTGTTTTGCTTAGATGCCGCAGGGACTTGTGAAATCGCTCTTTTAAGATTTGTATTACGGGGCGAAGAAATCTTTGTGGTCTTGCACGACACTTCTGCTCGTATGCAGGTCAACTTTCGAGCGGCCTCAGGTGAGGTTCCTGATCGTCTACGCGCATTCTTTTTGTCCACATTGGTGGACCAAGAGAGCAAGCCAGAAGGGTTTCGCCTGGAAAGTCTTCGCATGAACTCTTATGCCATATTAAAAGGTCGTGCAGGTGTTTCTTTCACTTTGCGTCGTCGCGACCAACAGGTGATAGGAGTATCCAGTGAGGCCTTGGCCCTGCCCCGTCCAAATAACGATGCCAAAGTGTTTGAATCGAGCATCATTTCGGCAAGCAAAGTCAAGACACTGTCAATGCTGCAAAATGATGGTGCTGACAAAGTCGAATTGATGGATCAAATCAATGGCACTCAATTGCTCAATAGCAACAGTCTTGGCCAGGTGATGTTCCGTCTAATCATTAATGGTGGCTATGTGGATGTGGCTGTTATGAGAGAAGCTGTTGCTGCAAATCCAGCTGTGGTCAACCGCGTGATAGCCAATGAAGTCGAGCTTTACAGCACTCCATAGTGTTCTGACGCCGAAGTCAGTTTCACTCTATTCAGTGTCATTTCAGTGTCATTTTGACATTGAGTACGCCTTCAAGCGAGGCATAAGCCTTGCAATGACTTAGCAATAGTGGCCCCAAATGCCCGTGCTGGTCGCCCTTGTTTTGCAGCCGTGTGCTCTGGACCTCCGTCGAGCGCAGCGAAATATACCAATCACCGCAAAAGACCACTCGTTGTGCTGCACTAAAGGAAATTGGTTGCGTGAGATGCAAATTCAAATAAAATGACCAGGTAATTTCGTACGCAATCTGCCCAATCTGGGAATTAGGTGGGAGTCAAGCAATGACCGCTTCATTTGAAAACACGGAACGAAGTCAAATCACGCCGCCTGATCTCAGCGAATATTTAGATTATAGAAAATATCTAAAGGATTTTTACCTCTACAAAAAGCGCCTGACCGCAAATGACATTCGACCGTTCAACTATCAGGTTTTTTCTGCAGCTGCGAATATCAAATCGCCCAATTATTTGAAAATGATTATCGAAGGTCAGCGCAATCTTTCCGAAGATATGATTCAAAAGTTTTCCAAGGCACTGGGCCTAAACAAAGAGGCGACCGAAGATTTCCGCTTGCTCGTGAACTACAATCAAACCGGTGACCCTGCTGATCGCAATATCTTTTTGAAAAAACTCTCTGAGCACCGTGTGAATGTGAAACTCAAATCTGGAGATATTGACAAAAAGACTTGGGAGAAGGTTCCCAACTGGATTGCCTGGGTCATCTACGCAATGCTCGACATGAAGGGGGCAAGCTTTGACGTTCACTCGCTCAAGGCCCTCTTTCGCGGCAAGGCCTCCGAGGACGAGATCGAAGCGGCACTCACTGGTCTGCTCGGCAGTGGCGAGCTCATTCGTGACCCAAGCACAGGTCAAATTTCACGGGCCCACAACCTTATGGATCAGGCCGAAGATGTGCCCGTGGCACTCGTGCGCAAACTCCAGGCCCAACTTATGTATCTGGGGCTTGAATCCCTTTACCAAGATGCACCCACTGAGAGAGAATTTGGCACCCTGACCCTGTCATTAACAAAGGCAGAGTTTGAGGAGATCAAGTTTCGCATTCGTCAGATGCGCAAAAGCATTCACAAAGACAACTCAACTGCCCGGCTCCAAACCAAAGGCGACAGAGTTTACCAACTCAACCTGCAACTCTATCCAATCACCGCTGATGCCAGCGTCCTAAAAGACCAACCTAAAGATTTGCGTGCAGACGCTCATCGCGATTCATCTAAGATGAAGGTCAACTCTTTGGCGCAAGAGGCCGCAAAGAACGCCGCATCGATGTTTGAAGAGGCGCCAGTCAAGGCGTCCGAAGACCTTGCCGACGAATTGCGCCCCGAGCTATAGAAGAAATTTAAATTAATTTGACCTGCCCATCATTGGGGACATTTTGACCGTTTGAAATGTGGAAAACTCTGTGGATATTGTCAATAACCTGTGGATTTCAAATCAGTTATCGACCAAAATCGAGTACAAACACTAGACCTTCGGTGGGTTTATCCCAACCTTTACTTATAGCTTCAATAAACATTCAAAAACTTTTTTCCCTGATTCACTCTGTTTCATACTATGTGAAGTTGAATTCTTTTGCGAAGCTCTCCCAAAGTCCGTACACTATACCTCCTCAATAAAACAATAGCTCGACAATTCCCACACCACTCCACTTCAGTCCATTTTAGAAAACATCGTCTCAAAGACTTGCCAAATGTTCCTTTCACCTCACCTTGCTAGTAGGTGATTGACTAATATTGTGATATTAATGATTGCGAATCTGACTCTATAGGGGGCGACTGGCTTCGACGGGGGTGCAGAAACATAAGGAGCATACCGGGGCGCCCGCGGACCTCGTAAAAACGGGCAAAACGTAATTGGCACCGAATACGCCTACGCAGCTTAATTGACTGCGCGGAGCTAACAGGAGTGGTTGTGGCTTGTTAGATCCGTCATTTAGCAACCTCGGTTAGAGTTGGTTTTCTCCAGTGACTCAAGCCTAAATTTTTCTGGGGGAGATATCTTGGGAATTTTGTCGATGGAAGTCCCGAGACTAATCTAAAAACACCGACTAAGTATGTAGCGCCTTATCGTGGATCACACTCGGACGGGGGTTCAATTCCCCCCGCCTCCACCATTATGTCCTATGATGTTACTTCAGTTTACAGAACACAAACTCAGAA
>CAYMBJ010000022.1:0-54457 GCA_964388665.1 uncultured Pseudobdellovibrionaceae bacterium | reverse complement strand
TTTTATTTCTTATTTTATTCATTTTTTTGTCTAGACAACGGGGTCCACCTTACTGTATCAATCTTAGAAAAAAAGCCTCAAAATCAAGTGGCTCGCTCTAGAGTGTAATGTATCTATTAAAAAAAATTATCCGTGTGCCAAAATAACACGCTTAAGATACACTGCAAGTGGGGAATCCCGCGCGACAGAAGACTTCAATTGCCAATACATACTTAGGTGACCTATATACTTTTCGAACGACTGAATAGAAAAATTCCAGGCAGAAAACTCAATGTAAAGAATACTGCAAACACGATTCCGCCAATCAGTGCGATTGCCATGGGTTGCCGAGTTTCATATCCCATGCTGCTTGAAAAAAGAATCGGCACGGTCCCAACGATAGTCGATAGCGCCGTCATCATAATTGGCTGAAATCGCCTCAAGCAAGAACGTTCAATCACTTCGGGCAGTGGACTATGTTGATTCTGCTTTTGCACAATTGCATCTACGAGAAGAATTGAATTTTTAACAGCGATGCCTATCACCAGTATAAGCCCGATGGCGCTGTAGACATTGATGGTCACTGATGAAAGCCACAGCACCGTGAGACCTCCAATCAAGCCAAGTGGAATTGAAAACAGAATCACTAGCGGAATCAAAAAACTATTGAATTGAAATGCAAGCACCACAAAAATCGCAACGACTCCGATCATGGCGGCCGTGCTCACCTGCTCCTGGGTGGTGAATGCTTCCTGCGATTGTCCGGCCCATTTGCTGGAATACTGGTTGGGAAGGAGCTCATCAAAAATCTCATGTAACCGCTCGACACCTTGACTCAAAGACACTCCAGGACTCAGCTGACTGGTCACGCGAATGGCCTTTTGGCGATCAATACGAGTGATGAATTGATTTATCTTGGAATCATATATATCCACAAATGCCGTGATCGGCAGAAGATTCCCATACAGGTTTCGGACCTGAATATTGTAAAGCTCACTTGGGTGCGTGATCTGGTTTTCACCAATTCTGACATTAATCTCTTGCTGAAACGATTCGGTATTGATCTTTCCAATTTTGAGGCCACCAATCAGCGCCGTGATTGTCCAAGTGAGTTCTCGAACACTCACTTCGTGCAAAGCCATTTTTCTTCGATCTGGCACAATTTTCACCTCAGGCAAATCATTAGCATACTGCGCATCAAAATCAGTGAAGAGTCGACTTTTTCCCATGCCCGAAAGCACTGAGTTAGAAAGATGAATGAGGCGATCCCACTGGGGACCCATTATATAAAAATCCACTGGAGCAGAGCCTGAGGAAAGTCCATTTGAACCAGAATCATTTACCAGAACCTTTACTCCTTCAATTTTCTTCAAGTCCTCGCGAATTTTGGTAGCGATCACCTGTTGGCTCAGATTGTTTTTCATCCGATCGCCATAGTCATCCAAGCGCAAATACACCTCTCCTCGATTCACATCATTGGAACGAATGTCTCCAGCAACAGCCAAAATATTTTGAATTCCAGGAGTGGCGCCAAGTGTCTCTTCAATTGGCAATAGATGTGTGTCAGTATAATGAATCGAAGAGCCGGGTGGGCCAAACGTCGTGATCTTAATCTCGCCAACGTCTGTGTAGGGTAGCAGCTCCTTGGGTGAGTAGTAAAATTGCAATATCATAAGCACAAAAAGTGCGAAGGACGCCAGGGCAACAAAACCTTTCCGATGCAAAACGCCTCGTAAAAATCGCGCGTACCAAGATCCCTGTGCAAACTGAATTGCGAATCCTTTTCGATTCAATCTTGTATTTTCCTTTGCACAAAACTGGCAGTAGGCCATCGGAATAAAGGTGAGCGAAAAAAAGGTTGAAAGAATCAAGGCTACACAAAAAACAACTGAAAATTCCCAAAATGACTGGCCCAGCGGACTCTTGATCAAATAGATCGGTAAGAACATACAAATCAATACAAGGCTTGTACTGATGGTGGGTCCCACAAGCTCGCTTGTTCCCTGAGTTGCAGCCTCAAAGGCCGAGCAGCCACTCTCTCGTTTGCGCACAATATTTTCGATAATCACAATGGAATCATCCACCATAATGCCGACTGCGACCGCTAGCGCGAGCAAGGTAAAATTGTTCAAAGTAAAATCAAAAATCTGCAAAAATGGGAATACGCCAAGCAGGACTGTGGGTATAATCAACATGGTGATCAACGCCAAGCGTGCCGAACTCAAAAACAAAAAAATGATCACAGCCGTGGCCAACAAGCAGAGAAAAATCGTCATCAAAAGATTCTGCACATTTTTTTGTACATAGAGACTGCTGTCATAGGTCGTAATGAAGTTAAATTGAGGGCCCAGTACCTTTTGAACTTGCGTCATCTGAGCCTTAATTCTTTCTGTCACTTTGAATAAATTGGCGCCCCGTTGCTTTTTAAAGCCAATACTGATGGCTTTTTTATGATTGAGACGACTGTAGTTTCGCACCTCGCCCAGTCCTGCAACGACATTGGCGACATCACCAACCTTAGTCGCACGAAAATTCATTTCGCCACTCGAGCGGCGGTGAATAGGAATAAGCGCAAGCGCCGCTGCCGAGGTGACTTGGCCAAGTGTTCTAACAGAATACTCTTTCATTGCGTCATCAGTGATGAGATGTCCTCCTGGGCTCTCAAAATGCTCGCTCTTGATGCTCTCAATAATGTCATTCGGTGACAGCGCCAGCGATGCCATTTTTTCTGGATTCAATCTGACATTCACTTGCGGCTTTACCGTTCCCCCTACCAGAACTTCAGATACACCATCGATCAGGGTCAACTGCGGCTTTATCTGCTTTAGCATTTGGTTCATAAGGCCGACTTCGTCCACCACTTCGTCAACATGCAAAGCGGCCCACAAAATTACAGGGTCATCGGCACTGGCCTTTAAAACAACGGGTGGCTTCACATCGTCCGGAAATTCAGGCAAAGCTCTTTGCACAGCCGAGTGAACGTCTGCGGAGAGGCTGTTGAGATCACTGTCCAAGGGAAACTCAAGATAAACCGAAGCCATCCCTTGGCTGGCTGTAGAAAACATAGACTGAACGCCATTGACCGATGATAGTGTATTTTCAAGTGGAATCAGAATTTCGGTTTCAACTAAATCGGGAGATGCTCCTGGGAATTCAATTTCGACAGAGACGCCAGGGGTTTCGATATCTGCCAGCTCGCTCAATCCAATTTTCGAAAAAAGATACAAACCGGACAACCAGCAGACGATAACTATAATCCAGGCTGATACTCTGTTCTTTACGAAAAATAAAATCATGTGCCAAAGACTTCCATTATTTTTTCACCGAGGTGCCAACTTTGGCATCCTCATCTGATCTATTCCTTTTTTGAGCTGCCGTCATTAAACCCCTGGATTTCGATTTGGTTTGATTTGGTTTAGATTGGTTTGATTGAGGCCTATTCGCCCAGATCGCATGCCGAATTTTCAGGAAAACTCCGTTGCCAAGCCCCATATGTCAAGCTTCAAGAAAAATGATGTGATTCTCGACGCAACAACGTGAAAAGTCTGTGAGTTTATAATTGCGATGCATTGATTGCCAGGAATCGTCTGGACACGGGAGATGATTGACGAATAACAGTTTAATAACTCTAACGAAAGGAAAAAATATGACAAAATTATTTTTAGCAGCGGCCTTTGCCCTGGCGGCGCTACCAGCCTCAGCAGAACCTGGATTAGGCCAAATGAACAACCCCGACGGTTGGGGCGCCAGGTACTCATCAGGGCAACAGAAGCCAGAAGGCAATGGCAAAAATTCGAATAAGCATGACAAGAGCAATAACTCCAAAACAACCACCCATGTCAACGGACAGGGCAAAGACGACACTTGGAGCACCAACCACAAGACGAGCCTAGTGGAATCACAGTATAACGGCTATCGCGGCTATAGGGGATGGTAGGAAACAAATAGATCCTAAAGGCCGACATCAAAAGTTGGGGCCACCCAGCTGTCGGCCTCAGTTACTCTCAGGACCTTTAGGGGCTGAGGCTCAGTCAGTATTTCAAGGCAAGTACTTGGTCAAAAAATTGTAGACATTTTCGCCCATCACTTTGCGTATCGTGCTTTCTGCAACCCCAGCGCGAACCAAGTGAGCTGTGACTTGGCCAACATTGGCAGCATCAATGGGAGAAGAAACATAGCCGTCAAAATCACTGCCCAGCGCCACATGGTCCTCACCCATCACGTCCACCATGTGCAATAGCGTTTTTACAATGGCCGCTACACTTTTTCCGCAAGTGGCGTCCTCCCAAAAACCGACGCCCACCAATCCACCTTTGGCAGCGATTTGCTTGAGCAGCTCATCAGAAAGATTGCGGTTGTTGTTGCAAACGGCGCGCGCACCGCCATGAGAAACAATAAATGGCCGCTGCGCATATTCGAGGAGATCCACCACCGTTTTTTCGGATGCATGAGCAGCATCAATGATCATGCTTTTGTCTTCTATTTTGCGCACCCACTTCTTGCCCAATTCGGTGAGCCCGCCCTTTTGCAGGCCATGCTTAGAGCCCGCCCAAACTGTGTCAAAAAAATGGGTGGGGGCAAGCATTCGATAGCCCCAACTGTAGAGATCGTCGATGGCTGCTATGCTTTCTTCGAGAGCATGGGAGCCTTCCAGGGAAAGCCATACACCCAAGACCTTGGTGTTTTCAAAACGCAGTTGCCGCAACTCTTCGAGATCCTGACGAGTTTGCACCCAAATCACCTGACCATTGCTGGCGCGGACCGCCTCACTGAGTTTTTGCGCCTGAAAGCGAGCGCGCTCTTTGAGGGAGCTCCAGGTGCCCACTGGCCAGCGCTGCGCGATCACCAATGTGGTGATGGAATCTGTGTCGTCACCATTGGAGTCATAATTCATGCCTTTTGGCGATTTGGTAACAACACTCAGAGTCTGCAAAGCCACATTGCCGTCTGCCATTCGCGGCAAATCCCAATGGCCGAACGAAGACTTTTCGGTGATGTCCCGATTCCAGAGCAAGGTATCGGCATGCAGATCGGCGACAAAAAGGTCCGCATGCAGCTCAGGAACCGAAAGATACTGATTCTCCGTTGTCTTGGGATAGAGTGCATTGGCCTTTTTATCCACCTGGCGCGGCACTACAAAAAAGAAAGCGATGGCGGCAACGCCTATCAACCCCAACGCCGTGTAGAGCATCCATTTTTTGCCTATCTTGCGCCTGGGAGCCTCTTCCTCGGTAGGAGCAGGCTCCTCGCCCGAGTTGGGCTCTTCGCCCTCGATCTGCTCGGAATTGAGCCTTGGCCTTTTGCTGTCATTGGGATCATCTTTTTTACTCATGGTTTTATCTCAATTGATCTCAGCGACACTGTCTACATGGAAAAGCCCTCCCCACGCCATAACGCTATGCATGAAGAGCCTCGAATGAGACAGGATTCAGGCTTTACAAGCGGCAATTATACTATTACAGTCCGGTCTCTTTGATATGAGGAGTCGACGATGGCAAAGAAATCTGGGCGATTGATAATCACTTTGGAGTGCACCGAAGCACGCGGCGAAGGCAAACCACCTTCTCGCTACACCACTACAAAAAACAAAACCACGACGCCAGGTCGATTGGAAAAAAAGAAGTACAATCCCAATCTTCGCCGGCACACTGTTCACCGCGAAACGAAGTGATCAAAAGCTGATTTGGTTTTTGTCAGCTTCTGCCAAAAAGGATATGCCAATGGGATATCCTAAAAGCGTATCTCAATAGGATGTAGTGATTCATGATTTTGACAGACAGGCAGATCAAATTGAACATGGACGAAGGTGCGATTAAAATTGTGCCATTTCGCCCCGAGTGTTTAGGTTCCAATTCCTATGATGTGCATCTTGGCGCCACCCTTGGTGTTTATGTTGATAGCGTCTTGGATGCAAAGAAACACAATCGCATTGAAACTTTTGAAATTCCCCCAGAGGGCTTTGTTCTCACGCCCGATAATTTCTATTTGGGCGTGACCGAAGAGTACACGGAGTCTCACAAGCATGTGCCCTTTCTCGAGGGAAAGAGCAGCGTTGGTCGCCTCGGAATTGATATTCACGCCACTGCCGGCAAAGGCGACATCGGTTTTTGCAATTACTGGACGCTAGAAATCAGTGTTAAAAAACCCGTGCGCATTTACGCGGGAATGCCAGTTGGCCAATTGATCTATTTTGAAGTCATGGGCGAAGTGGCCGTCCCCTACAATGTTAAAAATAGCGCCAAGTACACAGAGAAACTGCAGCGACCTGTGGAATCCATGATGTTCAAAAATCAATTCTAGCATTCAAAGCGAAGTCAGCCAGTTCACATAATTTTGTAGAAGCCAATTTGCATCGTCGATCGGGATGTCATGCCCCGCCTGTGGATGAATTTTTATCGGACACTTCCAGGCTTTGGCGACAGATTGAGAGCAGTTGGGCGACACCAGGCGATCCTTGGCGCTAGCAAAAAGCATCACCGGCACTGGTGGTGGCTCATAGCCCTTCACTCGCGAAGCTGTCGCGAGCTGACGTAAAAAATTACTACGACTCAAGGGGTGCTTTTTAGAGAACTCAGCCAAAGACGGCAAAGCGCGGGCACGCGCGAGTGGATCATTAACGACAATATCTAAAATTTTCTTTTCGCTGCCCTCTGGATCACTGGCCATGAGCATGGCTAAGATTGGCAGATAATTTTTTGGCAGCAAGCGTTCATAAAAGCCATTTCTGCCGCTAAAGCTCGAATTGATCAGCGCAAGACTAGCGACATCCTCAGGACACTGGCGTGCCCACTCATAAGCAATCATGCCGCCCATGCTGATGGCCAAAATGTGCCAAGGTCGCGGAGTTCCTTTGGCTTGCTCGATGAGGTAGTCGACATTTTCTTGGACCGTAGTGAAGCTTGGTCTCTCCCATTGGTCGCCATTTCCAGGCAGATCAAAAAAATGAACATTGTGCCGCCCAAGGGCGTTAGAGATTTCTTCTAAAAACCAACCCCAATGTCCGTGCCCGCGGCCCAAGCCACGGAGCAAAATGATGGACCGACCATCAGTTGCAGTGGCAGTCGCAGAGTCAGCATCAGTGGCATTGTCAGTGTCAGATGATTTTGAGGATCCACCGTCGCCAGCAACTTTGGGCGAAACTTTGGGCGAAGCTCTAGGTGAAACTTTAGGTCCCATACCAAACTTCTCGCGCTTGCAATTCGTGCTTTAGCATTTGTTCCTGCCCCAACTGCGCCCATACATCGGGCGAAGAGATGGCGCGCAATAAAAATTCGAACAAAGTGTTGTGGCGACGTAAAATGCGCTGATGGCGATGCTTCTTGACCGGATTGAAAGGACCATCAGCAGAGAGAAGTTGCAATGGATTTTTTTTCACCCACAACCAACTGCCCATCTCTAGACAAATGGGCAAATACACACCCTGCCCTGCGGCCGAAGCCAAGTGGCTGTCATAGAGATAATCCCAGATATCTCCATGAGTGGTGTAGTTTTTGGCCTGTGGTTCCACTTCATAAAAGTGATGAGGATAGGTGCGCTCTAGCAGAGATTTAAACGAATGGGCATAGGCGATGCCGGGGTAAGGCTTTTGCGTCTTAGCATAGGGAAACCAGATGCGATCGCGCAAACCAAACCCAGAATGCAGATCCAACGTGATCAAACAGCGGCTGTTAAAGCCCTCTTCTGTCACGGCTTTGATTATGGCTTGAGTTTCCAATTCCATGGCCGCTCCCACCGGGCCGCGATACCAGGGGAGCCGCGGTGAATAGCGCTGACCTCCCAGTAACCAGGGCGGATCATCTCCCTGCACGGGTGCATTTCGCATGAGATCCACGCCATGAGGATTGGCGCGCTTTTTCATCAGAACGCCCACGGGGTTGGCGAGAGGAATAAAAAAGACTCTCACCTTTTCGAGCGTGCGCCGTGTGGTTTCGTCCCAGAGCATCAACTCGCTCAGTGATTTGAACAGAGCAAGGCACACCTGCGCACCTATTCGCTCCAAGCCGTGCACTCCACCCACCAGACCAAGTGTGCAGGCGCGTGGATCGCGAGATCCAAAAGTGAGTTTATGAATGGGCAAGCGATGCCCGTAGCCCTCAGAATGACCAAGCACCTCGACACGAACGAGATCGCCCAATTCACTGATTTTAGCGTGGATATCTTCGAGCTCTTTGAATTGATTGCTGGGGACCATATCCTTCATCATCGCAATCCCCTACCTCTGACGACAGGCCAGACTCGTTGCGTCACCGAGTCTCCCTGAGATTGTCGCGATCTCCTGCGAAAAGTTAGAGACATAGGTCCAATCCTTGGTAAAACTAGCGACTTATGAGGAGGTGACCCGTGAACCAAGTGACAGGAAAGCAAAACCAAGATCCAGCTCAGCAAGAGCAAGTGCTCCTAGGTCTCCTGCAGGACATGTGGCTGGACTACTGCGCACTCAATCCTGACGCAAAAAAAATCTATGATCTCTTTTCTGCCGCGGGAGAAAAGGTCGAAAATGATCATATCGCATTGCGGACCTTTGAGCATCCCAAAGTGGGATTGCACCGCTTGGCCCAACATTTTATTCAGTTGGGATATCACAAAAAGGGCGACTACAAATTCATCGAGAAAAAACTTTATGCCGAGCACTTTGAACACTCCAATCCGCGCATGCCAAAGATTTTCATTTCTGAATTAGAATTAAATCTTGTCTCTCCCTTTGCTCGCGAGGTTTGCCTAAAGCTGATTGAGCAAATTCCTGAACAGGTCGTCGTCGATCCAAAGTTTTTGTACTCAGGTCGCCATTGGCAAATGAGTCATCAGATCTACCAAGAGCTGATCAAAGAAAGCGAGTATGCGGCGTGGTTGGCGGCCTTTGGTTTTCGACCGAATCACTTTACAGTTAATGTCAATCAACTCCAAGCTTATGATGACCTCACCAAAGTGAACGCCTTTCTAAAAGGCCACGGCTTTGTAATGAACACATCGGGCGGTGAGATCAAAGGTTCACCTCAGGTCTATTTGGAGCAAAGCTCCACTATGGCGAGTGAAATCGAAATTGCATTTAGTGATGGAAATTACAAAGTTCCCGGATGCTATTATGAATTTGCCAAGCGCTACCCAATGGCGGATGGAAAGCTTTATCAAGGCTTTGTGGAAAAATCGGCTGACAAAATTTTTGAAAGCACCAATCAGATTCGTTAAACTGCACGCCATTGGCGCGCAGGAGAATCTAAGACGCTCTTCTGGTCAAAACTTCTTCGACCACTTCTTCGGTGTTTTCGACTGAGTTCCAGGTGCGATGAGCCTGCAAGAAGATGCGCACAATCTGTGGATCAAACTGAGTGCCTGCGCAGCGCTTTAGCTCGCCATAGATAATTTCATCAGGAAGTCCCTTGCGATAGGCCCGCGTTTGCGACATCGCATCGTAGGTGTCCACGATCAATATGACTCTGGCCATGAGGGGAACGCGTTCACCGACGAGTTTATCAGGATAACCCTCGCCATCCACTCGCTCATGATGCCCACGCACGCCTGGTAAAAGTTGCGCAAAAAACTCTATCCCTATAAGGGGCTTTAGTATGGCTTCAGAGATCACGGGATGATTGCGCATGATATCCATCTCTTTAGCATCAAGCTTGCCAGGCTTTTGTATGATCTCTCGATCCACGCCCATTTTGCCGATGTCATGAAACATTCCGGCGTACTCCGCAATCTTTTGATCGTACTCATTGAGCCCCATGTCTCGAGCCAATTTGCGGGCCAATGCGCCCACTCGACAACAGTGCTGATAGGTTCCTGGATCCACAGCATTTAAGGATTCCATCAAGGATCGCGATACGCTATTCACCCAATTAGGAACATCTCCCGACGACATAATAAATCTCCCTCGCTACGTACTACAAAAAAATTCTTCAAATCTTCACGATAGCTCTTCGACTGGACCAAGGTAAAACTTGACCCACTACTGCCAAGAATAGCGACAAATAAAAAAAATTTGATCAGGAGCCCGTATGAACACATCTCCAATAGCTCCTGACAACCCGAATTATTTTTAAAACCGGGACTGCATTTCGATTCGATACGCTTTGAGCTTTCTCAATTCAATACATCTATGTCTCTGCGATCTAGATCCAGAGACAAAATTCCAGTCGAGTCTAATTTTTCTCATGGTCCGTATCTGAAATAGGCAAGCATCCCATAAACTAAACCTATGGACCTATCTGACTGCGAAGCCCTCATACGCCAGGGAAAGTTTGATTCTGCTCGTGAATTTTTGCGTGCAACAAATTTGGCAAAAATATCGCGCACGGAAGCCTTGCAATTTGCAAACTATGCAAGGCGCTCACAACTTTACACTTTGGCCATACGCGCACTGTGGCCAATTGTGCGAGCGGAAAACATCAAACTCACAAAACCCACCGACATGGAGTCGGCTGAATATGCCGTCTCCCTGCTACGTTTGGGTGCCGTTCACGAAGCGAAGCAACTGCTCTTGGCCTCCGCACACCGAGGCCACGCGGAGTCTCACCTCTACTTGGCATGGTGCCACTTCAATCAATGGGAGTATGCACAGGCGCTGCCCTTTCTGCAAACTTACGTTGCTCTTCCCGACCTCCCTGACTATTCACGCATTGTCGGCAAAGTAAATCTCGCATCTACATTTGTATTTTTACGAAAGCTAGAGGCTGCAGATCAACTTCTCGGCGAAATTCGTGCGTATACAAAACAAAATAACCTGACCTTACTTTATGGCAATTGTCTTGAGCTCTCGGCACAAGCTGCGATGGAGTCACGAAACTTCAATCTTGCCGAAGAGCATCTCGATGAAGCATGGGGCCTTTTCAAAGAGACACAGTCATTTGCACGCCTCTTCCTATCAAAATGGCGGGCCAAGCTGCACCTTGAGCGCGGCAATTACGAAATTGGCTTTTCCGAATTGGAAAAGGTTCGCAAAGAGGCGCAAGCACATAGGGTCTATGAAACCCTGCGCGAAGTGGATCGCCTGCGGGCCTATTTTAGCAAGGACAGGGCCCTTGCTCTCAAGGTCTACTGGGGAACGCCGTATCCTGAATACAGAAATTTCTTTATAGAAAAGGAAATTCTCAAACCAACTGATGTAGATCAAGACTACCACTACCTTCAAAAAAGCTCGCAGATCATTGATCTAAAGCAGGCAATTCTGAATTCTGACGACGGCAAAAATAAACAGATCCTCGACTCCGGACGGGTCTCGCATCGACTCTTGATGATTCTCGCCAATGATTTTTACAAACCCCACAGTCTGGGATCTATCTTTTCAAATCTATTCTTTGAAGAGTTCTATGAACCCATAACGTCTCCTAATCGCATTTATCAGCAGATTCATCGTTTGAAGAAAGAAATGAGTGGCCTCATTCAAGTCAATGAAGTCAAGGGAAAGTACTCAGTCGTTCCGCAAGCCAACTGCTGCTTCAAGTTTGATAGTCATGACAGAGAGACACACATCCACAGTCGCGAACAGGTCATATGGAACGAGATCCATCAGACCTTTGGTCACAAATCCTTTCGCACTCAGGAACTCAAGCAGAGCTTAGGGATCAGTCAGTCCAGCGCCACGCGAATTCTGCGCTGGGCACTGAAAAATGGGCGCGCCAACAAAGTCTCGGCGGGTCCACACACTCAGTATCAATGCGAGATCAAGAAAAAAGTTTCTTAAAGATGGATGAAACAAAAATCACTCACTACAGGGAGGTCAATTGAAACTAAATCTATCGTCATATGCCAGGATGGCTCTTTCGATATCCATACTTGGGCTTGCGGCATGCGCCAAATACCACGCAGAAGAAAATCCAGTTTTTTCACAGTGTGAGGATTCCGTCTGCGAAGAGCGTGCACTCAACGAAGCCATTGAGAGTAACGAAATCATTGATGCTGAGTTTGAGGCGAACTATCCCGTTGATTTAGAACCCTTGAGTTATGATCACATTGATCCTGAACATGTGATCCCAGCAAGGGCTTTAGAAAATGCGCTCACCTTTTTTCAAGCCAATCTCGATAAATTTCCCAACAAAAAATTTATGTCGATCTTTGACATTAGCCAACACTCGTCACAACGCCGGCTCTATCTGGTGGATCTCGTCACAGGCAAGGTGAGTCGCCACATTGTGGCTCATGGTCGCAATTCTGATCCCGATGCCGACGGCTACGCGACGCAGTTTTCAAACGAGCCGGGCAGCAAGAAGAGCTCATTGGGTTTTTACAAAACTGCAGAAACCTACAGCGGCAACCACGGCTATTCATTGCGGCTAGATGGTCTGAGCGCCACAAATTCAAATGCGCGCAGCCGAGCCGTGGTGATTCACGGCGCCGCCTATGTGTCTGAAGAGCAAGCGCATGCAGGAAGAAGCTGGGGTTGCCCTGCTGTGGATCAAAAGTTTCACAAAGAATTTATCGACAAGATTCGCTTTGGCAGTCTCTTGTATATTTATCAAAAGTAAGGGGAACTGGACGGACCACTAGGGCGTGTCTGCAAATTGACGTGCCGTCGATACGGCCCGTCTATCCTGAAAAATCACACTAGTATGATCTTAAACTGAATGTGGCTCAAGATGGCAAAACCAGTCTTGCTGCCCAGGAAGATTTCGATGCGGGGGCATTTGCCTTTCGCAAATGTCCATCTTGTGTGGACATCGCGTTTGAAAAACACATCCTTGTGGTCGACTGAAGGGGGAAGGAATCTCTCCTTGCAAAGAGCTCTCCGTCGATGCACGCCCCTTCATCACTGATGGCACACTGGAAAGCAGTGCCTTTGTGTAAGGATGCTGAGGTTTAGAAAATACCTGAGCCGCCTTGCCCTTTTCCATCACGGCTCCTAAATACAGCACCAAAATATCGGAGCACAGCCATCTCACCACATGCAAATCATGAGAAATAAAAATCAAGGTCCATTTGTATTCGGCCTGCAGATCTTTGAGAAGATTCAGTACCTGAGCCTGCACCGAAACATCCAAGGCCGAAACGGGTTCATCACAAACCAGCACACTGGGTCTTAGAGCCAAGGCTCGCGCAATTGCTACACGCTGGCGCTGCCCGCCCGAGAGTTCGTGAGGATAGCGCCCTTCCCAGTCGGGCCGCAGACCCACTTTGTCCATCAGCTCGAGAGCCATTTTGCGCCTTTCGGCAGAGGTGGTCGTCCCTTGGATGATCAGCGGTTCCTCGATCAATTTGACAATGGTCTTGCGCGGGCTCAGGGAACTCAATGGATTTTGAAAAACCATTTGCACCCTCTTGGCAAGCTCCTTGGGTGCCCATTCACGCATCTCTTTGTTGTCCAAAAATACGCCGCCACTGCTGGCCTCTTCCATCTTTAACAAAATCTTTGCCATCGTCGACTTGCCGCTACCAGACTCGCCAACAATGCCGAGACTCTGCCCCTCATAAAGGCTAAAGGAAACGCCGCTCAATGCCTGCAAATTGGCGGACTCCAACAGAGTCTTTTTAATTTTGAAACTCTTGCCAACATCACGAAATTCTAAAACCGTTTTCATGGTGAGGCCTCCACTTCAAAGAGTGGAAAGTGGCACAAAAAACCCTGGCGACGATGATGACGCCAATTTGGTTTTTGTTGCGTGCACAGTGGGGCTTCGCGCTCGCATCGTCCCGCAAATACACAATTGTTTTTTGGAGAGTTGCGCAAATCGGGAACCAGTCCCGGAATTGGCTTTAATCTTACCATGTCCACCTGATAAGGCAGCGCCTCCAACAGGGCCTGAGTGTAGGGGTGGGTTGCGCTTTTCAATACATCTTCTGCGGGCCCCTCTTCCATCTTTTCGCCAGCATATAGCACCACCGTGCGGTCGCAGTATTGCGAGATCAGGCCCAGATCATGGGAAATCAAAATCAATGTGAAATCGTACTCTTGCTTTTTCTTCATCAGCAGATCCATCACTTGCTTTTGAATGGTCACATCCAGCGCAGTGGTGGGCTCGTCAGCAATGAGCACTTTGGGATTTTGCGCCAAGGCCAGTGCAATTTGAATTCTTTGGCAAAGCCCTCCAGAGAGTTCATGAGGGTAATTCTTGAGGCGGGTCTGCGCTTCTGCAATACCGACGCCTCTGAGCAACTCTAGCGCTTCTTTGTGCCAAACCTGCACAGTGGGATTGCGTCGCAGCACCTCTTTGAGCTGATCACCAACCGTATAACAGGGATCCAAGCTATTGACAGGGTCTTGAAAAATCATTCCCAGTGTGGGCCCGCGCAAAGTCTGTAAATCCTTTCGCGATCGCAGATCAAAATTCTGCCCGGCCAATTTGATCTCGGTGCTCGTGACTTTTGCTGACGGCGGCAGAAGTCCAAGGAGCGAAAGACCAAAAATGCTTTTGCCCGATCCAGACTCCCCAACCAGGCCAATCACCTCTCCCTTCTCTGCAGAAAGAGAAAAGTCGCGCAAGGCAAAGACCGTGGACTTGGCATTTACAAACGAAATGGAGAGATTCTGCACGCTCACATAACTCAATGAGACCTCCGCGCCTTGGGATCAAGAAGATCGCGCAGACCATCGCCAAAGAGATTGAGACCCAACACCGTGGTCAATAAACACACTCCAGGCAGAGTCACGAGCCACCAAGCCGATTCTAAAAAGGACCGGCCATCAGAAAGCATCACGCCCCACTCTGGCGTGGGCGGCTGTGCACCCAGCCCCAAAAAACCCAAGGCGGCCGCATTCAAAATCCCATCGCTCACACTCAAAGTTGCTTGCACAAGAAGAGGTGGCCAGATGTTCGGGAACAGCGTCCAAAACAAGATATGAAAAATACCAGCACCCATTGTTTTGCTGGCTTTGACATAGTCTTTAACTTTTTCATTTAAGACCTGTGCGCGAGTGACACGCACAAAAAAAGGCAAGCTCACGACACCCACGGCTATAATGGTATTGGTCAGGCTCGGACCCAAAATCGCCACAACCAGGATCGCCAACAAAGTGGAAGGAATGGAAAGCAACAGATCCATGATGCGCATAACAACAAAATCCAACATCTTGCCAAAATAGCCGCACAACAAACCTAGCCCGCCGCCGATCAATAGTGAAAACAACGTCGACATTGCGCCGATCAACAGCGAATTTTGCGCCCCATAAATCAAGCGACTCAAAAGATCCCGACCCAGGTCATCGGTGCCTAAGACAAAGCCCTCTTGAAATGGAGCGACCATGGCTTGACCGACATTGATCATGTAAGGATCTCGCGGTGCAAGCCAAGGAGCTGTCACTGCCACAGTCACAACCACGGCAATCACTGCGCCCGACAGATAAAAAAGAAACTTCTGCTTCATCATCCTTTCAATCTCGGATTCACCACGCCGTAAAGCGAGTCGACGATCAAATTCACTGTGGTGATCAAAAGTCCCAACAGTAAAATTCCACTTTGCACCACTGGGTAATCTCGCGCGGTCACGCTTTGCACAAACCAGCGGCCAATCCCTGGCCACGAAAAGAGCGTCTCCGTCAAGATGGCGCCCGTGAGCAAAGAGCCCACCAAGACGCCCATGGTGGTGAGAATAGGAATGAAGGCATTCCTCAATGCGTGAACAAACAAAATGTAGCGCGTGCTAAAGCCACGAGCTTTGAACGCCTTGATATACTCCTCTCCCAAGACCTCCAACAAGCTGGCTCTGGTGATGCGGGCCACTGTTGCCAAAGGAATCGTGCCGAGCACAAATGCTGGCAGAATCAAATGATTGACCGCCGACCAGAATCCCTCTCCCGATATCAGCGTGTCTACCATAAAAAAACCCGTAATCACGTCAGGGTCATATGCTAAGCTAATTCTACCTGATACGGGAGTCCAACCCAGCTTTACAGAAAAGAACATGATCAGCACCAAGCCCCACCAAAATATTGGCATTGAGTATCCAATGAGGCTTGCCGCCATGGTGGAAGTGTCCACCCAAGTTCCACTTTTGTGAGCGGCGAGCATGCCTATCAATAGGCCGGCAGGCAATGACCATAACAGCGCCGTCAACGAGAGTTCCAGCGTCGCCGGAAAGCGATCCGCAAACTCATTCCAGACCGGGCGTTGAGAGACAATGGAATTGCCCAAATCTCCAGAGAGAAAATTTTTTACAAAGATAAAGTACTGCTCGAGCAAAGGCTTATCGAGACCCAAATTGGCCCGCAATTTGGCAAACACCTCGGGCGAAGCACCGCGCTCGCCAATCAATAACTGAACGGGATCGCCAGGGACCCAGCGCAATATTAGAAAACTCAAGATCGACATGCCGATGGCCGTAATTAAAAAGAGTCCCAATCGTTTTGCAAACCAAATTCGCATTCCTTAACTCGAAGCCTTTCTAAGAACCTATTCCAAATCTCGTCCTAAATCTCTTCCTATATCTCGCCCTTTATCTCGTTCTAAATATACCGAGGTCTACTTCAGCTGAATCTCTTGGACTTCGTCAAAACGATCAATACCTAGTGGACTCATCTTGTAGCCAGAGACTTTTTTCGACAGCGCTTTAAAAGCTGTGGCATGAACCAAGGTGACCCACGGAGCTTCGCGCTTGAAAATCTCCTGTGACTGTTTATAAATCTGGGTGCGCTTTTTCATATCGACAGTGGTGCGCCCTTCTTCCATCAATTTATTGAATTCTTTATGGCACCATCGTGCATAATTGGAGCCGGCCTCCACTCCTGCACAGCCCAACAGAATATTCATGAAGTTATCTGGATCGCCATTGTCACCAATCCAACCAAATTGGATCAATTCGTGCTCTCCCACTTTGGCTTTGGCAAGATAGGTTGGCCAGTCCATCGTCGTGAGTTCAGCGGTGATTCCCACTTGAGCAAGATCTGCTTTCATCAGTTCGCCCATCTTTTTGCCGTTGGGATTGTATGCCCTTGATACAGGCAACATCCACAGCGTCGTCTTAAAGCCCTTTTCTAAGCCAGCCTTTTTGAGCAATGCCTTGGCCTTTTCAACACTGTATTCGTAATCCTTGACCTTGTCGTTGTAGCTCCACATGGTTGGAGGAATCGGGTTTTTAGCAACCTCCGCATGTCCCAAATAGATCGCTTCGATATAGTTCTTGCGATTCAGAGCATGATTGATCGCTCGACGCACCAGAATGTTATTGAAAGGCTTCTTTTCCACATTCATTGCCAAGTAGGCCACATTGAGGCCTGGCTGTTTGATTACCTGAATCGATTTGTCCGCCTCTAAGCTTTTCAAATCTGATGGATTGGGCTGTCCCACCAACTGACACTCGCCAGCCTTTAGCTTTTGTGTTCTAACGCTCGCATCAGGAGTGATAGCAAATACCAAATTGTCCACCTGTGGCTTGCCTTTCCAATGCTTTTCAAATGCCGTGTAACGGATCGTGCTGTCCTTAACATACTTTTTGTAGACAAAAGGACCTGTGCCAACAGGATCATTATCGATTTTCTCTTTTTGATTGGCCTTGACCAATTTATCAGCGTATTCGGCGGACAGGATGCTGGCAAAGTCCATAGCAAGGTTGGAAATAAAGGGGGCCTCTGGCCGGCTCAGCGTTATTTCCACAGTGTAGTCATCAATCTTAGATATATCTTTGATCAGACTGCCCATGTCCATTGAATCAAAATAATCATACTTGCCACCACTGACTTGGTGAAAAACATGCTTTGGATCGCGCATTCGATTGAAGCTAAAAAGCACATCATCAGCATTGAAATCGCGAGTGGGCGTAAAGCCGTCTATGCTATGAAAGGGAACATTTTTACGCAATTGAAATGTAATCTTGAGGCCATCTTTTGAAAAATCCCACTTTGTCGCCAAGCCTGGCTCAACTTCTGTAGACCCATTCTTGAATTCCACCAAACGATTATAGATGGTGCGGGCACTGGCATTGAAGGTGACTCCGTCTGAAGCCAATTGCGGATTAAAAGTCGAAGGGCTGCCTTCCGAACAATAGACAAATGTATTGGCAGCCTGCGCCAGGGATGAGCCCAACGCTAGAAAAAATAAGCAACCAGATGTGAGAGCAGAAATGAGAGATTTTCTTTGCACTGTTTGTCTCCTTGTGAAGCATCCAAGCTCTTCAAGGATTGGAAATTTGTCAATTTTTTAAAGTAAATACTGCACTGAGAGCCGCATTTCTGACCATCTGCACTGGAAGCCTCAAGTCAGTCTCGACCAGGAGACCAGCGCGTTCCCTGCCACCGTCTTTGCGAAAGCGCATTGCAATTGCGAATTCAGCCGATTTTGTCTCAGACTGAAATCAAACTGTAGCAAGTTGGTACTGACAAAGTTTTTTGATGAGAATTGCTAGGCGACTCACTAGACTTGAGAAATGGATGCCTAGGGGAGTCCATAATTATCTTCAACATACCGATAGGAATGTGAAGAATCTGGGGGAAAAGATTTATGACCAAGCTCAAAGCTTTAGCTCAATGGCTGATTCATACGATTCAACGAGGTGCACACCGAGAGGCAAATACGCTTAACTATCCAAAGCGGCGAACATGGTCAATAGTAGTCAGTTCACTCCTTCTTATTATTGTCTTTCAAAACTGCTCCAAAGTGCAATTTGTCGATGAGGACTCCAAACTCAGCACAAACGGCGCCGGAATTACAGAAGGGACAAATGGATTTCTTGAAAACCCCGACATCGCCGCATCCATCAGCATCAACGGTGATAAAAAGTACACCAACGACTCCAACGTGCAGCTCACCTTAAAGAGTGAGGGCGCAGACGAAATGTATGTCACCAATGACTCCAGCTGCGAAGGCGAAGGCATCTGGGAGCCTTTCAAAGAAGAGCGCGGCTGGGTTTTGGATCAGACAAATTCCACTGCAAGCGTCTATGTGCGCTATCGAAAGAACAAAGAAGCAGCTGCCCCCGAAGTTTCGGTCTGCGCCCAGGCGTCGATTGTTCATGATAGCCACCCGCCAGAAGTGGATTTCATATCTAGCCCGGAGGAATACAGCATCGATAGCCGAGCAGACTTTACGCTGGCAGCAAAGGACGATTCAGGAATCGACGGACTTTTGTGTCGGATCGATGGCGAAGCCGCCAAAAAGTGTTCCGAAATGGTATTTTACGAGGGCCTCAGCGAGGGAGCGCACACCGTATACGTTCAAGCGGTCGATGGCGCTGGCAATCCCTCCAAAGAGCTTGAGCACTCTTGGATAATAGACAGAACAGCTCCCATTGTGACCATTGTTGATCCCAAGCCCGCAAAAAAGAGCACGACTGCCAATGCCACATTTAATTTTGAAGCCTATGACGTCCCAGCAATTGAAGGTGAGACTGTTATGAGCGGCATTTCCCAAGTGATCTGCCGCCTAAATGGTGGAACTGAAGAGCCCTGCCAATCGCCAATGATGTATGCAGAACTGCCGGAGGGCGCCAATACATTCGAAATTTACAGTGTCGACTTCGCTGGCAATGTATCTCAGTCAGATGTGTACTCTTGGAATGTGGACACTCAACCTTCTGGTGACTTTAAGATCCTTGGTGTTACTGGCGGCAAGGACAACAGGGTTGATGAGTTCTTAGGTACCCAAGTGACTCCTACGGTGCATTGGCAGGCCTCGCTGGGTACAGTAAGTTATCAAGTGAGCATACTCTCTTTGGACAAAAAAGTTCTCTGTGAGGCAACAGCTCCGCAATCGGCAACACCAAATGCCGCTATGAACGCAAGCAAATGCAAGCTTGTGCACGGCACATCTTATTTAGCCAATGTGGTTGCTTTTGATGACTATCAAAATCCTAAAACGACCACAGACTTTAAATTCACTGTGGATACAGTTGCACCAGTCATAAAAATCACGGCACCCGTAATCAGCTTGGATCATAAGAATGTCACTGTTTCTTTTACCGTCGAAGATCCTGTGTCCGGAGTTGAGTTGGCGAGCTGCGAGCGCATCTTTGGTGCCAGTGGCAGCTCGCAAAACTGCATGGGCAAGCCTTCAGTGAATTATGCCAACCTTGCTGCCGGCGAACATGAGTTTAAAATCTCAGCAAGCGACCGAGCCGGCAACAGCATCACCTCTCCTGGTACGAAATTTTTAATCAAAAAGCTCAACCTTGTCGATGCAGACACAACGGTAACGCAACCTCCGACCAAGGTGGACGTCCTGATGGTGATTGATAACTCTGGCTCCATGGACAAAGAGCAAAATGAGCTAAGTGCTAGAATGGAAAATCTAGTCGCGGCCCTCGGAAATCTGGATTGGCAGATCTGCCTCACCTCAACCGACCCTCGCGATGATGGTCAGCTGCGAAAGATCACAACAGATCCATCAGCAGGACTACTGGGGGTCTTAGGCAGCTCCGCTGACGAATACTCCATCAATAAAAATACGGCCAAATACGAACAAAAACTCACAGCTTCAGTCATGTCCTTTGGCTTAAAGGGATCTGGCCATGAGCAAGGCATTTATGCCACCAATCAGGCGATCTTGCGCAAAGACTCCAAATGCTTTCGTGATGATGCGGCAATGGCGGCCATTGTTCTCTCGGACGAAGACGAGTTGAGCGTTGGCTGGAACCCTGCGCTTTCTGGCAACAATCAATTTAAAGAGCCTGGACAAAAAAATCTACCCACTTCTCTAAATGCCAATGTTGCGAGTTCAATGGGCGACAAGAAAATATTTACCTTTCACTCACTGATCCTTAAACCCGGCGACACCGCCTGCCACAAAGAGAGTGGTCTCAATTACGGTGTCCGCTACGCTGAAGCTTCAGATCTCACAGGTGGAATTGTCGGCAGCAAGTGCGCTCCCAACTACGGAACTGAACTTGCCGAATTTGGTAAGAGCATCATTCGCAACCTGAGCAGCATCAACCTCTCATGCGCACCCTATGATGACAATGTCACGGTGACAACGACGCCAAAGATTTCAGGACTCAAGCACACACTTGCCGGAAACAAATTGAGCTTTACACCGGCCCTTCCGCCAGGAACAAAGCTCAACATGAAGTACGCCTGCGAAGTCCCGTAGCCGACCGATTGAGCAACGAAGGTATGCGGATAAATTGGAACTGGTATTTGGTATCATACCAGTTCCAATTTATTCGTAGACCGAGGCGCGATTGAGAGAGGCGCGGAGGCCTACTCCTCGTAGGCCGCACAAGCCGACCGATTGAGCAACGATGGTATACGGATAAAGTGGAACTGGTATCATTCCCATTCAATGGTTGCCGGCGGCTTACAGGTGACATCATAAACCACACGATTGATGCCGTTCACCTGATTGGTGATACGGCGAGAGACCTCGCGCAGATCTTCGCCCGAAAATTCAAACCAGTCTGCGGTCATGCCGTCCACAGAGGTCACAGCTCTCAGCGTCAGTGCACGATCATAGGTTCGCGTGTCTCCCTGAACACCCACGGACTGAACCGGCAGCAGCACACAAAAGGCCTGCCAAATTTGCCTGTAGAGGCCTCTTTCTTGCAAAAATGAAATAAAGATATCATCCGCCTCGCGCAGAAGATCGAGCTTCTCTTTGTCCACTGGTCCTAAGATGCGAATAGCAAGGCCTGGCCCGGGAAAGGGATGACGCCAAACCATGTCTTCGGCCAAACCCAACTCAATTCCAATTTTACGAACCTCATCTTTGAACAAGAGGCGAAACGGCTCAATCAATTTGAATTTCATATTTTCTGGCAAGCCACCCACATTGTGATGAGTTTTGATAGTATGACTGGTGCCAATGACTGCAAGACTCTCGATAACGTCTGGATACAAAGTTCCCTGTACCAAAAACTCAAACTCATCATGATCACGCACCCAATGCTCAAATTCTTCGATAAAGATTCGCCCGATGATTTTGCGCTTCTTTTCTGGATCCGCGACACCAGCAAGCTGACTGACAAACTTTTCTGCTGCATCAATGCCTGTGACCGGCAAACCAATTTTTTTGTAGCTCTCCATGACCTTTTCGTATTCATTTTGCCGCAACAGACCGTTGTTCACGAACAGGCACTGCACGCGCTCTTTGCCAAGAGCCTTGGTCACGAGCAGGGCCGCCACCGAACTATCGACGCCGCCGCTCAATGCGCAAAGAACTTTGCCTTTGCTGTGCGCCACCTGTGAACGCACCTTTTCTAAAAGCTCTTGCAGAACTGTGGCAGTCTGCCAGTTCCTCGGCGCCTGACAAACCCCTTCAGCAAATGCCTGAAGAAATTTTTCGCCGTGCTCTGTGTGCACGACCTCTGGGTGAAACTGCACTCCCCACACTTTATTTTGCTTTTCATCGACTGAGGCAATCGCGGCTATGTGGGCCTTGCTTCTTCCTAAGAGTTCAAAGTTGGGTGGCACCTGCATCACCGAATCTCCATGACTCATCCACACCTTCTGACTCCGTGGAACTTCGCCGAGGTCCACCTCCCACTCCACCCGTTCAGGGCCGTACTCGCGACTGGTGCCCTTTTGCACTTTGCCGCCGTACTCTTGGGCGATCAACTGCATGCCATAACAGACTCCCAGAATTGGCGCCAATTGCTGCAACTCTTTGACAGATCTTTTTGGCGAAGGCTCTTCGTAGACGCTATTCGGGCCACCACTTAAAATGATTCCATAAGGATTTTTTTCCTTAATTTTATCCAGATCCGCCAGCGGTAGCATAATTTCTGAGTAGTGCCCTAGCTCGCGCAAGCGCCGAGCTATCAACTGTGTATACTGAGAACCAAAATCCAAGATTACAAATCCACGCATCGTCGATCTTTCTCCCTATTTCAATTTGCAACTATTCGAGGCGATAATTTGGAGCCTCTTTGGTGATATGGACATCGTGGACATGACTCTCACGCAAGCCCTGAGAGGTGATCTGCACAAACTTGGCCCGCGCTTGCAACTCTTCGATATTGCTAGCGCCCAAATAACCCATGCCTGCCTTGATGCCACCAACCAACTGGTGAATAATTCCCGAAGCATTGCCCTTGTAGGGAACTCGCCCCTCAATGCCCTCGGGCACGAGTTTATCTTCGTCAATGATTCCGGCTTGCCCGTAACGATCCTTCGACCCCTTGGCCATGGCCCCCAGAGAGCCCATGCCTCGATACATTTTGTAGGTGCGGCCTTGATACAAAATCGTTTCGCCAGGCGACTCGTCGGCGCCCGCCAAGAGATTGCCAATCATGACCGAATTTGCACCCAGCGCCAAGGCTTTGGTGATGTCACCAGAATACTTAATTCCGCCATCAGCAATAATAGACTTGTTCAGAGACTTGGCAATTTTTGAACACTCCATGACGGCAGAGATCTGCGGCATGCCCACGCCCGCCACCACTCGCGTGGTGCAAATGCTGCCGGGACCAACGCCCACTTTGACAACATCAGCGCCCACATCAAATAGTTTTTGAGTGCCTTCCGGTGTAACCACATTTCCGGCAACAATCATCACCTCCGGAAATTTTCTAGAGATGTACTGAACCATTTCAACGACATTGCGCGAATGCCCATGGGCCGTGTCCACGCAGATCACATCCACACCAGCTCCCACCAGCGCATCGATGCGCTCTCTGGTGTCTGGCGCTACGCCCACTGCAGCACCCACCACCAGCCGACCCCGCGCATCTTTGGTGGCTTGCGGGTAGGCCTGAGCCTTTTCTATGTCTTTGATGGTGATCAATCCAATCAGGCGATTTTTGCTGTCCACCACTGGCAACTTTTCGATGCGATGTTTTTGTAAGGTTTTTTTAGCTTGCTCCAGCGTGGTCCCCTCTGGGGCCGTGATCAGCTTTTCTTTGGTCATCAAATTCTTAATGGGCTGAGCAAGATTGGTCTCAAAGCGCAGATCCCTATTGGTCAAGATACCGACTAGCTGTCCTTCCACCGTGATGGGCACACCGCTGATCGAAAAGCGCGACATGATTTCCACCGCTTGGCTCACCAATTGATCGGGCCCCAGGGTGATAGGATCTTGAATCATACCGCTCTCGTACTTTTTGACTTTCTCCACTTCCAAGGCCTGAGCTTCGGCTGAAAAATTTTTGTGAATGAATCCAAGTCCACCCAACTGTGCCATGATTCGCGCCACGCGGTTTTCCGTCACGGTGTCCATGGCCGCAGAGATGATCGGCGTATTGAGATAGGTCTCACGAGCAAAGAAACTCTTTGGCAAAACATCCGAGGGCACTATCTCGCTGTACTGTGGAACCAAGAGTATATCATCAAAAGTCAAAGCATAAGGAATGTCCAAAGTTTTCATTCGCAAGTTCTCCTTTCCATAAAAAATTCTGTCGTCCTAGTTCTGAGCCTCACTCTGGCCATTTGCTTCGGCTTCATACCAAGTCTTATAGAGAAGATAGTTGTCCGCCGATTGCGCCAAAGATTTAATTTCATCCGGAGTGAGATCACGAATGACTTTTGCGGGCCGACCCAAGATCAATTTGCGCGCCGGGAACTGCGCTCCTGGTGGCAGCAGCGAACCCGCTCCCACCAAACACTGCTCACCCACCGTGACTCCGTCCATAACCAAACTGCCCATGCCAATGAGACTTTCGCGCCCGATCTCACAGCCATGCAGCACGACCGAGTGGCCAATGGTCACTCGGTCTGCAATGCTAACACCAAACTGCTGATGGGTGCCGTGCAGTACCGTGTTGTCTTGAAGATTGACTGCAGCTCCAATACGAATGGGCATCACATCGCCCCGCACCACCACATTGTACCAAAGACTGCAATTGGGACCTATGGTGACGTCACCAATGAGCACCGCCGAAGGAGCCAAAAAACAATCCTCGCCCACGTGTGGCGTTTTTCCGAGGACTGTTTGTAGCTGTGTCACGAAGAGCTCCTCTTAAGATTATTATTACATTATATAATTTTGATTGCGCTCAACTATGGGCCTGGCAAGAATTTGTTCGTTAGCCTGTCCTGACTCTATCTCTGCCGCCAAAACCTTGCTTCGCTCAATAAATGATTTCGTAGCATATAGGGGTATGCCCATGATCAATGCCAACGACATCGCCTCTTCGGCGCGAACCTTGAAGCTCGACATCTTTGGGTTCCCTGTGGTGTAGAGGCGCACATACTGGTGCACACCGCGAATTTCAATAAAAACACACTGGCAAATTTGAATGTCCAATTGCTCCAGCAGCATTTCTGTAAATCGATGAGGATTGAGCGGCGGCGCCTGCCGATTGTTCTGCGCCACCACCATGCCTGCCTCCAGGGGATTGATTGGCACCGGAAGAGTGTATTCATGAGCTTGGTCTTTGAGCAGCAGCACGGGCCTCTGCGCGTCCACGGGAAGGGGGCTCACCGAAATTCCGTAAGGAAACAGCTGCACCAAGTCGCGCGAATGAAAGACCTCTTCACCCTGCTGATTCTGCGCAAAAATGATTTTACTATTCTGTGTGAGCAACGACTTTACATTCATCCTAACTAATGTCTTAAAACCATAAAATCGATAGGGCAATGATTTCTTTTACAGAATTAGCAGATCATTTCGCCTCTTAAAACTGCCGGAAATGCTTTTAGGATTCGCACTGGCACCATCTTACCTGTTAAATTTGCTTCGGCCTCGGAATCTGATAAAAAATACACCAATTTGTTCTGAGAGGAGCGTCCGCTCCATTTTTTATCGGTTTCGCGCTTTTCAACCAAAATGTCTAGAACCTGCCCTTCGTACTTTTGCACCAGGGGGAAGGCCAGATCATTATGAGCAGCAAATAGGCGACTCAAGCGTTCCGCCTTCACCTCTTCATCGACCTGATCTGTAAAAAGCGCTGCCTTCGTATTCGGCCGCGGAGAGTACTTGAAGGCAAAGATCGTTTCAAAGGCCACCTCTTGAACCAAACTCATGGTTTCTTGAAAGTCTGCCTCCGTCTCGCCTGGAAATCCCACAATGATGTCCGTGGAAAGCACCACATTGGGGATAGCCCTTTTGATCATGTCAATTTTTTCTAGGTACTCTTCGCGAGTGTAGCCTCTGTTCATGCGCTCTAGAATACGGCTGTTGCCGCTCTGAAAGGGCAAGTGAATGTATTCACAAATTTTGGGTTGGTGGGCATACATGACATCCACCAACTTCTGATCAAAATCCTTTGGATGGCTCGTAGTAAAGCGGATGCGCTGCAGGTCAGTCTTTTCAGCCAGATTTCGCAGCAGATCAGCAAAGTCCGCTCCACACTCGCTCTCATAAGAATTTACATTTTGCCCCAGCAAGGTGATCTCTTTGACTCCACGCCGCACCAGGCCTTCAGCGTCCCGCAGAACATGGGTCATTGGTCGGCTCTTTTCGCGACCGCGAGTGAAAGGCACCACGCAAAAAGTACAAAAGTTATCGCAGCCCTTGGTAATATTGACAAAGGTCGCCACCCCCGGATTTCGCACCATGGTTTCCACATGATAAGGCGCTCGGTGCTGAAAGGCTGTTGCGACGATCTTGTGTGCACCGGCCTTTGGTTTTTTCCCCGAAGACGTGGTTCCCGCCAGTTTCTTGCGGGCCGCCTTATTGGCCGCATCACTGCGCAGTCGCTCGGCGTGCTCTTCTCGCTTTAATGAACTTTCTCGCAAAATCTGTGGCAAATCATCTATGGCGTCGGTACCAAACACAAAATCAATCAGCGGCTGATTGCCAATGAGCTTGTCCTTTTCTTGCTGGCCAACACAACCGCCCACACCAATCATAATCTGTGGGTGGGCCTCCTTGAGCTTTCGATATTTGCCAACTTCAGAATAGACTTTGTGTACGGGCTTTTCACGAATCGAGCAGGAGTTGATAAGAATCAATTCGGCCTTTTCAGGCGCATCCACCGGAATGTAATTTTGCATCTCCAGGAGCGAATACATGCGCTCGCTATCATTGACATTCATTTGACAGCCGTAAGTGGAGATGTAAACACCCTTTTCTACGGGCTGGTGAGGAAGACTCGGGGTCTCTGACGCTGCAGGCAATTGTTGCACTTTCGGTTCTCCTTTATTCAACACAGGGTATAGTCTCAGCGCATAAGTTCGTCAATTCGTACCGGCAAAAAACCGAAGGAGGAGAGTTTGCAGCCACGCCTAAAAACTTCTAAAAAATGGTCGCCCTTTCCTAAAGAGCTCATCAAACAAATTCAGGCGGTGGTTCATGAGAATTTTCGCGACAAACTGGGTGGCCTCACCATCTTTGTTGATGGCCGCATTTACCCCGAAGAGATCTGCCTGCGCGTCGGCTATCTGCCCAAGGACAGCCTGCGACAATCCAATTTTGAAACCTCCATTGATTACAAAATGAACGAATCCGATGTGATTGCACAGATCCACCACTGCATTGATGTGATCGGCATGATGCTCGAACAGCATTTCGAAAACATCGAAGGCACTCGCTTTCCACGACAATGGGCTCCCGAAAAGCTTGGCAAAAAAACTGTCTTCGTGCGCTTTTCCACTGAAAACACCGAACTCGAAGACGAAGCCGATCGCCTCCTAGGTGTAGAAAAGGGCAAAGTCTACAACGAACACCTAGAAGAAATTTCAGATGATGATGACCTCGAAGTTATTGCTGAAGCCGAGGTTGACGCTGGATCCCTTGCTGAAGAAATTCAGGCAGACACAAAGGCCAAGACCAAAAACTCACCCAAAAAGAACCTTCATTGAAAAATTATGATCACGCTCTGAAATGCCAGCACGCTCAATCCTGCAGGATGTGCCAGTGCTGGGAAGAGTCCGAAGAGACGGAGCTAAAGAAAAAGAGCGATGCTCTGCGCGCTCTCGTCGGTGACTTTCCCTTTGCCACCGTCACCTTTCCTGCTTATCAGTTTCGTCATCGCATGGACTACTCCCTCAGAGGCGGTAGGTGGGGACTCCTGGATGCAAATCAAAACACCACCACCACTCACAATTGCCTAATTGTTTCTGAAAAGATCGCTGCCGCCAGCCGCAAGCTCTTTGCCTATCCTTGGCCCACTTCAACGCCAATCACCAATACCGAATCGCAAAACATGCCGCGAGCCACACTTCGGTTGCGGGAGGGACCACGAGGCGAAATCGGCGGCTGGCTTGACCTCAGCCATCAGGAATTTCTCTTTTTGCGCGAAGAGGAGCAGGCCCTGCATTTTCTACTCAATGATTTGAGACTCACACAACTGGAGATCGGCCAGAAGCGCAAACCCTTGCTCTATATTGACGGCAAATTTCAGCTCTCCAAACAGCACCACTATCCTTGGTGGGCCAGCGACGGGACACCACTGCTCTGTCGCATCGGTGGGTTTTCGCAACCCAGCCTCACCAGCAATGCGAAATTGGTTCACCTCATATCTGAAATTTTGATCGAAGCCACGCAAACAAAGCATTGCAAGCATTACCTTGAGTGGGGCGCCGGAGTCGGCAACTATGCAGCCGCAGCGCGCGCGCATTTTCAAAAGTTATCCTTGATAGAAAATGACCCCATCGCCTTGCCCGCACTCTTGCGGAATGTGGCGAGCTGGCAGGACTCAAAGAACATAGACCATGCGAGCATGGACTCAGAGAAGATAAGCGCAGACAAAATTCAAGTCTTCAGCAAATTGCAACGGGCGATTGTGCGTCTGCAACAAAGCCCAGCAGACAAAATCTGCGCACTTGTGAACCCACCGGCCTCTGGATTGGGACCAGCCTTGGGCTCGGTCCTCACTCCATGCGCAGAGCCTCAGCCACAAGCCCCCTTGGCAGAGCTTTTGGCTGGAGGATCTTGTGATGTATTGATTTATATTTCTTGCAATTCGCAGAGCTGGAATGAAGATCGCAAACTCATTGCAAAGTTTTTGCCTTTAACAAAACTGACTCTATTCAATCAGTTTCCGCGCACGCATCACTTCGAGCTGATCAGCTTGTTCGCACGCTGATCAAACATCCAACTTATCGATTTGTTTTCTGACGAACGCCACCACCAACAGATCCCGCACTTCCACTTGGGTCGCCCTCTATCGCGGCCGGTGGCCCTGGAGGCCCCGGAGGTCCTGGAGGCCCTGGAGGTCCTGCGGGCCCAGGAAGTCCAGGCAGAGGTGGCGGCACTGGTCTGCCACGAGGATTTTTACCCTTGCCTTTGTTTTTGTTCTTGTTCTTCTTCATGAATTTCCACGCCAGTATTCCCGCCAACACCACGGCACCAACCGCAAACATCTTTTTCCAATGGTTTGCTAACCAGGATCCTACTCCGCCAAAAAATCCAACCACTCCATCCATCGCGGCACCAAGAACCCCCTTGCCTCCAGCCTCGCCGCTTCCACCTGAGCCGCCGGCCCCGCCTCCAGAGCTACTCGAAGCGCTTTCAAAGCATCTCATCCGCACTTTATTGCCTTCTTCGCTATCAGAGTCATTTGCCCCGGGCTGAGTACGTGTAGAGGGCTTCGGCACGACCAGAGGCCGACCATCCGGCCCCCAACACGGCTCATCGCTGGCCATTGTTGGATTTGGGTCTGCGATCTCGAATTGGACTCGTCGACTGATCAACTCAGCACAAGTTTGCCTTTGATCAATCGCTCCCGAGTTCTCACAAGCCGAAATTGCCGATTCGATTGCCCTGTCATAACTTGCCTTAAACCTGTCGAAATAAGATTTGTATTTCGCCTGAACAACATCTGTATCTCCCACGAATAGGTCCTGGATCGGATTTTCGCCCTCATTCGCATTGATGACAGACTCAAGTAGTGCTCGCTTGTTCTTCACCACTTGCTCTGCGGTCAGATCGACTGGCACAGTCTCGCCATCCTTTAAAGGCCTGGTCTTTAATGGCGATTTTTCGCTACACACGCTAGACGTCACATTGCGGAAAACATTAGTAAACTCTATCCTCGCGCATATCGGCTTACCCCGTTGTCCACCGGTTCGATCGTATCCAAACAAAAGTGGATTACATGCAATATGACCACCCCCGCAAGTGCCTGCAAGTCTTGGAAACTCTGCAATCGCTTTCTCTGACGAACAGTAGGTTCTGCCATTTTTAGTTTCGTAACTTGATGGGAAACCAGCAACGACACAAGACGAGCTTACACTGAAGTTTTCTGTGAAAGTAACCGGTGCAATTGCGTCCACCTCTGAATTTGGCCCGCCCGCGCCACTCCGTTGTACTTCGTTGACAGGATCTCCAGGCGCTTCAGGAGGAGGCAGTGGATTTGCATCAGCATCTTGCGCGTGAGCTACAGGAGAAAATAGTGATACAAGTTCACCGGATGGACTTCGCGGTGAAGATTGAACAATGGCGGAGGTAGCCTTGTCACTGTCATCAGAGTCATTAAGAGAAGTCTTTCTTGCCTTGGCAAGAGTAGCATTGTTAATCTTTTCCGCGAGAACAACCATCTCACGGATATTGATAAAGTAATTGAGTCGCTGTATACGCGTCCACTTGGCAAATTTTTCTGGACTCACTCCGACACTAAGGTTGCGAAGATTCTCTTCAAACATCTTTTTATTGGGTTTAATTGTTTTGTCTTTGGCTAGCTTTGCAAAGGCTAAAGGGTAATTCTCTAGATCAGCTTCGGAGAATTCGGTGTTGCCAATTTTCACGAAGAGATCTGAGCGGCCGTAGATTTGCATGATGACCGCTTCATCGCCTTTGCCAAAAACTATGCGAACGACCTCTTCGCCCTTGGGGCCTTTGACGGTGTCAACCGAGGAAGCAGGCATATTTACTTTTTCAAAAAGCTTGAACCACATGCGGGCCTGCGGTTGGTCTGCTTTGTCGAACTGGCCGATGAAATCCTTAGACAAGCGGGAGAGGGAAAATCCTCGGGAGCTGTAGCCAACCTCTTTGAGGAGAGCTTTCATTTCGGTAGCACGACTCGCTTCGACCTGCTTGGCCATCGCCAAAGGCTGCATAATCCATTCAATGGTGGCCACCAATGATAAAGTTAAAAAAAACCTTTTTAAATTCATCCGCACACGTCCTTATTATTTTTTGCAAATTCCAATCTTTTGCAAACTGTCCATCTTAAAAACCTCAGGATACTTTTTTAAGCCAATCTTGGATGACCCGCTTTTCATCTTTAGAGAGGCCGCGAAAACGCACTCGCAGCACATTGTCTTTGTACTCGACAACTTGGGCTTTGGTTTTGATGTTTTTAATATCTGGAAAAATCACATCCACAAATTGCAGATCGTGCGCCCCCGCACCAAGATCTTTTTGTAAGCGCAAGCGCGCACCAGAAACTGATAGCGATTCAGTCACGCCGTCAAAAATGTCCTGTGCAATGACTTGAGTGGCGGTGCGAATAGGGAAGCGCGCCGCGGCCTTACCAAACCAGGTGTCACGACGATCCAGGTAGGGGTAGCGCGCATAAAACATCACCAGTAGCACTGCAAAGGTGGTGATCACCGAAATGATCAGCTGAGCTTTGACCATAAAAGTGGGCCCGGTGAAGGCACCCATCATAAAAAAGGATTTATAAGTGTTGATCCCCAGCACCACCAGCAGAGTGCCAACCGCCACCGCCCAGGCCGTTTTGTGCTGAATAAACAGTAGGACACCGCTTACAAACACCAACACCAGCCAGCTCCACTCCAAAAGTGGAATGGTCGCGACCAAAGGTAAAAACACCTTGGGTGCATACCAGCCGTCAATGCCACTCATTGCCAAACTGATAATGATGTTGCCGAGCGGGGCCACTAAAAAACTAAGTGCGAGAATTTGTAAAAAAATGGGCTTTTTCAGCTCATTCTCCGCAGCTTGTGATTCGTTCACTTGATGGGTTGAGGTCTCAGGCATAGATTTTCCTCCAGCCTAAATGGTCCTTGACCCTAAGTGAAAAAGCAATGGACCAATACAGATTCCGCACTCAGGTCCAGGATCATCGCCATTTGGCAAGCGAGGAGCCGGCCTCAAGCTCGGCCTAATACCAGCTCCAATTCATTCGTAGACCGAGGTGCGATTGAGAGAGGCGCGGCGGCCTACTCCGCGTAAGCCTCACAGGCCAACTGATTGAGCAACAAAGGTATACGGATAAAGTGCAGCTAGTATAAATCCTCTAAAATTCTTCTTCTTCCATTTGATTGGACTCACCCATTCCACGAACTTCATCGATAAAGGACTGAGTGTCCTCTTCGAAGTCATTGTCGCCAGCACTTTCGTCAATCTCCAATTCTTGAATCACTGACAAAAAGTCCTTTTCTGTGCGCAGATCGCGGCGGATCACCTCTAAGAACTTATCTGGATAGCGAGAGGTCAACTCTTCTACATATCTTTCGAGTTTACCATCGACGAGAATCTTTTTGCGAACTTGAATCTTTTTCCAATAGAACAAATAATGAAAGCGGCAGTAGTTGTCGACTTCGGCAATTTTATCGCAATCGCGGGAGCGACAGTAGCGACGACCTTCCGCATCCGTGAGAATGATCTCCTCATCGTCAGCAGATTTTTCTTTTTCGTCTCCAGTCCACTCGGACTCTTCCTCTTCTTCGCTAGGTGTATCTTCCACCTCACTCAGCTCATCGGCATACTCAAAGATTTCATCATCTGCGCCCTCAAAGACCTCAAATCCGTCATCAATAAGATCATCGTTTTCGTCTTTGACTTTTTTCTTGTCTTTTTCTTTAGCGTCCTTGGCTTTCGGCATTTTGTCGGATTTGGCCTGCAAAGGTTCAGTCGCATTTGCAGGACCTGAATCAATGGACTCGCCACTGTGGGACCTGGCATCATCAGCATCAGCTGAGCTGCTCTTTTTGCGTCGAACCTTGCCCTCAGTGGTTTTTCCCTTAGCAGCAACCGCGTCGGCATCAGCGCCATCTATTCGCTTGTCGCTGCTGTCCATTTCCAATTTGCTCTTTGCAACTTTGCTCTTGGCTTCTTTACCCTTTGCTTCTTTGGCTTTTCCGTCTTTAGTCTTGGCAACTTTGGCCGGTTTTTCCGCCTTGGGTGGCTTTGCAGCTTTGGTGGCTTTTGCAGCGAGTCCGGTCGATTTCTTTGGCTGAGCTTTGCCCGTGACTTTTCTCGCTTTGGCCGCAGAGCTCTTGACTCCGACTTTAGCTCCGACTTTAGCTCCGACTTTAGCTCCGATTTTAGCTCCGGATTTTGCTCCGGCCTTTGCGCCCGATTTCGCGGCCGCTTTGGTCGGTGACTTTTTATTTGCAATTGCCGCACTCTTAGGCGAACTCACCTTGGATTTCTTTTTATGAGCAGCGTCAGAACTCTTGGCCGGAGCCGCAGATTTTTTTGCAGGAGCTGTTTTTTTAAGCTTTGCACCCTTGGTATTTGCTACTTTTTTCTTCATGCCTCACCTATTTTGCTGAAATAAAGAGCTAAAGTGACCGAAAACCCACCGGTTTTCTTAGGCCCTTTATACCCCTTGATGCTCACTTCATTTTAAGTCAACTAGATTCTTTTAAGTGTAAAGCTCAGAATAATTTTACAGCGCACCTCATTTGGCGGCCACTGGGTGCATCAAGATTCGTAAATCCGAATCAATCGTTCAACTCAACTAGCGGACAAAAATGCTGCCAGCCTTGCTACGCACCACGAGTGAAGATTTTGAGGAGGTTCCAGTGGTGCGCCCCTTGGCGATCTTCTCTGCGCCAGCGCGCTTCAGACCTACAGATCCTGGTGGCGAAATCTCCCCGTCCTGACTCAGCACATCCACCCAGGCAGATTTGCCGTTCAAATTCACAGAGATTCGCCCTTTGCTATTCTTGATTTGCATCTGAGCGTCGCTTTTGGCCAATTGCACTTTAACATTCGCCTCAGCAGACTCAATAAATACGCTGCCTTGTGGATCAGTCAGTACGAGATTTCCCTTGATCAAATCCAACTGCAGTTCGCCATCAATATCTTTGAGGACGGCACTGCCCGTGGCCTGCTTCAGGTGGAGTCGCCCACTGTGATCACTCACTTTTATGGTTCCCGACTGACTGTGGAGCTCCAACAATCCTTTGGTATCACTGCCGACAAGATTGGCCTTTTCGGAGCTGACCAGAAGATGTCCTGTGGTTTGCTTTGCGACCACTTCACCGCTAATGAGGTACACGCTCAGATCTTTTAGCGGTCCACTCAAATTGACCACACCATCTTTTAACACTATAGACCCCGGCGCGGCCCAATTTTGCATCTGCACCTGGCAGCTGTTGCCCATCAAGGCAAACTCACGAGGTGTGCCTGTTACAGAGATCTGCAAGGCTGATGTCGCCGTGCCTGCCTGACCACTCTCGACGCGCACCTCCTGGGCTCCCTCCTCAAAATGCCAAGACTCTTGCAAATTGAGAATTTTGAGAGGTCCAGCTTTGGCAGTGAACTGAACTTTGCACTGCGCATCGGCGCGGCGCAAATCCAGTATCAATTTTTTGCCTAAATCCTGACTTTCGGCAAGCACTTGGCTCTTTGATTCGCCGGGAGGGGCTTTTGCGGCCGTCACTGGTTGAGCAAGCTTCTTGGTTTTACTGGGAGGGGTGGCCTTTTTAGGTTTGGCGATGGCAGCGCTCGGTGCGGTGCTCATCGACATTGCGATGAAAAGAAATGCAAATAATTTTACAGCCACAGCTCCTCCTAATTTTTGTCCTCGTTGACTCTATTCAAAAAATAGAAAACAGTCTCTGAAAATATCAGGAAATGTTGATCTGAAACTCACTTTTTGAGAGGTATAAAAATGGAAAATGTAGTGATTGTAAGCAGCACACGAACTCCAGTTGGTTCATTTCAAGGTGCTTTATCTCAGGTGCCAGCCACTCAGCTGGGCGCACATGTCATCAAGAATGCGCTGGCCAGTGCACAGGTAAAGTCAGAGTGGGTGGAAGAGTGCATTATGGGGCATGTGCTCACCGCAGGTGCGGGACAAGCGCCGGCTCGTCAGGCCGCGCTTGCTGCAGGGCTTGGAATTTCAGTTCCGTGCATCACCCTCAATAAAGTCTGCGGCTCTGGACTCAAGGCGGTCATGCTGGCGGCCGACTCGATTGCTTTGGGACGCTCGCAGGTCGCCGTGGCTGGTGGTCAAGAGAGCATGTCACTGGCGCCACATCTATTAGAAAACTCACGAGCCGGTTACCGCATGGGCGCGGTGAACTTGCAAGATTCAATGATTAAAGACGGACTATGGGATCCTTATAATCAGTATCATATGGGCAATGCTGCCGAAATTTGTGTTCGTGAATACAAGCTGAGTCGCGAAGAACAAGACCAGTTTGCCATCGAGTCTTATAAGAAGGCGCAAAAAGCAACTCAAGAGGGAGCCTTTCAACACGAAATCTCTCCGTACATGGTGGCCAGTCGCAAAGAGACCCTTGTGATAGACCGAGATGAAGAGCCATTTCGCACTCAATTTGAAAAGATTCCGACATTAAAGCCTGCCTTCGAAAAAGAAGGTACAATCACGGCAGCCAATGCGTCAAAAATCAATGACGGAGCGGCAGCACATGTGCTGATGAGCGAAACCGCTGCAAAAAAACATGGAATCAAACCCTTGGCAAAAATCGTAACTCAAGCTGTGTTTGCCCATGAACCCAAGTACTTTACAACTGCACCGGTGGGCGCGATCAAAAAGGCGCTCACGCAAGCCGGACTGACCGTAGGCGAAATCGATCTGTGGGAAATCAACGAGGCCTTTTCTGTGGTCACTCAGGTGGCCATGCGCGACCTAAAGATTGATGCTGAGCGAGTCAATGTCCACGGAGGAGCTGTGGCCATCGGTCACCCGATCGGCGCCAGTGGTGCGCGAATTTTGGCGACACTGGTTCACGCACTAGAAAGACACAATGCTAAGCGTGGTCTGGCAACTCTTTGCATCGGTGGCGGCGAAGCTGTTGCGGTTATTGTAGAAAGATCCGTGTAGTATGGCAGTCAAAGTTTTTACCGATGCCAATGCAGCGGTACACGATGTTTTTGATGGTGCCACGCTGATTCTGGGTGGCTTTGGACTTTGCGGAATTCCCGAAAATTCCATTCAGGCGCTGCTGCAAAAGGGCGTTAAAAATCTAACTTGCGTGTCTAACAATGCGGGAGTTGACGACTGGGGCCTGGGGCTGCTGTTGCAAACTCGGCAAGTTAAAAAAATGATCTCCTCCTATGTGGGCGAAAATGCGCTTTTTGAGCAATTGTACATGAAGGGCGAGCTCGAGTTGGAATTTGCGCCACAAGGCACTCTCGCCGAACGCATGCGCGCTGGCGGCGCCGGCATTCCGGCATTTTACACGCCCACTGGCGTGGGTACTTTGATTGCTGAGGGCAAAGAGACTCGCGTGATCGATGGACGCGAGTATGTTCTTGAACGTGGTATCAAAGGTGATTTTGCCTTTGTCAAAGCCTGGAAGGGCGACCCCTTTGGCAATTTGCTGTTTCGCAAATCCTCACGAAACTTCAATCCCATGGCCGCAACTGCGGGTCGAATCACAATTGCCGAAGTCGAAGAGCTGGTCCCGTTGGGAGCGATCGACCCGGACCAAGTTCACACCTCTGGAGTTTATGTGCAGAGAATCTTTCAGGGGCAGAATTATCAAAAGCGCATCGAGCAAAGAACCACGAGAAAGGAATAACCCATGCCATTAACACGCGATCAGATCGCCAAGAGGATAGCAGAAGAAGTGCAAGATGGCTATACCGTCAATTTGGGAATCGGCATTCCCACCTTGGTGGCCAATTTTGTCCCAACAACAAAATCGGTCATGCTGCAAAGTGAAAATGGAATTATGGGTGTGGGCCCCTTCCCCTTAGAAAAGGACGTGGATCCTGATTTGATCAATGCCGGCAAGCAGACGGTCACGACCCTCCCAGGAGCTTCATTTTTTTCTTCGGCAGACAGCTTTGCCATGATCCGCGGCGGCCATATTGATTTGACCATTTTGGGCGCCATGGAAGTGGACGAAGAAGGAAACATCGCCAACTGGATGGTCCCAGGAAAGATGATCAAGGGCATGGGTGGAGCCATGGACCTGGTGGCAGGTGCCAAGAAAGTGATCGTTGCCATGCAGCACGCGGATAAAGAGGGAAATTCCAAATTAAAGAAACGTTGCTTGCTGCCGCTTACAGGCAAAAAGTGCATTCACAAAGTGGTCACGGACCTAGGAGTCCTTGATATCACTCCACAAGGTTTTTTGCTTCGTGAGCACGCCCCCGACGTGACCATTGAGCAAATTCAACGTGCCACTGAAGGCAAGATGGAAGTGGCACCCGACTGCCGTCCCATGAAAATATAAACTATTCAGGCAGTGCAGATATCGCGATGATTTTCTGCACGAGAACTTCCATCTCAATGGGCTTGCTCAAGACTTCATATTGATTCACTAGCGAGCTCAGCATCGAAATCTCTTCCGGCTCACCGTAGCCCGTCAAAAAGATAATTTTAACCTTCGGCCATTTTTGCCACAGCTTCATGGCCATCTCCACACCATTGATTCCCGACATAGCAACATCCGTTAGCACCACATCAAAATCCGGCTGAGCTAGGGGGTCGATATAGGTCACCAGCTCTTCGCCACTGCGGAAGGGCTTGATGTCAAATCCGTGCAGATTGAGCACATCCAGCACCACCTCTTGAAGCTCCACATTGTCTTCAACATAAATGACCCTAGGCAAACTCTGGGGCGCGAGCTCCACCGTGGGCTTCTCCGAGGGCTCTTCCGAGGGCTCTCCGCGAAGCTCGACTTGCCCCACTGATGACTGCGGTTGATTGATCAGGCTTTCGCGGCTTCCGGGATGAAAGTACAACCGAAAAACGGTGCCGGTGGCGGCATCACTTTGGATTGCAAATCCCCCCTTGTACTTTTGCAGCATCGCATAGACACGACTGAGTCCCAGGCCGGACCCACCTTGATTTCGATTGGTCGAAAAGAAAGGATCAAAAACTCTCCCAATGGACTCTGCGGGAATTCCGCAGCCATTGTCGGTGACCTGCAGACAAATGTAAGTCCCGGCGTTAAGATTGGCAACTTCACCTGCTTTGATTGAAGCGGAAAACAGTTTGATATTGATCTCACCAAAAAAATCTTCAGGCGTTGCCAGAGCATTGGTTTTCTTGTCAATGGCAATTCGCGAATTCTTCACCAAATTGACCAGTATCTGATTGAAGTCCAAATAGTCAATATGGGCGAACAGCTCTCCGGAAGACTGCGCGATCACTTTTGTTCGTTCGCCCACCAATGTTTTTAAAATTTCTTTTACCTTGTTGAGACTGGCGGGCAAATCTGTGCAGTAGGCTTGCGTCTCACTGCCTTCAGTTAAGGAGATCATTTTCTTACTCAAGGCGGAACACAACAATGACGAATTCTCGATGGCGCGAATTTTTTCAAGCTGCTCTCTACCAAAGCCCTGGTTTTTACCATGAGTTTGCAAATAACTCACGCCACTCATGATGATCTGTAAAAAATTATTAAAGTCATGACCAATGCCCGCTGCCATGCTACCCATGGCTTGCAGCCGTGCCGCCTCGATCCGCAACTTTTCATTCTCACGACTGGCAGTGACATCAATCATGGTTCCTAATATGACATCTGTTTCTCCAAGATCATTTTGCAAAGTTCTGCCGTGAATCTTTACATACCTTATATCGCCATTGCCATGGCGCACACGACACTCGATAGAAGGCAGTTCGCCCTTAGGCCAGTCATCACGCCCCACCTGGCCAGCCTGTAACTGGCGATCTTCAGGATGAATGCTGTTAAAGTAAAGCTCGTGCGTAGGTTTCTCGGTGATTGGCACTCCGAGAATTTTAAAAAGCTGAGGCGACCACTTGACCTCATTGTTATCCAAATACCAAACCCAGCTACCAATATTGGCGTCACCTTCGACCTGGGCGAAGAGCTGTGAGATTTCATCATGAGAAAATCTAGGGCTTCCCATTATCTGGATCTTTTCGGAATTAAGTCCATAGCAATCAGCATTGATCCAATATCCTAAAAAGGAAACCTCTTATGCGATGCCAATACATTTTAATCGCCTTATGGACTGGACCCTAGTTTTTGATGGATGAGTGTGACAATTACAGTCATAATGATCACATGGCAATAGCGCGCAAATTGGCAAAAGACACTTATCTCTTTCGCGAAAATGACAGTCCGGACAATATGTACATTGTGAAGAGTGGCACGATCGCCATCACCAAAACAAAGGGCACAACCGAGATTGTTTTGGCCGAGCTAACTCCCGGAGCGATGTTAGGAGAAATGGCCCTCTTTGACGCCAAGCCTCGCTCAGCAAATGCCAAAGCCGTCAAAGACACCGAAGTGATTGCGCTACCTTATCCAGGCTTGAAGTTGCAAATGGAGCAGCTGCCCGCCTGGGTGCGCGCCATCATCAAAACCATGAGTGAAAATCTGCGCGAAGCCAATAAGCGAATTCGCCTACTCGATCAATCCAAACCTGACGACGAAAGATTTCCCCCACATGTGATCAACAAGTTTCTGTCCATTTTTAATTTGGTGAGCCTCAAATACGGCTCCCATGAAAATGGTGTTTCCATCGTTCCCGCCGGAATGCTGAGAAAGTACACGATCCAAGTCTTTCAAGAAGCCACCAATAAAATGCAAAGCGTGATGGATGCCTTAAAGGCCATGAATTGCATCAACCTTGAAGACCTCGGTGAGGGCAAGATCCGCATCACCAATTTGCAGCCAGAGGTCTTGTTTGAATTTGTCGAATGGTATAACGATTTTTTGTTCAAGCCGGACAAAGACAAGCCGCCGATGCTCAATGAGCAAGAGGTTAAAATACTGACTGCGCTAATAGAATATGCAAAAAAATCTCCGGAAGGCAAAAACGGCTCCCGCAAAGTTTCATTGACGGAACTGCAAAATGACTCCATGAAAGACTTTGGGTTTTTAATAAAGGGCGAAGACATCAACTCATTGGTTGAAAAGAATTTGATTTCAGAAAAAACAATGGAAGAGACAGGCGTCTACACGCATGTTTTGCTCGAAAATGTTGAGCGCCCCTGTCTCTTTTGGGGCATGGCCAACAACCTGCGCAAACAGCTGCGATAAGGAGGTCCTTGATGGATGAAAAAGCAAATGCAAATCATTGGCGCCTTTGTTCCTCATGCAAAAAGCCCATCGGCTTTAAAACAAAATACTTTGAATGCTCCGTCTCCACCTGCACAGGAAAGCGAACTGGTTTGGTCTTTTGCAAAGTGGAATGCTGGGAGCGACATCTTCCGGGTGCACGCCACCGTGACGCCGGCGCCATAGAGAAACTCTCACCCTCCGCCGAAGCGTGGGCCGCAGAGCAAGGTGCTGGAAGCTCCGCCACCAACGAAGGCGGCAGCGGCAGACGAATCATCGTGCGCCCGCAAAACACTTCCCACACAGCTACAGCGCCCCGAGCCTCTGCCATTTCGTCCATGGAAAACGAAATTTTGGTGGTGGCCTCTAAGGTTCGCCAGTACGTCAAAGACCGCGCCGACATGAACACCTCGCAAGAAGTCTATGAAACTCTTTCCGAGTATCTGCGAAAAATCCTCGATCAAATGATGAACAATGCACGCACGGACGGCCGCAAGACCATCATGAGTCGCGACTTCACCGAATAATATCCATTCCACTTAATCCCTATACCTTCGTTGCTCAGCCGCAGCCAACAAAGGTCCTGCAGGCTCCTCAAAAAGGTCTGAGCTGCGAGGCCGCAGATGCCAAATCGAACGTAAGCATAGTAAAATCTATGTTGGAGTGAGATTTGGCATCGAGAACGAAGCAGATCAGCCTTTTTCAGGAGCCTGCTAAGCTTGAATCGAAATTGGTATATGGGGATTTCGCCGACACCGAAGCGGCAGCCGAGAATCATCCAACCGATGAAACTCTTCGGCACCAATGGTGTGAACAAATATCGAATTGGTTTTACTGCCAGTTTCAATGGGTTGTCCAAGGGTGAGGATCACGCGGTCGCCGGTTTTACCGAGACCATACTCCACCAAGATCTGATCCATCTGTACGAGCACATCTTCCATGGTTTTGTAGGGCTGTATTCCGAGAGTTTGAATTCCCCAACTCAGTTCCATTTTATTGAGCACGTCGATGCGATCGGTAACTGCAAAAATTTTCGCTTTGGGGCGAAAGGCCGCAATGATGTTGGCAGTTTTTCCGGTGGTGGTGAGGCAAACGATGGATGTGGCTTTCAATTTCAGAGCACTGAGGCTGGCTGAGGCCGCGATGGAGGCTGGCACACTCAAGAATTCATCATCAAGTGAGAGTTTGTAATACTTCTCTTCATTTCTTTCCACTTCCACAATGATCTCATGCATTGTTTGCAGACACTGAAAAGGAAAGGCGCCACTGGCCGTCTCGGCAGAAAGCATCAAGGCATCTGAGCCATCCAACACAGCATTGGCCACATCTGTGATCTCAGCTCTTGTGGGGCGAGGATTTTCTACCATAGAATCGAGCATCTGCGTCGCCGTGATCACTGGCTTTCCGAGACGATTGCAAAGCGAAATGATCTTCTTTTGAAAACCGGGCAAGCGACTCTGGCCGACTTCCACAGCCAGATCACCGCGAGCCACCATCACAGCATCGCTCAAGCGCGTGATCTCTTCCAAATTTTCTAGTGCTTCCCACATCTCAATTTTTGCAATGATCTTTGCATCACACTGGCTGGCATCAATCAGCTCTCTGAGTTGACGAATGTCTTTGCCTTTTCGCACAAAACTGAGGGCAACAAAGTCCACCTTGTGGGCAAGTCCAAACTTAAGATCCTGCAAATCTTTGTCAGTCATGCACTCGACTGGAAGCCGGGCCCCTGGCAAATTCATACCCTTTCGGTCTTTCAAGATGCCACCAAAAATCACTTCAACTTCGATACGTGTATTGGAGATCTTATTTTTGACAACCAGTTCGATCAGCCCATCATCAAGCAAAACTCTAGAGCCAACGTGGACCGAATCAATCAACTCAGGAAAATCAGAGGGAATGAGATTTTCGTCGCCCTGAATGTTTTCGACGGTCATTTGCAAAGTTTGCCCCGGCTTTAGCGGAATGCTGCCCTTGGCAAATCGCCCCACCCGAACTTTAGGACCCTGCAAATCCTGCAACAGACTCACGGGCGCTGCCAACTCCACCGTCAGCTCGCGAATCCATCCAATCACTTTGGCATGATCTTCGTGTGTTCCATGAGAAAAGTTCAGGCGAGCCACATTCATCCCAGATCGAATGGCCTTTTCAAGAGCCTCTTTCGAGGCTGTGGCTGGGCCAATGGTCGCAACAATTTTTGCCCTACGATCGCAAAGTTTCATCCTTCACCTAACAAAGCACTACGCCTTCCTTTGATAGCTAACCCTTTTTGTCAAATTGGTGACGTCCTCACGATGACGATCTCGTACGCGCTCCAAATTTTGATCATGCTGATCATTGAGCTGCGCAATCTTTTGTTCGTACTTCGTGACCAACGTGTCTTTTTCCAAATCGGTGCCCTTATCTTTGGCCTTCAGTCTTCGATCATACTCTTGTTTGAGACTTTGCATATCCTTTTGATGATTATAGCGCATGTTTTCTAAACGGGCCTCATAATCGCGAACTGTATTGTCTAAGCGGCGCGTAAATTTTTCTTCTGAATTTTTAAATTTTTCTTGAATATCGCGATTCATTTTCGAAAAACGCGAAGCATTGAATTCTCGCTCCTGAGTCAATCGTTCTGAATAATTGTCCTTCAGACTCTCCAGGCTGTCATATTGAAACTGGTTGAGCATTTTGGTTTCGTTTGCGGCCTTGTTTTGAAAAATCTCCACTTGGCGATCGGCCTGTCCTTTGACTCTTTCCACCTCATGATTGCGATGCTGCTCAATCGCGTCCAACCCATCGCGAAACTCAGTTCTCATGTGTGCCATCCGCTCGCGGTGGTCACGATCCACCAAGCGCGACGCCGACTCCTTTTTTTCGAGCGCTTTTTCAATTCGGTCCTGACTCAATTCCATCAGCACTTCTTTGTTTTCTTCATTATTTTTACCCAACATTTTGAGCTTCTCTTCGTAGTCGTTGATCAAGTTACGACGCTCCACCTCGCGCAAACGACGATCCGTGGTGATGGTGTTGTTGAGCTTTCCCTTGAGGCGTTCAATTTCGCTCTGCTTGCTACGAACCTGAGAGTTCACCCGCTCTTCGAGGGAGTTGCGCAGATACCCTTCTGTATCACCCATCTGTTCAGATCTCTTATCCAGAGCTTCACGAAAGCGCTTTTGAATGCGCGCGTTTTCAGATTGCAACAATTGACTCTGAGTTTCGCCACCCTCTTCCTGAGCCGCTTCCTTTGTTGCTAAGTCTTGAAATCGATTGTTCCAATAGGCGTCTTTGTAGCGAAGCTCCTGCTCCTTTTGCCCAATGGTACTGCCGTAGGCCTTGCGCATCTCCTCTTTATCCAGTTCCGCGCGCTCCTTGTCGTTCTGCCAAGACTTGTTGAGCGCCTGAATTTCTCTTTCGTGAGCAGTCAAAAGTTTGCGACGATTGTCAGAGACCGTTTCATCAAGGCTCTCATCATATTGATTTTTAGCTCTTGAAAAAACCTCGTCCTTCTTAGCCAACTCCTTTTGGTGCTGTTCCATATAGTGTTGTTCACGATTTTGATCAGCCCTGCTCTTATGGGCCTTTTCGCCCTCGGTGGCCTTTCGCCATTCACGAATGTTGAATTCATTTTCTTCTGCTTTTTTGCGCAACTGCTCCTTATAGAGCTCACGAACCTCTTCGATTTTCTTTTGATGATCCATCTCTTGCTCCGAAAAGCCCTCTTTGCTGCGACTGCGAATATCGGCAAGACGTCGGTCAAAATCTTCTCTCACTGCCGCCACTTCTTCATCATGCTTTTGCTGAATCCGCTTGAGATCACGAGCACGCCGCTTGGCATTTTCTGCCTCCCGCTGTTCGTAATCCTCTTTCATATCTCTGACGCGCTCATCATAGTTGGCGCGATCTGAATTCGACACTGAAGACATCCTGTCCTCCTGAATAAAAACAAATACCCACCACAGAATAGCACAGAGTCGAAACCAAAGTCTCACGGAAATCATTGCCTACGACATTGGATCTAAGACTTAAGGTGGGAATATTGCATTGAACTGGCTCTCTCTAGCTTCGGCAGACATGGCCGTTGGTCAGAGTTATTTGCCAAAGACCTTGCGATGGTATTGGCGACGAATTTGCTTTTGCCGTTCAATTTTGGCTTGCTCAGCCGCTTGCTTTTCTTTTTCGGCACGATCTCGATCAGAAATGATCTGCGATGCCACACGGCGATTGAACTCAGCACCCCGCTCCACCGAAACGTTTTCGGTGATGAGAAGCTCCATCGCCTTGGCCGTGCGCAAATCCAGACCTTTGTTAAGGAGGGCTATGACTTCCGCCGACTCCAAGACCTGAGGCAAGTCTATAAAATTACGGCGATCTTCTTGAATTGGCCCCACTCGCAGTGACATCCACGGCGGCACCTGAAATTTGCGGCCATCGCGAAGCTCAATGGGAAAGGGTGATGAGCTCAAATTGTGAATCTTGTTGAACTCACGATTGCCTTCAAGCAGCAAAATCTCGCGACCATTGGTTTTTCCAGAAAAGTTCAGTGCCGAAAAGGCAACTTGAGCCTTTTGCAAATAGAGATGGCCGTCATGCAATCTGACCTGAGACTGGTCATTAAATTCCACCACGCTTTGTGGAAATATGTTCACATAAAAAGATTCTAAGCGAAACTCTTTCGCCCTCTCCTCAGTCACCAACCAACAGGAGCGATAGCTATTTTGACAATAGGCGATTCCAGGCTCTTCGTCTGCTGCACTCGCAGGCCAAACCTGCAGCAGCAAAACACCCAAAATTCCCATGCGGAATGCTGACGCCCGCCTCTTGCCAAAAGCGCGCATGCTTGCTTTGTTCCCAATCACTCTTTCTGTCTTTGCGTCTGTCTTTGCGCCAGCGGTTGCGTTTATCTTTGCATTTTGAATTGCATTTATCTTTGTATTTACTTGAATCAATGTGCCCATGAAAACCTTTTCCATCTTTCTTGCCATTGAACTCAGAATCAAAGCACCTCTGAAAGACGCTCTTCCTCGTACTGGGCCCGACTCTTAATTTCCTTGCTTGCGGGAAACTGCGTCTTAAGAACTTGGATGATCTGAGTTGCCTGACGATCCTTGCCCCTTTGCACCATAATGTCCACTAAACGAAAGAGCAAGTGACCTGTGAGCTCATGCTGTGGAAAGAGTTCCACCATCGCCTCTATGGTTTTTAAACAGTCCGCTTGGTCCTTTAAAAGAAACTGTGATTCACCCAGAAAAAAATAAGCTGGAATTGTCTGACTGCTATTGGGAAACTCCTCGATCAACGACTCAAAGACCACCTTGGCTTCATCATACTTTTTAAGCCGAAAGTAGGTGCGGGCCTGGTCAAACAAAAATTCTGGCGTATTGAGAACCAATGACGCTGCCGGTTTTCTTAGTGTTGAATTCAAATTTTTAAACTCGGGAAGATCTGGCAGATAGGCCGCCGCACTTTGATGAAGATCCAGATAGCGAGCTTCGAGCACTCGATTGTCCCTCTCCACACCGGCCAGCTGGTGCTGCAATCTGGCTATGGTTGCCGGCAAAGTTTTGTCAGTTGCAAAGTATATCCGAAAAGAGACGAATGATCCCAGTGCAAGAAAAAATAAAACGGTAAATGTGTACAGGTAAGCAACTCTTTTGTACATGATTCTTCATCGGCCAATACTGAGAATCTCTAAAGAGTGACTCAATCAGATACGCCACAATCTGCATCAAAAAGATTCAAATACTTAGAAATCAAAGAAGTTTGTCAAAGAACTGGGCGTTAGTCCTAATTCCAGACAACTTCCGATTAAAGTCCTGACTACGTCATTCCGAAACACAAGGCAGTGGTACGTAGGTGATTAAAAGGAGTGAATTTATGTCAACTCTAAACAGATTCATTCTGAAGAGACACCTAAAGTGCAAAGCGCTAACAGCAATGCTTGTGCTTGCACAGTCTGCTGTGGCCTTTGGCCAAGCTGGCAATTCTGGTATCACCTACCAGGGGCGGATCCTATTGCCAACCGGTGCTCCCCTTGAGTCTCAAGCCGTGCAGTTTCGAATTCAGATTCGCACTCCGGGAACAGAGAACTGCTTGTTGTACGAAGAATTAAAGACTTTGAACATGGTGGGCTCCAAGGGTGTCTTTGCCTTGACCATCAACGACGGCGGCGGCACGCGCACAGACAGTTCTGGCTTCTCATTGGATCGCGCCTTTGCTAACCGCGGCTCCTTTAGCTTTGCTACGGGTTGTGCTATCGGCAACAGCTACAATCCCAACGAAGCCGATGGACGCAAGATGCAGGTTTTTTTCAAGTACTCAGGCCTGAACGACTGGGAGCCTCTGCCCATGCAGAGTCTAAATTTTGTTCCGCAGGCTATCGAATCCAAGCAAGTGGGTGGCTTCAATTCCAAATCCTTACTTCGCGTCCAAGAGGCTGATGGCAGTCTTGGCAACATTTCACCAATGACCACCGCACAATACAACGAACTCACTTCCGTTGTGGCCGGCACCTCCACACAATACGAAAAGCCTGGCAAACTGAATGGCATCAGCATTCCCTCTCTGATCCCTGGGCAAGCGTTGCGCTGGAACGGCGCCAACTGGGAAGCCTATGTCCCTCTGAGTAGCTTCACAGAACTTGATCCCACCGTTCAGAGCTTTGCTAAATCGGCACTTCCTGTTTGCGGCGTGAACGAGTTTTTAAAAGACAATGGCGCTGGCGCCTTGACCTGTATTGCCGCCACCTCTTCAGGAGGTACCGTGACCTCCATCAGTGCGGGCGCGGGTCTATCCGGTGGCACCATTACTGGTGTGGGCACGATCAGCATGCCGAGCGTAGGCACTGCCGGAACCTACTACAAAGTCACCACGGATGCCCAAGGTCGCGTATCGTCTGGATCGGCCTCATTGGTAGAAGCCGACATACCCACATTGACCACCGCTGGAAAAGTTTCTGGTGATGCCCTCACCTCAGGAACCATCGCCGGCTCCACCGCCATCAACACCACTGGCAATCTCTCCACCACGGGCAACATCACCGGCAACAACTTTTCAGGTGCGGGCTATAGTGGCCGCAGCTTTCAGGTATTTGATTCTGACAATTCCAACAGCATCACTTTACAAACTCCTGCTACGGGAGCACTCACCACCAACTACGTTCTCACTCTGCCAACCACGGCTGGTGGCCCCGGCGAAGTTCTCTCCACCAATGGCTCTGGAGTGCTTTCATGGATCACACCGTCCACCGGCTCAGTCACTTCTGTCTCTGTCACCTCGCCCGTTGTGAACAGCGGAACAGCAACAGCTCCCATCATTGGTGTCAATGCCGGAACCACAAGTGCCGCAGGTATTTTGCAGCTGGCAACAGACGCCGAATCCGCAGCTGCAAAGGCCGTCAAAGCCGATGACTCACGCCTCTCGAATTCGCGCGCACCCTCAGGCTCTGCCGGCGGCGATCTCTCAGGAACTTACCCCAACCCCACAGTGGCAAAACTTCAAGGTGTTGCGGTCAATGCCACAGCCCCAGTGAGTGGAACATTTCTAAAATACAATGGCACTGATTGGGCTGGAACCGCTATCAATATCGGTGATCTCAAGAGTAGCGTTGCCGGCAGCCTATTCAGCGCTCCCAATTGCACTGCCGCCGAAACTCTCTCTTGGAGTGCTGTCACCGATCAGTTCTCCTGCAGCGCCATTGCCATCAGCGGCAGCGCTGTCAGCGGCGGCACCATCGGTGGCACAACCGCTATCAACACTTCGGGCGCCATCACCACAACCGGCGCCATCACTGGCGCTAGCTTCAGCGGCACCAGCGTTTCTGGAAAATCTCTTTATGTTTATGATTCCGATTCTACAAATTCAGTGCTCATTCAAACTCCCGCCACGGGAGTGCTCACCACCAACTACACTCTTACTCTGCCCGCTGATGAAGGCGCCCTCAATCAGGTGCTCGCCACTGATGGCAATGGCGTGCTCTCTTGGGTGAATCAAGGCGCAGGTGGTGAAGTCAACACCGCATCCAACATCGGCACAGCTGGAGTTGGTGTATTGAAACAAAAAAATGGTGTGGATTTTGAACTTAAGAAGATCAATGCCGGTTCAAACAAAGTCACAATCACCGATGACACTGGTAACAACGAACTCGATGTAGATGTTAACGAAGCCAACCTCACCCTCTCCAACCTTGGCGGCACCCTCAACGTGGCCAAAGGTGGAACTGGTGCCACCACTGACTCTGGAGCTCGCACCAATTTAGGTTTGGTGATTGGCACAGACGTGCAAGCCTATGCCGCACGACTTGCCGATATCGCAGCTCTTTCAGCCACCACTGACAATTTCATTGTTGGCAACGGCACTAATTTTGTTTTAAAAACTCCGGCCCAAGCCAGAACAAGCCTAGCACTTGGCGGCGCCGCCACTCTCAATGTCGGCACAGGTGCTGGCACAGTCGCCGCCGGTGACGATGCTCGTTTAAATCCCGCCACTGTTGGCGGCGATGCGGGCAGCATGTTGCGAGTCAATGCCGGAGGCACGGGCTACGAGCTTCGCACTGTCGCTCAAACGAAAACCGATCTCGGCATTGGCACTCCTAGCCAGTGGACCACCACAGGTAGCGACATCTATTACAATACTGGCAATGTCGGAATTGGTACCACCAACCCAAGCGACGCCCTAACAGTCACTCGAGCCAGCGGTGGAGCGTGGGTCAAAGCCCATGCAACAAACACCAGTTCTGCGGGCTTCAATGCGGTTTCAAATTCCGGAAACAGAACCTACAATGCATTCTATTCTGGCGGAGCCCCTGCTGATCAGAGAACAAAATACCTCATGAATGAACTGGGCAATATTGTCTTGGGAAAGGCCAATGACAGTTGGACCGTAGAAACTCACCAGCTAGTTATTCTCGACAATGGCAACGTCGGCATTAGCACATCCTCCCCCCAAACTCGCCTACATGTTTCCGGATCTATCACCGTCGGCGATGGCGGTGAGACTTGCGGAGCCAGTTATGCCGGAACCATTCGCTACAATGGTGGCAATTTACAATTTTGCAACACCTCTTCATGGCAGACACTGGGAATCTCAGGAACGGGTGTAACATCACTTTCGGTAACCTCTCCTGTTGTGAACACAGGAACAGCGTCTGCTCCTATTATCGGTGTGAATGCAGGAACAACAGCTGCCGCGGGTATTTTGCAGCTGGCAACAGACGCCGAATCCGCAGCAGCAAAAGCAGTGAAAGCTGATGACTCCCGCCTCTCAAATTCGCGCGCGCCTTCAGGCTCTGCTGGCGGTGATCTTTCAGGAACTTATCCCAATCCAACAGTGGCAAAACTTCAAGGTGTTGCGGTCAATGCAACCACCCCAGGGAGCGGAACATTTCTAAAATACAACGGCACTGATTGGGCAGGAACTGCCCTCAATATCGGTGATCTCAAGAGCAGTGTGGCTGGAAATCTCTTTAGCGCACCCAACTGTGCGGCCAATCAAACCCTGACTTGGAGTGCAGTCACAGATCAGTTCTCCTGCGCTGCCATTGACTCATTGGACGCCTCTAAGATCACGGCTGGCACGATTGCCGTGGCCCGATTGCCAGTGGGAACCTCAGGTTCGACTGTGACCGCAGGCAACGATGCCCGCCTCAATCCTTCGACTGTCGTTGGTAACGCCGGCAATATGCTGCGCGTGAATGCTGGTGGCACGGGCTACGAACTTCGCACCATTGCCGAAGTGAAAACAGATCTTGGCATCGGCACTTCTAGCCAATGGACCACCACCGGTAGCGATATCTATTACAATACTGGCAATGTCGGAATTGGTACCGCGGCGCCAGCAAATCGCCTTCATATAGTTGATAACACTGCGGGCGGTGCACCTTTAAAAGTACAACAGCAAAGTGCTGACGGATGGAGCGCTGCCTCGTTTTTAAATAGCACGAGCTCAATTTCCCTTGGTGTTGGAGTGGGCAACTCCGCTGCTTCGGGTTGGGCCAATATGGGTTATCTAAACGTGCAACAGGCCAACCCATTGGCGTTCGGCACAAACAACACCGAGAGGATGCGAATTGATTCTGCCGGCAATGTTGGTATCGGAACTACGAATCCTCTAGATAAACTTCATCTTGATGGCGGTGGTATTTTAATAACTGGTGTCGGCGAGGGAGTAGTCAGAAGCACCCCAGCCGTGCGCTTAAAATCAGATAATTCTTACGTACTTCTCGAAGCCGCCAATAACTGGATTTACATGGATTCGGGCAGTGGCCACGCGTTCAGGAACGGTACGGGATCGACGACGTATATGACTGTTGGAAGCACAGGTAATGTCGGCATTGGTACATCAAATCCAACTCTACCTTTGGTCGTAAAAGCTCCAGCCGGTAGCGCAACAGATGCAGGCTCTATTGCCGATTTCAATTCAGGCGCAAGTCCCGTTGCAGGAAATCTCTATGGAATAATGATAAATAAAGACGGAACCCAGGCACTCTATCTGGGAATAAACAAAAACACAGCAACATCGAGCGTGCCTGCAAACTCAGCCTACTTGTCGACCTACGCCTCAAATGGCACCCTTTCGATTGGTCGAGGGAATAATAGCGGCTCATTGAACACCTCCGATCTTTTTGTTGATGCCACCGGCAGAATCGGAATCGGCACCACGACGCCGCTAACTAAACTCTCTGTTGCTGGATCAGTCACCGTCGGCGACGGCGGTGAGACCTGCGGCGCAAGCTATGCTGGTACCATTCGCTACAACGGTGGCAATTTACAATTTTGCAACACTTCTTCTTGGCAGACTCTAACGGTTTCCGGGGGCGGCGGCGAAACCAACACAGTGTCGAATATCGGTACGGCTGGTGTAGGTATTTATAAACAAAAAACTGGCGTGAACTTCGAACTGAAAAAGATCAATGCCGGTTCAAACAAAGTCACAATCACCGATGACACTGGAAACAATGAACTCGATGTTGATGTTAACGAAGCCAACCTCACCCTCTCCAGCCTCGGCGGCACACTCAGCGTCGCCAAAGGTGGAACTGGTGCCACCACCGACACTGGCGCCAGGACTAATTTGGGTCTTGTAATTGGTACTGACGTGCAGGCCTATGCCGCAAGACTTGCCGATATTGCAGCACTTGCCGCCACCACAGATAATTTTATTGTTGGCAACGGCACAAATTTTGTTTTAAAAACTCCGGCCCAAGCCAGAACAAGCCTTGCGCTTGGCGGCGCGGCCACTCTCAACGTCGGCACAGGTATTGGCACCGTGGCTGCCGGTGATGATGCTAGACTGAATCCTTCGACAATTATCGGCAATGCCGGCAACATGTTGCGCGTTAACGCTGGTGGCACCGGTTACGAACTGCGCACAGTTGCGGAAGTGAAAACAGATCTCGGCATTGGCACTCCCAGCCAGTGGACCACTACTGGTAGTGATATCTATTACAACACCGGTAATGTTGGCGTTGGAGTTTCAGTTCCTACGGCGAAAGTTCATATCAAAAGTTCTGCAGTGAGCACAGATGTTTTGACTCTAGAAAGATCAGGCAGCACCACTGCACTTGGTCGCTTTTACGAAGACGGATCTGGAAATGGCTCCTTAGAAATCAAAAACTCTGCTGGGACCACCGCCTTTAAATTTCATTCCAATTCTGCAGCCAAAAGCTACATTCTTAGTGGAAATTTCGGTATTGGCACCGCCTCTCCAACTGCTCAATTGCACCTAAATAAATCTTTTAGCCCAGCTGCTTCAAACGAACTACAAAAGATCTATGGATACGCATCAGGAAGCTCTGCTTCGGCCAACTCAACCACTCTTCTCGCAATTTCTGGTGACAACGCGACTACTGGTGCCGGAACAACCGAATTATATGGCACGATGTCTGTCCTCGCTGGAACTAATGATGCCAAAGCGCAATTGACCTATGGAAATGTTACTGATCTTACAACTTTTAATCTAGACACAGCCTATGGTTTAGTTGTTCAAAATCAGTTTCAAGGCAATTCAACAGGTGGAACGCAGTATGGTGTTTACTTAAATATGGCTGATACAGATGTAACAAACTATGGAGTCTATCAGTTGGGCGCTTCCGTGATCAACTATCTCGCCGGAACACTTGGAATTGGAACTAACAACCCTCAAACAACTCTTGATGTTAACGGAACTGTTCGCGCAATGGCTTCTGTCGACGGCGTGGCCACTTCTGCGAACTCCACCGCAAACTACACGATCCCCGATGTCGCTAAAAACGTTCGCCGCATCACTCTTACGGCCAACACCACAATCACTTTGCCTGTGATCACCAGTATCCCGGCTGACTCAGCCTATACGCTCATCATTCGAGTCAAGCAGGATGGTACCGGCAATCGCACGCTCACTTGGGCGCCCAATACGAGTCAATCTCTCAAATGGGACATGGGCAGTGCTCCGGCACCGGCCACAGCAGCAAACAAAGAGACCATATACCAGTTCATGATCATTGGTGGTGAGACGACTTGGTACGCCTCTCAAGCCTGGATAGAGCAGTAAGTATTATCGCATCGCCTAAATGAAGCGATAACTAAATCACCTCAGAGTATCTGATTTTACTGTAACATCGTGGGTGAATCACCTTTACTCTCCGTCAAGAGCTGTTTTGCCTTCAATTTAACGTCTTCCTTGGCCACCGCACGACCGCCGACGATCGCAGACGACGACTTCAACGCCGAGGAAGTTTTGGGTACCTGGATTTTTGCATTTGCACTGGCGACCACTCTATTGGAAAGCTCATCATTGGCGCGCAATTCACTGGAATGAAAGAGCGAGCGCCGATCCACCAGTGGCACGCCTGAGTCCTCGATCTCACGCCACTTTCGGCGAGTGAGAAAGGGATCACGAAACAGTGGGTTCTCCATGCGTTGAATTTCTAGAAAGTTCTTCACTCGCTTGGCAGCTTCCGCATTGTCTTTTAAATAAAGCACAGGGTCAAACCCGCAACGTTTGCACTGGATGCTTGTGCGCCAGCGAAATTGAATCATGAGCTCAGCCGCAAAAAGAAATACAAAAAATAAAATCAGAGTCCTTAAGTCAAAATCACCTTTTAGTACATATCCAGTGACTAGCGAAAAGGGCAGCAACAGCACCACATGTTGCCAAGCAAGGCGCTTGTAAGGAAAAATCTTGAGACTGTTTTTACAAAAGGCACAATATCCGTTTACAAATTTCATACTGGTCAATCCGTCCTAGATTTAGAGCTCATGCTAAACTGCAATCCTTGCAGTACCTAAGGTCTCTACATATATCTCATCCTTCACAGTATGGCACTTTTTAGCCCCTTCTATCAGCCCAGAATTTGCACTAAAAGGTCTAGCCCAACTGGTGCAAATCGAAAAAGTTCATTAAAATTTAACAATGAAAGCAAAAATATTCATTTTATTCACGCTGATCTGTTCACTACCAGCCCTCGCGGCCTTTGATGAGATCTCTTACGAAGAAATGGTCCAAGACCTTTCAAGAATGAAGCAACAAGGCACTTTGCAAAACACTTCCAAGGGCTATGACAGCCCAGAACTGCGTCTGGCCCTCAACACCAATCTCTTTAAATACATCAGCCCCACAGGCCAGACTGGGCAAAACTTCCTGATTGGACCCTCGCTTCACGCCTCCTTCAAAACGCAAAATTCGCCCTTCATCTACGAAGTGGGCGGCCGCTGGCTCAACCCCGTCCGCATCGATGATTATCTGCACACCGTGCAGGACTTTCAGTTTGGTTTTGGTGGCGAGCTCCCCGTCAACACTTGGCGTGCGCGATTTTTAACCTCGCTGCAGGTTCGCCACTATTCTTGGGACAAAATTTCTAGCAAAACAGAGTATTGGAAGGTTCACCCTTCCATTGGACTGAATTTTCAAAAACCGATTGGCAATCAGTTTTTTGTCTCCTTGGCTTCACAGATGGACCTGGGCGCATTCGGTAGTGATACCGAAGTGAATCAGTTTTCAGGAATAATGGCTTTGGGAGCCAACTTGTAATATGGGAATGCGGGATGTGACAGAAGTTCACACCTTTCAAGAAGACGCAGAGCAAGCCCTGCGTTTTTTTTATCGACCCATGCCCCTGGTAAAAAATCTCCCCAACTGGCAAACATCAAGAATCATCATTTTTCATCTCACAATCATGCTTCTGATTGGCGTCATCAGTGGTGCACTTAGCTTTTCTTGGTTTCAACTGACTCTCAACCTCATTTTTTTACCGCTCATCTCTTCGGCCTCACTCTTCACTATGGCTGGAATCATTCACCTCTGCCTCACTGCGCGCAAGACACCTCTGGCAAAATCCACTGATTTGGCCAAATTCACATTTTCATTTCGCTCTGTTTTGACTTTGGTGATGCTGTGCCAGATCCCAATGTACGCTTCCCGCGTCTTGTCCATTTTGCACCCCGCCCTGATCAGCCTAGGAGTTGCCGCCAGTGCGTATCTGCTCTTTGTCGGCCTTGTGGAAAATTTTAAACTTGAGCGCAAAGCCGCCGCCTACATTGTTCTGACGATCTATGTGCTCGCGGTGCTATTGTGGATGGGCAGCTTTATCCAAACCCATCCCACAGAGGCCGCGAACTAGCCTCAACTCGCCTCAACTCGCCCTAGTACACTGTAATATTAATTCTTAATATTCACATACTGCTTTTTGAACTTTTC
>CAYMBJ010000021.1:0-54484 GCA_964388665.1 uncultured Pseudobdellovibrionaceae bacterium | reverse complement strand
AATCATAGTTTTTCTGTCTTAGCAACCTGTCCAGTTTATGGGGTCCACTATAGAGTCCAAGTGATCAGGATGTTTTTATTTTTCTCTGTGGCTCTGCTGGTGTCAGCGTGTGCGACCCTTCTTGAGGACGGGCGCAAGCTTGAAAAGAAAGGATTGTATTTAGAGGCAATTAATAAATATGAAGAGGCATTGCAAGAAGCGCCTGAAAGTGTGGAAGCTGCGCTTGGTAAGACGCGGTCTCAGGAGGAGTGGCTACGACAAGAGTTGATTGTGATTCGGCTCACGCGAATTTCTGGAAACTGGGAGTTGGCCAAAGAAAAACTCAAGACTGTGCTCCATAAAGAAATGCAGTGGTCGGTTTTTCCTACAGGCTTGACCTACACAGCTCAACAAGAAGAGCTTGAGATTTTTATTCCGTTTCTTTTGAAGCAAGCGAACAAAGTCGCAAAAACCTTGCCACTAAAGGCGTACATTTCGTTAAAAAATGATGAAATCATTTTTGCCACCAATCCTAAGAGTTTATTTGAAAAGACTTTGCATGAGATTCAAAAGTTGGGTCAGCGTGATTGCCATCGCAAAATGACGAGTGAAAAGCAAGAGGCGTATTATCGAAAGCAATTTTTAAGATCCTACTGCCCCTTTTGGAGACCAGAACAGCCCATTGAAGCTGCAAATATTCCGCCCGAGCTCTTTTCGGGCATAGATTTGGCCATCGAGGGTAAAGGCACGGAGGCATTTGACCCACAACAGTTGAAGCAGTCACTAACACTCAGCTTGAGATCTTCACCTTGGTATGATGCCAACAGCCAACAAATGCTCAAGATGAAGTTTAAATTTAGTGCAAAGGAGCAGGTGAGCGAAGAGCTGGTTGATAAAGTTCATACTTACATCACATATCATTGGGTACCAAAGACCATCGTTAGGCAAAAGCTGAGCGGAAAGCGAGATGCAGACGCTTCAACTGGTGTTCGAGCAATAAATGCTCTTTTTAGTCTTCTCACATCAAATGGCCGCCAACACGAGAGCGCAAAACCCACTGACAGCATCACCGACAATGGTGATGGCACAGAGACAGTGCAGACTTATGAGGCTGAACCTAGAACTGAGTACTTTCGCTACAAGGCCACTCAGATCGTGCAGCAGATGAGTGCCAAGTGGTCTGTAAAAATGTTGCCACCGCCGTTGGCCGGTGCGGCCTGGCAGAGTGAATCCTCACAGAGATTTGTAGATTTCTATTCGCCCATCGAAAACGAGCAAATTTCGCTTTACGCGGATCCAAAGCAGACCAAGGATTTTGATTCTTGGATCAGAGAGAGTTTTTATGGGCAACTGGATCAGCTGAAGGATTACCTGGACGACCAGTGGGTGACACATTTTTGTAAAAGCTCGGATTTGGCAATGTCTGCGGACGCGGCTTTGAGATGTGGCCGCAGTCAGCACGAATTGGCCCAAAGAAAATTGGATCAGTGGTTCCAGCAAGAATTTTCTATGGGATTTTTGGAGGCGAAGCTCTGGCTAAATTAGCTGGTTCAAGGAGATCATGGAGATCAACAGTTCTTATCTGAAGACGAGGGAGACGGTGACGGTGTGGACCCAGGTGTACCCGGCGCTGGCGCTGGGGTGGGAGTTGGCGAAGGAGTTGCCGGCGCTGGTGAAGGGCCTGGAGTGGGGGATGGAGTTGGGCTCGGAGTTGGGATTGGATTTGGTCCGGGCTGAGTGGGCGTGGCAGTGAGCTGAATGTCTGCGCACGAGTAGTAGTTTCGTGGCAGGGCTGGATTCTCTGTCATCACCTGAATCATCTGAATTGTGCAGGCGGTGCAGGTCAGATTCGGCAGGGTCAACGATGTGGAGTACCTGTGCGGCGGGTCTCCTGAGTCCTGGGTGTCAGGCACCGATTTCAGCAACTGAAAATTCGTGTCACCCGCCTCAGAGAAATAAAATTCAAATCGGCCTGGGTGATTCACGGTCTCTTCCCACTCAACGGTTATGTCTTGTCCAGCCACAAAAGACTTTGGTGCAAGAGTGCGTGCCACTCCACCACATGGACCTGTTTTTAATCCTGCGTTGGTGTTTCGTGGCGGTAAGCTGCCTCCTGGCAACAAGCGTGCGTGGGCAAATGCAAAATTGGGCAGAACAAGCAGACCTAGCAATATTGCTACCTTGAATCCAATGGAAGCATGAAAGTTGCGCCCAGTCTGAATCATTGCCGACTCCTCTTTAAACATGCCGCTTTGGTCTTGGCATAGGCCTCTTCAATGGAGTCGCCATCGGCAGTGATGAGGGCAGCTTCGCCCCTTTTTAGACCGCTAAAGTAACAGCTGTACTCCTCGTAGTTGTATTCGTTGGGACCGGCCTTGCCTTCTTCGTATAGAGAAGGCCCTATAGCCGCGCTTGTATCATACTTAAATGTTTTGGTAGGGAGGCAGATCTCACGATTGTGATCGCCCTCGGCAAAACAAATTTTCTCCAAAAAGGATCTGTTGAGTTCGTAAGGAGAAAAGATCCTCCGGTCACACTCATAGTTTTGTGACACTTGACAATCGTCACTGGAGAACTGGGTGAGTTCGTTTGAGTCTCCCTTGAGCTTAGCAAGGCATTGGGCGCTTAGTATCTGAGTTCCCTGATTGTGTTCGTCGACTTCGAGCTTCCCACAATTCTGAAAAGGCAGAACAACTGTTAATGCTAGCAATAGCAAAAATTTAAAGAGCCCACCCTTTTCCATTCTTTAATTTTGAATCAATTGGTGAGTTAAATACAGTTTTTACAGGTCGAGTCCTATTTTGAGACAACAGATGATCTCTAAATGCACTGTCGCTGGGGTGTAAACTGTTTTTGGGTCAGTTTGTCTCATAGGGGTGACACTCTGTCCATAGGCGGCTATAGTACCGACATCAGTGAACTTGGAGTGGGCTCTAGATTGCGTCTGGGTAAAATTAAGAGTTCTCAATTTTCAATATTTCTACGGCATTTTCCTTGCAGAAAGAGCTAATGGTTTATCAAGGAGTAATAAAAATGCTGATACCTGATGAGTGCTATGAGGCCGGCAAGGATCGCAACCATTTTGACCATCAAATTCTAGAAAAGACTCTTTCGTCACTTTCCAATGGAATTTTGGTATATGATCTCCTTAGCGAAAAAACTGTTTTTATCAATAAACATTTCAGCAAGATCACAGGCTACACTTTTGAGGACATGACCTCACTAAGTGAGGCAGATTTTCTTGCTCTGGTGCATCCGGAGCAAAGAACCCAGCTTCTCACGCATTGGCGAAATCTTGAGACCTTGCAGGACGACACGGAGCAAGAAATCGAGTACCGCTTGCGCACGAAAAGGGGAACATGGATTTGGTGCCTATCGAGAGATGCCGTTTTGGCTCGGGATGAGGCCGGCAAGGCCTCCCACTGGGTGTGCGCACTCCTTGATATCACTCAACGGAAAGACTTAGAGCGACGTCTTACCGACCAGATCCAAACCTTGGATGCTGCATCTATTGTTGCAGAAACAGATCTTTCGGGTCGAATCACTTACGTCAATGACAGCTTTTGTGAAATTTCTAAATACTCTCGTCAGGAGCTCATCGGCCACACACACAGAATCATCAATTCAGGAGCACATCCAAGGGAGTTTTTTGAGAATCTGTGGAAGACCATATCCGGAGGCAGCGTTTGGAAGGGTGCCATCAAGAATCGAGCTAGAGATGGCACCTACTACTGGGTTGATACGACAATTATGCCCTTTAAGGACTGGGATGGGCGCATTTACAAGTATGTTTCTGTTCGGCACGACATCACCAAAGAAAAGGAGTATTTGGAACAGCTTGAAGAACAAATTGAAGTGGCAACGCGTGCTCTAAGCTCAGCAGAGAGCAAAGGAAAATTCATTGGCGAGATGAGCCACGAGGTGAGAAACAATCTCAACTGTATCTTGGGATTTTCTCAACTTCTGCTTGAGGGCGAAGGAGAAGAGGAAGAAGAGATTGCTGACTTTTTGATACGGATCAAGAAGGCGTCAGAGCAGACTTTGGGGTTGATGAACAATGTTCTAGATGCGGTGAAACTTGACTCGCCGAATTCGAAACTCAATGAAGCTTCGTGTTCTTTAAGGGAGCTCATCACAGATGTCGTTGATATTTCACTTGGTGGTATTCGACAGAAAGGATTGCATTTGCACCTTGAGCTGGCTAAGGATCTGCCGACATTTATCTGGTGTGACAGCCTTAGACTCAAACAGATTCTCCTAAATTTGCTATCAAATGCCGCCAAGTACACAGATGAGGGGCATATTTTGCTAGAAGTAAAGAGAATTGATGATCCCTCCAACAGTGGCTCAGTGAAATTGCGATTTTCGGTGGTGGACACAGGTAGAGGAATCCCTCAGGAAAAGCTCTCTACACTTTTTCGTGAGTTCGAACAATGCTCCCCTAGAGACGCCAGTCATGGGACGGGCCTAGGGCTCTCGCTTTGCAAGCGCGCAGTGGAACTCATGGCCGGAAAGATTTGGGCGGAATCAGATGGTCATGGATCAAGGTTCACTTTCGAGATAACTTTTAAAACTGAGAATCAGCCTCAAGAGACTCGTCAGCAAATCTCAAATTTGCATAGTGACCACTTGGTAAATTGACGAAATTCAATGATCACGCAATCGCTCAATTTAAATTTCAATTATCAAAATAATTTGCTCGCCTTAAAGTTATCAATTTAGTACGCAAGTTTGCTCATCTTTTGCCGAGAAGAGGAACGCAATAGAGAAGGAGCAATTTTGATGAAGAATCAGGAGTACCGAAAAAACAAAAAGCAGAGGAACAGTATTCAGAGAGAAAATAAAGTTAGCAAAAAAATTCTGCCAGTGTGCTTGGCACTTCTGAGTGCAGCTGCGTCGACTGCATTCCTGGGGTGCTCTAGTACGTCTAGTGACAGTGTGAGCAGCAGCGTATCTGCGGCGCTCAGCTCAATTATGGCCTCAGATATGGTGGTGGCCTCGCCAGTTGCCAATCGCACCACAACTCAGTCTTTGGGTGCAGTGGAGGCATTGGCGACCTTAGAGAGCACCGCGACCCCTGAAGAAAAAAAGACTGCTCTGACCACACTGTTGGCAGCAACAGCCTCGAGCTGTGCGATCACCCTTAATATTGTCAGTTCCGGCAATGCCAATTGCTATGGGCCCTCTGTGAATTATACTCAGCACGAGTTCAATGCAAGCAGCGGCAGCTGGCCAGGCGGGGACCTTGGCATTTGGGAAGAGAGTGAATCTTCAGGAGAGGCCTGCGCGGCCGCTCAGTTAAATCAACGAATCAAGGGTGTCGCTTCCCTTTCGGACCTAGGAACTTTTGTTGTAGGCGGAATGGCATGTGTCGCTAAGAAAAACTCTTTATCACTCCCCGGAATTGGCGAAACAGTGGATCTTGCCAGCGCAATGAGCGGCTTGGTAACCATCAACGGATCTGCTGTGACGGTTACAACTGCATCCCTGGCGAGGGAAGCCAACGACAGTTCTGGGAATCCAGTCAGAGTAGCGAGCCTTGTGGGCAGCTCTGGAACAAAAGTTTATAACATTCGTTTAAAGCATGTCACTACCAACGCAACTGAGACCACCTACAAGGGCAAGGTTTCTGTTAGCATTGCGGTTAGTGACGGGACCAAGCCTGGAAACTGCAGTTCGTCAAGCGCGACTGGATACACGGATGCCATCTCTGTGGCCTACGAAAAGAGTGCCGACACATCGGCGAAATTTGAACTGAAGACAGCAAACTTTTGCGGAAGTGACGCCGATCCCTTCGTTTCGACAACAAATTCGACAGTGGACTTGACAAAACGTCTCGACGGATCGACGCCCAAGGGTTGGGGCAACAATGCTCACTATATGTTGGCTGATTTTGATCCTGCAACTTACCTAGGAGTATATCGATACGCTTGGCAGGCGGGTACTGGCGACAGCCACACGCGAACCTTCAACGCCAAAGTTGAAAACGCAACCGCGGCAACGGGAACGGCTTACTTTGGTTTCGGTCCGACCATTCAGTCCACACCGGGATCCATTGACGGTATGATCTGCGCCTGGACCGGGCCAGAGGCGAGCAATCATACGTCTGTGAGCAAAGTGCAAAAACAAGTGATGGCATTGGACACTGCCAGCGGTAAATTCATTTCTTCTTCAGCAAACATTACATATGACCCCGTCAACGATTGCGAGGCGACGGGAGTGATGGCCATGAATTGGAACGGGGGCGCCAGCACCAGAAACGTCAGTGACACCACAGAAAACTTAGCGGCGCTGAGTGATGTTGCGGCCACCATCGGCACAGCACCAACAGCTCCTGCCGAAGTGGATTAACAGACTCCTGTCAGAGATACATCTGGGAATCTTTTAGAAAATTTAACTCAAATCATCATGATTAAAAGTGTATCTTGAGATCATGGTGATTTGCAAAATTCTTTCGCGGTTTTTATTTTCCTTTTTAATTTTCATTTCTGGATTCGCCTGTCAATCACGAGAAAAGGCTGAGAACTTTAGCTTTGAAAGCGCCAATATGAAAGTCCTGGCGGAGCGTCTCTATGATGGAGAGGGCACAATTTGGTCAATGGATTTTATCAGTCCAAACCAAATGATTTTTTCTCAGCGTGATGGAAATTTGCGGATACTTGATTTAGAAAAACTGAGCACAATTGAAGTTTCAGATGTCCCGAAGGTTTTGCACCGAGGGCAAGGCGGGCTGCTTGATGTTATGGTGGACCCTGACTTTGCAAAAAACAACCGGATTTACTTTTGTTGGAGCAAGGCCATTGGCGACAAAAACACCACGGCATTGACGCGCGCAAAGTTGGCGCCGCCACAAAAAGGAAAAAAGACTTGGGCGCTTGTTGAACAGCAGGAAATCTTTGCTGCGGAGCCCGCCCTTGACAGCCGCCATCACTTTGGTTGTCGAATCGTAATGGATCAGCAGCGGCGGATCTATTTGAGCATTGGTGAGCGCAACCAGAGAGATTACGCGCAAGCTTTGGATTCCACATTGGGAAAAATTGTACGAATCACTGAAGATGGCAAAATTCCTGAAGACAATCCTTTTGTCAGTACCACCAATGCCAAACCCGCAATTTGGACCTTGGGACATCGCAACCCACAGGGGTTGTACATTCATCCTGAAACTCAAAAGATCTATGAAAACGAGCATGGGCCGCGTGGAGGAGATGAAATCAATCTCATCGAAAAGGGAAAAAACTATGGCTGGCCAGTCATCACTTATGGAGAAGAGTACATTGGTGGCAGCATCGGCGAAGGAACTCACAAGGATGGCATGGAGCAGCCGTTGAAGTATTTTGTTCCCTCCATTGCTCCATCGAGTCTCCTGATTTATTCGGGGAGACTCTTTAAAGCGTGGAAGGGTGACTTTTTTTCAGGTGCCTTGGTTCTCACCCACATCAATCGTATTCAGTTTAAAAATGGTAAGGTTGCGCAAGAGGAAAGATTGATAAAGGGCAAAGGATGGCGAGTTCGCGACATTGTAGAAGATCAACTTGGGCACATCTACTTTTCTACCGACCATGGAAAAATCTTTCGCCTTAAGTTGCGCGATCAAATTGAGGCTAGGCGCTGATCTCTTGCAATAGGCGGCGAATCTCTTTGCGGCCGTGTTCGTCGACGGTATGACCCACTCCAGGAAGTGAAATCCACTTTTTGCCAAATCCCTTTTCTTGCAAAACGGCAAATTCTTTTTTGGCTGCCTGGTAGTCAACGACACTGTCCTTTTCGCCATGTATGGCATACACGGGAATGGGGGTGGAAAGGGGAGTTTGACCAAGAGTGAGAGCTTCGTAGCTAGGCCATCGATAGCCAGCTCCAGCGCCAACAATGGCTGTTGTTTTTAGTCCTGCCTCCACCAGATGAGGAGCAAAAAAACCGCCTTGAGAAAAACCAAGAATCGTCCACTGAACACTCTCTAAATTCAGTTTACCAATTAGGGTCAATAGGGCCTTTGCCGCCAATTCCGGAGAGATCATTTCGCGTCCCCAAGCCGAGTCGCGAAAGTACCAAGCATAAGCATCTATAAATTGATCATCCTGGTGCACCGGTGCAGGGAACAGACCATTTGGTGCAAAAACGGTCCATCCTGCAAGTGGTTCATTTCCCAAGAGTCGCCGTTTTGCAGCCACTGCATGGTCCATAAAGCCGTGAAGCACAAGTAAGCCTCGTGACTGCGATTCACTCTGGCTCAGCTCATAAGAAGTCGGTAGCGAGATGTCGAGATTGGTCTTATTCATCGGCTCCCCTGTTGGCGGACTTGGGTGGCGCGCAGGCGCGCATTCCGCCCTCAACATAGAATGCATTGAGGTAACCCAGGAGAGTCAGCTCCATCTGCACGGCGGCAGCTAATGTGCCTTCGTCAGATAAGATCACAATACCAAAATCATTTGAGACCCCGCGCTCTTTGAGGCTTTCATGAAGAGTCACCGCAATCTCTTTTGCAGTGAGCGCTTGCAGTGAGGTGACTTCTGAAAAGCGATCAATCTTAAAGCGATCCAACGAAATTCGATGAAGTGGCGCTAGCACCAGGCCCAAGTCGACGCCCAAGGGAATGTAAGCAAAGTTGACCTTGTTTCTAATAAGATTGGCGAACTGATCGGTGCCAAGATGAGTTCTAATCATGGCGCAACTTTGCTCTTGAGGTGTTGGCATGGACAGGAACCTTTTCTACCAAGGCAGAGTTGGGCAAGGACCCATAAGTTCGTGCCACCAGCAGCAGTCCGATGGCAGCAATCATGGCGCTAAAAAAGAAAGGCGATTCTAGCGAGACGTAGTCATAGAGGAGCCCACCCAAAAGCGGTCCGAGAATTCTGCCCAGCGAAGCCAAGCTTTGGTTCACTCCCATGATCTCGCCCTGATTGTCGACAGAGGTGAGGACGCTGATAGAACCGAGCGTGGCTGGATTCACCATTCCTTGAGCCAAAGCCAGTCCCGTCATGGCGACAGCCACCATCATAACAGTCGTAGAAAAACCAATGAGGCCAAGACTCAGACCAAATACCAAAATCGCAACGGGAATGATTTTGCGTTCACCATAAATGGGCAGGATCTTCCGCACCAAATATCCTTGTGAAAAGATCATGATGATACCAATATAGGCAAATCCCCAGCTCACTTGTTTCAAGCCCCAGCCAAAGATGTCATTCATATACAGAATGAGCGTGGCCTCCATCGATGACATGGCAAAAGAAACGGAAAAAGAAATCAAAAGCAGGATTCCCAAAGTCGGTTTTCGCAAATTGGTCCAGAGGCTCAACCACTTTTGGCGGTGTGTGGTGGAGACGGGTTCCACATCTGCAGGTCGGAGCTTGTGAGTTTCTTTGAGTTTTTTCCACATAAAGGCAAAATTGCCCCAGCACAAAAGCGTCACAAAGAGGCCAACTACACGGTGGGGAATCAGCGGGTCTGGACTATAGAGCTGGGCCTGCGAAGCCAAAAGGCCTCCCAGTGCTGGACCAAAGACAAAGCCAAGGCCAAAAGCCACTCCGATGAGCGCCATGCCTTTAGAGCGATTTTCTTTGGGAGTGACATCCGAGATCACCGCCGAAGCGGTGGAGATGGAGGCGCCAAAAAAGCCAGAGAGGGCACGGGCCAAAAACAACAGAAGAAAACTGTTGGAAAAAGCGAAAAAAATGTAACATAAGCCTTCAAAAAACATACTGATCATCAACACGGGTCGGCGTCCAATTCGATCACTCAGTCGCCCCCACCAAGGTGCAAACATAAATTGCATAATGGAATAGATGGACATGAGCAGGCCCGTTTCAAAAGCGCTGGCGCCGAACTGGCGGGCCAATATGGGAATCAAGGGAATGATAATCCCAAAGCCTAGCAAATAGATAAAGACACACAGAAACACCGTCACCATCGCGGATTTTTGCGGAGGTGCTTGTGGACTAGTGGATGTAGGCCCTGAAGTTTGCGTTGACAAAGCTTTACCTCACAGGAGTTTTTGTTAACATAGAGAGGATGTATTCGGTGAAAAGATTTATCACAGGCACGATATTGATCCTAGTGGGATTTTCGAGTTCGTTAGCGCAAGCGGTCGTCGAGGAGAGTCATTTTCTTGAAGGCCAACTCGAAATGGGGGTCGGATTTCGCTATTTAAAAACCGACAGCAATTACACCTCGATGGGCTCGAGCCCCGTGCTCAATGGACCAGGGCGCAGCTACAGCACCATGGATATTGATCTCTACTCTCGCTATGTTGTTGTGGACAAATGGGGTCTCTATGGCGGCATGACCTTTGCCAATAGCGAAAGTACCAACACCGATGCCACTCGCCGCAACCCCACTGTCAGTCAAGTGTTGCTAGGCACCGATGTTCTTTTGCTCTACGGGCGACATTTTTTGTGGGGCAACTTTGATATCACATCGCCAGTTGCCAGATATGACAAAAATACCGACACAGCACTCACAAGCGATGGTGTTATCGCGTTTGGCACTGGTTTAAATTATCTATTTCCGTGGAACAATTGGACCATTGAAGGCAATTTGGGCTTTGATTATCGCCTCGAAGGACGCAGTGCTTTGCTCCCTTGGGAAGTTTCGGGCAGCTATCATTTTGGCCGATGGTACACGGGCTTGGGATTTAGCGGCTTTCAAACAGTGATTGAAGATGCCGACACCAATGCGCGCTCCGTGCGCGACGCCACCCTCGTCAGAGCTAATGGTGGCTCGTACATTTATTCGTCGATCAACCCCTCTGTGGTGTTTGTTGAACTCAAGGGTGGCCGACTGAGTCAGGGATCCAATCAGCTAGAAGTGATTTTGCGATCCACTGTATCGGGTGCGCAATACGCGGCTTACACTGAGTTGGCAGCTCGTTGGACTTGGTTTTTTGGCAACGAAAAGGACACGCGTTCTCTGGAAAAAAAGATTCGTCAAATTCCAGTGAATTTTGAAGTCAATACCGACGACGGCGTTGATCAGAATCTCTTTAAGGGTCCGCCGACCCAGTTGGATGCATATAAAAATAGAAAGAGAAATGAGCGACGAAAGCAGTACAATTCGGGCGGCTCCAATAATCCGGCAGATTCTTATGAAGAATCAGAGTACACTGAGGACTCAGACATGACGGTGGACTTAAAGGAAGTTAAGAAATCTAAAAAGAAATCAAGTCCTCGGCGTCGCAAGTAGGTTTTCGCCACTCACTCCATACTGATTGAATACAAAATCTAAAAGTCAAGGCTTGTCTGAGGCCTAGCGAGGCCTATACACTTTTCACCTCCTTAAATGTTACATTGCGCTCCAAGTGCGGGTCATAGCATCAGTGACCTCAGACGAGAGAGAATTTTACAAAAAGATAAAAGGGGGAAACCATGAAAAACATTTTTACTTTGACCTTGGGCTTACTGACGTTGGGTTCTGTTACTGCCATTGCCGGGAACAATATCCGGTTTCACTATCCGCGCCAGGGCGACTTTTATATAAGCGCAGATAGACTTACTATGAACCAATACTGCAGAGATAGAGGCTATCGCCGAGGAGCAGAGCCTGGCGGTTCTTCAGCGAGCTACGTTTCTGGTAAGTACAAATATTTTAATGGCAGAAATTGGGAAAAGCGCGGTGGCGGTGCTTATATATTGGCAGTTTTGGAGTGCAAGAACAACAAATAGTATCAGATTAAGCTAGATGGATCATCAGCCCCAAAACGACATTAATTTTTGGGGCTGTTTCTACCAGTCAATAAGTGTGTATAATACCGATTGATGTAAATATTAGTTTAGTTTTACTAGAGTATCAAAAAAGAAAGAGCATAGATAAGCCCCCAGGCTGGCAAAAACAATCCCAGAGGTAGCATTTTCCAGCGATTCCAAAAAAATCCCATCACCATAGACGCCACGACGTACTGCCATTGAAAACTTTGCGCCATATGCAGTGCCGAGAGCAAGATCGAGGCGCCGACGACGGCACAGACAATGATATTGAACTTTTGAATCCACGGCGACTGATGAAATTTTTTAAGCACATAGGAAAACCAAGTTAGAACATTGAAGCTGGCGGCGCTGAAGACGCTGATCATAAATAGAATTCCACCCAAAAAACCTGCAATTTGTAGACCCAAATAGGCCGTCATGATCATTATGGGACCGGGAGTGATTTGCCCGACCGACATGGCCTCAAGAAACTGTTGTGGCGTGAGCCAACCCCATTCGCCGATCAGTTGTCGCTCTAAGATGGGAATGATCGCAAGGCCAGTACCAAAAGTCATCATTCCGGATTTGAGGCCAAGCGTCGCCAATTGAGCGAGCTCCGTGGTACCTAACAAATGTGACACCTGTGGTGTTAAAAAAATCACGGGCAATGCTGTTTGCGATTTAATTTTGATGAATAGCCACCACAAGCAAAAAAGCATTGCAATCAGTGCAGGTTCCGGCAAGGGGTAAAAAAAATGCAGGAGGCCGCTAAACGCAAAACACAGCCAAAAGCTCGCATTGTGAATGAGATTTTTTACTAGCTGCCAAACGCTCCAAAACAAAATAAAAAGAGAGCCCATCGCCATCCCAGACACCAAATGATCGAGAAAGGGTACATGCTTGTATGTGGATAGGATCGCATACAGCGCCAGCACCACCACCATTGAGGGGAGAAGATACAAAAACCCTATGGCCAAGCTCTGTGCTCTTCCCAAATAGCGGTGGGCCAAGTGCAGCACCATTTGATAAGAGACGGGGCCGGGCAAGAGCTTGATGAGGGCAAAGCTGTTTTGAAATTCCGCTTCGGAAATCCAGGCCCGCGAAACCCAATCCTTGCGCATGTATTGTATGTTGGCTATGGGGCCGCCAAATCCGGTGGTGCCCAATCCCAAAAAGTATTTGGCAATTTCACGGAATCCGGGTTGAGAATCGGGTTCATGGACTGCGGCGCTACTCTCCGCCATTTTTCTTTCGCAGGCGCTTTTCGGCCTCGTAGTTGCGCATCTCTTGCTGGAACTCAGAATTTTTTTGCCGAACATAGTCCTCAAAGTTGGCCCGTTCGGCGCGCTTCTGTTCTTCAAAGTCACCGCGTCGAATTTTTTGATCTTCAAAAAACGCTTTTCGCTTCACCTCGATATCGGCGAGCTTCTTTTTTCTTTCGTCAGCGCTAAATCGGCGCACAGTAAAATATTTGATCTGCTCCTTGAGATCCTTTAAGAACTCATCGCGGGTGGCTTTTTCCTCAGTATTAAAAGCCTTGCGCTCGTCTTTGAGCTTGCGATCAAAAGCCTTTCGTTTTTTTCGAATCAGAGCATTGAATTTGTTACGAATCTTGGAGGGTGTGTCGTAGGGATTGCTAAACAGGTTCAGCATCACTGCGAGTTCATCATTTTCAATTTTCTTTTCAGTAGAGATGTCCTGGCGAATCTCATCAAAAGCACTGCGGTCCTCTTGCAGTCGATAATTTTTTGGCACATCAATATCAGCTGCGGGCGGAACCTGGTCCGATTCAGTGGTGGAGGCGGAGCTCTGTTCAAGCGAGCTTCCTTCACCTGGCCTAGAAAGCCTGCCTGTGCAGGCAGTAAGGAGCAGGGTTGCGAAGCTCACCAGGAACAGGCTCGAGCAGGCGGCTACGACCAAAGGCCGATGCAAATACGAGCTTTTCCTAAATACTGTGTGAAATTTTGTCATTTTCAAACTATAGCCCAGTCCAAAACGCTTGAAAAGCTTTAGCTTGTATCAAAATCGACCGAAAGATTGAATGATGCAACACGGATTTAGAATGCAAAGATTAAATGCCGAACTCTCTGAGCAATCAAGCTTGGTTTCTTTAGAATCACGCCGTTTTCTCCATCAGAATGTATTTTTGTTGCTATTCACTGTGGCTGGGGCCGCCCTGATCTTGTGGTTGCCTGTATTGTATTTTTCTGTGGGAAATTATGACCTTTTTTATAAACTCGCCTATGACAAGTATCCACAGTTCATTCAACATCTCGAAAGAGAGTTGGTGTGGATCATTGTCTTTGGTTGCATCAGCATCAGCACACTGCTGGGGTTGACCGTTCTGATCGGCTACCGTTTGACATTGCACATTCTGGATCCCATCAAGAAGATCGAAAAGCACATGCGCCATCTGGCCGAGGGGCAGTGGTTTGATTTTGACATTCGCGATTCACAAGACGACTCCTATCGCGGCCTTCTTTTAAACTATGAGTATTTGGTCAAGAGTCTCAAAGCCAATACAGAACGAGAAATCAAGATCCTTGAACGGCTTTCCATTGATCCCATGAATAAAGAAGCCTATCGAAATTGGACCCAACTGCTAGAGAACAAGCGGGGTCTCCTCAATCCGATGACTCAAGCTCCCCAACCTGTTTGGTCCGGCCTAAAGAGAGACAAAATCAACAAAGCCAAAGAGCAGCAAGGCCAAGACGAGCTCGAAAAGCTAAAGCAACTTGAAAACACTCCGAACATTACCAACATTGCAAACGCTGCCAACGCGGACAATACTGAAAACACTGAAAAGGCGCCGTCCGAAAAGGTCAAAAAAGTATCCTAAGGGCCGTCGGAAAAACGGATCTCGCGTAAAGCGTTCAGGTAAAGAAACTGCTAAAAGACCGCATGGGTGTATCAACCATTTTTTGGACTCATCCTGGGTTAGAGTAATCTGATTTATCTCGACATCTAAAGCCCCAGCAAAGGAAGAAAATATTTCTACCGAAAATGTATCTTCTTCTGCTCGTTGCATATTTCGGACAGATACGTTAGCTGGGGCGGCGAACTGCTCCTGAGTCCATGCTTTTTTTTCTCTAAGACGCCTGATTCGATTTCCACTTGATTTTTAGTTCATATCAATTAGCAGTTCTTGACACGGGATTTGGGCAGCTGCATCGCTACATTTTCTAGCCAAGAAAGCTCCAGTTCAAAAGACTTTATGCAAAACTCAACCATCAACCGACCTGCGGTGGCCATTGAGTCATTCGCTGTAGCAAACTCTGCAAGCGTCTTTTTTTCTCTTGCAAGTTCCGCTTCGAGAAACCGACGGCGGACCTCAATCATCTTTCTTGTGGCATCCGAAGGCAGATGCGTTGATAAAGCCATCCAAGTGGTAAAGGGCGGAGGCGGTCGTTGAATCGCCCACTCGTCTGCACTCAGCGCTTTTTTCATGGCACAACCGCCTTTTGAACTCAGGCGATATTTTTCGCGCTCTGGCCCAAGAGGATCCTCCTTATCAGTTGCTTTAGCTATAAATTTAAGCGCCAAGAGCTTCTTAATTGAATAATACACCTGGGGTCGAGAGATGGGCGCCCAGTCTTTAGCATCTCGCCTCTCTAGCTCAGAGAGCACCTTGTATCCGTGCATAGGCTCTTCAGCGAGCAAACTCAAAACTGTAAGATCTGCTGCAGTCAATCGTTCCGACTTACTCATCGTAATGAGTGTTTTCTCACCTTAGACCAATACCACCAGTTTTTTTTTCTTAATTGGAGGTGAGGATTCCTCGCCTGCTCGATCGCAGCGCGAAAAACATCGATGACGCAAGGGTCATGTCGAACTTTCGTAAAGTCGCAGAGTTGCTCGTAGAGATTTGTTGAATCTTGATTGGCAAGTTCCGTAACCGAGTTAATGCCGAGCAGATTCAGATCCTTAACGGTAGCTGGGCCAACCGAACGCAAATCAGTTAACCTGCGCGAATCAGGTGTACTTTTTAGTATAAATGAGTATCTTCTATTTTTATTTGCCATGTAGTCTTAATTAGACTAGTTAGATGCTCAGTGCAACACTTTTTAGGAGGAAAAATGAAATATGGTTACACGATTTTATACGAGGATGATGTTCTTAAAACAGTGGGGTTTTACGAGAAGGCCTTGGGCCTAAAAAAACTGTTCGTTCACGAGTCAAATGCCTATGCTGAGATGGAAACTGGCAACACTCGTTTGGCATTTACATCGAAGGATATGGCAAAAGAAAGCGGACTAGATTTCGGTCAGCTCGGAAATGTTTCGTCGCCTCCTCCCTTTGAGCTTGCCTTGGTAACAGACGATGTCGAGTCGGCATTTAAATTGGCGATCGCAAATGGCGCTTTGGATTTAAAGAAGCCAGTCCAAAAGCCTTGGGGGCAGCTTGTCGGCTATGTGAAAGACTGTAACGGGTTTCTAGTTGAAATCTGCTCTCCACTCGATTGATCGAGAACTTTCCTCTGTTGAAGGCTTTCATCTACTTCAAACTAAATGCTTAAATCTATCTTAAATAAGATGCGAGTGCGCAAAATTTTGTTAAAGAGTTGTCAGTCAAATTCCAGAATTTTCGAAACTATCCGGTTGGAAAGCTATGCATTGGCTCGATCGATGGAATGTGATTTTTAATTTTTTTCTATCGCAAAAGTGATTGACAAGGTTTGGAGCTCTTTAATTTGCTCGTGGGTTGATTTGTTCTCGCAAAACACGGCCGGGATCATGTGGCTATTCTCTTCTGCATATAAGGCAGATTAAGGATAATAGCTTGGGATTCAGTGAGAGTCTCAAACTCACTTCGCTTTTCAAAAAATCCCAAAAACACCGAGATAAATACCTATGTTATACCTACCTCTGTTGTTGGAGGTAGGTATGCAATTAAGGTCTGTGTCTTCAGAAATTCTCAGAAATAAAATTGGCGAGCTTGTCAAAAAAGAGCGCGCAATCACTGCCGAAGTCGTCAGGCACCTCGCCGAAGTTCTTCGGCGAAAACTCTTTGTGGAGTGGGGATACGCTCGGCCGGTTCAGTATCTCACTCAGGAACTCAAATATTCTGAGACCTCGGCCTACACTCGATTGCGGGCGGCCGAGCTTTTGTTAGAAGTGCCTGAAGTCTGCGACAAGATTCACTCAGGTGATTTGAACCTAAGTCAGGTGTTAAAGTTTAATATTGCCGTTCGCCAAGAAGAAAAAGTGACAGGAGCGCGGATCTCGACCGAGCACAAGCGTGAGGTCTTTTCTGAGATCTTAAATAGCACCGGGGCCCAGACCGAAAGGATCTTGCACAAGCATTTTCAAGAAGCCTCCTTTACCAAGCCCTTTCGCGTTCAACACAAAAGCGACGGATCCATTGAGCTCACGCTCAACATCCCGAAAGAGTGCGTCGCCAATTTTGAACGGGTTCAGGAAGTCTACTCGCATTTGGAAGCCTCGGGCGATTGGCTTGAGATATTTAAGCTCATGAGCGAAGATGTGCTCAATCAAAGAGATCCGCTGCGCAAGAAGCCAAAGGCATCTTCAACACAAAGCGAAACCGTGACGGTGGTCAAAGTTCCAAAGACTCTAACTCCCCGGCTGCGGGCAGAGGTCTTTAGGCGAGATCACGGCAAGTGCCAGCACAGACATCCCGACGGGAGCATTTGCGGAAGTAAATTTCAACCTGAGGTCGACCACATTACCCCAATCTTTGCCGGCGGCACCAACGAGCTCCACAATCTGCGTACGCTGTGTCGATCACACAATCACTATCGGTATCAGAAGGGCGCGGGGTTTTTTGAGTCACAATTTCATTGATGGAACTTCAATCCAGGACTGGCGAAGTCTGGGGCTGCCGGTTTACTTCTCTCTGCTTTACGGCATTTGCTGCGCGAATTGACACTCACGAGGGAAGGCGATTCACTTCATTTGAAAGAAGTGCATTCAGCATCGGGAATTATCTATTGGAATGGGTCTGAATTTGAGTGGTATCAACAAGGAGACTAAGATCGTATGAAATTATATTTTCTCATTTCTTTAATTTTATCGACTCTATGTTCAACGGTATTTGCAGTTTCCATTTCTTTTTTCGATAGTCACGTTCATTTGAATGACTTGCCAATGCAAAATGAGTTGATGACGCAAACGGGTTTGAATAAAGCGGTTATTTTTTGGGGTGGTCGTTCCGACAATGCAGATGTTTTGGCGGCGGCGCAACAGCAAAAGGGTAAATTCTTTCCATTTGTTTCTGTTTCTCCAGAACGGCTCGATCCGTATGGAAAATGGTGGAAAAATAACGATTCTGAGTTGCTCCGATACTTGGAGAAGCAGTTAGAGTCGAAACAGTTCTATGGAATCGGTGAATTATCGGTAGTTCATTTTCCCTCTCCAGGATTTCCAGAAACTGAGTTTTCGCCTATATCTCCTCTTATGACTGGCATCATGAAGATTGCTGAGAAGTTCAGACTCCCGGTGATGCTCCATTCTGAAGTGACTTACGTTAAAGAGTTTGAGCAGCTTTTAAAGCAATTTCCTGCAGTCCTAGTGATTTGGGCGCATGGTGGGTATGCCGATTATTACATTACCAAACGAATGCTCGATTCCAATCAGAACCTGATTGTCGAGTTAAGTATGCGGGCGTTGGAGAATCATCCTCGAAGTCCAGACTATTGGATTTTAAAAAATTCAACGACTATCTGGGATAAATGGCGACAACTTATCGAAACCAATCCAAGGCGATTTATCGTCGGGTCAGATGCTAGCCATCATAATCTAAAAAGTGATCTGGCCAAGGTCGAGAGCGTGAAACTTCTGCTTTCACAGCTGCCCCAATCTTTGCAGAGCTGTGTAGCCGAAACAAATCTCGAAGTGATTCTAAGTCTCCGAGAATATCAAAATTCGGAGTGCTTGGCTGCACCAGTGGCAAAGGTAAACCAAAAGCCTGTTAGATAATCAATGAGTTGTACCGCAACTGCAACTAATTCATTAAAATTGTCTATTTTGTTAATTTTCCTCAAAAGCATCTCATGAAAAATTATTCTCAGAGTGTGGTGTTACAAGTGACTCTTGCTGTTAAGGGTCATGAGAACACAGGGAGGAAGAACATGAAAACAGATACGAATAGAAACAACATTAAGAGCATCGGTGCCGGCATGATGAAGGGAGCCCATGTTCTCTTGGCGTTAGCGGCGGTGGGCTGCCAGACTTTGCCCTATCAGCCTTATGCGCGAGATGTAAAGCGAAAGCCAATGGAGAGTGGTATTGTTGCGCTAAAGCTTGAGCATCGTGATGAGGATCGCGCCAAGGCAACAGAGATGATGGCGGCCAACTGTGGCACGAAGAAGCCAGTCATCCTGGAAGAAGGTGAAGTCGTGGTTGGACAGACGACCCAGACCAACGGCAATACCGATTACCACCGAGGCTCTTCGGGCAAACAGGTGGGTAGCCTCTTTGGCATGCCAATCACAAGTGGTGCCTCGAATCCTGGAAACTCCACTTCCGAAACGGCAACGACCAATGCCATTAAGGAATGGCAGATCGCCTACAACTGTGGCGGCAAATTAAGTGCTGGAAAAAATTCAGATTCCTCCTCTCAATAGGAGGCGTGAGAGAGTCTTCATTTTTTACGTCTCTTAGTAGAAGGAGACACTCGAGGGGAAGGGGGCAAAATCCTCTTCCCCGTTTTATTCTGGCTTCCTTAATAATTGGTGGCCACCTCGTTTTTTTGGGAAAAAATGTTTTATGAACTGATATTTCTGTGTAACGTGGAGGAGTGACACAAACACTAGAAAATTACTTCAGTATCTACGCCGAATCACATTCTCATCCCCGCAATAAGCAATTGCATTTGATTTGCATTCCTCTCATTTTTTATACGGTCATTGCATTATCGGCGGCGATGGCGATACCTGATGCTGTATTGCCTGAGTTGCTCAGAGATTTCAGTGTGCGAAGAGGGCTTGCGATTTGGAATCTCGGAACTGTTGTTTCGATTTTGGGATTGATTTTTTATTTTCGGCATTCCGTAAAGTACTTTTTGATAATGTGCTTTGCTGTGGCCGCGTGTTGGTGGTTAGCGTTATCGCTGAAGACGGCTTTTCCTAATTGGCACATATATATTAATATTTTTATATTTGTTGTTGCCTGGATTGGGCAGTTTGTCGGCCACGGAATCGAAGGCAAGCGCCCTTCATTTTATCATGATTTGCTATTTTTACTGGTTGGCCCGCTGTGGGTTATCAAGTGGTTTGAAGAGCGCTGGCTGCAGACCAAGGCGTCTCGGTCGCATTGATACTGCTGACCAGGGCATCGGGTTGTGGACATCCGTCATTTGATCTTGCCACCCGTTTTGTCGCTCATATGTTATGATTGCATCTTTTGGAAGCATGCTTTCCAAGGTTCCGGTAGGATTGTTTTCTTACCAGTTGCTGGATCAGCTGCGACGTGAATACAGTTCAATACGAGATGAGCCGGCGTTTGCTTATCGGCATTGATCCCATCGATTGTGCTAAAAACTTCCGCCCTAATGGTGACGGAGCTCTCTGAAACCTTATTGACACTGAGCTGCCAAATGTACACTTGGCCCACTCCAAGTGGCCTAAAATAATCAATTTCGAGGCGGCGCACTGGAAAGATCAAATTTGCATTTCCGAAAACCTCTTTCCAGCCAAGCTCGCCGGTGAGCCAGGTTTCCAACAGATCATGGTAAATCTGTGGGGCCTTGCCAAAGAACATGATTTGGGCGGGGTCAGCTTCATGAAAATAGATAGGGCGAGCAAATTGTTTTTCCACGGCTGTAGACTTAATCCAGGCCGCCGAGGAAGGCAATTCGGGTTCACACCGGGTCTGAAATGCTATCCGTGAGGCTTCCCAAAATATGGTTCTTGACTTGGTCGGCCATTTCTTGAAAATTAGCCCTCTTAATCATGAAATTTGAACCCGACAGCCTCATTCGACCGATCACTGGAAATCAGCTGAAAATTTACAGTTCAGAGGATTTTCCCACCTATTTGCCCAAGCTCAGTCTTCTTTATGATGACCTGTTCTCGGGTGGGAAGGGTTTTCGCGCAAAATTAGTGCAGATGGTGGCGCGGGAATTCACCCTAACTGAGAGCAGCATCCATCTACTGGCGCAGACCATAGAGTTTATTCACAATGCCTCGTTGCTCCATGATGACCTGGTGGATCGCTCAGTGCTTCGTCGCGGCAAGCCGGCCGCCTGGCACAAATACACTCCTGAGTATGCCGTGCTGGCCGGGGATTATTTGTTGGCACGAGTGATGGTGAACCTTTCGGCTCATGGCAATGTTCGCCTCGTCAATTACACCGCACAGATGATTTCGGATTTGCTCGAAGGAGAGTGGCTGCAGGACTCTGTGGTGGGCGATTATTTTGTAACACTAGAACATCTCGATCGCATTCATCACCTCAAAACCGCTTCACTTTTTAAATGGTGCATTCGTGCTCCCCTGATTGCTTATGAGGGAGTTGAGGCCATACCTGAAAATGCGCAGATTCATATTTACTTAGAAGAGCTTGGCAACATTCTGGGCCTTTTGTTTCAACGTGGTGATGATCTTTTGGATTACAATGTCCGCAATGATGAAAATAAAGCAATTTTGGGTGATTTGAAATCAGGATATATCAATTCCTTTGGTGCATTTTTGACGAGTGGAAAGTCGAATCGCGAAATCGATCAGATAGTGCGCTCGCAAAACTTGGAAGAACTCAAGAGCGCTCTGGGTGGATTCAGTTTTTTTGATTCAAAGCTCAAAGAATTTGATGAAATGAATTCTCGCTTGATTGCCCTCTACCACCACAAGGTGGAACTGCTTTGTCAGATGAATCACAAGAACTGGCAGGGATTGCGCAAGACTTTGTGGGATTTGCCAGAGCTTCTCTATTGGCGCCGAAAGGCGCAGAGTTGAAGAGTTTTGTCACATTAAAAAAAACTGATCCTGATCTTGTTCGTTACATGATGGGTAGCTTCAGTCGCACGCAAGTGGCCTTGCCCACAGAGCCCTTTCAAATCTACTCTGATAAAAATCAAGTGACCTTCGAAATTTTCCCACAGATCAAGATTGGTTTTTTCCAAACCATTGAAGCTTATTTCAATTTGGCCCGTGTGCATAGATTGCCATGGATTTGGTTACCCTTTTTATTGACTCTTTCTAATGTGCCGGCCAAAGAGTTTAGCCCAACCAATTGGGGTCTCGCACTTCTGTGCTTGAGTTGCATTCATATGGCACTGAGTCTTCGCAATTCAGTGACTGATCACATGCGTGGATTTGATTTTTTTCTTAAAAGTCGCGAATCGGCGCCATTGCGGAAGGGTTGGATCCGCCCGCACACAGTGGCGAGAACTGCCAATTTGTTTTTAATCTTGTCCTTGGTGCTCGGCTTGCCAGTGCTCCTGCTTGAACCAGCCGTGCTGGCGGCAGCATTGGTGTTAGCGGCATTGGTACTCGTCTATTTGTTCAGGCCAGGCTTTGATATTAAATATGTGCAGTTGGGCGATTTGTGGCAGAGCCTATTGCTTGGACCCGTTTTTTTCTGGGGTTTGCATTTGCTGCAGCATTCGCAGATGAATTGGTATGCCTTCGGTCAGAGTCTCATGTGGAGTGCGATGTATTTGCAGTTTTCTTGCGTGCGATCACTCAGTACAGTTTTAGAAGCGCAGAAATTCAATTTAAAAAACTTGATGGCTCATTTGGGCTTTGATCGCTCAGTGGTGTTTTTAAAGTATTGGTTCGTCCTCACTTCTTTTATGACTTTGGCTTTTGGTCTTCTCGCCACGCCAGTTTGGATTTGGTTGCCAGCATTTGTTTTTCAGAGTTGGTTCTTAGTGTGGGCGTATCGAAAACTTCAAGCCACCAGGAGCTCATTGAGCTCGTCACTGACGGCTTTGCAGGAATGGAATCGGCGCTTTTTGGTTTTGCTTCAGACTCTGTTGGCAATTGGCATTGCATGGAAGTTGTTGCTCTGATGGCCACCGCTGAGATCGGTGGTCAAAAGGGAATCCTTGTTGCTCATTTGATTACATTTGCTGATTGGCAAATCAAATGTGCTTCCCTTGGATTGGCGGCGGGATGGAGCGAGTCCGTTTGGGAGAGTTACGTCAAGCCTGATGCCGTTGGCTTTCCTTCTGGCTTTGTCTTAAATGTATCTTTAACCGAGCCCTGGCAATTGGTGAGCCCGAGCTTGCAATTGAAAGTCACTTTGGATTTAGAAAAGGATTTGGATTATCGGCGTCGCGAAGCGCGCGGTGGCGATCCCCTTTTAAAAGCTATCGGTAAAGCTTCAAAACGCGTCTTGGACTGTACATTTGGCTTCGGCAGAGACTCGGTGTTTTTGGCCCAAAAAGGCATTCAAGTGTTGGCCTATGAGCGCAATTTGTTTTTGTTTTTGTTAATGAAAGAAGCACTTTCGCGAACAAAGTCCGCGTGGGCTAAGAATATCGAGCTGGTGTTTGGCGATTTTACGCAAGCCTTAAGAGTCAAAGAGACCGAATTCGACGCAGTTTATTTTGACCCACTGTTTGAGCCTGACAAGAAAAAATCGAAATCTCGAAAAGAAATGGAGATGCTCAGGGAGGTGTTGAATTATGATTTGGACTATCAGAGCTCCTTTGAAACACTCATGCACGATTGTCCAAAGCGACTCATTGTAAAGCGCGCTGACAAGGCATCTAGCCTAAGACTTAAAGAAAAAATTTTGGAACAAGAAAAGTTGCGTAAATGTCTCCGCAGTGTGTACGGCAAGACCGTGCGTTTTGACATCTATTGAGGCTATGTTAGCCTTTTAGCCAGAGGAAGGTCGAATCGAAATGAGACGTTGGGCTGTGATTTGGATGCATATCAAAAAATATTTACCTAAAGTCCGTCAAAGTTTTGACCGATCGACTTGGTAATGGAGCAGATGTCTAAAAACTACATTAAATGGTTTTCACGGGTTGCAGGTATAGCATTAGGTCTTGGCTTGTCTGTGGCCTTGTCGCTTTCGCGCGATCAATGGTCGACCATTGTGCAGGCGACATCAGATTCTGAACCAGGCCGATTTATTAGTAGTCTAAAGCAAAATGCCCTACCTTCAGAGGACCGTTTAAGAGTTGAACGTGTGGCTATGTCGCGCGAAATTGTTCATTCCTTTGGCTGTGGTAAGGAGTTTAAATTTGCACTGCCAGTTCGTGAGGAGTTTGTTCGATTTAAGGGAAGCATTTGCGGTAAAAAATGGAAAGATGTTTCTGAGATCAGTATTACCAACGACTCAAATGGATTTACGGCCAGCGTATTTGGTTTTAATAATTCCGAATACCTAACGGATTTGATCAAACTCAATGAAGGACGAAACGAAATATTGATTACCTATCAAGGATCTAAGGGTCTCTCTGAAGAGAAGTTGATTCTTATCCGCAAGAACCCAAGTATAGATAAGGGACAGAATCAAGCCTATCAATTTTAAACAGAGTAGAATTTCGGACCCATTTTGACTATGTACAATGGACAATGGACAATGGACTATGGCGCATTGGGATTGGTGGTTGTCTTTTCCATGAGGAGCGAGTCCGGCTTTGCATCGTCTGTTAGCCAAATCAAGTTAAATGAATGTGGTTCGTAGTAGAAAGCCCTGGCTGGAATGTAGGCGCTTCTTTTGGATTCTTTTGTGGAATCAATGTCAATATTGGAGCCTGGCTTGCGTAGGTTCATTGCAAGACTCTCAGCATTTCCGTCAAAGAGCGCGAGCAGATTTTGAATTTTGTCTTGGTGAACCCACAATTTTGTTTTGGCAGGAATTTTGACCTTTCCCGCGCGCGCCTTGGGTGCAATCTGAGGATTGTATATTTGTACCATTTCGTCATTGTCATCAAACCAAGACAGGACCTCTTTATAAGTTACATCTCGAGGTACGACAACTTCTGCATCCCGTAGCTTTTCTGACCACGTGGCATTGGGAAAGTATTTGAGCGCGTCTTTCTCTATCTGAATCATTGCCAAGAAACAGGCGTAAAAATTTCGCGAAGCAAAGCCAAAGGTTCTGCTGCCGCGGACATTGGCTACCAAGTCGCTGATGTCTCTTGTTTTATACTTTTTTACAAGTTTGCTGACACCCGTTGGCCCATGATTGTAACCGGTGACGGCCAGTGGCCAGGATTCCAACATCTGATAGTTTGCCTTTAGCATATTGGCTGCAATGCGAGTTGCCTCCATGGGGTGATTGCGCCAATCCAGCGCCGAAGTGATCTTGCGGCGAGCGACATAGGGCATTATCTGCCAAATTCCACTGGCGCCCACCTTGGATCGAGCCAATACATTAAAACTGCTCTCAACAAAGGCAAGGCGTGTGAGCTCAATAGGGAGATTCATCTCTTTAAACATGCGCTCCATACCTTCAAGGTAGCGTCCTGAATAAAAGATGGCTGATTCGATTTTATCTTTTTGGCCCAACTGAAAACGAACGCGATCTTTGCTAGCCGCAGCTTTGAATTTATTTTTTTCATCAATAGCGCTGAATAGCTGCCAGATTTTTTTCTCTTTGGGATTAAGTTGGCTCAGGCCCTCAGGCGTATCGGGTATTTTATCCAATTTGGTCAGTATTTCTTGAATTTCTTTTTTCATCGCCTTTACGCGCTTGGTGCGCGCGCGTGCCTTTTGATGACGACTGAAATTTTGATTTCGCATGATATCTGAAAAGTCGACGTCTTCATAAACGATGTTCAAATATTCAGTGTCGTGAATTGCACCCTGATTCGTTGTGTATTTGGTATAGATGTCGGTCCAAAATTCAACTGCAACCTGAAGTCCTTTCGGAATTGCAAATGGACTATCAGCATAGCCGAGTGCTGCGCCTTGTTTTTGGTACTCCGGAGGTCTCCAACTGCGTGACTTGGTCAGAGACTTGCCTCCATGAACTTCGGCAATTGATGATGGAGTGTCGGCTTCAAGCACGCAAATCTTACCTTCAGAGTCGGTGGCATTTTCGTCGTCGTCTTCACCATCATTGCTAGCGGACTTGCGAGATGAATCCTCGTGGCAGCCATCAGGTGCTGTGTCTTCAGTTTCAAAACTATAATCAAAAGCATCATGAAGAATTTTCGGATTAAAAGTGTAGGACCAACCAAACGCGAGCGAAGCAAAAGCCGAAATCAAAAGTATAATCTTCATGAATCTATTCTAACAGGCTAACCACCAAATCATCAAAGTGAGATCTCACTTTTGCTTCATTCCCAGATCCATTAAACATGAAGGCGAAAACAATTATACTTCCGTCGGGTTTGCCCGCATAGCCAGCAAGAGCCACGACGCCATTCAGCAGTCCAGTCTTGGCTCTTATCCAGCGCTCGCCTTTGGTATCTTGAAATCGTTTTTTTAAAGTTCCATCGATTCCCGATATGGGTAAAGACGATAGCAACTCAGGCGCAATTCTGAAGTCGTTGTGAATTTCGGCAAGCAACTTAACCATGGCTTTCGCCGAAAATTTATTTTTATTGGTCAAGCCCGAAGGATTTTCTAGAACGTATTCATTGTCCTGTATGCCTATTCCTTTCAAATACTTTTTAATGACATTAATTCCCTTCGTGATGGTTCCAGGTGCACTTTGGCTCAAGCCCATTTGCTTTGTGATCATCTCGGCCACGTAGTTGTTTGAAAATTTATTCATATCTGCCAAGATCAGTTCGGATCCTCTGGCTTCTGCTTCTGCTAAGACTTTGTCGTTCGCGCCACATTCACCGGCTTGGATCGTGCCCGTAACCTCGATGCCTCGTTGGGCCAGAAATGCCTTGAGATTGTAGCCAAACCAAAGATCTGGATCAGTGATCGATTTAAAAACCACTAACTCCTTGATATTAACACCGATCTTTCCGCTCACTCGAACTGTGTTTTTGCCGTCTCGCTGGCGAATGCGATCTATGATCAACTGATTGCCGCCACCTCTGATTGTGCGCGCCTTGTTTTCGAGCTTCACATAGTCATTTTCGGGATCGAGAAAAATTTGTGGCGGCTGACCCAGAATATTGGGACGAATGAAAATATTTACAGAATTCCAATTGAAAGAAAGACCACCTACCGGTGCATCGTATGCTCGGTCCACGCGTTCGGTTGTGCGTGATGGATCCACGCGCTGACTATCGAATACGGAATCGTCGACAACAATATTTCCGGTGACTTTGGTTATTTTATTGCGCACAAACTGATTGACCAAAAACCACATATTTTCCGACACAAAAGAAGGATCCCCACCTCCCTTAGCGCAGAGCGATCCTTTCAGTGTGCTTCCTTCAATTTTTGCTGGGGACATCAGGCTGGTTTTGATTTTGGTACCGGGTGGGAATTGATTGATAAATGCGGCACCTGTTGCCAATTTTGTGATGGATGCTGGTGTCATCAGCACCTCACTGCGATGATCCACCAACGTGGCTGTGCCCCCGTCTTTAATCTCGATTGCCAATAGTGCAGAATGACCAAGGTTGAGTCCAGATTTTTTGATCAATTCGAGGTGGTTTTTCTGAACGGCCGCTGGAGTTTGGGAAGCGGCAGAGGGCACCGCCTCGGCCATGGCAAAGCCATTGAACTGTAATACAAAACAGATGAATGGCAAAAGTCGCTTCAGATTGACGGTATTGTCATACAAAAAGAGTGTCTTCATTTTGGTTCCTTTCAGGTCGCAGGGCAGCGACGTCTTATTTTGCTAAAAAGCGCCACTCATCTAGTCCAAGGCTATCGTCGATTTTTTAATGGGACCTCTTTACTCTGCATCAGGGATTCGGCACCGTAAAGAGATCTATGTCGCGAAAAGATTGGCTCGTCATTATTTTACCTCTGTTGGCAACTTGGTCAATCGATAGGATCACCAAGCACTGGGCCACTGGCCTACAAGGAATTGATAGCTTTCAAATCCTTCACTTCGTCTTGCACCACAACCATGGTGCGATGCTGGGATTGTTTTCAGATCTGCCAGCTGTATTGAGGATTGTGAGTCTCTCCACCGGCGGCGCCTTTATTGTTTGTCTGTTTGCGCTTGTCCAGTATTTGCTCCCTTCGAAATCTCTAAAACTCAGAGCAGGTCTATCGATATTGCTTGGAGGAATTCTCGGAAATGTGACCGACCGAATAATTTGGGGATATGTTGTCGACTTTGTCGTCTTGGGAAATCGCTCGCTGTCTTCGCCGGCATTCAATCTTGCGGATGCATTGCAGTGGATTGGTTATGGCCTGATTGTCTGGTCTGTCATCAAAGAAGGACATTTGATCTGGCCAGAAGTGAACTCTCGGCGAAAATATTGGATCAATCCTGGATTTCAACTGAAATACTGTTTTGTGCTGTTCGGTGTGGGTTTTGGTTTGTCTCTGATAGCCGGAGTGTTTTCTTACACTTATTTTCGCGTGACCTTGGGAGAGATGGCTTTTGGTGACGTCCGAGTCATTGATAAATACGTTTATCCCTACCTGATCACATTTTCGATTCTCGCGGTCACTTTTTCCGTGGGGATGTTTGCTGTTGGGCGAATCATTTCTCATCGTATTGCTGGGCCTCTCTATGCCTTTGAGAAATACATGGAAGATGTACTCGAAGGCCGAGATAGAGAGTTCAAGTTGCGTGAGAGTGACGAATTCAAAAATCTCAAACTTCTTGCAGACAGAGTGCGCGACAAAGTGAAGCTGATTCGCAAAGACAACACGATCAATGTAGTGCAGTATTACGACAAAGCGGGATCTGAAGATTAGGGCGTGTTCCATGAGGCCTTAGACCTTGGTCTAGTTTTTTCTGAATTTCCATTACCCAGCCCTTGGTATTGATTAGGATTTCATTAAACGAATTCTAATCAAATTAAGAGGGGGCGTAATGAGTAGTTTGCAAACGTGGTTCACGACAGCAACAATGGCAATTTTGGTATCTGCCGCACCGATGGCAATGGCCGTCGAAATTTCACCAAGCGTGAGTTATTTGGAAAAGGCCACGCCGGCTCTGACAAAGGCCTTCGCCCAAGATTCGTCAGTGGATCTATTGGTGTACTTTAAATCAAAGGCGGAATTGCAACCAGCCAGACTCATCACCAATCGCATCGCTCGAGCGCGGTGGATCTACCGAAGCTTAGCAGATCATGCGCGAAATTCGCAAAAGGCGGTGCTTGCAAAACTAGCAACAAAGAACCTGCGCGTGCAGTCCTTCTATCTTGAGAATGCGATTCTTGTGCGAAATGGAGATGCGCAGGTGGCAAATGAGTTGGCGGCTATGGATGAGGTCTCATCACTTCAGGTCGATGTTATGGCGAGCCTAAAATTGCCAGCCTCTCAGTACGGAACAAACTTCGAACAGCTCATTCAGCGCCCAGGCTCAGACTATCAAACAAACATTGAGGCTGTGGAAGCACAACGAGTTTGGAATGAACTCAATGTGCGGGGAAAAGGCATAGTCGTAGCCGGGCAAGACACTGGCTATATGTGGGAGCACGAGTCACTGCGAAGTAAATATCGTGGCGTTGCAAATTCAGGCACGGCCAAGGAGACTGTAAATCACAATTACAATTGGCATGATGCCATTCATGCCGGAACTCGCGTTGCCAATGTTCAAGCATCATCAGCAAGCTTGGCCCAGTGTGGACCCGATGCTGTGGCACCCTGTGATGACCACAGTCATGGCACACACACAATGGGGACAATGGTTGGTGATGATGGCAAAGGCAACCAAATCGGAATGGCTCCCGAAGCGCAGTGGATCGGTTGCCGCAATATGAATAAAGGCAGTGGCACTGCTTCGACCTACCTTGAGTGCTTCGAATTCTTTATGGCGCCTTATCCCTTGGGTGGTAATCCGCAAACGGATGGTGATGTGACCAAAGCTCCTCATGTGATCAACAATTCATGGGCTTGTCCTGTTTCCGAAGGTTGCACTGGCAATGAATTTTTTGAAGCCGTAAAAGCCATGAAGGCCGCCGGCATCATGTTTGTTGCCGCCGCCGGGAATGAAGGCCCTGGCTGTAGCACCGTCATGGATCCACCAGGAAATTATTCTGGCGAGCTCATTTCTGTCGCAGCCTACAATACCTATCGTGAAGAGACCGCATATTTTTCTAGCCGTGGGCCATCAACCTTTAATGGTGGAATCGGCATTGACATCACCGCCCCCGGTGATGGCGTGCGCTCTGCAACCCATCAGAGCGGCGGCAGCAGCTACGATTACAAGAGCGGAACTTCAATGGCTGCGCCTCACATTGCAGGCATCGTTGCGCTGATGTGGTCTGCGCATCCAGAGCTGATCGGTGAGATCGATGCCACGTCTCGGATTCTGGGTATGACTGCAACACCAAAAACGGATCGACAAAGCTGCGGAGATTTTCCGGGAAATCAAATTCCAAATGCAGTTCTTGGTCACGGATTGGTCAATGCTTACCGAGCTGTATTGCAGTCCAACTAAGATAATTAAAATGTCAGCAAATTCTAGGTAGCTGTTCACCACTCTGTAAATCTAGAATGCGTCGAGGTCCAAAGGAGCTTTTTAATGAAAGTCGAGACTTGCCAATGTTCTCGACTTTGCCGATTTCGCAGGCCTGTGCGCCGGCTTCATGCCGGGACAAGATCTCAAGAGTTCGGCGAACCTCTTTTTCGGGAACGATGACCACCATACGCCCTTCATTGGCTGAATACAGTGGATCGAGACCCAACATCTCGCAGGCTCCACGCACTTCGATATTTACAGGGATGCGGTTTTCTTCAATTTCGATGGCGAGCCCTGAGGTTGTGGCGATCTCGTTGAGAGCTGTTGCCAAGCCTCCACGAGTGAGATCTCTGAGGCAATGAACTTCAATTTCAGACTCTAGCAAATCCATCACCATAGCTGCTAGTGGGGCGCAATCACTCTCAACTGTTGTTTCAAATTGCAAGCCCTCGCGTGCGGCCATGATGGCCATGCCATGGCGGCCAACATCACCACTGAGCAAAACAGCATCCCCTGGTTGAATACTTTTTGGTTCAATTGCGAGTGAATGGGAGATGGACCCAATACCGCTGGTGTTAATAAAAATTTCGTCGCCTTTGCCGCGTTCGACAACTTTGGTGTCTCCGGTGACGATCTGTACGCCGCATTGCTCGGCTGCATCTTGCATGGACTGTGCAATTCTCTGGAGTTTGTCAATGGCAAAGCCCTCTTCCAAAATAAATCCTACGCTGATGTAAAGCGGGCGGGCGCCGCTCATTGCCAGATCGTTGACAGTTCCAAAAATCGACAATTTGCCAATGTCGCCACCTGGAAAAAATAATGGCCTCACCACATAGCTGTCTGTAGTCATCGCCATTTTGGAATTGCAGCTGGGCAAGACCGAGGCGTCATGCTCTTTTGCTAAGAAGGAGTTTTTGAAAGATTTCAAAAAGATTTCACGAATCAACTGCTGCGTGTAGCGCCCACCGCCTCCGTGTGCGAGCAAGATTTTGTCTTTAGGTGCAAAAGGCAAAGGGCAGCCGAGTTCGCTTTGTTGATCATTCATAGATCAGCACTCCTCTCGTCGATAGCGGTAATAGGCTGCGCACGCGCCTTCAGAAGAGACCATCGTGGCGCCCAATGGGCGTTCGGGGCTGCAGCCCTTTCCAAACATGGGGCACTGTGAAGGCTTTTTAATTCCTTGTAAAATCAAACCACTGATGCAGCCTGGTTTTTCGGTGCTCGTCTCAACACCCAAACAAAAGCGGTGTCTTGCATCAAGGTCACGGTACTTTTCTGCGAGCTGCAAACCGCTGTTGGGGAGTGAGCCGAGTCCGCGCCAAACTTTTGGAACAACTTCAAATACCTCACCGAGCATCGCTTGTGTTGAGCCGTTACCTTGTCTTTGTACAGATCGAGTGTATTGATTTTCGATTTCGCATCGGCCTTCTTTAAGTTGACGAAGGCACATCAAAAGTCCCTGCAAAATGTCTGTGGGTTCAAACCCTGTAACTACAATAGGTATGTGGTATTTTTTCACGATGACTTCGTACTCTTCAAAGCCAGTGATGGTGCAAACATGACCAGGTGCTAGAAAGCCGCTGAGCTCGTGATTTTCCGAAGAAAGCAGAGCATCGATAGCCGGAGGAACTAAAACTTGTGAAACCAACATTGAAAAATTGCGGAGACCCTCGCGATGAGCTTGATAGGCGACCATCGCGTTGGCTGGTGCTGTCGTCTCAAAGCCAACTGCAAAAAAAACCACATTGTGATCGGGGTTTTGTCGGGCAATGGTGAGTGCATCTGTTGGTGAATACACAATTCGCACGTCAGCGCCGTCGGCCTTTGCCGATTGGAGATCTGTTTCTGATCCGGGGACGCGAATCATATCACCGAAGGTGCAGAGAATGACTTTGGGAACAAGGCTCAGTTGAATGGCGGCATCAATTGTTGACATGGGAGTCACGCACACAGGGCAACCGGGTCCATGTACGAGGGTGATTCCATCAGGCAGCATTCGATCAATGCCGTACTTAATGATGGAGTGAGTTTGTCCGCCACAGGCCTCCATGATTTTGTAGGAGTCACCACCAAGAGCTGAAATTTGCTCCGAATACTTTTGGGCAACATCGGCGTTGCGATACTCTTCGATAAATTTTAAACTCATGGAAGCTCCTGAGGCTCAGACTGTTTTAGGTAGTCAAAAACAAAATTAGCTTCCTCTTCATCGATCACGGAAATGGCAAAGCCGACGTGGACCAAGACATAGTCGCCCACCCTCGCTTCAGGCACGTAGGCGAGGCAGACGTCTTTGCCCACCCCACCAAAGCTGACCTTACCAGTTCTGCTCAGGGGTTCTTCACCACTGATATCCATAAGCTTAGCGGGCACCGACAAACACATTAGCACCTCCTAGAAGTTGACCTATCGACAGACCGCCATCGTTTGGAGGCACACGCTGATTCCAAAATGGCGTAAATCCTGCCTCACGCAAATCATTGATGATCAATTCACTGAACAATTTATTTTGGAAACACCCTCCGCTCAATACCACTTGAGGTGTATCAAATTTTTTGACCATTTCGACCACTCCCTGCGCAAAACTTCGGTGAAATTTCGCCGCCACCTTGGGAGCTTCAACATTTTGTTTCAGGTCTTCAATAATCCCGCGAATCCAGGGCTCCCAATTGAGGACTCTCATTGCACCATTGATATTGCAACTCACTTCTTGAATAATATTGCTGCAGTCGTAGGACTCTACAGATCTTTTTGACACAGAGTGGGTCATCCATGAGTCGGCAGCGGTTTCTAGACCCGTAGCGGCCTGAGCTTCGTAGTCACTGCGGCCATGAAAGCCCAAAAACGCTGCAACACCATCATACAAACGCCCAGCACTTGAAGTCCATGGCGAGTTGAGGCCACGTGCCATCATGGTTAATAGAATTTTTAAGTCTGCTGGCAATGAGGTACCGAGATCGAAGCCACCAAGTGAATCACCAAAGATTTCATACAAAAGAGAAAGCTCAACCCGAATGGGTTCTCGAATGGCGAGCTCCCCGCCGGGCAAGCGAAATCTTCGCAAATGGCCGACCCTCTTGAGGTGAAAGCGATCACCGATGAAAAACTCACCTCCCCAAATGCTTTGATCAGGACCAAAGCCCGAACCATCAAAAGCAATGCCAAAGACAGGGCCATTTATGTTGTGCTCAGCAATGCATGAGTACAGATGCGACTGGTGATGTTGAATTTGCACCACAGACTTGCAATTGTCTTTTGCGATTTTGGTGGAAGCATAATCAGGGTGCAAATCGCAAACGATTTGCGTTGGTTGAAGGCCAAACACATTCTGGGTGTGATCGAGCGCTCGACCATAATCTTCGATGGATTCAACAGAATCCAGATTGCCAATATGAGGCATTAGCACCATTTGACTGTTGTGTGAAAACGCCAAAGCGTTTTTTTGATGTCCACCATATGCCAATGCAGAAGGTCCCTCGAAGTGAGAGTCTATGACAAACGGAGCGTATCCACGACCGGCTCGAAACACCACTTCGGTAGCCCCAATCTCACGCACCACCGAGTCATCGATGCGAGCGGCGATCTTGCGATCATGCACTAGAAAAAAATCCGCAACGGACCCTAATTTTTTATAGGCCTGGGCCGCTTCAAAACAAATGGGTTCATCTGAAAGATTGCCACTTGTCACAACCAGTGGAAAATTCAAAGATTCAAAGAGTAACTGATACAATGAGCTGTACGGAAACATAACCCCCAAGAGGCCAGAGTCAGGTGCCACCCACTGGCTGAGCCAACTTCGTGAGGAGTCTCGAGATTTTAAAAGTACAATTGGGGCTTCGGCAGAAAGCAGTCGACGCTGTTCGAGGATCGAGAGGTGGCAATGGGTTCTCACCTCTTCAAGATGTGGTGTCATTATCGCAAAAGGCCTACGAGGACGTTGCTTGCTTTGGCGCATGCGCTGGAGAGTGTGATCATTTCTGGCATCCGCAACCAAATGAAAACCGCCATAGCCCATGATGGCGATAACGGCACCTTGGCGAAGTTGCTTTTGTGTTTCTATTATCGCTTCATTGTTCTTACTCAAACATTGTCCTCTAGAATTTGTAAAAGACATGGCTGGTCCACACTCTGGGCAGCAGATGGATTGACAGTGAAAGCGACGATCGGTTGGATCTTCATATTCAGATTGGCATTTTCTGCACATGGGAAAATCACGCATACTTGTGTTTTCACGATCAAAGGGCAGGCGACGGAGAATGCTATAGCGAGGTCCGCACTGGGTGCATTGGATAAAGGGGTAGCGATAACGGCGATCTCCCGGATTTTTAAGTTCCTGAGCACACTCGTTGCAAAGCGCTAGGTCCATTTGCACTTCGGCCGCCGGGGTGGTTTGAGTGTTTTCAAGGGCTTTAGAGGGGATAATTTTAAAACTGGTCTCGTCGTTTACGAGATCAAGAGAGCTCATTTTGAATTGGCGAATTCTGGCCATTGGGGGGAGCTCTTGTTTCAATCGATTTTCAAAAGCCGAAACATTTGCGGGTGCACCTTGAACTTCGATGCACACACCGTGCCCGGTATTGCAAACTGAGCCCACAAGTTCCAGCTCGCGCGCGAGCAGATAAGCGAGAGGTCGAAACCCCACTCCCTGCAAGCGTCCCTGAAGTTCGAACTGCTTACGAATCAATGTCATGGTGCCAGCAGAGCTTCAAGCTGCGCGCCAATGCGAATTCGACTTCTGACAAAGTCCAACCATGGGGCAAATCCGTCTTCGCTGCGAGAGCTCAATTTAATAATGGGAACATTTGCGTTCACTTTGCGAATGTAACTTTCGCAAAGCTCAAGGTTCCAATCCAAATGTGGTTGTAGATCCATTTTGCTCAATATCACGAGGCTCGCTTCGTGAAAAAGTAGGGGGTATTTTGCGGGCTTGTCCTCGCCTTCGGTGCAAGACAGAATCGCAATCTTTTCATTTTCTCCTAGGTCAAAGGCCGCTGGGCAAACCAAATTACCAACATTTTCGATGATCAAGAGCTGATGGTCGGGTCGAACAAAGGCGCCAATCTCTTTACGAATCATGGCGGCGTCAAGATGGCAGGAACTCAGGGTGTTTAGCTGAAGCACTTCGGCGCCGACGGCCTTGAGCCTTTGGGCGTCAAAGTCTCTTTCTTGGTCCCCCGTCAAAATGGCAATCTTAAATTCTGCGCCGAGGTGGGCGATGGTTTTTTCGAGCAACAAAGTTTTTCCAGCTCCCGGTGAGCTTATCAAATTCAAAACTGGAATTTGATGTTCGCTAAACCAATTGCGATTCTCTTTGGCAATGTGATCGTTTTTGGCTAGCACCGATTGTTCAATAGAAATGCGACGAGGGTTCGTGCGTGGGCTTGGCGGATGAGAGCGACGCACCCACTTTCCAGCTGTCAAATGCCCATGGGCATTTTGATTGGCTTCTTGGCAACCGCAGTCTCGACACATTGTCTATCTCCTTATGTTCAGTTAAAAAACGAACGGCTAAAAAACCTCTAGATCAACAATTCTAAAATCTCGGCCCTTGCAAATTTCAATTGCTGTGGATTGGCAGTGCTCACAAAAAAGTGCTGCGGTGTCTTCAGGATATGAGAGTTGTCCGCAAGTTTGACAACGCAGTTCAAGGCCAATCAGATCCAAAGAGAGTTGAGCACCTTCAAGCACCGAGCCTCGCACCACCTCAGAAAAACAAAACTCCAAACAGCTGGCCTCTATCCCACTCAAAGCTCCGACCTCAACGTGAATTTCACGCACCTTGGTGAAATTCTCTCTTTTAGAAATTTCGTCCACCGTTTCCACCAATGCAGCCACTATTGAGATCTCATGCATTGAAACTCCGAGTGAAGCAAGTCAAAAGCTTGTTCAAGGTTGCCGCTCGCCTGTGGACTGAGCTCTTCTGTCAAATTCCACAGATACCCCGGAATTGCCAAGAGAAATGCTTTGGGTCGGTGGTGGTAGAGGCGCTCACACAAAGACAAGACTGCGCCAGCTGCCATTGAGTGAGTAGTGAATGTAATTTCGGATTCGGGTTCGACAGCGCGAATGGAAAAGGGCTCCGTCGCAGTCTCTTCTTTTGACGCGTCAACAAACAAGACAATGTCGTACTCTGAAATCAACAGAGCGTCTTCAATATTGAGCTGATAGTTGGCTTCAAGTGTCAGTGATGAACTCAATCCCGCTGTTTCCAGTTTTTCGACAAAGCGAATACCAAGGCCGTCATCTTGACGACTGACATTGCCGATTCCGTAGATGAGCGTGCGTTTGCCTGCGCAAAAACCAAGATCTTCGAGAATCACAACGTCCCATCCCTTTTAGAATTCTCCCTGTTGGGTAGGCTTTCTTCGCGTGCTTCTCCAGAGGAAGATGCGCCGCGATTTTTGGAAACCCGATCAAGAAGCTGATCTTGGTGACTGTAGAGCTCAATTTCTAATGGCATTTGACCAATGGCGTGAGTTGCGCAACTCAAACAAGGATCATAAGCGCGAATGGCCACTTCAACTTGATTCAGTGCGCCTTCGGGTATAATCTCATGACCACTGATTCGATCTTCGGCGACCCAGGCCACAGCCCGATTCATGGCTTCGTTATTGCTGGTTGTGGACACAATCAAGTTGCACATACTGATCAAATCATCGTCGCGCACCTTGTAGTGATGAAAGAGCGTGCCCCTGGGAGCCTCAAGAATTCCGACGCCTTCTCCCCGGTGTGGTCCCGACTTAACCAGTTCGCCCTGATAAAGATCTTCAGCTTTCAAGAGGTCGCGAATCATTTCGCTGGCATGCAAGACTTCAATCAAACGGGCCCAGTGCATATGCATAGAAACGCCGTCAGGGCGGCCGTGACTGTAGGCCTTGTATTTTTCGAATTCTGCCTGAGCTAAGGGAGTTGGAATAAAATCACAGGTGTTCAAGCGAGCCAGAGGGCCAACACGGTACCATCCCTTTTCTTGTCCTAATGAGCGAATAAAAGGAAACTTCATATAGGTCCAATTGCGCACCTCTTCACTGATGTAGTTGACGTAGTCTTGGCTATCTACCTGATCAAAAATCTTTTTGCCGTCGCTATCAACGGCCCGCAAGACGCCATCATATAAATCCAGAGCGCCATCTCGCCTTACCAAGCTCAAGTGGTTTGATGGAAATGCGGCAAAGCCATCGACAAAGGCGCGATTTTTTTTATGATAATCCTTAAAGAGCTCAAGGCCTTCCTCGGCCCATTTCACCATAATGTCGGCATTGAACTCAGGGCTGCCAGACAATAGCGAATCGCCCTCTTCGCGGCTCAGATGTTTGTTGATTCCTCCTGGAATGGCGCCAGTTCCGTGAATCTTTTTTCCAGCGGTGAGGCGAATGACCTCTTGACCAAACTTTCGCATCAGCACTGCTTTTTTAGCGAGCTCCGGAAAACTTTGAATGATACCCACCACATTTCGGTGAATGGGATCCGACTCAACTCCAAAGAGCAAATCTGGTGAGGCCAAGTGAAAGAAATGCAAAACGTGAGATTGAAAGACCTGCCCATAGTGCATAAGTCTTCGCATTTTATCGGCAGTGGCAGTGAGCTCGTGAGAGCGAGTGCCAACAATGACATCCATGGCCTTGGCAGCACAAAGATGGTGGCTCACAGGGCAAATGCCGCAAAGGCGTTGAACCAGAACTGGGGCCTCCCAATATGGGCGCCCCTGTACAAAACGCTCAAACCCGCGAAACTCCACAATGTGCAAGCGAGTTTGTACAACCCGGTGATCATCATCCAATTTGATAGTGACCTTTCCGTGCCCTTCGACTCTGGTAACGGGTTCAATCGTTATTTTTCGACTCATTCGTACTCTCCGTTTTAATCATAGGCAATATTTTTGCTCGACAGTTCGTCAAGGCTGCGACCGCTCGTCAAGAGATTCAAAGCCTCCCAAAGTAGGTCAGCGCGCGGAGGGCATCCTGGCAAGAACCCATCGATCTTTACAATTTCATGACAGGGATAAACGCGGTCGAGTATGAGCGGAATTTCCTCATCGTTGGGAATCAATTTGTTTGCCACTGTTGGTCCACTCACATAGGCCTCCTCTAGCAACTCTTTAACAGGGATGCCATTGCGCATGGCTGGAAGCCCGCCCGTGATTGCACACTGACCTGTCGATAAAAGAATTCTACAGTTTTTTCGAAAATCTCTTAGGACACGAACATTATCAGCATTGCAACAGCCGCCCTCAATCAAGCCAATATCACAAACCTTGGTGAATTCTTTGATATCATCAAAAGGTGACTTGTTGAATTCGATGACTTCCACCAGGTCGAAAATTCTTTCATCGATATCAAGCAAGGACATATGACAGCCAAAACAACCGGCAAGCGAAGTTGTCGCTAGAGTCCATTTTTTTTTCGCTGCGACTTGGTTGCCATTTGTTGCGCTCATTTTTGTCCTTCTTTCGCAGGTTCGATATAACTAGTATCGACATGACCAGGACTGACATGGCCAGGTTCGTGTTCTAGTCGGCGTTCGCCTATGGGCACCTGAAAGCCAGTTCGCTTTTTGATCAAGGCTCCCACTGGGCAAATGTCCATTGCTTTCTGTGCCGTCTCCTCCGTGGAGGACTCGGGGTCCGTTGTGTCAATACTGACGCGAATGTCACAGCCGCGCTTGATAAAGCCAAAGATCTCGTGGCCATCTTTGGCTTTCACGCCGCGGACGCAGCGCAAACATTGAATGCAGCGATTGTGCTCAATCAAAAGATGCGGCAATCCAGCCTCAACTTTACGGTGGGGAAATAGAAATGGAAATCTCGGCGCCATCATCTTGTAGCGGTAAGCCAAGCTCTGAAGTTCGCAGTTGCCGCTCTTTTCACACATAGGGCACTGGTGGTTGCCCTCAACAAACAGCATCTCAATAAGGCCTTTTCGTAGGTCGGCGATTTCGGGGCTTTCATTTTCGACTACCATTCCGTAGGCCACATGGGTGGTGCAGCTGGGTACAAACCTTCCTCCAACTTTAACCGTACAGACGCGACAGGTTCCCGCAGGAGTTAAACTTTTGAAGTCGCAAAGCGTGGGGACAAATATCCCATTTTCGCGCGCCGCTTGAACAAGGGTCTGCCCCTCTTTTGCCAAGATCTCACGACCATCAAAAGTCACTCGGATATAACTTTGTTCCATTTTCTACTCCTGGCCTTCAATGCTGCGATCGGGGACCTGCTGACTGATGGCCTTTGCGTCTGCCACAGCAAAATTCAGATCGAACTGTGAGAGAAAGTCGACGTCTTGGCGCACTTTGTGTCGATAAAGTTCGGCAAAATTCTCGATGGAACTTAAAAGTGGATTGGGTGAGGTTTGGCCGAGTCCACAGCGCGATGCCGACTTCACCATGTAACTGAGGTTTTGGATGTCGGCCAAATCTTTATTGGTGCCATTGCCGACCATGATCTTTTCAAGCGCCTTTACCAACAGACTGTTGCCGGCACGGCAGGGCACACAGAATCCGCAGGATTCATTTCTAAAAAAAGCCATGTGGTTGTGAATGATCGATAGAAGATCACGCTTTTTATTAAAAATAGTAAAGGCTCCGCCCGTCGAAAGATCTTCGTAGCAAATTTTTCGGTCAAATTGTTTTTCTGAAATGCAAACTCCCGATGGGCCTCCCACCTGCACAGCCAAAGTGTCTTCTGCTCCACACAAATCCAAAACTTGGCGTACCGATTGGCCCCATTCGATTTCGTAGATTCCGGGTCGCTTGCAGTCACCGGCTATGCTCAACAATTTGACTCCACTGGAAGCGGCGGTGCCCATGCGATTGAACCATTCCGGTCCATGGAGGACAATTTTGTTTGCGCAGCCAAAGGTTTCTGGATTGTTGACGATTGTAGGACGATGAAGATAGCCGCTGGTTACAGGAAAGGGCGGGCGATTGCGAGGCTGGCCACGTTTTCCCTCGGCCGACTCAATCAACGCGGACTCTTCGCCGCAGATATAAGCTCCTGCGCCCTCTTTAATTCTGATATCAAAGCTGAATCGAGTTCCCAGAATCTTTCTTCCCAGCAGATGCTCGTTTCGCATTTTTTCTAAGACATCTTCAAGATGTTGGCGCAGGTATCCATATTCACCGCGCAAATACAAAATGCCCTCGCGAGATTCAATCGCAAATCCAGCAATCACCATGCCTTCAAAAATCAACTCCGCTCGCTCGGTCAGCAAAACACGATCCTTAAAGGTTCCTGGCTCGCCTTCGTCAACATTGCAAATGACATATCGGGCTTCTGACTCAGCCGCTCGGCAAAATCCCCATTTTTGACCTGTTGGAAACCCAGCGCCGCCGCGCCCGCGAAGCCCAGATTTTTTGATCAATTCGATCACGTCCAGAGAGCTGAAGCTCATGGCCTTTTTCAAGGCTGCGCCTGGCTTGTACTCACTAAAAAATACAGGTCCTGGTTGGCGGATGTTATTTTGAACTTCAGCCCGCACTGATGGCAAAGCGTTATTGCCATCGCCAACAGCTCCGCCCATATTGGCAACCAAAACGCCGGAACGCATCTGCTTAACAAGATCTTTCACCCTTGCGGGCGTGACCTTCGTAAAGACTCGTCCATTAATCAGCAGCGCGGGTTCTTGATCTGACATGCCGATGCACGAGGTCTTTCGAAGTCCCACCAAATCATCTGCAGAATTGCTACCACAGGTTACACCCAGCTCATCTTCAAAGGCCTTGATCACAGAATCGACACCAGCAATTTCAGCGGTGGCGCTGGTATTGATGTACACTGTGTACCGACCTCTCGAGGTGCGAGAAAGAAAGTGATAAAAAGTGGCCGTACCTTCAACATGAACGCGAGGCATATCCAATTCGTCAGCAAGAATGGAGAGGGCTTCTGCCGGAATCTGGCGCCACTTATCCTGAATTTCGCGCAACATGGCGAGGAGCTCGGTTCTATCGCCTTTGTACTTATTAACGATGGCTTTGATCGGTGCTTGTAAGGCCTCGGCGGACATAAATCCTCTCTGTCACTCTTGCATATTTGCCTTCGAGATCCATTATCTTGTCATTGCGGTACTTTTTTCTATGGCTCAATGTTCTTCACAAAGCAAAACGAATTGTCAGCGTAACATCGAGAGACTACGTTTGTGAGATGAGGAAATCAAACTTGAAATTTGTTAAAAATTGGCAGTCCTTAGCTCTCACTCCTGACGAGGCTATTCGTCACATCAAGAGTGGGCAGCGCATCTTTGTGCATGGCGCAGCAGCGACGCCCACGCCGCTGCTCGATGCTCTATGTCGACGTCAGGATCTCAGTGACATTCGACTGTACCATTTGCATACGACAGGACCAAGCCCATTTCTGGAGCCGCAACATCATGGCAAGATCACTTCGGTTTCTTTATTCTCTGGCGCCAATACGAGGAAGGCCATTCAAGAGGGACATGCGGATTATATTCCCATTTTCCTATCAGACATTCCAGATTTGTTTTGCTCGCGCACCATTCCTTTGAATGTCGCTTTTGTTCAGCTATCGCCACCGGATCACCACGGTCTATGCACTTTGGGAACATCGGTGGACGCAGCCAGAGCCGCCTTTGATTCTGCAGACATTGTGATCGCCGAGATCAATGAGAAGATGCCACGCACCCATGGTCACACGGCAGTGCACTTTTCGCAGTTGGACGCGTTTATCCATAGTGACAGACCACTTTACGAACACCAGACTCGGAAAATCAGCGCCGAAGAAGATGCGATTGGCGACATCATTGCAGGGTTGATCGAAGATCGCTCAACCCTGCAGCTCGGTATTGGTGCGATTCCTGATGCCGTTTTAAAACGCCTGGGCAACAAACAGGATCTTGGCATTCACACCGAAATGTTTTCAGACAATGTGATCGATCTCGTAAAATCTGGAGTCATTAACAATCACTATAAATCAATTCACAAAGGTCGTATTGCCACAAGCTTTGTCAGTGGATCTAGACGGCTTTTTGATTTTGTCGACGACAACCTAGAAGTGGAATTTTATCCATGTGATCGCACCAACGATACGTCAATGATTTGCAAAAACGACCGTGTTGTTGCAATCAACTCTGCGCTCGAAGTCGATACCACCGGGCAGGTCTGTGCCGATTCCATTGGTCATCACATTTACTCAGGTATCGGCGGACAAATGGACTTCATTCGCGGCGCCGCTCGATCTCGTGGTGGCAAACCCATCATCGCTCTGCCGTCTACCGCAAAAAATGGGCAGGTTTCACGTCTTGTTACAACTCTCAAGCCGGGAGCTGGCGTGGTCACATCGCGAGGACATGTGCACTGGGTCGTCACTGAGTATGGCGCCGTAAATCTGCACGGGCTATCTTTGCGCGAAAGGGCCGAAGCTCTCATTTCGATTGCACATCCAGATTTTCGTACTGAACTTCAAAGAGAAAATCGTGAAATTCGCCATTTTATTTTTTAAATTATCGGACCATCAGCCGTGATGTAATTCAGCACCCAAAAGGAGCATGCGTTGTTGATATAGTATTGAACTATATAACAATTATTGTGTTCCCAGATTGACCTATGGTGCGTTTCATTTTGGGCTAACTAAGCAATGAGAAATCGGGACGTTATCCACGTCTCTGGGCTGATTTGATACGGAAAAGAGAATATGTTTAGAAGATCCTCAAAAAAAGCTAAGATTAGCAGATGCACATCGATTCTGTGTTAAAAAATGCATTATCTTAGAGGGGACAAGAAGAGCCATGGGTAGAATGTATTCTGTTGCAGTGTTGTTCTTGATGACTTTGCTTGGATTTCAAAATTGTGGCGTACCAAAAGACCAATTGAGAAGCGCTCGGTACTTGAAGTCCAAGCCTGAATCAAATGGCCCACTTGATTTTTTGAATGGAGAAATGACAGACCCTATTAAAAATACGAATGGAGCGTCATTTTTGCCGAAGCAAATATTGGTAAAAATGAAGACGGAAGACTCGAATGCCATTTTCAGCAATTGGGCCTCGAACAAAGGCTTGAATCTAATGAATGATTGGAAAAAGACGCGCATCACTCACTGGAAGTGGGAAGGAGATTTGGATGTCGTGCAATTCCAAGAGCTCCTCATTGCTGAGCCCTTTGCGGCTCAGTTGGATTGGGCAGAACCAAATTATGTATTCAGCCGTCCGAATCCCATGGGAGGAATCGAAACACTCTCGTCTTCAGTAGCGGCGGGAACTGGAAAGAGGCAAACCGAAGCTGCCATAGGCTTAGATGAAACTCGGGCCAATCTTTCCGATGGAAGGGAGCCTGTTGTTGTAGCCGTAATTGATTCGGGAATTGAGATAAACCACCCAGTGTTTCATAAATCCGCAGCCATTTGGACTAATCCAAAGGAGATCCCTGGAGACGGCATTGATAATGATGGCAATGGTTTTGTTGATGATGTGACCGGGTGGAATTTCCCTGGCAACAATAACAATCCCCAAGATGACGACGGCCATGGGACTCACTGTGCTGGGATTGTTTTAGGCGTTGAACAGGACATTTTTGCAGATTCTCTTACATCTTCTCGAATTAAGATTATGGCACTGAAATTCATTGGTGCAGATGGTTCTGGTTCCACAAGCGATGCTATCAATGCCATTTACTATGCCGTCGACAATGGGGCGCAAGTGCTGAGCAACTCTTGGGGTGGTGGAGGAGAGTCCAAGGCCCTCCGAGATGCGATTGCGTACGCCAACAACAAAGGGACCTCCTTCATCGCAGCAGCAGGAAATGATTCCAAAAACAATGACTCCAAACCCACCTTCCCAGCGAATTATCTATTACCCAATGTCATCTCTGTGGCGGCTACAGATGATAGCGACAATATTGCCAGATTTTCTAATTTTGGGAAAGACACTGTCACTTTGGCAGCGCCAGGAGTGCGCATCCTCAGCACCTATCCCGGAGGAGGTTTCGCATATCTCTCTGGGACAAGCATGGCTACCCCCTTTGTGGCAGGCGCTGCCGCACTGATGTTCTATGAAAATCCTCGCATCAATGGGCAGGAGATAAAGCAGGTTCTTGAAGGAGAAGCTGATATTGTTCCCAATCTCGTCGAGCTTGTAAAGAATGAAGTGCGGTTAGATGTTGCCGCTTCTGTCACTTTAGCATCTCGGGGCAGCTTTGGTGGACAGATCATTCCCGTTGAAACCACATCTAGGAGGGAGCTCGCTTCGGCAAAGGCGCGGCAAGGAGAGTCCTCATCTGGAGGTGGGGGATGTGGAGCTATCTTTGTTGTTTCTTCTGGAGGTGGAGCTGGTAAAGGAGGCGGAATGTCACTGGCGCTTCTTTTATTGCCCTTGCTCTATTTCGTCTATTCTAGACAGAGGTTCAGTCGCACACAGATTCAATGATGAGACCTATCTCTTTGGCTGCTCAGCGCAGAGGTGAGAGCTGCTTGCTGGATGATGAAATTGCTCCTTGAAGGCACCCAGGGTCTAACGGAGACGGCGAAGGAGGACTTTCTTCGCGCATTGGCAATGCTGTAGATCGCGCGTTGGGCACGCCAGTAAAACCCTCGGGACTGAATGTACAGCGCCTAACTCGTCCATTTTTTCGTGACTAATCAAGTTGGCGCCTTTCAAGCCTCCCAGTTGCTTTAGGGTCGTTGGCAAAGAAGTGGCTTGAATAAACTAAATTTTGAAATCGCAGTTTTCACCATAATAAAAATCAAAAGGCTGGCCATTTAAATTGATTTCGATAAATTCAGTATTTTCAAATTTTTCAACTTTGATGGTTAACGATACTTTTACATCAAGCCCTAAAGCAGACGGATACTTTCGAAAATATACAGCCTCTTGCAATGGAAACATGATCACGATAGATGAGTCGGGTTCGAACAATAGTACAGACTTTCTCCGTGTTGATAGCTATCGGATCCGTGTTGAAATTCAAATTCTTGGACCAGTTCGTATTGCCTTTTCTAAAACTGGTACAATGTATGATCGGAGTGGTGTGATGGCAATTAAGGGAAGTGAAAAGCTAGATCTTGGATTGAGGTAGAGCGAGTTACATTCTGTCAAAGGCGAGTCAGAGGATTCACGCCGATTCGCTAATTTCGCGACCGTGCCACAATTTAAAAGTTGGAGCTTGAGCCCGCATCTTTTCGCCCTCCGGGATGACTTGGGTTTTCCTCCTGAAATAGAGTCATTAATCTCATTCGAATACCTAGAAAATAGCCAAACCGGAGACCGACACGTAGATTATCATACGAAGATAGATCCTTAATCTGGTCACGAACTGTCTGAAAAGCAAGGTCAAATAACGGCTTAAGGTCCTCTCGTGTCTGATCTAGTGGACCGCCGACAAATGCATGAACAATGATCGCTCGAGTGGTGCCAGATTTGGTCGACACAAAATGACTCGTCACTCTAGTGCCACTAAATTGTCCTGTGGACTCCAGCTTGGCCTGAACGTCCTGCATGGTCGCCATGTCAAAAATCTCTGTGATCGCTGCGATACTCCATAATCCAAGGACGACAATAACCGCAGATACGACTCCAACTATGCCAAATGCCCTCTTCGTCTTCGCCGGATTGTTCAGCTCAGCGAGGGCCGCAGCATTGTATCGATCTCGGTATACTACTATCGAATCAGCGATCAAGTCATGGAGTCCACGTTTCAGTGGGTGAAGTGGAATCAGCAAGTAGCAGCCAACAAGAGCGATGAACCACAGTGAATTTAAAATTGAACCTACGAACGTAGACAGTGCTGAACCCACTATAGAATTGGCGATACCAGTGAAGACGCCGAAGTAGCCAACGAACGCGATAGTCAGATATCGTAAGAATGATTTTTTCAAAGTGAGCAGCTGCCCGTTTATGTCCAAAACCTGAATGCCCAATAGCCACTTACCCAAGCTTTGACCATTACCGAACCCGCTTTGGGAGGGTACGAAATAAGCGATGGAAACCATTAGGCCAAACCAAACGCCGGTCTCGCCTATCATCACAAACCAACTTTCCATTCCAAGACTGAGAGCAAACGCGAAAGCCCAAAGAATTGCTAGGTCAATGATATCAGCAGCGACTCTTATCCAAACGCCAGCAAGCAGTTTTGGCACTTGATTTCCCTGAGGAAATTGCGCTTGAGCTTCATCCCAGCTGCCCTTGTCTTTTCTGTGCCGAATTTCAGCAACGCAGGCTGCATAATTTGCTGGGAATCTATCTCTGTTGATTCTATCCAAAGTGCCCACTAGGTCGCTTTGAGACATTTTTGAGAAGTATATGGTACTGCTAGTCTTTCCGTCCGCCAAATTCCCCCCCCCCCCCGAAGATCTTGTCAATGAAGTGGCAAACCTACCAAAAAGTTTTTGTACATTCAATATCCACGGCGATTTCTGGCGGCTTCGGGTTTCATTATTTTACTTGGGTTGTGGGTTTTCGGTTCCTCTGCGCTGACATTGTTAGGATTGAAAATGAAGCGAGGTGAAATTCTATGCAGTTTCCTGCTGTTTGGAGTCTTTTTCGGTGTTTCCACTAATTTGGTTACAGTGTTGGCCCAGCAGGGTGGTCTCGAATTGAGAAGAGGCCCTGCTTTTCCTCAATCGTTATTGCAACTGTTACAAGTTCTCAATGAAGAAATTGTATTTCGAGCGCTGCTATTACGCGCAGTAATTCACCTTTGCGGAAGACGGAAGATAGCAGTCCTCCTCGCAAGCATACTGTGCGCCTTGGTCTTCTCAGTGGGACATTTTCTGTTGTACTATTTTAATGAAATTCCTGCAAATCAGTCTGTCCTGCAGCCGCTAACATTATTGAATCTGTTCTTGTTCGGTTTAGCCTGTAGCTGGGCGTTTATAAAAAGCGGCTCAATTGCTTTTCCACTTGCTCTTCATGCTGCTTGGAATATTCCCAGATTTGGTAGCTTTTTTTATTCTAATGGAAGTTTTGTCTATGATGGACCGATCTTTAATGTCCTTGAAGGTACATGGGATGTGACATTTTTAATTGCCTTTGGACTCGATCTCGTTTCAATCTACCATAGCAGCAAAACGCGGATTTTAGACAGCTCATTCGTTCCTACAAATATATAGCTATGAATACCTAATTTTTCCATATCAGGCTATCATCGATCATATTTGGTTGTTTTGAAAGGCTATATGGAAAAAAGCAGAGGAAACAGAAAACTCACTCGCAAAACTCAATCTAAAGCTCGGGCCAAAACCTGGCGCCGCTTGGTTTTGATTGCAAAACCGCAAAAAGTCGCTTTGATTTGGGGTTTTATTTTCTTGATTATTGCTAGTGCCGCGGGCCTGGCCTATCCACAGATTGTCCGTTGGATGGTGGACAATGTTTTGGAGCCCCGTCGCGCCGATCGTTTGCTCCCGATGGTCCTGATATTATTTTCTGCCTTTTTTTTGCAAAGTATAGCGGGAAGCATTCGCTATTACCTATTTACGATGGCTGGCGAAAAGATTGTTATTGGCTTGAGACAAAGACTCTTTGGTCAAATTTTATCACAAGATGTCTCATTCTTTGATTTTAATCGGACCGGAGAATTGATGAGTCGACTGTCTTCGGATTGCGCAACCCTGCAGAATACGGTGAGTGTCAATGTGTCCATGACTTTGCGAAATGTTGGACAGGTGGTGGGTGGGCTCGCGTTTATGTTTTATACTTCTTGGAAGCTTTCCCTAATCATGCTGGTGCTGATACCCCCAACCGCTCTGGCCGCGGCTGTTTTTGGAAAGCGCATACGCAAGAATGCAAAGGAGTTCCAAGCGTCCTTAGCTGAGGCAAGCATAGTTGCCGAGGAAACAATTTTTGGTATCAGAACTGTTAAGTCTTTTGTTCAAGAACAAAATGAAATCAATCGATACAGAGAGACCCTTTTACAGGCTTTGGAGTTTGCTCGGTTTCGTGTCAGAGCTATTACTGAGTTTATGACAATAGCCACGGTTGTTGGTTTTGCAGCAATTTGCTTTGTACTTTGGTTTGGTGGCCGAGAGGTCATTCAGCGGCAAATGACAGTCGGCGATCTGACCCAATTTTTATTGTACCTCATGATTGTGGCCATTGGCGTGGGGAGTTTGGGTAGTCTATGGGGTGACCTCATGTCGGGCGTGGGCGCAAGTCTTCGGGTGTTTGAAACTCTAGAGCAGACTCCACAGGAAGTAGATCAGGGAGATACACTGTCTGCCGTTAAAGGCCATATTCAATTTAAATCGGTCAATTTTACCTATCCCACTCGGATGAAACATGAAGTAATAAAAGATCTCAATTTAGAAATTAGGCCTGGTCAGATGGTGGCACTTGTTGGCTCTTCGGGTGGCGGCAAGTCGACAATCGCTCACTTGCTGACGCGATTTTATGACCCCATTTCAGGCGAGATTTGCCTCGATGGTCACCCTTTAAAGAGCTTAAACCTGAGCTGGTTGCGAAAACAGATCGGTATAGTCTCGCAAGAACCGGTTTTGATTTCGTCGACAATTTTAGAAAATATACGTTATGGGAAACCTGATGCAACCGTAGATGAAATTAGAAATGCGGCTGCTGATGCCAACGCACTGGATTTTATTGATAGTTTTCCCGAAGGAATGCAAACTCGGGTGGGCGAAAAAGGCATTCAGCTATCAGGCGGACAGAAGCAAAGGGTGGCGATTGCGAGGGCCATTTTAAAAGATCCAAAAATTCTCGTTCTAGACGAAGCCACAAGTAATTTGGACACTGAGAGTGAAGCTTTGGTTCAGCAGGCGCTTCATCGGTTAATGCAATCTCGAACAACCTTGGTCATAGCACATCGTTTGGCGACGGTTAAGAACTCAGACCAAATTTTAGTTGTCGATCGGGGTCATATTGTTCAGCAGGGAAAGCACGATGTCCTTGCCAAAGATGTCAATGGTCTCTACTATAGGTTGTTGCAAAGACAATTTTCTTAGAGCCTGTCCCCTAAATGGGTTCCAAACGTCAGGGAGCGAATATGAGACCAATATTAGACGAGGCAAAAATAGACGCAAATGCACTGAAAGCTATTGAGAATTTCCACTTAAGCACCGTTAAAGAAGTACAAGATGCTATAAAAAATCATGAATGGGTCGTTGTCGGAATGAAGCAAAATCCAGTTGTGCAGCAGGCACGAAAGCATATGGAGTCAAAATCCATTCCTTATTTTTACATTTGCCATGGTAGCTACTTTTCGGAGTGGAAGCTTCGCTTAGCCATCAAACTTTGGAGCGGTTGGCCCACCTTCCCTCAGATTTTTCACAAAGGAATTTTGATTGGCGGAGCGACTGATTTGAAAAGGTATCTACCTTAATGAAAATTAACTTCACTTTTTTAACTCGAGGAGCATTGAGGTTTGTAAATGATGTATGATAGTAGAAATACTCTTGTTATAGTTTTTCTTACAATTTTTGCAGGTGAGATGTGTCACTCTAGCTTGGCGGCGAAGAATAGCGCAGGAGTTGGTTCGAGGCGGACTCATTCTGATCGATTGAAAATGACAGCCAAATTTAGCGACAAAAGGCCATTTATCAAGATGAAAATGTTTCGAGATAGTCGACCCAAGAGTCTGCGTGAAGCGCGCAATATCGCAATTGGCAACGCCAAAATGCGCCCACTTACGAAGCTTGATTTTAAAAATAAAAATAAGACAAAGATCAAAAATCTAATGTTCGATGGCATTGCCTTTCTTCAAACTCAGGCTAAAATACAGAAGGAATTTGGTCGCAAAGTGAGTCAGCGACCTAACATTTTGAGCTGGCCGTGGTACTCCCAGGCTTTCGCAGCCGAAGCGTTAGCGAATTTTGGTGCCTCGAGTTCTGGTGTTGAGAAATTTACTTGTGTTCATAATCTTCAACTGGTTCCTGCAACATTTAGCGGTCAAACTCTTAGTTGTGATCGCCCGGAGGAAAGGACGTGTGATACAAACCCACAGGGTTCGAAATATCCTGGGTTGATTTGCAAGGTCTTTGGTCAAGAGGTCTGTGCTGATCGCGAATTTCATGGACCAGGCGAGAATTCCTTTTCTTGTGGAGAGGCACTTAAACAAAAAATAATTGATGAAATTACTTATAAAGAGGAGGTCATCGCTCAGTTTTCTACAGAGGAAATTCGAAATGAGATCATGGAAATGCAGACTCTCTGCTCCAATGTTAATTTGGCGTGGCGGCAAGAGGTATACAACCAGAGTTCTACCTTTACCGAGCCACAAAAAAGATATTTTTCAAAGTTGAGAGATAGTTGTTATCTGCTGAAACAGGGAATTCAAATGTTTCTCAGTCAGGTTCCGCTTGGAACTGTATCGAAAAAGTGCGGAATCCAAGATGAAGAGAAAAATACTAACGCCAAAGGCGAAGAAGATAAGCGGTATATTTCTGCCTTAGAAGAGTGCGGTCTGTACTCCGATAAGTGCTGTGCTAATACCGAAATTGTGTTGCCGACAATGAAGGCCTCTTTCAATAGGGGCCTGTCTAGTGAGCGAAAGTTGACTGTATCGCCACTGGAATTGGATTTTGATAAAGACAAATCTATAGGTAGCCAGCTTAAACTGGCGATGCCAAAAGACTCTCGCCAATTGGGATTAAGCAATCACAAGTCGTTTTTGATAGTCTATCAAATGAAAGATGGACGTAAAATGGGTTTTGTACCAGTAAAGAAAGGCAATCTTGTTTACTGGTGCTACGGAAGCCTGAGAGACAATTTGTTTGCAGATACGAAGGTGGTCGCTTGTTACACTGGTGAAAATCAATTGGACATATATTTGAATCAAGATGACGAGGTTGTCAATGATCGCATGGAATACATCCCCATGACGATTGAGCCCCATCGCATCGAAGGAGTGAGTCAACTTGACAACTTAAGTTTTGGATCAGGGATTTACGATTTTGAAAATAATCGAACTCAATTGACAGAGGACAGTCACTACTTTTTTGTGTATCCGCAAACGAGCGACGGAGAGTTGGACATAGTCGTGAGTGCCGAAACCGTGGGATGTAATGACATTGGCGCAGATGCGAGATTCCATGCTGGCGTAATCCTGGAAAGTGCGTGCTCAGGTCACTCAGAAGGTCCGGGCACAAGGGGCAATCCGATTGATTCAACCACGCAATAGTAAAGGAAATTCTAATACAGTTGATTGACTTGCGTAGTTCTTGCTCCAAGTTATACTGTGTTCGCAGATTTTTTAAGTTAGCTGATCTTTAGTAGTTTCTTTTCGAGCAATTGGAAAACTCTAGAAATTGTAAAGATGATGACAAAGTACACGAGGCCGCTGGCTGCAAAGACCTCAATGGGGGCATAGGTTTGTGTCAGCAGGTTTTTTGTCATATCCATTATTTCCATAACCGTGATTGTGCTGCATAGGCTGCTGGCCTTCAGGAGCAAGATGATTTCGTTGTTGTAGGCCGGTAGGAAGACCTTTAAGAATTTTCGAGATTGAATATAAAAGAAAGTTTGAAATCTTGAAAGACCGAGAGAGATTCCAGATTCCCAGTCATGCTTATTAAGGGCGCTGGCAGCGGAAGAAATGATTTCACAAGAATAGGATGCCGTGTTTAACACGAGTGTGAAAACAGCGCAAAAATAGGGTTCGCGAAAGTAAGTCCATAAACCCCAGTCATCTAAGGTGTCCGAAAACTGCCCCATCCCAAAATAGACCAAAAATAATTGCAGTAAAAGCGGAGTCCCCCGAAAGAAAAATGTGATTCCATGAACGGCAACTCCAAGAGTTCTCGGAAAATGAGTTCGAACAAGATAGAATGCGATCGCCAGCGCCAACCCCAAGAAGGCAGAAAAAAAACTAATCTCCAGAGTCATCGGGATGGCTTCCAGAAGTTTATCAATACAGTTTTGAAATATAGAAAAATCAAACATGAGCTCGTGCCTTGCCTTTGGAGAATCGAGCTATCAGTAGATTCTGCATTAAAATAGAAATAAGAGTTATGGATAGATACATCAGCGACACCAAAAAAAATGTCGTAAATGGGAGTTGGGTGGCTTGTGAGGTGATGGTCGCGGCGCGCATAAGATCTGAGAGGCCTATGATAGAGATCAAAGCGGTTTCCTTGATGAGACTGAGCCAGAGATTTCCGAGAGAGGGCAATGCCACTCGCCAAATTGTGGGCCACTGTATATAAACAAAAATTTGGAATGGACTGAGTCCTATGGCCTCTGCTGCCGTGGTTTCTCCTGCGGCAAGAGCCTGCTGCGCACCACGCAAGGTCTCGAACAAAAAGGCAGAATAGACTGCAGATAAGGCGAACACTCCGGATATGAGTGGACTCGGATTGATTTCGGCATCGAAAATCTTACTTAATAAAAATCCTGATCCATAAAACAGAAAGAAAATGATGAGCAGCTCTGGGAGACTGCGAAAAATTTGTGGATAAAAATCAATCGCCTTTTGAAGTGGTCGGCTAACATTTTTTCTCAAAAATAAAAAGAAAAAGGCCAAAAGCAATGATATCGCATAGGAGCACAGAGCGACGGCTAAGGTCACCCCTGCTCCTGAAAGTAAAATAGATTGGTACTCGAGAACCGAGGTCAAATTATAATAACCTGAAAAGTAATTTTCTACTGTAACTCACTAGCTACTGAGGAATGCTACCAAAGAACTGCGCTTTGATTTTATCATACTTGCCATTGGCCTTTAGGGCGGCCAAGGCCTTATTTATTTTTGATTTTAGATCTGTGCTGTCTTTTCTTAGGGCAATGTTTGCGCCCTCACCAAATATCTTCGCGTCTTCACCCACATCAAGTTGTGGGCCTACAAAGGAAAATTGATCTTCACCATTTTTGTCCATCCAAAAAGACATGACTGCAGATTCTGCAAGAACCAGATCCAATCGTTTGGATTTTAAATCTAGATTTGCAGCCTCTTGATTGTCATATTGTTTCACAGTGGAGTTTTTAAACTTGCTCACTGCAAAGTTAGCATGTGTAGTTCCCCGCTGAACCCCTATTTTCAATCCCTTGAGGTCAGTGGTGAAATTTTCTATCTTCGTACCTTTTTTTCCAACCAAATACACAGGCGACTTAAAATATGTGTCTGTAAAGTCGACTTGCTTCCTTCGCTCGTCAGTGGCAGCCATTCCTGCAACAATGGCATCGTAGCGTTTGGCTAGCAGGCCGGGAATAATTCCGTTCCACTCTTGCGTGACAAATTCACATTTCATATTTATTTCTGCGCAAATGGCCTTGGATATTTCAATATCAAAGCCTTGAACATTGCCTTTTTCATCCAAGTAGTTAAAAGGCATATAGGCGCCTTCACTTCCCACTTTCAATACCGGTAATGAAGCTTTTGCAGCATGGCCAGCGTGTCCGGAAAAAAAGAATAAGGCGGCCGCGGCCAAAGTTTGAAAAATCACTTTTTTTTGCATTTGGAGTTTCTCCTTTAAATCTATATATATTGAATTTAGTGCTTTGATCCATACAAAAAAGCTCTCAAGGACTCCTTGATTCCATCGGAGCGAAAATCTTCAGGTGTTCCAGAGAAAGAGATCTCTCCATGTTCCAAAAAGTGAATTCGGTGAGAAATATTCATAACAAATGGAATCTCATGAGTTGCCAAAATCAAGGTTCTACCATCTTGTGCGAGCATCTCGATAACCTTTGCCACTTCGCGAACCAAATCAGGGTCAAGCGCAGATGTAGGCTCATCCAACAGCAGGGCCTTTGGCTCCATCATCAAGGCCCGAGCAATTGCCACTCGTTGCTGTTGCCCACCGGATAGTTGACTCGGAAAAGCCTGCATTTTTTCTCCTAGCCCAACTTTATTTAAGTAGTGCTCAGCCCTTTCATTGGCCTCTGCCTTGGAGAGACCAAGTACTTTCAGTGGTGCTAGGGTAAGGTTTCTGTGGACAGACAGGTCCGACCAAAGATGGAATTGTTGAAAAATCATTCCCACTTGGCGGCGCATAGCGCGAACTCCGTGTGTGTCTGAAGTTTTGACAGGTTTGTCGTCAAAGCGAATTTCGCCGCTATCTGGATATTCAAGAAGGTTCAAACAGCGCAGCAGGGTGCTTTTTCCCGATCCACTGCGTCCTATCAAAGAGATGACATCCCCTTTATTCGCACTCAACGAGACTTGCTTAAGGACTTGCAAGCTTCCATAGGATTTTGAAATTTGATGAGCTTCAACCAGTTTCACGGGAAATAGGATTCTGCCAGTCCTAGGTGAGAGTCAAGAGGACTTGGGTCATAAAACTCTGGCGCCACCGATCAGAGCATAAAAATCCTCTAAACCTTCGAAAGGCTTTAATGAGAAAATTCTAGAAATGAAGGGTATACTTGCTCCCAGAGAAACTGTTTAAGCCCGAGTCCCAGCGCCCATTGGTATCGATCTGGCCTCTGATCCGCCAAATGTAACCCTATGTAACTTTATAACAAGCTAGGGATCAATTACTGACCAGGCCATTTGCTAGTGGACATACTTATGCTGCGTATGAAGTGC
>CAYMBJ010000020.1:0-59887 GCA_964388665.1 uncultured Pseudobdellovibrionaceae bacterium | reverse complement strand
TAAGGTTGGGTCATTTTTCATCAAAAGGTGTCAACCAAATCGGGGTAGGTTCAAAAGGAGTCAGATGCCAGTATTGATGCCCTTCGTAACTCAATTGCAAGTAGCCTCTTCCAGGAAGAAAAGTTGTTAAACGAGTCAAAACAACAGTCCGAAAGCATTCAAACACTCCTCGACGACTACAAAGTAAGCACCGGCATTGCGATCGAGCAGATCAAGAATACCACCAAGAAAACTGTAGAGGGATCTGAGTCTATGCTTTCTATGGCACAAACAATGATGGAGTACCAAGACTCCAACAACCAATTGGACAAACTGTCATCCAATCTTTTTGAGGTTCGAAAGAGAACAAACATCATCAACCAAATCGTCTTAAAGACTCAGGTCTTGTCTTTCAATGCGTCCATTGAAGCGGCGCGAGCTGGCCAGCATGGCCGAGGGTTTTCCATTGTCGCAGTCGAAATGAGCAATCTAGCAAAAATTAGCGGCGACGCAGCTACAGCGATAGAGCAGACCATGAATGAAGTCACCTCACAGATGACACTCCTGATTAAAGACTCCAATATCCGGGTGAAGGAAGGCCAGGAAAATACGGAAAAAATCCTGGCACATTTTTATGAAATTTCTAACGACATTCAGATTTTGACCGAGCGAATTGAAACGATGAACAAAATAGTAAACAGTCAGAATGAGAGAATCACTGGCGCAAACCAGGCAACAAATGAGTTGGTCGCCATTTTGAAAAGAAGACGTAACCTCGTCGAGAGAACAGGTCAAAAAAAAGCTACCAATATTGAGAATCAAATACATAAAAACGCAAGCTAGGTATTTATGAGAATTTAAAAGGAGGAGAAATGAGCCGTACGAGAGACTTGATTGATCTAATCATCAGAGAACGAGGCAGAGGCGAACCCGCCCTGATCAACGCCACCAAAGCAAAGCTGATAATGAAGGGCATAAACCCTGACAGAATCACGATGGACACTGCCGACAATGCAGACGTTGTAAAGAAACTGGAAGATTTAGTTAGAGAACTCAACATCACCGCCTTAAGTGCGTAAAAGAAGGAATCACATCTATGAACAAATTAAAAAAAGACACAGAAGTAGCATTTTCAACTAACAGCAATCCTGAACAGGCCGCACGTGAAGTCAGTCAAAAGCTTGCACCACTGTCTCCCAAGCTCGTTTTGTATTTCACATCAAGTAGCTATGATCAGCCTGCCCTAGCTAAAGCTATGGGAGAAAACTTCAAAGGCGTGGAAACTATGGGTTGCACAACCGCCGGCGAGATTGTCTCAGGAAAAATGCTAAAAAATTCTTTGGTTGCTATGGCCTTTTCTGATGCGGTGATTCAAAACTGCAAGACAGTCACCCTTACCAACATCAAAGAGAAACTCAATTTCCAAGACGCACTTTCAAAGCTCACTCAACATTTTGGCGAGTCGGTGCAAGACATGGACTACAGAAAGTACTTTGGATTTGTGCTAACTGACGGTCTGTCTGGCTGCGAAGAAAAGGTCAATGACCGACTGGGTGACCTGACCAATGTTCAATTTTTGGGTGGTTCCGCTGGCGATGATCTTGGCTTTAAAAAGACCTGGGTTCATGCCAATGGCACGGCCTATTCCGATGCGTCTGTCATTTGTCTGATTCAGCCCAAAGTTAAATTCGAAATTCTCAAAACTCAAAGTTTCAAAATTTTGAATAAAAAACTGGTGGCCACCAAAGTTGATGAAGCAACTCGAACTGTACACGAATTCAACAACAAGCCTGCCACCATCGCTTACGCTGAGGCCTTGGGCGTTTCTCCTGCCGACCTGGGTAATAAGTTTATGTCCAACCCTGTGGGCCTGATTGTCGATGGAAAACCCTTTGTGCGAAGTCCACAGCGGATTGTCGACACTTCGATCGTATTTTACTGCCAAATTCTACAAGGCATGGAGGTCAACATTCTCGAAGCCGAAGATATTGTGAAACAGACACAGGCGGACCTTAACCAGAGGCAAAAGGAATTTGGTCAATTTGGAGCGCTAATCAACTTTCACTGTATTTTGCGCACATTGGAGCTGGAGGCAAAGAATCAAACTCAACCTTATGGCGAAATTTTTTCGAACATTCCGACGATTGGCTTTAGCACATACGGTGAGAGTTACATTGGCCATATCAACCAGACTTCAACAATTCTTGGCCTAGGAAAATCTGCAGCCTAAAGTTTTGCTAACAATCCAAGTCGAACCTCACATCGTTTTTGAGGCCTTAACCCACGATTGAAGCTAAAAATGAAAGCGACGAGAACCACTCGTCGCTTTTTTACTTTCGGCCGGGTTAATATAACCTACCCCCCAGTCAACTCTTGTGTGTATACTCTGATGAATGCAATAACACCTGGGAGGCCTTCGTGAATCTAACTAAAAATACCATTCTTATTACGGGCGGAAGCAGCGGCATTGGTCTTGAGCTCGTCAAACAATTGACCAATCTGGACAATACCGTCCTGATAACAGGCCGGAGCGCTGATAAGTTAGCAAAGGCAAAAAAGCTCTACCCCCAAATTCATACCTTTCAAAGCGATGTCAGTGATCCAGATGAAATTGCCAAACTTTTTAAAAAGGTCACAACTGACTTTCCGGAACTCAATGTTCTGATCAATAACGCCGGGATTATGAAAAGTCTCAATCTGCACTCCGCCGGCAATAACCTGAAGGACCTGACCCAAGAGGTTGAGATCAACTTGAATGGTCCCATTCGGATGGTCGCGCAGTTCTTGCCTCACCTTAAAAAACAAGCTCACGGCGCAATAATGAATGTTTCCTCTGGCCTGGCTTTCGTTCCACTGCCAATTTCACCTGTCTACTGTGCCACCAAGGCTGGATTGCATTCCTACACTCTCTCACTTCGTGTCCAGCTGAAAAATACCAAAGTGAAAGTCTTTGAACTTGCTCCACCGGCGACGCAAACGGAGCTCCTCGGTGAGTTTCACGAGAGCGACATGAAGGGCATTACCATAATGACCGTGGAAAAAATGGTGACGGCGGCCATCGATGGTCTGCGCAACGACAATTTTGAAATTAGACCGGGGCAAAGCAATCAGCTAAAGCTGATGAGCCGCGTAGCGCCGCAATTCATTTTGTCGCAAATGAGCAAACCTGTGGACCGGATGCTCGCCAAAAACTGATTGATGCTCCAGCGCTAAAACCGCTATCCGCGCTTTTTGTAGAGGGCTTGAATTCGCGAGAGATCCGCAGCTCTGTTGTCTTGAAACCAGCGATCTTTAGAGAGCTGGTTGTAGGCCAATTCAAAATACTCTTTGGCTTCGTCTGACTGATTCATTGATCGCAGACACTCTGCAATTTCTAAAAAAATGTAGCCCGATCCCGCCTCGTCGGGCACGCTCTCTTGCTGAAGGCGAAACTGAATCGCCAAGGCATCGGCAGTTTGATTGAGATGGCGCATGGCACGCGCCTTTCCCCACTCAATATTTTTCAATGGCAATGACCTCTTTCCTGAATCACTATCGCCTTTGACCAACTGAATCGCCTTTTCAAAATACTCCAGCGCCTCAGAAAACTTACACAGATCCACCTCTTGCCAGGCCTTAAGCACATAGAGGTGTGAGCGCCACAGTTGCACGCGCTCTTCTTGACTTGCCTCCGCCATACTCAGCGCACGTTCAAACCAAGCACTCTGCATCTTTGGTGGCGCCACATAGGACAGCATCAGTGCAGCATCTATGGCGAGATATTTTACTTTTTGCTTTTCTGCCAACTCCCAGGCCGCGCCAAAATTCGCCAAGGCCTTTTGCATGTTCATTTCTAAACTTTGCAAACGGCCCTCTTCAAGGAGAATGCGAATCTCAACATCACTCTCGCCCCCCGGAGGATTGCCCTTTAAAATTTGCTTCACACTGTGCAAAAGATTTTTCGCATCAACAAATTGCTTTTTACAGACATACACTCTCGCTAACTGAGTGAGAGCCACTAGTTGTTGCGCACTCCAGGGGACCGCGGCATTGACCGTCACCGCAGGAAATTTAGCCTCGGAGGAAGCTCCGCCAGGCGCAGATGCGATCGCAGGTGCAAGCGTCACCCCTCCTGCTGGAAAGCGAGCTTCGAGATTGGCCACAACCTCCTCAGAGGTGCTCCCTTGCCAAAACTCTTGGTCTGGAAAATGCGTGATTAGATCGAATAGACTTTCAGTTCTCATTCCCTAGGCTAGCATTGGTCTCGGGATTGCGCTATTCATTATGGAGTTCAGCACAGGCATTATTGATGAGTCACCCCCGAGCTGTGCATATTAATCTGACAATCAGAGGCATCACTAAAGACACCTCTGATGGAATTGAGATTGGTTGTGGACCTACAGGTCTAGAGCCATTCTTGAAAAGTACCCTTCACCCAAATTGTCGCGAATAATAAAGGGATTGATCGACTGGCGAACCGTAATTGTAGCTTCTGTCGACTTACCACCGTCATAAAAGTGCGCAAAAAGCGCTCCCTCATCATCAATCTGACCTTTGTATCTAGACTCAATTAGGTCATCAGCCAGCTGCTTTACGATTCCTGGAGCCGGCACAAACCGCAAGCCGATGTGAATGACTTCAAAGACAATGCGTTCAACAAAAAGTTGCTTGGGATGTACATAGCTATATCCTAGACTGAGACGATTATCTAACAATCCAGCCTTAGTTTGCGTATTGTATACCAGGGTTGAAGGTCCCTTTTGCACCGTCGCAAAACCAAAATTATTTTCAGTCAAGACGCTGTCGTACTGATCTGAATTTTTTGCCAATCGTTGTTGACCTTTTTCAATGTCTTCTGCGAATTCCTTGTTTCCGTAGGTCATCCAAGTTTTCTGAGCTTCTTTGCTTTTCCAGATTTTCCACCACGAAATACGCGACTCATAAATTGACGATCTGATTTTTGCAGAATCGGCCTCCGTCAATTTGAATTCTGCGGCAGGATAGGTCTCCAAATAGTGCAATACAAAATTTTGATAATACTTTTGGCGATCCTCGATGTGATCGACGACTCGCTTGAATATAAATTGAGCCAGCGCTGCGCCAGGCACTGAATCCAATGCGGACCAGGCCAGACCAATAAATTGATCCAACAATTTATCTAAAAATCTGCGACGAAAGAAAAAGGCCGGATCGCTAGGCTTAGCAATAACAAAGGGATTGAGTAAAGATTTGCCCAGCTCATTTTCAAAATCCGCCATCAATTTGATAAACTTAGGATCATTGAATTCTTTTTCAAAATCCGTCTTACCAATTTTAACCAGAGCCTGGCGGCCTATCAATTTAAGATCCACGCGCGTACCTTCACCGTCTTCATACCTGCCCCAGGTGTTGATTTCACGGCTAAAAATCTCCGGGTTTTGCTGGGCCTTTGCCAAAACAATGCGAAGAAATTCTAAATACTCCTTAACCGAAAATGGCATTCGATTTACCGTTTGAAGTTCATCAACTTCACCATTGCTGCCCTTAATCACTTGGACATATTTCTCAAATGTGCCGCCCACTCGTTCTTGAGCCATCGATGTAGAACCAAATGAAATGGCAAGCAAGACCGAAGTCAGCATCATGCTGTATCGTTTTTTCACAAAAGACCTCCCTGTTTTCCATTAGCTTAAGTTAGGCCTTTGGCGAATGGCAATCGGAAGTCACGATACCTAAGAAATCTTGGACTTGTCCTCCACTCAACGATGGACCATCACAATCACTTTACCTAAAACCAATTATTGAGTTGTACCGATGAACATGCTAAACGCTTGACATGAAATTCAACTGCACATGCTGCCAAAAACCAAAAGCCACTCTGGAATGTGGCGCCTGCAAAGAGCCTCTATGCAAGAACTGTGCGGAGATCTTAACACCAGAGACCTTCGCCTTTTTGCAAAAAATTCCCGACTCTCTTCGCCACCAGGTGTATTGTGTGCCCTGCTATGACAAGGATATTGCTCAATCATTGAGCAACTATTCGCAAACCCTAGAGCAGGCAAAAAACGTGAGAATTTTCTTTGATCACCAAGGCAAAGAGACCCGACTGCTCAAACGCAAAGAAAAACCTATAGCTGTCGTGGACTGTGCGGACCGAGAAGAAACGATCATGAGGTTGGCTTTTCAGGCGGCTTCGCGAGAGTTCAATACCCTTGTTGATGTCCATCTAACTTCAAAGAAGGTGCGAAATCACGCCTACCAGACATTGATCTGGCAGGGTTCTGCGGTACCTATCAACACCTAACAGGCTCCTGTATGTGTTTTTTTAAAGAGCGTGCTAACTCTTATTCGTAAACTGTTGCTCCTCTGTCGAGCCTTTCATCGCTAGCGTCGACGAGGCTCCGCCCGAAATCACCGAGCTGACTTTATCAAAGTAGCCTGTCCCCACTTCGCGTTGATGCTTTGTGGCCGTGTACCCGGAGGCTTCTGCCGCAAACTCTTGCTGCTGCATGAGCGAGTAGGCCGTCATACCTGATTCAGCGTAGCCCTTTGCCAATTCAAACATCGAGTAGTTGAGCGCATGAAAACCAGCCAGGGTCACAAATTGAAACTTGTAACCCATGGCATTGAGCTCGGTCTGAAACTTTGCAATCGTGGCGGCATCAAGCTTCTTTGCCCAATTGAAAGACGGCGAGCAATTGTAGGCCAATGACTTGTTGGGGAACTTGCTTCGAACGCCTTCGGCAAAGCGCTTGGCCTCTTGCAGATCCGGGGTCGAGGTTTCGCACCACACCAGGTCCGCATAGGGAGCATAAGCCAGTCCGCGAGCGATGGCCATCTCGATCCCACCCGTAATTTCAAAAAATCCCTCGCTGGTTCGCGTTTTTGTAATGAACGGATGATCAGCGCTGTCAACATCGCTCGTGATCAAGCGCGCGGCATCGGCGTCAGTTCGTGCAATAATGACCGTCGGCACATTCATCACATCGGCCGCAAGTCGCGCCGAAGTTAAGGTTCTAACAAAATGTTGGGTCGGCACCAAGACCTTGCCTCCCAGGTGTCCGCACTTCTTTTCTGAGGCCAACTGATCTTCATAGTGAACCGCGGAGGCGCCGGCCTCAATCATGGCTTTCATGAGCTCAAACGCATTCAAAGCTCCACCAAAACCGGCTTCGGCATCAGCAATGATGGGCGCAAACCAATCTGTGCCCGTGCCACCTTCAGAAGAGTCGATCTGATCGGCCCGCTGCAGGGTTTGATTGATCTTTTTCACCACGGCCGGAACACTGTTGGCCGGATACAAACTCTGATCCGGGTACATCTGCCCCGAAAGATTCGCATCGGCAGCCACCTGCCAGCCCGAGAGATAGATCGCCTTTAGCCCAGCCTTCACCTGTTGCATGGCTTGATTTCCCGTCAATGCACCCAATGCACGAACAGGTTCGGGCTCCTGAAGCATCTTCCATAATTTTTTTGCGCCCACTTCAGCAATCGTGTGTGAAATTCTCATAGTGCCTGACAATTTCACAACATCTGCCGCCGCGTAATTTCGTTTTACACCTTGCCAGCGCGGATCAATTTTCCAACTGGACTCAAGCTCCTGTATCCACTTTTCTCTGTTCTGCTCCACTTTTTTCTCCTTCATTATTCAGTCGTTTTATTAATTTATTATTTAAAGGCACTTCTTTCAGTCATGAGTAATTAACTATGAAAAAAACTCTGCCAATTCTTTTGCCAAAAACACCGCGCGAATTTTTTTCATTGCCGCCAAGAAGGACGGAGCAGAATCACGATCACAGATCTGAGGATCTTGAATGATGACATTGCACTCCTCTTCAAAAATTCGCGTCACCAGCTCCGGCGTCATGGTTTCTCCAGAGTCTAATTTAACAGCGTGATGCAACCATTGCCACACCTGTGCGCGGCTGATCTCTAGAGTGGCCAGGTCTTCCATCAGATCATCAAAGGCAATGGCCCCCAAGCCGCGGTCCCAACCCTGTTGATAGGCAATCCCCACGCGCAAATTGGTTCGAAGTCCCGCTAAGGTTTTCGGTCCTGATCCTTCGGGAAGCAGATTCGGATGCCGCGGAAAGTCTTCCAGCTGAACATCCAACTGGTTGGTTTTTGCAAAAGGCTTTTTTGCAATCGCAATAAAATAGGGATGCGAAACCCAACATCCATCGTGGCCTAAAGAAGCCTCAAATTGCTTATCTGCAGCCACTTTTTTAGTTTGCAGCTCCCGTGTCTCTGCGGTCTTTCCGGGCGTGAATGCAGCCATTCCACCCATGGCAAATGCACCGCGGGCGTGACAGGTCTTAATCAAAAGTTTGGCATAGTTTTCCATCCAAGGTCGCTTCATATCGATAGAGGCTCTATCCGCGAGAACACGATCCTTGTGATAACGAAGCACCTTGATGTCAGAAAAGATTTTGTCCCATCTTCCAACATTTAGAGCACATACTCGATTTCGGGACTCAAAGAGTATCTCTTCCATTTCAAAAGCTGCAGGCAAAGTTTCAATCAAAAAAGTCAATCGTAGCGTCGCCTCAGGCAGATCAAGAAGCTCTTCAGTCCGTGCAAACAGACGGTCCCAATACCGAGCTTCGACATGACTCTCTATCTTTGGCACATAAAATTTGGGGGTGCGTTTTTGACCAACAAAAATCTTCGCCGTATGAAAAGCCGCCACCGCCAAATCAAAAAGACCCGCACCAATCGGCTGACCGTCCACCTTGTGATGGACCTCGTCCATATGCAGACCGCGAATTCTCACCATCGGATGCGCCATTTTTTGCGGATTGAGTTCGTAGGTCTTTTTTTGACCCTGCTCATCACTTTGGACAAACTTCAAATCTCCACGGGCCACACCAATAAAGTTGACGTGTCCCTGAATCACGTTTTCCCACGTCGGCCGCATAGAATCTTCAAAGTCGAGCATTGCCATATTGGCAATCTCGCCATCACTCGTCTCGGACAGCATATTGATAACCATTTTGGTCGAAGAGATTGGCCCAGTGATCTCCACGCGGCGGTCGCGCAGGTCGACCGGAATCTCTCGCACTCGCCAATCTTTGGCATGGGCAGGATGCTTTTCGACAAACTTGGGCACCTCACCCCGATTGTAAAGATCCTGCTGTTTGATCCGCTTTTGCAAAAGCTCTTGGCGCATGGGTGCCATTTCGCGGTGAAGTGTGGCTAGCACGTCTTGCAATTGCTTAGGAAAAAGCTCACTGAGTTTAGCATTTAAAGTTGGCGATAATTCCATAGCTGTGGTCCTCCGTAATCGTTCATGTGTTCAACATACAATTACGGTAGAGAATATGAAGATTATCAAGATGAGTTTCAATTTAATGAAATCACAACCTGATGCACAATAATGTCAAGGCATGTCCTCATTTTGGCAATCTCAGATTGAACGGGGCCGCCAATCAGCGAAACACGATTTCACTGGGCGTTTTTTGTTTAAATTTAAATTTGTGCGCCATGCGAACGCCTGGCAAATTCGTCTCCTTAAACGATATTTTGCGCACAGTTTCTTTAATGCACTCCTCAAGTGCGACCTCTTGCAGCTGAGTGCCCTCGCTAGAAAAATCATCGGCAAGTCCATCCTCATTTACCGTCCACTCCAAACGCAGATGTCCTTCGCTAACTGCTGGCTCTCGGCGCAAATAGGCTTCATAGCAAGACTCAAGTTCAGAATTGTTACGATAAATGGCCTCTTTTAAAATGGCGCGCATCAATCCTTGGCGATCGCCTTCTGTGAGCTTGATCTTTTTCTTTAATTTTACGACACCGCCCCCACCCTGTTGCTCTAAACTGGCATTTGTTGATTTGCTTAGACCGGCTTTTGACTTCACCCACCAAAATGTTCCATAGGAACTGGCAGACAATAGCATCACGATCAAACCCCACCTCAACTTCACGTCCCACTTCATGGTATCCCTCCGAGAAATTCACTTTTTCGCGTTCCTAGAAATAGCCTACTACAAAACCAAATCTCAGAAAGATAATCGAACAAGCTTCGCAAAATTCGTCATGGATTGACATAAAATGGGGTTTGGCGAAAGCTGGCAATACTGTCTAGGGACATTCATTCCGAGACTGATTGTTTCCAGTTAAAAGTGACTTTAACTTGTGCAAATTATCGACAAAAACGGGCACTTTTGCTCAGAAACCACAGTGCGCGGCGCCCCGTCATCAGGGCAGATAACTCGAGAAGGAATTGCGTATCTGCGCATTCTCGGGAATACCTCTAGGATATGAAAAAACACACACTCTTATCAATTCTAGCCGCCGCCACGCTGTTGTTTTCCGTCACAGGATGCACCAATAAAAATCAAAAAAAAGAGGTTTGGATTTACACTTCTTTGTATAAAGACACGATTGCTGACATCCAGCCAAAGCTTGAAGAAAAATTTCCAGATGTGAAATTTAACTTTTACCAAGCTGGCTCTGAAGAGGTCGCAGCCAAAGTGAATGCCGAAATGATTGCAGGTGGTATTCAAGCCGACATTCTTATTTCTTCGGATCGTTTTTGGTATGAGGACATGGGCAATCAAGGCAAGCTAGAGAGCTTTCAGCCGACTGGAGCTGATGCGATTCCCGCATTTTATCGCAACCCCAAGGGCTACTATACAACCGTCAGTTATCCGGTCATGGTGCTGGCCTACAACTCTGAGGTCATCAACGAAAAAGACGCACCCAAAAGCTTTAAGGAGCTCACGGAACCCAAATGGAAGGGCAAGGTCTCTTCAGGAAGCCCTTTGGCATCAGGGACCAACTTCACCACGATGGCATTTTTAAAAAAGGCCTATGGTTGGGACTATTACAAATCACTGAGAAAAAATGAACTGATCGCAGAGGGCGGCAACAGTGGCGTGATCCGCAGGCTCCAGAGCAAAGAGCGACCCGTGGGAATTGTCTTGCTTGAAAACCTGCTGCGCTTGCAAGAGTCTGATCCGCGCATCAAGACCGTTTTTCCCGAAGACGGTGTTGTCATTCAATCCAATGTGCTCGCCATTGTTAAAAAGGGTGCGACCGAAACTACTGACGCCAACGGTGACAAACACGACAAAAAATCCAAAGACCAAGTAAAGCAAATTGCTGATTGGTTTTTTGCAAAAGATGGCCAAGAGGCCATGACCCGATCTTTTATGTACGCTTCTATGCCGGGTTATGAGCCACCCAAGGGCGCCCCTGCTCTAGAAACGCTTTTGAACAAAGCCATGCCCTGGAGTCGCGAATTCATCGATGAAACGCTACAGGCTCGTGACTCTTTGAAAGAAGAATTTACCAAGATCGTTTTTTAAAAAATTAACGGTGAAATATTCTGTGGAATTCTTCCGGGAAATTCTTAGTGAATTGACGTGTCTATGAAAAAAAAGTTTATCTACACTGCCGGGCTGCTGCTATTAGCACTGTTTTGTATCGCACCGCTCTTGTATTTGGTGCTGCGCCCCTCGTGGTCCGTCTATTTGGCAGCCTTTGCAAACGATGGCACTTTAAGCGCCATTTCAAACACACTGCTAATTTCAATGTCAGTGGCCTCATTGAGTCTGATCTTGGGTTTGCCATTGGCATGGGTGATCTCACGGACGGACATACCAGGCGCTCCGCGCTGGCGCTCTCTGTTTTCTTTTCCGTATGCGATTCCGCCCTATGTGGGCGCGATCGCCTGGATCCTGCTTGCCAATCCCTCGAGTGGATTTTTAAATCATCTTTTGCCGTTTCAACTCAATATTTATTCTTTTTTTGGCCTGGTTTGGGTGGAGTGCAGCTTCTTGTACACCTTCGTCTTTTTGAGCTGCTTTTCGGCACTGGAACGCATGGACGCATCCCTAGAAGAGGCTGCGCGCATGACTGGAGCCTCACCCCTTCGTGTATTTATCGACATCACTCTGCCGCTCCTTCGCCCGACCCTTGTCAATGGATTCATTCTTGTGTTTTTAGCGACAGCAGCAAGCTTTGGGGTGCCAGCTCTTATCGGCGGACCCGCACGCATCTATCTTTTGACAACACAGATCTACACCTTTCAGAGGATGGGCACGCTCAACAGTCTTGAGATGGCCATCGCGATTTCAGTAATTCTCATGATCACCTCCTTGGTGGGCCTTGCCCTTTCACAAATGCTGTTGCGAAATTCTCGCTACGCCATCGTTACTGGAAAATCTGCACGCGCCTCAAAGATTTCATTGGGAAGATGGCGAAGCCTCACTCAAGGCACACTCACGGCCCTGAGCACGGTGTTGCTGATTTTGCCTCTGCTTGCACTGGTCCTGAGCGCCTTTAGCCATGTTCAGGGCGTGATCACATTTGCCAATCTTAGCTTTGCCAACATTGAGAGGATTCTCTTTGAAACGGCAGAGACGCCGAGAGCGGTGGTTCACTCATTTGCACTAGCGGGTGCAGTCGCATTGATCTGCATGATTTTTTCATTTTTCATGAGTTACTTTCATATCAAATCAAGATCGAGAGGCAGTTCCCTTGCCAATGTCATGGCGAGCGTCCCCTTTGCCACGCCCGGCACCGTGATCGCAATCGCACTGATTGTAAGCTTCAGCCGCGGTTTTTGGGGCGTCGGTCCTTCGATGTACAACACTTTGTTTTTGATAGGGCTGGCCTACATTATAAAATACATCAGTTTGGCAATGAAGACCTTAGATGAAGGTTATGGGCAGATACACACCAGTCTCGAGGAAGCAGCAAGGGTTTCCGGCGCCTCTTGGTGGCAAAGTCTGTGGCACGTGTATTGGCCCGTACTGCAGCCAAGTCTGTGGGCGGCGGGGTTTTTGGTTTTTATGCCATCACTCAGTGAGTTGACCATGTCGATCTTACTAACCGGTCCTGGCATTGAGACCATCGGTACATTGATCTTTCAGCTTCAAGAGTATGCGGATGTCGGTGGAGGTGGGGCCAGCGTTCTTTCACTGCTAATTGTTGTCACTTTGCTAGCATTGAATCAAATTTTAAAAAAACTCTCGCAAGGAAGATACGGTCTATGAGCAATGTCCAATTTAAAAATGTGGGTAAGAGCTATTCCGAAAAAGCCTGGGCAGTTCGAAACTTTAATTTGAAGATCGCTGCCGGCGAATTTGTGTCGTTTTTAGGACCCTCTGGATGCGGCAAAACAACAAGTCTGCGCATGCTGGCCGGCTTGGAAAAAAACACCAGTGGTGAAATCAGTTTTGATTCGGATATTGTTTCGAATGCGGAGTCCGGGTTTTTTCTTGCTCCCGAAAAGCGCAAGGTGGGGATGGTTTTTCAATCTTATGCGGTCTGGCCCCACATGAACGTATACAAAAATATTGCCTACCCACTGGTGTTGCAAAAGAAATCAAAAACTGAAATTGCAGCCAGCGTAAAAGAGACAATGGAGCTAGTGGAGCTTGACGGCTTGGGCGAACGCATGCCCAACCAACTTTCTGGTGGACAACAGCAGCGCGTGGCCCTGGCGCGAGGCCTGATCATGAATCCGCGGATTCTCTTATTGGATGAACCGCTTTCCAATCTAGATGCAAAATTGCGTCAAAAAATGCGCAAAGACATTCGACAAATTCAACAGCTAAAAAAACTCACTCTGGTCTACGTCACCCATGATCAGGACGAGGCCTTTCAAATGAGTGATCGCATTGTGATTATGAACTCTGGACAGATCGAGCAGATCGGTTCACCCAAAGAAATTCAAGATTCTCCAGGGAACGCCTTCGTTGCTGACTTTATTTCAGAGGCCAGCGTCAGTCCAACTTGAGACCCTTTAGTCGATCCAATACCGATCTGAAGACTTTCTTGTCTTTTTCAGGGAGGTGGCTCGAGCGATAAAACTCCTCGGCGGCCATGAGGTCAGCTTTAGTGATTTTTTTTATTTGTGGAAATTTGATTCCGTTTATCTTAGCAAACTGCCGCATAGCTTTGAAGTTTTCGAGACTCATAAATTCCGGGTTTTGAGACGAACCCGTGCCTCCTTTCCCTGGTCCAATGGTAGCTGTCATAAATAGCCACTCCTGCTCAAGGCTCATGTATTCTGATTGCGCTGCCAGCGCGGCACTAGGCACGGCCCAAACAGCTGCGCAAATATAGATTACCGGGAGCATCACTAAACGAATTTGATTTGTGTATTTTGAAATCACTGGTCTTCCTTTCACAATAGGTTATGAATGAAAGACACTGTGCAATTCTTGCGATCACGGCCGTTGAAAATGCTTCGCGCCCGCGTCTAAGGCACGAAATCATGTCCGAGAAGGCGACATGAAATAAATAGAGTTCACATACAGCGATTCCCAGCTGCTGTATTTTTGGACGGGCTTTTATACAAAAGTGAATTTGCCTTCGAAACGACAGGTAGCAGCACCTGCGCGCGAATTGCGAACTTGTGCAACCATATGAAGGCGCATTTTCTTTTTTTCTAAAAGTGCTTTACGAATTTCAGCGGCATTGAATTCACTCACTGTCGCCTCTACAAAGTAATCATTTACAGTTGGTTTTTTGTAAGTCATGGTTGCACTGGCAATCACCAGATCCCAATCTTCTAACTGATTTTCGCTCTGCAATTTGTACATGAGCGCGTAGCAAGCCCCCACGCAGCTATTGTAAAGGCTTCCGCCAAAGGCCGTGCCTTTGTGATTGAGATTTTTATCGAGAGGAGTGAGCCCCACACAGTGTCTTTCGCCGAGTTCCAAAATCTGCAATCCCATTGAGCGGAGCATTGGAATCTTATCTTGAATCAGAGTTTGAATCTGCGCGGCAGTCATAACTAGCGGTCTTGCTTTTCTAAAAAGGGTTTCACCATTTCAATTGGCAGGGGAAACACAATGGTGTTGGTTTTATCATTTGCAATCTCATTGAGAGTCTGCAAATACGCCAGCTGCAAACCAGAAGGCGAGCTGGCCAGAGTATGGGAGGCTTCCGAGAGCTTCTGTGCACGTTGAAACTCGCCCTCAGCAGCAATAACCTTTGCGCGACGATCTCGTTCGCCTTCAGCCTCGGCGGCCATTGCCCGTTGCATCTCTTTGGGCAGATCTAAATTTTTTAATTCCACCAATGTTACCTTAATGCCCCAGTTTTCGGTCGTCTTATCCAAGATAGCCTGTAGAGACATATTGACCTTATCGCGATTTTCCAGAATCTCATCTAAAGTGAATTGCCCCATAATCGACCGCAATGTGGTTTGCGCCAATTGCAAGGTTGCGAAATAATAGTCCGCCACTTTTGTAATGGCACTCTCAGGTTCCACCACTCGAAAATAAAGCACAGCATCCACCTTCATAGAGACATTGTCTTTGGTGATCACATCTTGAGGCTGAATGTCCATGGTGACAGTGCGCGTGTCGACTTTAAGAATTCTCTCAATAAAGGGCACCAAAATAATAAGTCCCGGACCGCGCAGGCCCACCGATCTACCAAGTCGCAGAACAACTCCGCGTTCCCATTCGGACAAAATCTTTACACTGGAGGCAATAATGAAAAAGGCACCAATTGCGATCGGAATAAAAAATTGAAACACACAGACCTCCAAGGTAATGCAGGGAGGCTAGCACCTATCGCAATTCAGGAAAAGTAGAATTTGCAAATTGCTGCAGGCGGAGTGCAAACAAACCCACGAAAAATGCGGCACGGATTGCACAGAGAGCGATGTGAAGCCCAAATCAAAAGCTCTTAGACTCCGGCACCGCTAACTCTAGAAACCTTGACCTTTAGGCCCTTGCGATCAAAAATCTTGACGCGATCTCCGGGCTGCAGCGCCTCTTCGCTTTCAAAAATCCAAATCTCACCAAGTACAGACACCTGTCCCTCGAAAATCAGTTTGCCGTTCTTGTTTCTCGTGTCAGTCGCTCGGACCGAAATGATCTCACCAATGTTTTCTTCAAGAGCCGCTTCGTTGTCTTTGTTTTTCAATTTAAAAACTTGCAAGGCCAAATAGCCAAGCCCCAAGATCATGACACCAATAAGCACAAGACAACCGAAAATCACCGAATAGGAAAGAGTGAAGCCGTGTGTTTCTGTATTAAACAATAGTACACTCCCGATAAAAAAACTCACGGCACCGCCGATGCCCACAATGCCAAATGAGGCGATGAACAGCTCGGCAATCATCAAGCCGATGCCCAGTAATATAAGTAGCAGGCCACTCCAAACTACATCCAACTTGTGAAATGCCGTCAGCGACAGGACCAAGCCAATGGCGCCCGTTATACCAGGCAATATCATACCAGGATGAGTGATTTCATAATACAGCAATCCCAGGCTGCCAATAAACATTAAATACGCAATTTCGGGATCCGAGACAAACTGCAGGATCGCGCTGCGCAAATCAGGTTCAAATTGAATTCGCGGCGTAAGCTGCAGCTTAACTTTGTTGGTGTCGTTGACAGAAATTTCTTTGCCGTCAAAGTTCTCTAAAAAATCAGCTTCACTCTTTGCCAAAATATCCACAGCCTTGATATCAAAGGCTTCTGCTCCAGTTACGGATTTGGCTTCGGTAATGATTTTTTCGGCAAACTCTTGATTGCGACCATGGCGTTGGCTGACGCCTTTTAGCCAAGAGACGGTGTCATTGATGATCTTTTTACGAAGGTCCTCGCCAGCCTCCTTTCCCCCTCCCAAAATCGGTGTTGCCGCGCCAATATTTGTGGTGGGAAGAGCGCCGTTGATGTGGCAGGCCAGCAAAATGATTGCACCGGCACTGCCTGCATGACCGCCTTCTGGCGTAACCAAGCACAGAAACGGCACCCGCGATGCCAAGATCTCCTCAACAATGAGACGCGTGCTCTGCAGACTTCCTCCGGGAGTGTTGATTTTTAGAAAAACAGCCGTGCAGTCATTTGTTGCCGACTGCTGGCTTGCTCGCTGAATCAGATCCAAAGTTCCGGCGCCAATCGTGCCTTCAATTTTAACCTCAACCAAGCATGCAGGTGCCATAGAGGAAAACGACAAGACCATGCCAAAACAAAATGCGAGCAAGGCCCAGCGCGCGCTGTAAATTCCAACGCCAAATAAAAAATGCTTCTTCAAAAAACTCACTCCAGTTCTCGTTTCAAAAGCTGTGTTTTAAAATCTTTGAGCACTTGCCAGGCCGGCTTCTTAAAAGCAGTTTGCCGTAAGCAGGCCTGAGGACTGTAGGTCAAAAAGATCTCGGCGGGACTCTGCTCATCTCCAACTGCTTTCAATAATTTGGACCTGGCTCCATCCGTCAGCCAACTCTCCGGTGCAAAATACAATTGTGAAAACGAACCGTATCGCGAAATCGCACACTTGATTTCTTCTAGTAGCGCAATCTGCTTTTCCGTAGAGTTCACGGACCAAGCACCTTCACTGGCGCCATCCAATGCCTGATCACCCAATTGAGTGAGATAACCACTCTGCACTTTCACTTCTAGCAGACCCACATCCTTCATTGAAATTTGAATTGCGTGGAGCATGGACTGTAGCAACTCACGTTCGCGCGCAGAATCCTCGCAAGCATCAAGATCTTGAAACACAATGACAAAGCCTTTCGCATGAGCTCCCTGGCGTGCTATGTTTCTATCAATAATTTGCCCTAATTTTTGACTTAATTTTTGGCCTAAATTTTGGCGCAAATTCTCGCGCTGATCATCCAGGGCACCATTTCTATCAATATCAGATTGAGAATCAGTGCCACTCTGAGCACTCTGGATCGCCTCTTGCCGACACTGCCATTGAATTCTCATATTGCGAATCTGCAAAGTCTCAGGACCAAAGCCCATCACACTGGCGAGAAATTGCTGACTCCAAAGTTTGGCCCATTCGCTATGCTGCATAGCTGCCTTTATACAAAGAATCCAGCCCAAAGGCGACAAGATTCGGCCCCTGGCTGGCCAATGACCCCAGGCGTAGTTAGACAATTGAGACTGAGCCTTTAGATTTGCGGCACTTTTGACGATAAGACAGACATGGGTTTAAAGTTATTTTCGAAAGTCAAAAGTGAGCACGAAAAAAGTCAGTTGTTTTTTACGCTGATGAAAAACGCCGCTACAGTCGATATTGAAAATAAGTTGGTAAAACTAAAGCTCCAAGTCAGTGGTGCTGCCAAAGAAGGCCTGTGGCTGAGCTTCGCCCAAATGGACAAGACGGCCACCCCTGAAAATATCAACGGCATCACTCAGACTCTCTGTTCAGTTCGCTGCGAAAACAAACACCAGCAGTATTTTTTTGAAGCCAAAGTCACTCACCAATCTGGACGACTGATGCTTGCTTACCCTGAAGACGTCTTTCGCTTGCAGTTGCGCCACAACATCCGTCACATGATCCCACCCGAACTGGTTTCGAGAATTTGGCTCTTGTCTATTAACGAAAAACCAATGGATCTGCATTTTGATTTGGTCGACATCAATATTGAGGGCTGTCAGATTGAAGTTCCAGTCCCCCTACCCGGTTTAAAGCGTGGCGCCTCACTGCACGGAAATCTCGAGCTACCTCGCCGCAAACCTATGCCCTTTTATGGCAAGGTCTGTCACCTCTCCTCTCACAATGGGGAAACTGCGTTGGGCGTAGAGTTCGGCAATTTGGACCCAGTTCTTTTTGATCATTTGCAAATCTTTTTGCTCGAAATCCAGATGCACCTTTTTGAACACAGAGCCGCCTAACACAGAGCTGCCTACCATGAGGCCAATTAGAAGTAGCTCCACTCAATCTTCGTTGAGGTTTTCTTCGCTTCCGGGGGATTCGTTGAGCTGCATGAGTACGCGCATCGCCAGAACGCGATTGAAGGTTGGCAGCTTGGCGATCTCTTCTGGTTCTGCCACCTTGAGACTCTCGACACTTGTAAAGGCCCTGAGCAGAATCTGTTTGCGCTTCTCGCCCAGGCCGACCACCATATCGAGTTCGCTTTGAAGAGAGGTGGCCTCGCGAAGTTTGCGATGAAAATTGATTGCAAAGCGGTGGGCCTCGTCACGAATACCAACCAAAATTTGATAGGCTTCGCGATTGGTAGCAAAAATCACCGGATTTTGCCGACCTGGCAGAAAGAATCGCTCTTCGGATGATGCTATGTTTTGATCTTCAAAGCTCCCCAGCGTTCGCGCCTTTGCCAGGCCGACTACGGCGATGTGTTCGCGATGAAGTTCTTTTAGAATTCGACAGGCCACCTGCAATTGACCTTTGCCGCCATCAATCACCACCAGGTCTGGCTCTTCCCACTCTTGGTGCTTAAAGCGGCGCGAGAGAACCTCGTACATGGATTTAAAGTCGTCGATCCCCTCCACCGTTTTGATTTTATAGCGACGATACTCATCTTTGGCTGGCACGCCCTCTTCGAACACGACTTGCGAGGCCACAGTCTCTGCACCTTGAAATGTTGAAATGTCAAAGCACTCGATCCGCAGCGGCCGCTTGCTGAGGCCCAACTTTTCTTTGATTTCGTCCAAACCTGCCAATTTTTCTTCGGACTTAGAAACCGAACGCAAAAAGTGGCTGTGCGCATTCGTGGTGGCCATTTCCATTAGATTGCGACTTTGCACGGCTCGGTTTTCTGCTGCAAAAATCACGCGCACCAGTTTACCGGATCGCTCTTTCAAGACCTCTTCCAATAGTTTCGTCAAATCAAGTCCAATGTCGACCGGCAACAGAAGCTCGTCAGGAACAAAGTTGTCTTCGTAGTACTGATTGACAAAATCCACTAACCAATCACGAGGCTCTTCTATGGACGAAAGAGGATCAATGTGCGGAAGAAAATGAGAGCGAGATCCGAGAACGCGACCGGCGCGCACATGCAGAGTCTCAACCAAACAGCCCCGCTCATCGCCATGAAAGGCAATGGCATCTTGGTCAATGTCGGAGGAGTCATGCACCACCGCCTGCCGCTCCAGAATGGCTTTTATACTTTGAATCGAATCACGAAGGCGAGCAGCCACTTCGAATTTCTCTTCATCAGCCGAAGTGCGCATCTTCTGCGAAAGGACTTTTAACAATTTGCGATTCTGTCCGCGCAAGAACTCTTTGGCGCCTTCGACCTCCGCCCGATAATCTTCTTTTGTGACCAGGTTCACACAGGGTGCCGTGCACCTGCCGATCTGATGGGTCAAGCACGGCCGGGTTCGCGACTTGAACATACTCTCTGCGCAGTCGCGAATGTGAAAGGTGCGATTCAAAAAGCGAATCGTGCCAAACACTGCGCCGCCACTTGTGTAGGGACCAAAATAAAGGCTGCCGTCTTTGCGCACTTTGCGAGACAAATAGAGGCGTGGAAAATCATCTGCCCAAGTCAGTCGGATGTAGGGATAGGCCTTGTCATCGCGCAGGCGAATGTTGTAGCGAGGCCGATGTTTTTTGATCAGCGAAGCTTCGAGTAAGAAAGCCTCCACCTCTGTGCGAGTCAAAATGTACTCCACGTCATGGATGTACTGCACGAGCAATCGAGTTTTGGGGCTTTCTATATTGTCCGCAAAATAGCTGCGCACACGATTGCGCAGCACTTTGGCCTTTCCCACATAAAGAATCTTCTCTTGCTGACTCTTCATCAAATAGACGCCTGGCTGCGTGGGAAACTCTTTTACTTTTTCACGCAATCTTTCGATGACTTCGCTGCGTTTTGCAACCTTGTTTGCGGCAGACTTCTTCATCTTTTGGAACTCTCGCTATCTGAGTCGCTCTCGACCGAAGGCAATTTGGCTTCCAAAAGATTCAATTGCATGATTTCCATTCGTTTGATTTCATCACGAAGTTTTGCGGCCTCTTCAAACTCCAATTTCTGCGAATGCTTTTTCATTTTTTCGCGCAGTTTTGTCATTTCTTTCTCTAGATGATCTGGCTTCTTCGCTAATTTCTTTTTCAACTGCGAAAGTGCATCTTCCGCTGCGCTCGCCGGATGCTGATTGAGAGTTCCATCGAAGACCTCACCCAAGCCTTCTTTAATTCTTTTGGCAATGGTTTTGGGCGTGATCTTGTGTTTTACGTTGTAGGCAAGCTGAATGGCCCGCCGTCGATCGGTTTCGGCAATGGCCTTCTCCATCGACTGAGTCATTTTATCGGCATACAGAATCACCATGCCTTCCACATTTCGTGCTGCGCGGCCAATGGTTTGGATGAGCGAGCGCTCTGAGCGCAAAAACCCTTCTTTGTCGGCATCAGTGATGGCCACCAGCGACACCTCCGGAATGTCGAGGCCTTCGCGCAAAAGGTTGATCCCAACCAATACATCGAAAACACCCAAGCGAAGATCGCGGATGATTTCGGTGCGCTCAACTGTGTGTATATCAGAGTGCAAATACTTGATCTTTACACCCAGGTTTTCGTAATATTCGGTCAAATCTTCGGCCGATCTCTTGGTCAATGTGGTGATCAGCACTCGCTGCGCTTTTTCTTTCCGGATGCGTATCTCTTTGAGCAAATCATCCACCTGGTGTTTCACCGAGCGAATCTCAATAGCTGGGTCAAGCAGACCCGTGGGGCGAATGATCTGTTCTACAATAATCCCTTCACTCTTTTTAAACTCGTACTCTCCGGGCGTGGCCGAGACATAGATCACTTTGTCCATAAGGCCTTCAAACTCTTGAAAATTGAGCGGGCGATTGTCGAGCGCCGAGGGAAGTCGAAAGCCATGCTCCACCAAAGTCATTTTTCGGGAGCGATCACCTCTGTACATGCCACCCACCTGTGGCACTGTCACATGGGACTCATCAATAAGCGTGATGAAATTTTCAGGAAAATACTCAATAAGCGTGGGCGGCGGCTCGCCGGGACCTCGCCCCGTCAAGTGGCGCGAGTAATTTTCAATACCCTGACAAAAGCCCATTTGCTCCATCATTTCGATATCGTAATACGTGCGCTGCTCGAGTCGCTGAGCCTCCATGTGCTTCATTTGCTTTTGCAGATCTTGCAGACGCTCTCTGAGTTCTATCTGCACACTCTGAATGGCGCGCTTGAGATTGTCTTCTCCAGTGGCATAGTGACTGGCGGGATAAATACCAATCTCCTGGATCTCTTCCAAAACCCGACCCGTGAGGGCGTCGATCCAGGAAATCTTTTCGATAAAATTGCCAAAAAACTCAATGCGGATCGCGCGATCCTCTTCGTAGGCCGGAAAAACTTCAACATTGTCGCCACGAACACGAAAAGCACCCCGGTAAAAATCAACATTGTTTCTTTGATATTGAATGCGGACCAATTCACGCAAAAAATGATCCCGCTTGGTTTCGGAATTGGCAGCCACGTGCACGGCCATGCCTTCATAGGACTCGGGGCTACCAAGGCCATAGATGCAGCTCACACTCGATACGATAATCACATCCTGACGATCAAAGAGCGAGCGTGTGGCAGAGTGTCGCATGCGATCTATCTGCTCGTTGATGGCGGAGTCTTTTTCGATGTAGGTGTCAGAGGCTGGAATATAGGCTTCGGGCTGATAGTAATCGTAATAGCTAACAAAGTACTCCACAGCATTTTCTGGAAAGAGCTCTTTGAACTCACTGTAGAGCTGGGCCGCCAAGGTTTTATTTGGCGCCATCACAAGGGCTGGTTGATTGAGTTCCTGAATCACATGCGCCATCGAAAAGGTTTTGCCCGTGCCGGTGGCACCTAAGAGCGTTTGGTGTTGGATTCCTGCCCTAAAATTACTGAGCATCTCAGCAATGGCTTTGGGTTGATCACCAGAGGGCTGATATTCTGAGGACAATTTGAATTTTTTTTGACTCCGCACACTTAAATTTGGCATCAGAGGATCCTTTTTAGAGGCCACCACGCTTGAGACGAGTCACTTCAGACACCAGCGTGCCGATTTTGATCTGCGATTCAATGCGAAGTGGAAATTTTCTGTCGTCATCCGACAGCCAAAATAGAATCTCGCCAACTGGCTTAAAAACACCCTTTACCGTGAACTCGGGTTTTATCACAATCGACGGGAAAGAGCCAATTTCAGTTTTCAAAATCTCGCGGCGAAGCACCTTGCCCTTGAAGATAATGTTTTGCTCATCATCAGCTACCCTAAAGGCATACTCTTTACCGGGCTCCCATGCAAAAAGTCGCATATAGAATATCGCCGAAAATACATTTTGCGAATACGGCAGAATATCCCACTGCAGCTTCTTTTCTTCTTCACCATCGCGCTTGGTGAACTTTTTCTCCCAGTAGCTGGCTTTAAGTGTGTCAAAATCAAAAAAGGACTTTACACTCTTGACCTGATTGGTTTCTTTCACGTCTAAAAAAAACACCCATGGAACTAATTTTTCAAAATCCATAAAAGTTTCGACGCGATCTTTTACGGAATAAATTCCCGAAAACCAAGTGTCCGACTCCAACTCTGTCACCATCGTGTAGCACTTGCGGCCATTGACAAAACGAAAGGGTTCTATCTTGAGTTTCATCTCGCCTGCCGACATCTTAAAATAATGCACCTGATGGACCACCTCTTCGCCAACACGAAAGGGATCCTTTATGGGGCGTCTGCCGTCAAAGCCAACCGGGTCTTCGAGATCTGGTTCGTGAGTGCTAATGGAACCGGAACTCTTGTCTGACTTTTTTGCACCGGACTTGGTCGCCTTAGCAGTGGACGGAGCCGGCGACAGCCCGGCTGACTGTTCAGCCGATGGTGTCGGCGTCTCTGATTTTACATTCGCCCCTGACTTTGCGTCGGCTTTCGATTTGCCCGCTGACTTTTTTTCAGTACCAGATGCCTTTGCCGCTGCCGCCGACTTTTCTTTTTTGCCGGCCTTGCCAGTGGTGTCACTCGTTTTTTTAGCTGCATTTTCCGCGCCGGCTTTGTCTCCTTTGCCAGCTCCCTGCGCTCCGCCGTCTGTGGAAGTCTCTAGACCGCCAATCGGTGTGGGTGACGCTGGAACAGGTTCAGATATTTGCACGACCTCATCAAACTCTTTATTGGATTTCAATTCATATTCTTTTTCGTACTTCAAAGTTCCAGTTGAGCAGCCAAAGAACGCACCAGAGAAGAGAAAAAACACAAAAAGAAAAGAGCTGCGCCGCAAATCCAGATCTGCCACGTGGCCAGGTCGCCGTCCGTACCACTGCGCTTTGCATTTCTTTTGTATTTGGATCAAAAATTCACTCAAATTTCTTCCACCTTCTGTGCACCCACATCCACTGGTCTGGGTATCTTCGTACACACTCTTCGATCTGATCTGAAAAAAGCTGCGTCAGCGTCTGTAGATCTCGCTCTTTATCTCCAGTTATATGAGACTCCAATTCGAGCTGCTTTTCAAATCGTACGTGAATTTTATTGTCATTTCCCTCAAAGGCATAAATAGGCACGACTGGAGACCTTGTTTTTAAGTAGAATAGCGCCAATCCATAGGCAGTCCCAGTTTCTCGACCAAAAAAACGCGTAGCAATGCCAAAGGGCTTGCCCATAAATTGATCCAAAACAAAAACCACCAACGCCTTTTTTTTAATGGCTTTGAGAATCTTAAATGCAGTTTCAGCACCGTGAGGCTCAATAAACTGAATGCCTCGAGATCGGCGCAGGCCAAACCATATGTCATTGAACCACTGAGTCTTGAAGAACTTTGAAATCAAATAGAGCTCGTAGCCCATCATCGTGATCAGGCTACCTGCAAAATCACCATTGCCCAAATGCATAGAAAGAACATAAACACCCTTGCCCTGAGCGATCGCCTCATCAAGATTCTCGCGCCCTTCGATCACTGCATTTTCTTTTGCCCAAGCATCATTGATAAAAGGCAAAATAAAAACATCAACAAAGTTCGCGCCCAAATTGTAAACGGACTTGCGACCAATTTTTATTTTTTGCGCGCGATCCAGTTCAGGAAAGGCAATGTCGAGATTGTCCAAAACGATCTTGCGTCGAAAACGAAGAACATCAAACCACAAGACACCCAAAAAAGCCCCACAGGCTCGTCTCAATTTTCGAGGAACGTGATATCCGATCCATCCAATAAGATGTATTAACTGACTCAACAACTGCGTGCCTCACTTTTAAGAAACATAGAGCTTTCAGGGACATTTAGCCGCGATTTCGCAGTTCCACAATGCAATCCATCAAAGATTTGGCGGCACCAGTCCCCGCGTTGGCCAAAGACACAGCAGCTGAAATGTTCACTTCATACCCCACCACAATAACATTTTTACCGTCAACGGCCATTGAATTATTATGTAACTTTACTGCATCTTTTTGTGTGCAAACCAAATGATTTCCAGAAAAACTTTGCAGCCTGCGCAGCTCGGCCGCGCCAAAGGCCTGATGGTCCGAAAACTTAACAAAACTCCAGGCAAGCTGTGGATAGGCACGCTTGAGGTCCGCGAAAAAAAAATCTGGCGCAGCCAATCCGCAAAAGGCCAGCACCGGAGTTTGACTGGGCAAGTTTTGCAATTGCGCGTGCAGTGGTGTCGTCAAGTGCATATCAAACACAGGAACTTTTGCGTTGGTGATGTCGATACTGCATTTGATAGCGCTGGCTGTGTCGCTTTTGTGACTCAAAACCCAAATGTCTGCATACTTTTTTGCTGTAAAAAACTCGCGACTCCTGCCTGTGGGAAAAGGCCAGTGCTCAAGCGGCTGTTGCTCAGCTGGCAAAACCAAAATGTCCAAATCACGGTGCAAACTGTGGTGCTGATAGCCATCATCCACCAATAGGAATTCAAGATCCTTGACCTGGTCACACAAAAATCTTGCCATTGCGGACTTGCTTTGTCCTGAAACAACAGCGATATCGGCTGGCAACTGCCGCCGATGCAATACCGCTTCGTCACCAAACCTTGCCGCAGCGGCGGCCATGCTCGCGCTGTGGTCGTCATCGCTTGCGATCTCCACAATCGCGGGCTCCTGCTGCCGAGCTCGATAGGCCCTGCAAACAATCCCCACTTTGAATCCACGAGAAAAAAGTTCTTTGGCCACCCACTGAATCAGCGGCGTCTTGCCCGTGCCTCCCATGGTCAAATTGCCAATGCTGATCACGGCCGCCGAAACACGAATTTGATTCTTGCGAAAGAGGTGCCACCAATAGCGATGGAGCCAAGCCAAACTGCCGTGCAATAGCGAGAAAGGGAATAGCATAATGCGCACTAATTTTTTCATATTGCGCACCTCAGCCTTTGATGGGTTGAAGGTACTCTTCGAGCGCCTGCGCCACTCGCTTGGTGGCACCTCTTTCGCCCAAAGTGGCTTCAATCTTCGCCAATTCTGCGATCACTTTTTCTTTGTACTGTGGCTCATCAACAAAACGGCTCAGTTGTTTGGCTAGCTCTTCAGGATTGGCATCCCCCTGAAAGCGCTCAGGCACCACCTCTCGGTCCAATATCAAATTGACGAGACCAAAAAATTTTGCGCCGCGAACCAGAGTTTTTGCAATCAAGGAGGTTAAAAATTTCATGCGGTACATGATCACCATTGGTTTTTGCAATAGACCGATCATCAATGTGGCCGTGCCACTGGCGGCCAAGAGCATATCGGTGAGGTGAATCATGCGAAAAGGGTCGTCCTTCAACACAATGTAGGGCAAACGAAAGTCTTCGAGGTAGGGAAGCAAATCATCTTTAGAAAAACTGGGTGCCACCAAAATCAAAATTTTTAACTGCGGATATTTTTTGGCAAGAATACGAGCGGTGTCCAACTGAATGGCAAAGTGCTGGCGCAACTCCAGACGTCGGCTGCCCGGCATCAAACCCAGGACAATGTCCTCTTTTTGTATACCCACTTGCCCGCGATGAAGGTCACGATATCCGGGATCAAAAAATTTCTCGTCGAGTTCATCCAAAATCGGGTGACCAACAAATTCGACGGGCACCTGATGGCGCTCATAGAAAGGAATCTCAAACGGAAAAAGCACCAGTACCTTTTTGCAGTATTTTTTAATGGTCTTCACTCGTCCCTGGCGCCATGCCCATACCTGGGGTGAAATATAATACACTACTGGAATTCCTAGGGCATTGAGCTTTTTACTGAGCATCAAATTGAACTCTGGATAATCCATCACAATGGCCACTTTAGGGCGCCTCGCTTCAGCTGCGGCGACCAAGCGATCAAAAACACCCTTGAGCATGCCGTAGGCGTTGATGATCTCAACAGCTCCCACAATGGCCATGTCTTCCGATTTACCTAGGCGCTCAAAGCCCATTTGTTCCATTTCGGGGCTGCCAACGCCAAAGGCCTGAATGTCGCGATTTTCAGCCTGCCAATGTTCTAAAAGACGAGTGGCGTAGTGATAGCTGGAGGCTTCTGCGGAGACAATCAGAACCGAATCAGGCACGCAATACCTTCTCGACCTGCTCCAGTGCCCATGCTCCGTCCACCGCTGTCACTGACGGCGATCGACCATTTTGCAAAACTTCAGTCACAAAACTGCTGAGTTCACTGTTCATTGCATCAGCTTTAGGGACCATCTCTTGATTCATTTCTGATGAGGTAAAATCTGCTTTGGTGATCAAGCCCGTTACTGAATTGATATCCAGAGAGCCTTTCTGACCCAAGACCTGAACTCCACGCTGCACCTCAGGCCAGAGGCGCGTGGCCTCCAGCTCAAACTGGAGACCCTTGTCGGTGCGGCCCCCCACCAGTACATGGTCAATATGTTGCGAGCGAAAACTCTTTTTAACTGCAAAATCAAAATCCAGTGACTGACAATCTGTCCAATGCCTTAAAAGATCAAAATCATGAATCATCAAATCATGAGCGACACTCACATCAGAGCCGCGCTCACGAAAGGGTCCGCGCCGATAACAGCGCACAAATACTGGCTCGATCAGCTTTGCCAACTCGCGGGCGCGAATCAGCACTGGATTGAAGCGCTCAATGTGCCCAATCATGATTGGCGATTTGTTCTTTTCGCTGATCGCGAGCAAATCGCGCGCCTCTGCCATGGAGGTGGCAATGGGCTTTTCTAAAAATATCGGTAGGCCCTGAGCCGCAAAAAAGCTGGCTATTTCGTAATGTGTTGTGGTGGAGCTCGCGATCACGACAAAATCCACCTGCTTTGCCAGACTTTTGTAGTCCGTCGTCACCTGGCAGCCAAATTTGCCCTGCAATTCTTTCAGCCGCACTTCATTGAGATCACTGATCCAGGTCAACTCCACCTGTGGATGTTGATGAAGCTTTTCGGCATGAAAGCCGCCCAAGTAGCCAGCGCCAATGAGCCCAGCCCGCCACTTTTTGGCTCGAGAAGAGGGATTTTCGTTTTTTTCTGCCATAGGTGAATCCCCTATTCTGCTTTATCTTTTCCTGCTCTTTGCTCTGATCCATCTTCGGGAGCATCTTCTGGCATCTCGCGCAGACTGCGATCAACGGCAATGCCACGTTTGCTTGAGCGAATGAAATTGATCAAATACTGTATTGTCTCACTCGGGAAGCACTCCTTTGCAATGCGCTCCATTGCCTCATCAATGGTTTTGGTACCATAGGTGATGATGCGAATAGCTTTGTGTACATTCAAAATTTCTTCGCGCGAATAGCCTTTTCTTTGCAGTCCAATTTTATTTGTTGCTCGAATTACGGCGTAATTGCCTTGGGCTTTGCTAAAAGGAATGATGTCTTTGTTTACCACTGCACTTCCGGCGATGTAGGCGTTTTTTCCCACTTTCGTGAACTGATTGAAAGCGCAAACGCCGCCAATAAATACGCCATCTTCGATTTCGCAGTGACCACCGAGATGCGAATCATTTGCTATCACGACATTGTCACCAATTCGGCAATCATGACCCACATGAGTATAGGCCATGAAGTAGCAATTGTTGCCAATCACCGTAGCCCCCGTGCCCTTGCTTGTGGCCAAATTCACAGTGGAGAATTCGCGAAAGGTATTGTTGCTACCAATGATCAGCTTGGTGTTTTCACCCTTATAGGAGATGTCCTGTGGCGGACCACCAATCACAGCTCCTGGACAGAAATGATTATTGCTGCCGATTTCTAAGATTCCATGGCGGCTACCAAGGGTGACATGACCTTCGACAAAAGTGCCCTGGCCAATTTTCACTTTTCCTTGGATGAGACAGTAGGGACCGATTTCAACGTCGGGCCCGCATTCCAATTCACCAGTAACTACGGATGAGGAGTGTATTTTCATTTCAGTGTTTCAAACTCTTTGACGACATCGTCAGTGATATCCAATGGCTTTTCTACAAAAAGAACCATCTGATTGTTTTCCAAAACCAAATTCAACTTCTGATCTTTGGCGACCTTCTCGATGGCCTTCTTCATTTTGTCCAGTATTGGCGCCAAGAGATCATTTTGTTTTTTCTGCAACTCCATTTGATTTTTGGTAAAGGAATCACGATATTTGAACATCTCCTCGTCAAAGGCCTGTGACTTCTTACTAAAAGCATCTTCAGATAGAACCGCTCGCTTTTTCTCGATGTCCTCTTTCATCTTCTTAAGATCACCCTCTTTTTTTTGCAGATCCTTATTGCGCTTTTCAAGTTCTGCATCCAGTTCGCTCTTGACCTTTTTGCCCTGGGCCGTTGCAAAGAGAGCTTTTTGCATGTTCACTAGCCCCACTTTGATCTCTGCTTGAGCTTGGCTTGCGAACAAAAAGGCCATTGCCACCACTGCACTCTTTATCTTCATACGTCCTCCTCATTATTTTCTGAATTCTACCCAATAAATTCTATATTAAATTTCGGCTCTTTCAATTCTTATTAAATTAATACCTAAAAGGGTGCCCCGATTGTGAAATCAAAGCGTGTAGGATCCGGATTGTAAATGGGATCTCTTTTCGACGGGAAGCCCCACTCAAAACGGAGCGGACCAATCGGTGAAAACCAGCGAATCCCCATGCCCACGTCACTATAGATCTCATCAGCAGTAAAATCATCTTCGGCAATACCGACATCGTAAAACACCACAAAGAACATATCGGCTTCGCGAATGAGTGGCATCTGCAATTCGCTTTGCACCACAGCCTGCTGGGTGCCACCAAAAAACTTGAAGGATCTTTCACGGGCCACATCGTCTGGAATGCTTGGATCAGCAGCCTTAATCTGGTCAAATTTTAACTGCGAGTACTTCTTTTTACCAACGTGAGAATACTGGTAGCCGCGCAGTGAGTAGGGTCCGCCCAGGAGGAGTCTCTCATTGAATGGAACATCCTTATCGCCAATGGCGCCCACTTTGGCATAGGTCAAATTGTTGCGCCAAACCACGTCCCAAAAAATGTTTTTGAAATACCGAAAATCTGCGCCGGCGCGAAAGTAATTGATGTCGCCACCAAAGGCTGTGTGAGAATAGCTTGCGCGCGAATAGATACCGCTGCTAGGGCGAATCCTGTCATTTCGCGTGTCATAATCCAAACTCAACCCCAAAGTTCGACTCTGTCCATTTGCGGTTTCAAGCGGGAAAATCTCGGGATCCGTGATGTCCTGATCGATGAGTTCACCATTGGGATCGGCAGGATTTTTAATTTTTCTCGTGGTCTTGGTGAGCTTGGTCTCGGTAACACCGAAGCTCACATTGGCGCGCAATTTATCGGCAACGGGATGACCTAAAAATATGGAACCGCCCAATTTGTCTTCATTAAAATCTTCGCGACCTGTGTTGGTGGTTTTGAACAGGCGCCCACCCACGGACCAGTCCGTATCGTTCCAATAGGGCTCAGTGAAGGACAAATCATAGCGCGAATAGCGCTCGCTAAGTTCGATACTCACACCCAAGTTTTGGCCTTTGCCTAAAAAGTTGGGCTGCTGAACGCTTCCCTGAAAATTGAGGCCCTGATTGGAACCATATCCCGCGGCCAACTGAATCTGCCCCGTGCTGCGCTCCTTGACCGACACATCAATGTGCATGATCTGCGGTCGATCAGGATCCGAGCTCGTTTTGAAATTGACCTCTTCAAAAAATCCCAAACGCTGAACATTGGCGATGGAGTCGCGCTTGCCGGTTTCATTGTAAAGTGCACCTTCTTCGATCTTGAGCTCTCGGCGGATCACTTTGTCCCGAGTGCGTGTGTTTCCGACGATATCGATACGGCCAAAATAAACCTTCTCACCCTTATCAAACTCAAAAACCAAATCCACCTTGCGCGTGTCATCGTGGAAAATGCTCTTTGGAATCACATTGGCATAGGCGTAGCCCAAATCCCCATACTTTGCCGTGAGCTCACTGAGATCTTGCTGCAAAACATCGTAGGCAAAGATCTCGCTCTCATCAATTCTGATGGTTTCAAGAAGCTCTGCTTTTGGAAAGAGCATGTCTCCTGAAAAATCAATTTCACCCACAGAGTACTGCTCCCCTTCTTCAACTTGAAAAGTGATGTACAGGCTCTTGCGATCAGGGGTGATGGTCACGGCCGGGCGATCGATTTTGGCGCGAACATAGCCTTTGGAATAATAGAGATAAGTCAAGATGGTGACGTCGCGATCAAAGGTCTCCTGTTTAAAGGCACCCGTACCAAAGATGGGCGAGAAGAAACCACCCTCTGCCGTCTGCATTCGCGTTTTCAACTCTTCTTGTGAGAGAGCTTTGTTGCCAATAAAGGTGATCTTTTTAACTTTTACTTTTTCATTTTCATCGATACGAAAGGTGATCTTTACCGTCTGCTCAGCCTGAACATCCTCAATATCAGCCACCACGCGCGCCAAATAGAATCCTTTGTCCTCGTACATTTTTTGAATTTTGTCTTGGGCCTCGCGAACTTTGGCGAGATTGATAATTTCATATTTTTTAACAGATGCCGCTTCGATCAACTCTTCTTCTTTAAACTCACTGTTGCCTTCGAATTTAATTTCTACGATGCTCGGTTTTTCGGTGACGACAATTTGCAGCACATCACCGGAAGCGGACTGCCGCCGATGAAACTGAATATCAGCGAAGTAGCCCAAAGAAAAAAGACCTTGAATCGCACTTCGAATATTTTTTTGAGTGATCTTGTCGCCAGCTTTAAATCCCAGTTTGAGTGTCAAAGCTTCTTTTTCAATTTTCTTATTGCCTTCGACCTCGATCGCACTAAACACGAACTCGGCATCGGCACCTGGAATCGAGCGCTGCGCCGGCTTTGCTACCTTCGCCCGGGATGCCTGTGCCTGTGCCTGCGCCGGTTGCACCGGCGCCTTTACCTGAGCCGCTGCTGGAGTCATGCCGATGGAGCCAATAACGAAGCAGGCGATGAAGCTGATTATGAACATGTGGCGTAATACAAATAAGGGGCTCAACAGCGAAAATTTATCAATGCGCAAAAAATAACTCCTAAATTCCTAGGGCAACTCGTCCACAACCGGGACACCCTAGCGAAATTGATAACTACTGTCAAAAAGTCTCATGACCGAATTCAAATCCATTCGCCATCTTTCATGCGATAGACCTTGCTGAATTTCGAGGCAAAATTGAGATCGTGGGTGACCACAATCAGAGTGAGCTGAAGTCGCTCTTTGAGCTGAAAAAACAATTCTTGAATACGCGCGCTATTGACTGAGTCCAAATTTCCTGTGGGCTCGTCAGCAAATAGAATTTGTGGCTTACGGATCAAAGCGCGAGCAATAGCGACGCGTTGAAGCTCGCCACCAGAGAGCTCATTGGGGAAATGATTCATTCTCTCGCCAAGTCCCAAAAAGTACAAAAGATCCATCGCCTTGGCGCGCGCTTCCGTCAGATCGTCATCAGCTATGCGACAGGGAATCATGACATTCTCTAAAGCGCTGAACTCGGTGATCAGATGGTGAAATTGAAATACAAAACCCATGTGCTCTGAGCGAAACACCGAAAGCTCGTCATCGCTCATGCCCAACAGACTGCGGCCGTCAAAATAGAGCTCGCCCGAGTCGGGGCGATCCAATGTGCCTAAGATTTGCAACAAGGTGCTTTTTCCGGCGCCACTCGAGCCCAATATGCAAACACTTTGACCAGTCTCAACTTCGAAATTGATGCTCTTTAAAATTTTCAGCTGCTGAATGCCAAGCTTATAGGATTTCGTTAGCTGGTGCGCTTGAATTATTTTACTCATAGCGAAGCCCCTCTACAGGTTGAATTTTTGCACCCTTCCAGGCAGGTGCCAAAGTCGCAATCAGGCTCACCAGCATCGTGGTTCCAGCAATCGCCAGCCAGTCGCGAAACTCAATACTGGCATGGATGGAGTCCAGACGATAGACGGAGCCCTGCAACAGCCCAATGGTATTTTGCAAAACTTGAAATAGTGCTGAAAAAAGAACACCAAGGAGTGTCCCCAAAAAGACACCACCAGCACCAATGAGCAGCCCTTGAAGCGTGAAGATTGTGAGAATTCCTTTGCGACTGACTCCCACCGATTTCAAGATAGCAATGTCAGGAAAACGCTGAACCACGGTCACATAAAGCAAACTCGAAATATTAATAAAAGCCACGATAATGATCAAAAACACCACCGAAAAAATGATCGGCTTTTCAATTTTAACAGCCTCAAAGAGATTCTCGTTCATTTCGCGCCAGTCACGGGCACGATAATTTCCTTCTAGCTGAGAGCTCAAAACAAGGGCGGCATCGCGCGCCTTCTCTGGTTCTTCGATTTTTAAGATCAAACCGCGGTAGCGATCTCCCATGCGCGCCATTTTTTGCACCGTCGTGAGATCCATCACCAGGTAACGTTCATTCCATTCGTTTTTGCCCATATCCAAAACGCCCGCAACTTCGACTTCATCAAGAATTCGCACGAATTTGGAAGGATCCCATTCATCCATCATCGGCAGCACAATCTTCATCTTGGTGCCCACCTCTAAGCCCAGATTTTTTTGCATGCCCTTGCCAATAAGAACCTTTTTGCTGCCCGGAGTGATCTTGGTGGTTCCAGCGATCAAGCGTGGCTCTAGATTCAACACATCATGGACGCGAGAAAAGTCCACGCCCTGAATGGCCGAGTAGGAGATCACTCCTTTGTGGGTGGCAATGGCCTCCAAGTAGGCAATGCGAGTGGTGGCAATCACGCCCGGCACCAGTTTTTTGATTTTGGCCTCGAGTTTTTGCCAAGGTTCGGAGCGCGATGTGCGATTGATCACCTGCACATGGCCGCTCACATCAGTGATGGCCTGGCGCAATGACGCCTCAAAACCACTCATCACCGCCATAGAGACCACCAAAAATCCCACGCCCAAAATCAAACCCATATAGGCAACGAGGGCAGAGCCCCCTAAAAAAACTTTTTTCGTTAACAGAAGCTTTGTGGCAATCCAAAACCAACTTCGCATCGCAGTTATCTGCCCAACTTATTGACCTGATCATCAGGTTGCGTATTGGCATTCATTTCAGATTTGAGATAGGCCATGATAAAGTCATCAATATCGCCGTCGATAACGGCATCCACTTGGTTGGTCTCAAAGGAGGTCCGGTGGTCTTTGACAAGTTGGTAGGGATGCATGACATAGGAGCGAATTTGCGAGCCCCATTCATTGGCTTTCTTTTGTGCATTGGCCGCATCTTTTTCGGCATTTTTTCGCTCGACCTCTTTTTCGTAAAGTGCGGCCTTTAGCATCTTCAGTGCTTTTTCGCGGTTCTGAATCTGGCTGCGCTGAATCTGCGAGGCCACAACAATCCCGGTCGGAATGTGAGTCATGCGAACAGCAGAGTCTGTTTTGTTGACATGCTGACCACCCGCACCGCTAGAGCGATAGGTGTCCACCTTGAGATCTTCTGGTCGAATTTCAATATCGATATCGTCATCCACCTCAGCCCATGCAAACACAGATGCAAAGGAGGTGTGGCGGCGGGCATTGGAATCAAAAGGAGAAATCCGCACCAAGCGATGCACGCCCGACTCGGCCTTAAGGTAGCCGTAAGCATAAAGGCCTTCAATCAGTAAAGTGCAAGACTTTATACCAGCACCTTCGCCCTCAGTTGTATCTAAGACTTCGGCTTTAAACCCCATGCGGTCGGCATAGCGTAAATACATGCGCAAAAGCATGGCGGCCCAATCACAGGCCTCAGTGCCGCCAGCTCCCGAATTGATGGAAAGATAGGTGTTGTTGGCATCAAGTTCTCCGGAGAGAATCTTCTTCAGTTCCAAATCATGAGCCAGTGCTTGAATTTTTTTGATCTCTTCTTTAACTTCGGTAAACGCGGCCTCATCACTGGCCTCAGCCGCCATCTCCAAAAGGACTTTGGCATCTTCTAGTTTGGAGTGAAAGGCATTCCATTCAGAAAACGCCCGTTCCAAAATGGTCTTTTCTTTATTAATTTTCTGCATCTCAGCAGGTTTTGACCACAGCGCAGGATTTTCACTGCTCAAATTCAGCTCTTCCAAGCGCCTTTTTTTGCGATCTAAGTCAAAGATACCCCCGAAGTTCTGCGCCCTTTTCTTCAAGATGGGAGAGACTTCGTTTAACGTCTGAAATTTCAGCAACTATTGACATAATGCTAGAACTATCGCGACTTCAACTTGCTCTGTCAACTTGATAGAGCTTTAGCGACAAAGGCCAAAAATTTTTGAGATGAGCTCTAGCGTTTGGATTTGGCCTTTGGCGCCATTTTGCTTTTGCTCTTCGGCTTTGGCTTTGGCTTTGACTTTGGCATAGAGCTAGGTTTCGCTTTTGCTTTTACTTTGGCATTGGCTTTGGGCTTAGTCGCGGCCTTTGACTTTGTTGTGCCGGCAGCAGCAGTTTTGGTGATGACCTTTGCAGAAGATTTTGTCTTTACACTCGTCTTGGTCGTTGCAGTTGAGCTTTTGCCGCCAGCCGCCTTCGCCGTTCCTGTAGATTTGCTGGAGCTCACTGCCTTTTTTGGCCGCGCTTCCGTCTTTTTTGGCCGTGCCGCCACACTGTCTTGATTTTGCAATTGCTCTTCATCATCTTTTTCTAGGTCATCAAACCTAGAGGTGGATGCCCCGTCCGCGTCGGCCTTCTTGACCATGCGACGCTTCGTCATGGGTGCTTTGCCTATTCGCGGATCCATTTTGACGATCATCTCGGCCAACTTGAGGGCGTTCAATTCAAATTCTGCTGAGAGTTTGGGTAGATTTTGCCACTGCGTGGGCCCGCCACCAAAGAGCTTCAAATCTCTAAGCACCGGGAAAATACTTTTAACGGCCTCAATGTTTTCTTTTTCTAAAGCCACCCAGATCCCATTGTCAGTGAGAAAGTCTTCGCGGTCGCGAAGTATAGCCACAATTTTTTCATTCACATACACTGCATGACAGCCGAACATGGGCTTGATGGTGGATTCTATAGATTCGAGTGCTTCAAGAAAAAATGGGAAAGCTGGTCCCCGGCGAATAAAGGTCTTTCCCAAAATTTCCTCCACGGCTTTGATAACTTATGGTGAATGAGAACGACCACTTTGGTCAACTTCATTCTTCTTTTGTAGCCGAACGATCAGGGGCAAATGGTCTGATACACCAAAGGGCTCTGGACCAATTACCAAACGACTCGGTTTGCCTTCTGAGTCCACCTGAAATTTGCCCACTTTTAAAGTTTGTATCGTGTCGAGCTCAACATGCCAGCGGGACTTTGACTCTGGACTTAGACTTTTAGAAAACACCAGCGCATCTAAATATGACCAAGACCTTTTGGGAGCGTAGTAGTTGGTTCCAGGATAGGCCAATTTGGTAACAAGATGAGAAACCAAATACTTTTCATTTAATTTTTTATAGTGGCCCACGCGAGCCTCTTCGTCCGCCGAAATGTTGAAGTCCCCTCCCGCGATGTACAAGCGCTCAGCCGGCAGGGTCCCGATCAATTGATTGAGGCGCTCAATGGCCAAAAGGCGCAGCGCTTTTTTGTGTTGTGGATTGGGGAAGTGCACGAGAAAAACAGTCAAATCCTCGCCCGTAGGCAGACTCAAATCCACCTGCAAAATCCCGCGCAGCGGATAGAGTTCACCTCGCGTGGACTTTTCACGCAGCGACTTTGGAATCTCTATGGAGTGCAATTTGGCATGCTTCACCGGAAAGCGCGTTAACATCGCATTGTCGATGCCGCGCCGATCTGGCCCTTCAATATGCACTATGGAGTACTCCATTCCCGACAAATATCCCGCGCGCCACTTTTCGAGCACATTTTTATTTTCAATCTCGCCCAGCAGAACGACTTCAGGCCCATTGCCCTCGTTCACGGCCTTTAGGACCTTGGTGAGTTGCTCAAGTTTAAAATCCAAATTCTTCTGATTCCAATCTTGATACAGACACTCTTCGCGCCATTTGCGCTGCGGGACCTTCTTGCAAAGCGTTTGATGGGCTTCGGTCTGCTTTTTTTCTAGAGGTAGATAAGCTTGATCGTCCTTATCTGGATCATCCTCAATATCAAACAGATTTTCCACATTGTAGCTCAACACCCAAAACGACTGTCCCGGCTTTGATGTCAGCAGAGACAGATCTGTGAGTACATGCCCCTCTCCGGACGGAGTCGACACACAACTGGAAAGAACAAAATAGCTTGCAAAAACAATGGCCGCGGCGCTGGTGCTGGCAAATAAAACAATTCTTCGCATGGACTGTGGAGTCCTTTCGTATAAATAAATTGAGACAGATACTTTGTGCCTTAGCGCTTTAGCACCTCAGAGTGGCGACAGAAAGATAGGCACCCTCAGGAAGTTTGTCAATCGACTTTCACCGCAACAAATGAACATCCGCACCTCGGCAACCTCTCTCCACCAAACAAATCTGAGCGGGTTCCTGATCAGAGTCCCAAGAAGTTTTCTACTGGTTTTTTATTAACATTGAAAATGAGCCACGGAATGTTAAGCTTTGCTGTGGCAATGAAGTTTCGCTTTTTAATTTTTCTTTTTCTAAGTTTTATTCTGTATTGCCCGTCGCCAAAGGCCGAGTGGAGCGCTCTTGGTCAACTCAGCGCAGGTTTCAGAGGCGCCACATCACCCACACTGAGTGATGCCTCGGGAGTTTTCGGCGAAGAACTTCAGATCAAATTCGAAAATCAATCTCCTTTTAGTTTTCGCGCAAATCTGAACTCCATCTCTGAATTCTATTTTCGCGAAAAGGACCCTGCCTCCGCCCCTACCTCCTCAGATAGCTCGAGCGAGTTTTTTCCGACGGGATCGAGGGTGGCCTTTGGTGGCAAAGAGGTGCTGGTGCAGTGGCGGCGCGAGCCCTATGTTGTTGCCGCTGGGCTGTTGTCTTTTGCTCCCGGAGGCTCTGGATTCTTAAATCCGTGGAACCCGATCAATGCCAAAGATCGCAACTTTGCAGAAGAGACTTTGACCCTTCCCTCTCCAGGCTTGCAACTCGAGTGGCGCGGTCTAACCAATCGCGTTCAGGTGGGCTTTGTGGCGCAGCGCTTTGAAGATCGCCTACCTGGCGCAAATTCCTCTTGGTGGCCACGACACATCAACTTTCCGCTCAATACCAGTGATCCAGAGGTGATCTTGCCGGAGCGACCAAATTACTTTTTGCAAGAGCCAAAAGATGATGAGAACGCTTTAAAGAGCAACGTCTTTGCGAGTTTTCACTGTTCAGTGGCGAGTGTCGAAGCTGAGATCAATTTTTTTGAAGGTCAGTTTGGCGGCCCGGCACTCTATCCCACTCTGACTGGGCAGCTGATTTCCAGCACACCAGTTCAGGTCATTCAACTGGACCGCGATATTTTTATCACTCCCATTTACCAGCGCAGTCGCACGGCGGGATTGCTATTGCAAAAAGAAGCCTGGGGTTCGGTATGGCTGCTGCAAGCCTTGCAGACTCAGTACATTGATGACTCGTCCAACAAAGGAGTTACGACTGTCCACACCAGCATGGAAAGACTCTTTGAGTGGCACAAAGTCTCAGGACTTGGCATTGTCGAATTTTCCAAAAGTTGGCGACCAGAAACTTCAGAATTGGCCGCCATCACCGATCTCTTTGGCGAGACCCTTTTGCTAGGCGCAAAGCTGCAATTTAAAGAAATCTATTCGCTCACACCTGGATATCTGCGTCACTTTGCCAGCGGCGTCGATCTGGTACAAATGACCCTCGATCGCCGCTGGTCGCAGCGCCTGATCACGAGCCTAAAAGTCTTTGCGCTCTCAGGTCCTGAGAAATCACTGGGTGGCATCTACCAAAAGAACAGCTACGCGCAGTTCCTGGCAAAATGGAATTTTTAGAGGCGATTGTAAGGCTTTCGGAGGTACAGCGTTGCTCGAAAAATAACTCCCCAAAGTATGTGACAGAATATCAAAAGCTTAAAATAACCTGGTGAAAATACATAGGCATCAGGATCTTTCATCGAACTGTAGCCAGCATACAGCTGTACAAACAAAATTGAAGCTACCAAATAAAACACGATCACTGACCACTGCGGAATACTGATCCAGCGGCGAGCACGAAGAAAGGCAAAGGCACCGGGAATGCCAATACCTCGGCTTCCGCTGGAAGACAGATTCAGATAGTGAACAAAAGGGATGAGGTACGAAAAGCGAGCACGAATTGGATACAGGAGCGAAAAAATCATAAGTCCATAATTGAGCGCAACCAAATCAAAATAATGAAAACCGCGCCCAGTGGCTTGCGCCTGCATAAACGAAATGCTCAAGCCTCCTAAGGTCAAAATGCCGTAAGTCAGATGGCCAATCTCAAGCTCTATATCGCTACTAAAGAGGTAGAAAAAATAAAGACTCACAAAATAAAAGAACAAATCCACTCCCGAAGCAAAGTGCAGATGCCTGATAAAAATAAGCGCAATCATAAGAATGGTCAGCGTCTTGATTGGCAACTCGCCCGAAATGGTTTTTACCGGAAGACTGATGAAGCCTGGCAAGCTGTGAAAAAGGGAATCGGGTGTCGAGCTGTCTTTGTCATGCTCTATTCTAATCAGTTCCGCTTGTGCGATCGCAATGCGTTTTCGACTCTCAAGCACATCCGCACTTATCTCACTCCCCAAGGGAATTTGTGAGTATTTGTGGGCATCAATCCAAACCAACCAGCAAACTCGGCACACCTCCACTGGATATTCGCCCACCCATTTTGGAACCTGAACGTGATGCATTTTGCGCTGACAGCCTGGACACTTGGTTTGGCCAAGAGGTTGACTCTCTGAGCGTTGCCAAATCTCTTGGCTCACCTCTTCACCCAGAAAATGCTTGAGTGTGTGAATGGTCATCAATCGCCCGTCTGTTTCGGGACTGTACCAGAATAGGCCACCCTTGACCCGTGCTTGCACGAGCCGTCGACCTGATTGAGGGCAAATGAACATCCATCTCTCCTTAGTAAAACTGGCTTTACAAAAAGAGTACCCATGCCCAACTTGTTAAGCAATTTTATTTCGTAACCTCTCGCAAAATGGAGGTGGTCAAATCTCCAAGAATATTGCGCATGATTAGCACAAGGGAATTTTGCTCAATCAGAGTGTTTGTGTCTATCTTCTTTAAATCATGGAGGCGGCCAAGCATCTCTTGCCTGTTTTCATTCAAGGCAGCTTGCAGACTGGTCACAAGATTTAGCACATGAGTTCTATTAATTTCCCGGAGTCCGCCAGGCTGCGCAAGTCTGTCCGCCAACATCATCCGCGAGATTGTTAACTTTACGTCTGCTGGATGTGTGGCAACTCGATCCCGCAGCATTGCACTTAAGACCGTTGGGCGCTCAAGATAGGGTTCAAGTTCGCTTTTGATTTGTAAAAAAACCTGATCAATCGTTTCTTGGTTAAGCTTTTCTGTCAATAAGCTCTCGGCAACGCCAAAGTATCTTTTGAGTAAAAGTGGATTACCAGCAATGGTCTGATCAAGCTGACTTTCAAAGCCATTCATCAATTTTTCACTGGCTTCGTCCTTCCGCAGGGAATTGGCAAAACCAAAGTGCATGGCATCAGAAAATCCATCATCCAGATCCCACGGAAAAATATCAAACCGAATCTCTCCTGATGGTTCTTTGTGGCTATAAAAATACACTTCGTCCACAAAATCACCATTTCTGATAACTCGATTCAAAGCAGTCCAGGCCAAATAGTTATCAAGCTCAAGATTCTTTTCTAAATCATCTTCAATGGTTTTTTGTTTTAAAGAATTAAGATCTTTTACCGGCTTGATGCTATGCAAGGCTGTTAAAATGCTGTGGTGTTTGTTGTTTTCCTCAAGAGCCATGGCAAATTCGTTTCTTTTGTTTTCGCCCTCAATTGCTTGCAGCGCTGCTGTTAGAATCTGCGTCTTTGTTTCTGGAGTTTTTGCAGCGCGAATCTCAGATGCAACCTTGCCAATCTTGTCGCTGCCTTCAAAAAATCAGCGTAACGGCGTCGAAACACAAATTCCGTTTTCGACTCCTCTGCCACAAGACCACTCTCTGCACTTTTGTTCTTCTTTCCAAATTGCAGCACAATGTCCGTAGGATCATTTGAAATCAAATACAGCCCTTCGGACTCATTATTTATAAACAACTCTGTTAAGCGAAAGTCCAAGTGCGAAATTCCAGCAGCGGCCAGCAGGCGATATCCCACCATGCTGTGAACATTCAACACATCCTCTGGCCCGGCCGTCAGCAAAAACTCATCGCCAACAAGGCCCGCCAAATTCACCTTTTGCCTATGCGACTCCTTGCCAGCGCTTTTCTTGATCTTTATTCTGAAATTTTTCCGTGGGTATTTGATGGACATCTGTCCTCGGCTAGCAATCGAGATCGGTATTTGCTGAGAGTCGTCGTTGATGGTGAGAACTGGCTGATCACTTGAATCTCCAGACTGAATACCTCCACCCAATATAGCACTGCTGGAGTCAGCGCCGCTATTGGCAGCGCCGCTATGTTCAGCCGCGCTGTGATCAATCGTCACCTTTGCAGGAGTGCCCGACAACTTTTCCCAATCTGATGGACTCATTTGAATGTCAATTCTGTTATAGATAGGCGCCTCTTCCCCAGCCAATCGCCGACCTGGATTGCCTCCAGTTCTATGGACCTTGGCAAAGACCTGAGGACTCACGCTACAAACTGTAATTGTTACTACAAATGCCAGGAGTTGACCCAAATCATGAAACAAAAATCCAAACCCCAAGCCTCGGCCGCCTGTGCTCGCCAATCTAGATTGAGGGGAATCTGCATTTATTGTCTTTTCACCTGTCAAAAGAATATTCATATTGGGCTCCTGTTCACTCATTGATTTGATTTTGAACGCGGCTGTCAAACTCGGATCTATTGGTTATCAGCAACTGCAAAAATCGAACACCAATCCTCGCGGCCAATCAGTCACCCCTGATTGGCCGCACGCTGATTGCAACTTCGTCAACGAAGCCGCAAATTGTCCGCAGTAATAGGCAGATCCCCTCGGAGTTTAGAACTTGCGGAAGGTCTTGAATCACGCCCGTCTCAAAAAAAGACAAACGCCCTAAATTTGTTGAAAAGACTTCATCTTTTCTCAACCATTGCCATCTCGGCAATTGTGTACCAATATACTCAATGTTTGCCCGCCAATTCTGGCGGCGAAACGTTGAACTAACACGGCTTCATTGGGCTGAAGCTTTCTATCTTAAGAAAAGGATTTGTATGAAAAAGATTTTGAATAGGCAGATTTTAGCGAAACAGATGGTGCTGGGGGCGTTTCTTTCAGTTTTCGCCTTGGGGTGCGCCAGTGGGAAGTCGACGCCCAGCGAGCAAACCAGCGCACCGGAGATGGCAGCGCCAGAGCCTGCAGCGACTGCTGAGTTTGAATTTTCGAAAATGAAGCAGGCTAAGGGAGAGGTGCTTTTTTTTAATGAAGACAATGGCGGCACGAGAGCCAAGATTCAAGTGTCGGGTCTTGCACCCAAATCGAAACATGGCTTTCATATTCACGAAAAAGGCGCTTGCACCGGTCCGGACTACAAATCTGCGGGAGGACATTTCAATCCAGAAGGACATATGCATGGAGGTCCCTCCAGCACAATCAAGCACATGGGTGACCTTGGCAACATTGCAACAAATGACAATGGCACCTATGAGGCCACCTTCGAGCTTGCGGACGTCAAAGATCCAAAGATGATCATTGGCAAGGCCTTAATTATTCATGAAAAGGCGGACGACTTTTCAACTCAACCCACAGGCGCAGCTGGCGCAAGAATCGGTTGCGCCGTAATCAGGTAGACAGCCAGCGTCGCACCGCTGGGGCCAAATTTCATTTCAAGCTTTGAATCAAGGTTTAAAATGCTTGTGGCCCTGGCTTGATGTAGTATGGATTGATTTGATTACAGTAGACTTTAAAATGAAAGAGCTTTTCCGTATTGAAGCTCCATGGAATATGGAAAATTGCATTGTACTTTCCAAAGGGAATGTGGTGGCGGTCGCTGGTCATAATGGAAATTCCCAAGCGATTGTACTGATCACCATGTTCTTGAGCAAGCGGGTCCTCAAGAACCTCCACAGAGCGAAAGCGAATCTGCTCCTCTTCGTGGTAACTTGAAGACACCAACATTGTATGATTTTCATAATGCTTGTAAATGACGGGTATGCTTTCCCCAGAAAAAGTCTCTTCTTTTGGGATGCTGACTTTTACATTGGCAACGATGCGAATTCCTTGCTGACTTTTTGAGTCCTTCACGAGCCGAATGGTGCCGCCAGCTTTTCCAAGAATTGATCCGGTATTTCGATCAATAAAATTTCCAGTGCAGGCCATCCAGATGAACTGGTCACCGTCTTTCTCGAAAACAGGCTTTTTATCTCGACCTTCTAAGATCGAGCTGTTCAACATTAAGATCTCAGGCATAAAGTTGATAGCTAACAAATCCTCTGACTTGAGCTCTCTTGCAACGGGCAGGTCTTGGCAATTCTCACGCAAAATCAGGTAGCCCGAATCCGTTTTCTCCGCGATGCCGGAAACAATCTCCAAAGGTTTACCCGCAAGTGCGCAACTGAGTGGATTCACAAAATAATAGAGTTTACCTTCCCAAACTCCGCCATTGCCGGGGCCATTACCAACCACCGCCCATGGTGGCGCACTGGAGTTGTCGGTGGGTGCTGAGGGCGTGGTATTTCCAGTGGCATTTCCAGTTGGATTTTGGTCGCCGTGCAAGGACTGCAAGGCCACTGCACCTCCGCCGGCTGTGGATAGCGGAGACTTTTGACAGTTGCTATACCCAAGCACAAGCAGAGCAAATCCTAAAAGTGGAACAAATATTCGTCGAGCTACTTTTAGAAATTGTACTCTCACCCTGCACCCCTAAAAATTCAAAGACCGAAAGATCGAATCTGCTCTGGATCAGCTCTGGCTAGCCCCAGAATTCATTTTACCTTGCCGAAGCCAGTGATTCAAATCTAATCTCAAGAAATTGCCTTATATTTTTGACACAGAATTCTCAATGTGAATCATTCTTTGTTTCAATTCAAGAAATAGCAGTCCCTGAAGTATGGCTCGATCCCAAAAATTTACACTCTCGTGCTACTCATGTGATCCACGCCAAACACCTTAATGGCCTGCCTTTGATTGCAGTGAAAACAGAGCAATCTTAAGTTATCAGGTTCAGAACCGCCACCCAATGCCACCGGCTTTATGTGATCTATATTCAAACTCCTCCGGCCCCCACAGATGCAGCATTGACCCGAATCTCGCTCCCAGATTTGATATCTCACCGCCTCGGATATATAGCGAGGGCTCTTCTTTGCCTGTTCTACCTGAGTCATCTGATTTTCTGGGTCCGGGCCATAAACCTGACTGCGTCTGTGACTATGACCATGGCTGCGATCATGGTTGCGACACTCATTCATAAACTCGGTGGCCTGCGGCTCCGACGTCGGAGTTGCCCCAGGCGCAGCGCCCACGGAAGGAGAGTCCACAGAAGGAGAAATGGGCATCGGATCGTTTGAAGATTTTTCTTCTGATAAAACTCGCTTTTTGCCGAAGCGCTTGATCTTGAGAGTCTCAATGCAAATTTCCGTCATACATTCAATAAGCTCGGCCAAACCCATAGCTGCGCCTTTTGTGCCCAGCAATGCGCGCAACTCTTCCATTTTTCCACTGAGCTCGTCAGAAATGACAAAACGAACCTCTGTGTGTGTGTCTGAAAGCACTCGTGCTCGCTCTTTTGGTAGGGCCAAAGTCGGTTGCACTTGTATTAGGACCCTCTGCCCTTCACGAGCTGATTTATTTTCTAAACTCGCGAGAACTTTTAGCTTATCTTCAGCCTTCATCTTTTGCGTGGAATCTGTGTTTTTGACTTCGCGAAAAAAGCTCTGTGCTTGAGAAATATTACTCAGGCTCAGTTCTCCTGATTCTATCTTCATTTCAATCTGAGGCAATTCTTTGAGCAATCGTGTGGCCTGAATTCTTCGTCCCGCTTGACCCTCGCTGTATTTTAATTCGTTCACCGCGTAAGCAAACAGACTTGGATAGCCAAGATCAGAATAGAGCTTTCGCCTTTCAACCTCTAACAAGTGATGCAATATTTTGGTCAAAAGTTGACGTTCGTTTTGAACCAACTCTTTGGTGTTGCTCAGCAGTTCGTTGTCTTTAAGATGCTTTAGATTCACTGGTCACCTCCTACAAAAAAACTTATAGCACAGCATTCTGCGGTGAACTTTTGGGACAGATGAGAGCTCTCCTGTAGATGCATTTGAAACGCCATTGGCGACTCAGCCTGGGACGAAAGGTGGGAGCCGATAGATTGACAATAGCTCGCTTGGTTTTTAGCTCGCCTTGCGAATTCTCGAGATAACAAAACGTTGTCAAATATTTTTTAATTTTGACAACCTGTTATCTATACTTTTTTTGCGACAGCGATTGTGACTGCAGTTGCGATTGTGATCGTGATTGTGATTGTGATTGTGAGACAGTGCCCATTCATGGTTCCTATTCAATTTATGATTCAGACTTCTTTCATGTTTCACAAGTTAATCCGTTCCCGTAATGAATCAACTAACTATATGTTTATATTGTTGTGATCATAGAATAATTTCTTTTTACAGTCCAAGCGTCGCCTGTCAATTGGTTGAAATCACATTTCATTTTTTTGGGTGTGACTTTCAGGCTTCTGAATTTGTATGGCCATTCTCAAAATGTATCTAAATGGAGTTTCTTTCCGGCCGATAGAGACCTTGCGTTTTTAGTTTCTTGTAACTGTAAAAGAAAATGCAAAACAACAATCGAAAGGAATCTTCGCATGTTTAGGACGTTATCTCAAAACAGAGCAATACGCATGTCGCTTGCAGTGGCCTGTGGCTTAGCCTTAGGTGCTTGCTCGGCCTCAACCACTGATAATGCTACCGTCGCTTCTACGGCCGTGACTCTCTCTGGAGTGCTGGGCACAACATCGAGTGCTCAGTCCCTCAATAAGATGTCCATGAAATCGGATGTCTCAGCACTGGATTTGGCGAGCTACTCTGTTAAATGCGCCACCACGACCACACCACCCTTGGAAGGCACGGGCACAGTGGATGCCTCGGGAAATTTTAGTGTTTCTATTGATGGCGCGGCTGGCCTCCCTATGTCCTGCTATCTCGTCAATGCAGCTGGCACCAAAGCGGCCGACTTTTTAATTTCTGACTCGAGCAAGACCGACATGAATGGCAATCCGCAAGTGACATCATCTGCTGCCTTTGAAGGGACTGCCGCCTTGGGTTCGATCACTTTTGATCCAGACTCGGGTGAAGTCACCATTCCTGCTACGGCAGTTGCTAGCAACATCAAAACAATCAATGCGAGCGCCACCTCCGTATTTGACCCTACGGGAAATTGGACCATCGGCTCTGTCGACTTCACTCTACCAACTGGCGTGGGTGGACCCTGTGATGAAAGCAGCAACGACTGTGAAGGACCACCAGCCGGAGCTGCGATTTATTTGAAAATGTTTTCGGGCACACGCACAGCTGACAGTTCACCCGTTCACGGACTTCAAGTTTGGCAGGGTGACAGCACCACAACAGGTGAGGGCGCATATGCAGCCTGCGGATCAAAGATTGGTCTCTCAGCTTCGGATGCCTCCGGCATTGGCGTGGACTTTTCTAACAATGCAGAAAATGGTGCATTCTCGTTTGCTTCAAGCGTATCCAATTTTACGGACCAATTCGACAGCCTCAGCTCTGGCACAGTGACACTGACCGATAATTGGAAAATGGATACTGCTAAAACTCAGTGGGCGCAAACAGAGGGCTGCTCGAATGAGAGCGTCACCATTGCTGGGACGACCTATCTTGGATACAAATGCGGACCTGACAACAATCAATACTATCAAATGGGTTTGAGTGGTGGCTGCACCAATGCGGCTGGAACTCCGGTACAACCCACTGACTGGTCAGGAATCAACAGCTGCACACAAAGCACCATTGACAGCAATGGCATTCGCTCTAGCACTTGTTCAGGTACAGCTACCATTAACAACGCCTCTGTCGCCGTCACATGCACCAACAGCTGGTTGATCACCAATGCGGCTGGCACTGTGGATATGGACAACAGCCATTACTTCAATCACTCTCATTTAACTCAAATCGCTTCTGGCACTGCATGCAGCGCTCTTTCAACTGAACTCGCACGAGTACGATGCTATGCGGACTACTACTGGCAAAGTGGCATGGCTCGCAATCCTGCAGTGTGTACGCCAAGAATCGATACGGATTGGAGTGCGACAACTGCGGCCAATTTCGTAAAGGTGGATTTCCGACCCAATGCCATGGTGTTTATGGATGAGTACCGACCAACCCCAGACGGTTTGGGTGGCGGCATCTTGACTCGTCAAGAGCATTGGCGAGGTGTGCAAGTGGGAACCAATGACTGGGTAAATTGTAAGGTCATTGAAACGGGAGCACTCTCTGTTCGCAGAATCAATGACAACAAGTTGTTGGCGACTTATCAGAGCTCGACTATAACTTCCAGTCGCTCCAAGCCTGCTTGCACGGCCGCCTATACGGGTGCACGCGAGAGCTTTATGTTCTATTTGTCCAAATAATTATCTAGATCCATTCGCACGGCAGTTCCGATAGGAAACTGGAGCTGCCTGTGTTCTCAAACTCATCCGGCCAAATGCTGCTCTCAGCTGGCCGGATGATTCAGTTCAGAAGCTCTATTCAAAACAGAATTTCGTAGACGTCGGATTTTCGCAGTACATCGGTGACTGGAATTGCGGAGTGGCCACTGCCGAATGAAATCGTCGGTAAATTCAGATCGCCTTTTTTTCGCTTGAGGACAGCCTCAACGCCCTTGCGCAGGGTCTGTTCAGGAAAGCGCCGGTAGCGGGCGTGATCATTTGGAACGCGGTCGGAGTAGCTGATTTTTGCATCCGACTCCTTGGCCCGCCAATCCCAAACCAAACGTCCAGAAGACACCTTCCAAGAAAGTAGACCCGCGGTCTGCAGGCTCACGTTCATAAATTCTGTGTTCGATGAAGACTTCTTTTCGCTATCAGCAAAGATGCTCCCGAGCAAAGAGGCCTTGATCGCCAGCTCATTGGGGGATGTTTTGTCGTTGTTGGTAATGACAGCTTGGGCCGTGATCTGTTCGCTGCGCGAGCGAAATATGAAATTGGTGTTTTTAGCAAAGCTCAAAAGATCTGGAAAAACAAAGAACTGAAGAAATCGTGACTGCAGCAGCTTCTTTAATTCAGGCACATGATTGAGAACATACTGTGATTTGAAGTGCTCTTTAACAAAGGTTGAAAGCAGTGACTTTTCGAATTGCGTTTTGTCGATACTCAATTGCATTTGTTCAGGAGAATGGAGCTCAAATTCGGGATTGATGTGACGGATCTCTGTGGCAAAAATCTTTAATCTTGAAGTCGGGAGAGCCTGCATTTGCGCTGCCACACCCTCGGGATTTGCTGCCTGCGCATGACCCCAGCCCACAAACCAGAAGCCCCCTTTGGGCTCTGGCAAAACCTGCAGATGCGATAGATCCGGAAATCCCTGGCCAGTGAGCAAACGCTTTGTCACTTCCATGGCACGCACTTGATATTTGTATAAAGCCGCTTGCAAGTTGTCTTCTATCTTGGCGCGAACTTCTGGAATGATATTCTGCGGATCTGCAATCATTTTCTTTATTTCAGACTCCACAACGGCATCCAGCCCCTGAAGACCACCGCAGGTACCCAAGGAGAGTCGCAAATTCTGTGGGTGAGTTTGCATCGCAAAGTTTTGCATTGTCACTTCTAACGCCAGCCCCTCCGGGCGAGGATTCAGAACCTGATCACTGCTAAAGATTTTTGAAGTGGGCATGACCACCAGATTTCCACTGAGGCTCAATAGCGAATCCAATTTGGCTTGCAATTGTGAGCAACGAGCATCCACACGAACCTTAACGGTTGCGGTGCCCACTGGGCGCACGATCTCGCCCTTGATGGCAACTTCGCCAGCACTGAGTCGCAGAGTGTTCGGTTCAAATGCAAATTTCACTCTGCCCAAACCCTGATTGTAGAGATTCACTTGGCCTTTGATCGTGAGTTCAACATTAGAGATCTGCACCGGAAGTCCCTGGACCTGGCGAATCAGGACCGGCCATCTTACGACTTCGGAAATTTGTAAGTTTCTCGCATCCTTAAAGTCCGCCGTGGGTGCCGTTATCACTTGCAACACCTTGGACCACGGCACATAGAGACCATAGATCTTGGCAAAATCTGTCGACTGACTTTGCGCTCTAGACCCAAGACCTATCATTATTGAGAAAATACCAACCGAAAAGAAACCAACACTTTTTTTCATGATATAAACAAGTGTAAGGGTGATTGGTTTGAAATTCTACGGGTTGCTACAAATATTTTTGAAATTCTTTTCTCAAGAAAAATCCAAATCAGGTTTTTCTTTGGGGAACCTCGTCTTTTTGTCGATCTTGTTGTTGTTCGCCCTATGGCACATCCAGTTCGTCAAGACCTCCTACTTGATTTCGGATTTCATGCCGAAAGATTCGACAGTACTAAAGACCGACAAGGATGTGCGAAGCAAGTTCAACCTCGTTGATCGAAGCCCAGTTCTTGCGCTCTTGGAACTTCCAAGCAACATTGCTGGCAACTGGACCTCGACCACAGCCTTGCAATATTTGACTATTGCTTCAGAAGAGATTGCACAGTGGCCGGGTGTCAAAGAGGTGGTCTCGTTAGCGACCGTAAAGGTGCCAGTCAATAACAACCAAGCTCTGGATTTTATCAATCTGGCTCGCGAGCAAAATCCTCAGCAACTGCAAGCCGCCGCAACGCACCCCCTGATCAATCCGTTTTTGCTCTCAAAAAGCCAGCGCACCACAGCCATTGCCATAGAAACTGAAAATCTGTCTTCTGAACAGATCAAAAATTTGATTGTTCGCATCGAAAACTTTTTGCGCGCAAAGATTCCTTTTGCCAAAATCGAAATGGGCGGCGCACCCGCCGTGCAAACGCAATTGAATCAGAACCTTCGTAACGAACTCAGTAGTATGGCTTTGATTTCGATTTTCGTTTTTGTGTTTTTGATCTTTGCGCTGTTCAACTCTTTAACTCTGGCACTCTTTACCGGAGGACTGATACTTCTTGCCAACATCGTTGTGTTTGGTCTTCTTTCTTATGCTCATGTTTCAGTGAGCATTCTGCTAAGTTGCCTCCCCTGTCTGATCGCCATCGATGTGGTGGCTTTGGTTGTGCAAACCTTTCAGCGCTGGAAAGATAAAAATCCACAGCATATGCACCAGCGCCAACGCCTTAAGAAGGGGCGTGAGCTGATTGCTGAGCTTTTGATTCCCAACGCTCTCGGGAGTCTCACCACCTGTCTGGGTTTTTTGTGTTTAGCTTTTGATAGCGTGCCCGTTATTTCTCAATTCGCCTTGGCGACCACCTTCAGTATATTGATAAGCACCACACTCACTCAGTGGATGATGTTTCAATTCATTGGCTTTATTTCGCCACCCAAAAGGTCATGGCGCAGCTCCTGGCGCAGCGCTGGCCTCAGCTCTGGACGCAACTCTGGGCGCCATCCGTGGAACAGCACTGGTGGAATCAAATTTCCACCGGCCATCCTTAAACACTCGCGCGCCATTGTTATGGTTTGCGTTTTGTTGGCATGCTACGGAGTCTTGCAAATCCCGCAACTCAAATTTGGCGGCAAGCTCTTTGATGATCTGTCTTCGTCCAGCAGCTCCCGGCGCGCCACCGACATCGCCGATCATTCTTTGGGCGGACTGGTGAACGTGGACTATGACCTCAGCGCCAGTCCCGGTTACTGGAGCGATCCGGCGCGCCAGTTGGCGCTGCGCGATCTGTGCGAAAAACTTCGCAAGTCAGCATCCACCACCTGCCTATCAAGCTATGACCTTATTCGAGACTTCTCAATGTCTACCAAGGCCACTGTCAGGGAATCCGCCTTTTTGTACTCCCTCTCTACGCCCAATTTAATGAGTCAATTTTTGACCAGTGATTTCGCCTCAGCCAGAATCATGGTGAAGACCCATGATCTACCGACTTTGAAGCTGCAGAGATTGCAGCGAAGTTTCGAAAGAGAATTGCACAAGGTCTTTCCTGAAGTGGTCGTGCGCAAGAGTGGAATGGGTTTTACAACTCACTACTTAAATCAAGAGCTCGCCAAGAGTTTGGTATTTGGTTTTTGGCAAAGTTTGCTTTTGATCGGCGTCATTTTGATTTTTATCTATCGTTCGCTGCGCTGGGCGCTGGTGGCCTGCCTGCCAAATTTAATTCCACCGATTTTTTTGATTGCGATCATGGGACAAATGGATACCAATATCAAGCCCGGCTTGGCCATGGTGTTTTCCATTTCGCTAGGTATGGCATTTACCAATACCATCTATCTGCTCAACACCATCGGTGCTCTCGGAAAAGTTCAGGGCCTCCACCGCGGTCTGGTTCGCATGGCTTTTCAAAAAGAATGGTATCCGTGCTTTTTGTCTTCACTACTGGTGATGGCCGGCTTTGCGGTGTTCTTGACTTCAAAATTTCAAGTCAATCAAGAGTTCGGCCTTTACATCATGCTGGCGCTGGCCTTCGGTTTGGTTGGAGACTTGGTCTTTTTGCCAGCGCTGATTCGGTTGTTTCCTCAATTATTGGGTCTGGCCAGGACGTCCCCAACTGCATCTCAAAATCAGAGCCGGTCTCTGACGATTTCTGCTTCTGGCTCTGCTTCTGGCACTGCTTCGCCAACATCTTCGCGCTCGCGAAACCATACAAGCACTCAAAATCTGACGATTCTAGAGTCGCCAGATGATACCAAAAAGGAGCCCCCAATGATTGCGCCGCCCAAACCTCTGATTTTGCCCATGAACAAAAAGCTCACGCGCGGTCCCTATGACAAGATCGGTGGCCACCTGGCCATCATAGGCATGGGACTCTTAGGTATACTTTGCAGTTCGACAATGAGCCCTGTGGCATTGGCCATGCCATCGGCAAGGACTGCCGCAACCGCCAGTCCAACGGCACAGCAGGTTTTGCAAAAGACACGCACCCTTGTGGACAAACCCAACGATCATCTGCTGATAAGCCTGCAAACCCGCGAGCGAAACGGCAAGATCGAAAAGCGCAAAGTTGAAATCTGGAGCCTTCGCAATAGCGATACGCAATTTTTAAAGGCGAAGATCATGGAGCCTCTGGATGTAAAGGGCATGACCTATCTGGCGCATATTCACAAAGAGAGCGATGAGCAATGGCTTTATATGCCGGCAAGCCAACAGACGCGAAAAATCTCTTCAAACGGCGTGGGCGATTCAGGAATACTTGGTTCGGAAATCAGCGCCCAAGAGCTGAACTCCGAAGCACTGCGATCATCACGGGTGAAAATGCTCAAGCAAACTTCTTCAGAATGGTGGATACAGATTGTGCCCGAAAGGAGCAAGAGCGACTACACTCAAGCCATCTTGGTCGTAGATCGAAAAACCAACCTGCCCACGAAGGCCACCTACTACAAAAAACAAGCCGCCATTAAAACCGTGCTCTTTCAAAAATACAAAAAATGGGATCACAGCACCTACCGAGCCGAACGCATCGTTGTACACAATCTTCAGAGCAAACGCACAACGTCTGCATTGGTGCAGCCGCAAAGTCGGCAACCCGCCTCCGACAGGGGCGGACCAGGGCGGCTCACTGAATCTGTTTTCTCTGTGGCGGGCTTGGGAAACTAGGCTCAAAAATCAGTATTTGCGCGCGCTGAGGACTGGGCCAATAAAAAAAAGACCGGGCGTAGCAATGCAGATAGAAACTCTCTCCCTCCCCGTCTTGCAATAGCAGTTTTTCGCCTCGAGGAACACGCACCAGATAAAAACCATCAGTCATCGGGCCCATTGTTTGGACTCTTTGCTGATTGATATAAATTTCAGCAAGCGGGTTTTCGCAGACGATCACAAGATCAGTCTGGCTCTGATGGCGACGGTAGATCTCGGCAGCAATGATCAGTAAACCCAATGTCAGCAACATTCTTTTCTCCTTCGCCGCAGTAGGAGCGGCAGTGGACGGGACAGTAAAGCTGATAGCCGATTTTTTGCGAAGAATAAATAGCTTTTAATGAATTCCCAGACCTTCATCCAGGATGTTTTCTCATAAAATCAAGGATCAGGGAAACTTTAAGAAGCGCCGCCACTGTTCGTCTTGGCTTGCACGAGAAAAGCAATAGCGCTCGTGCAGGCGACCACTGCGGCCAAACCAAAACTCGCAGTAGATAGGCAGCAGATGAAAGCCTCCCCAATGCGGCGGACAGGGCACTTCTTGATCAGCAAACTGCAAGTCAAATTTGGCAACTCGTTCATTAAAGGCTTCAAACGATGGGAGCTCCTGCGACTGCAAAGAAGCCCAGGCACCAATTTGACTCAGACGCGGGCGCGTCTGAAAGTAGGCTTCGTCCTCGTCACGAGTCAGGCGCACCACTTTTCCCTCAAAACGAACTTGGCGCTGCAGTGGCGCCCAATAAAAATTCAATGCGCCTTGAGGATGGGCAAGCAGGGATTTGCCTTTTTCAGATTCCATATTGGTGTAAAAGGACAATCCTTCGCGAATGATGCCTTTAAAAAGCACTGTGCGCACCTGCGGAGCGCCGCTGGGATGTACCGTGGCCAAACTCATGGCCGTTGGTTCCGCAACCTTTAGGTTCTCTGCCTCTTTTAAAAGGTTTTCAAGATTGTGGTAAGGTTCCAGTGAAAAATCAAAACTGGAGAGCTCGACGCTGCCTCCAGAAGTGCTGAGACCATCACCCGAGTCTGCTTTGGACTGCTTGTGCTGCTTTAAAAATTGATTCATAACCATACACAGCTCTATGGGATGTTCTATTGCGAGGCAACGGAAAGAGCCTTTCGCCGTACAGCATTGAGAATTTCTCAAATTTATATGGGCCAATCCCTCTACATAAGTCCAAGCTCTTCCGATAATATAGATGTGAAAAAGCCCGCTGACCGTCTGATTGCACGTTTCAATGACCAGTTTTATGCCCTCATGTTTAGGCATAGGCGCCAGTATTGTTTGCGAGGCAAATTTCTTATATTTGCCAAATCAATGTTTGTGGCCCTGATTGGCCTTCAGCTTTCTGCCTGCACCAACGGCACTCCCAATATTTCTGCAATTGGCAGTCTCTTTCTGGCGAGCCCCTCCTTTGTGAGTTCGGATCAGCAAGGAAAACCGGATATTGAGATCGTCGACTTTGATGGGACCGCAACGCTCAAGGGCAATTGTGACAAGCGGACCACCGAAATTCTGCTGAGTTTGGATGGAGATTTGGGCCCTTGGCAAAGCCCGCCGTCCACCACCACCTCCGCCTCCTCCTCGGCAGCGTCGTCTGGTGACCTCGCAGCCTCTGGCGAAGTTACAAAAGCAGATAGCGATTTTTCAGATGGAGAATTTACTCTGCTGTTTCCTGATGCTGGTAAATATTTTGGCTTTGATCCCGCAACTCCATCCACCAAAAAAATTTACATCAAAGCCAACACCAAATATGGGTTCACAAATGCCAGCGTCCTCAGCGTTTCTTATAATCCAGGTGCGGCCTTCACTGCCATCATCAGTGGCGCACCAACTGGTACCAATCCTATTGAAACTCTGAGCATCACAGTGGGTGGCGATCTCATCACACACTATGCCTATAAGGTGGGTCTTGCCGCTAGCACGGATTGCGCGATTGCCGCAGACTACTCCGCCTCTAGCATAGCGGTTGCTGCGCCAATCTCTGACGACATCAGTGCTCTTGCAGACGGTGAAATCAGACTCTGCGTGGTGGGCTCCAATGGAATATTTTGGCAAAACTATGCGGATGCAACTGCCGCTGCATGGACCAAGCGCACTCAGCCGCCAAGCGCTCCGTCTGCTCTCACGCTCAATCTTCCCACAGCTTCACCCAGTACCGTCCGCACACCTCTGATTGACGTGCACGGGGTTCAGATTGGTGACACCGTCAATCTGTACTTGTCGAGCACCTGCGACCCAACAAGCGCTATGGGCTCAACGACGGCGGCCGGCAATACGACCAGCATCATGAGTGCAACACTACCGACGGATGGCACATATGAATACTATGCCAGTGTGATAGACCCTTATGGACTGGAGTCCGCCTGTTCTTCTGCAAAACTGATTTACCAACTCGATACCACCGGCCCGGCGATTCCAACTTCTGTCACACTTGTTAATCCAACAACCTCACCCGGAGTCTCACTGACTCCCACACTGCAAGTGAGTCCCGTGGTCGTTGGCGACTCCGTGGCCATCTTTACTGATGCCACCTGCTCGCCAGCCAGCAAGAAGGCAGAAGCGCTTGCCACCAGCACAACCATGCAACTCACAAGTTTGACACTCACCAGTGGCCTCACTTATAAATTTTATGCCCAAGCTTCAGATCCATTGGGAAATACCCTAGGCTGTTCGACGGCGAATGTCACTTACGCGCCCAACACCTCTGGTCCCGGGGAGTTTACGATTGCAGGAGTCAATAGTGCCACTGGCGACACCACCATAGATGCGTACCTCTCTCATGTGCTCTTGCCAAAGATAAATTGGGGCAGCGCAACTGATGCTGCCTCGTACGAAGTCACAATTTTTGAAACCAATTCAACAACAGTCAAATGCCCCATGGTGAGTGTTGCCACTCTTAGCTACTATTTTTCTAGCTGCACCCTCGCTAACAACACGGACTATAAAGTCAAAGTGATTGCAAAGAACGCACTGGGAACTCCGACAGTGGCCACCAACTCAATGTACTCTTTTCGGGTCGATACGACCGCTCCCGTCCTCACCTTCGCTTCTCCCGCTGCTGACACGGCAGGCGTAGACGGATTGACGATCACAGGAACTTGCGAAACCGGGCTGCCAGTTAGCATTTCGGGAACAGGAGTGAGTGCCACCTCGAGTGCGACGTGCTCTAGCTCTACTTTCTCAAAAGACATCCTATTTTCAAGCGGAGATGGCAGCAAAACGGTAACGATAAGCCAAACAGATGCTGCAGGAAACTTGGGTTCCATTTCGCAAAACTTCGTTCGCGACACCTCTGCACCAACGCCCTTCTCCATTCTTGGAATTCGCAATGGTATTGGCTCTGATTCAACAAATGACGGCTTTCTCACAGGCAGTCTCTATCCAAAAGTCATGTGGACAGCCTCGACTGGGGTGAACAATTTTGACGTCAGTATCTACTCGGCCGATGGTGCCACTGTCGTCTGTCCAAAAGTAAATGCGGGCACCAACACAGAATATGATTTCTCAACCTGTGCGCTGGTCAACAACACCAGTTACAAGGCAAAAGTTTTGGCCAAAAATGCATTGGGCACTATCACCAATGCGACCAATACCATGTATCCATTCACTGTGGACATATCGGCACCCATCATCACCTTCTCATCTCCAGACCAAAACACGGCTGGCGTCAATGGGCTCACCATCACCGGTACATGCGAAAGTGGTTTGCAAATCAACATTTCGGGATCTGGAGTCAACGGCCCCACTACTGCCACATGTTCGGCGGGATCTTTTTCAGCGCCAATCTTGTTTTCAAGTGGCGACGGCACTAAGGTTGTTACCCTGGATCAGACGGATGCCGCTGGCAACGTGGGAACTGACACACGCAGCTTTGTTCGAGACACCACAGCTCCAGGCCCATTCAATATCACAGGGGTCACCAACACTGTCGGCACGGACTCCACCCTTGATGCCTTTTTGACGAAAACTCTGTTGCCAAAAATCAACTGGGGGTCTGCAACCACCGCCGCCACCTATGATATCACGATCTACGAAGACAACGGTACAACTGTAAAATGCGCGACAGAAAACTCTGCTGTTCAATTTTTAGGGTTTGGCAGTTGCACTCTATCTGACAACACCTATTACAAGGTCGCGGTTGTCGCCAAAAATGCCTTGGGCACAGCGACCCCAGCAACCAATTCTCCTTATCAATTTTACGTCGATAACACCTTACCGACCATAGCCTTCACCTCGCCCGCCGCTACCACAACTGGAGGCAGCGGTCTAACGATCACTGGCACATGTGAGTCAGGATTGACGGTAAACATTTCAGGTGACGTTGCCGCAACTTCAGTGATGTGTTCAAGTTCGGCCTTTTCCAAGGTGATCGTATTCACCGCAGGCAGTGGCAGTAAATCGGTGACAATCGCCCAAACCGATGCCGCGGGAAACAGTGGCTATTCGACACGTAACTTTGTCAGCGATATCGATCCACCAACTGTGGCAATCGATAAATCCGTAACACAGGTCACTCCGACCACCTCCCCCAGCTCAGAGTTCACCGTGACTTTTTCAAAACCCATAGATGAGACGACATTTACCACGGCAGACATTGTACAAATCGGTACCGTGCCTTTATTGGCTACGGACTGGAGCATTATCAAAACATCGAGCACTCTGTTTACAATACGTGTGAACTCGTTGCCAGCCGAAGGATCTGTTATTCCGCAAATTGCTGCCAGCAGTGTTGCAGATCTCTATGGCAACTACAATGCCGTGGCCGCGGCCTCAGTAACTCCGGTCGTATATTACGCCACAGCGTTGGTAGTAAAGCCGGTCTACGGTGCAAACATTGGCGATGCCAATACAAATTGGATGGACTATATCAAATTTGAAACAACTGCGGGTGGTAATGATGCTTATACTCAGGTCGGCAACGCCTGCGATGCTTCTGAGACCGGTTACTACGGTGAAGTCGGCGGATGTATTCATAGCGGCGAGAAACGCAAGCTTGTGGTGAATGGCTACAGCTCCTGTAGTAATTTAACTGTTGTCGACTCGCTCAATGCCTTTGAGTGGATTTGCAAAAGCGATGCAAGCACGAGCAATATAGCAACTTTTTATACAAAAAAACTAGGTGCGGGAAAGGGTCTTCGCGACCTCCTCGACAGCTCTGGTTCGTGGAAGCCCATGTCCGTTAGCATATTTCTCAGTGGCGCACCCCTATCATCGACCGATGCCACGGCTTGGTGGACCAATCCTATAGTGAACCTATCCACGTTCAATAACTCTAGTACTGCCAATGTCCTCTCGCTCAGCACCGCCGGAACAATTTACTATACAAATGCAGATCGAGCGACCTTTGCCTACCACGTCAATGCCAACAAGGTCGCGGTCGTCACGCTGGGTACCAGCAAGCTTACTAAATATGGGCCAGCCGCCAATCCTAACAACTGCTCGGCTTCGACGGGCGCCATTGATCTTGCAACGGGGGTTGCAAGTCTGCTCTGCATTCAGGGTGTGAATTTTGGCTGGATCGAAGCCACTCTTGACGGTTACAGTGCCGAAGTACCCGCACTCTATGGAATCATTGGTGGCAATCTTAAATACTTTCGCTTTCACCGCAATTCGGTCACAAGAATACACAAGCATCCCTCCTCGCCCGGCTTCTCGATTTCGCTGAGCTGTCCAGGACCTGGCTATGGCAATTTGCTAACAGATAACGAAATATTTGATGTTGGTTCAGGCATAAAATTGGGCAGCTACTGCGATAACAACACCATTCGCAATCTTGTTGTTGCTACCTCTAAGTTCAATTTCTCTACTGCTACCTCGTTAGAAGTGAGATCAAGCTACAACCGTTTTTTCGACACTAGGATTGCCGATCACGGCGGAACAAATCCCTCTCAAGCGCTATTGCTATCCAACGCCAACTACAACTCTTTTTTGCGTACCAATATCAGCAACGTCAACGGCAGTGGCATTGCCATCGAAGCCAGCAGTTACAACATTTTTACCCAAACGATTCTCACTGGTACTAACTCTTCGGCTATCAATTTTAAGGCCGGCGCCGGAAACAACAATATTTTTCGCAATAGCACCATCGCGAACATCAGCACCAATGGTATCAACTTCACTTCGGGCGCCTCAGCCAATGCCAATCTATTTTCATCTACTGTGATCGCTAATACCACCAATGGATTGCTGCAAGATGGTGGAAGTACGGGATCAAGCAACAAGTTCTATGATAGCTTTATTGCAAATAGCAGCGATTATGGTGCGAATTTTTCTTCCCCTTCCTTTGCAACAGCCTATGGCTTCCTAAACCTAAAGAACAATGCCTTGGGTGATAATTTCAGTTCAAATTTAATGTTAGGTGGTGGTCTTATCTCACGATTTACCAATGATTTGAGCAACGCCTTCATTGGTAAATCTTTTGTTGGAGACACCGCCAACCCAGCTGATGATCAATACGGTGTTTCATTTTCACTTACGTCCTTAGCTGCGTGGACAAAGTTTGAGTCTTGGACTCGCAATTGGGGAAAAAACGACGCCGGATTTTTTCCTGATCCTGTATTTCGCGGAATGACTTCCACTAACAATTTTAGATATTGGGACTGGAAGGCAGCCAGCGGTGGCGTCTTACACAATAAGAGCTATGACGGCGAAAGTAGCAATGTCACGCTGAATACAAACAACAGCGCATGTACCCCTGGGACAGTTTTGTCAAACGACAATTTTACTAACTCCAGTATGACATTTTTACGAAACGCAATCGAAATTGATGGCGACGGTGTAGGCAACGACAATGGTCTTTGTGAGAACAATGAGAACTGCGAATACACGCCTAACGTAGGCGCACATCAAGGAATGGGAGCTTTGAGTGCAGGCCATTGCACTCTCGGATCACCGTTTAGCGGGACAAAAATCTTCAAGCGCACTGCCAACTAGCCTCAACTCGACAATAATTTTTGGTCATAATCGCTAAAGCTCGCGCCAGAAGACCCAATCCGGCAACGTCCTCGCTTTTGCCAACCTCACCTTAGGGGAACTAAGCCTTCGGCTGGCAAAAGCTGTGGCCGCCGCCGCCTTGGGTCTTCTGGCGCGTTCTGCCTCAAAAATTATTGTCGAGTTGAGGCTAGTGTCCTGAGTCATATATAATTTGAC
>CAYMBJ010000019.1:0-60583 GCA_964388665.1 uncultured Pseudobdellovibrionaceae bacterium | reverse complement strand
CAACATTTTGATTTAAAAATCAAAAAATTATGAGTTTTTCAGGAGCCTGTTAGACATCAATATGGAAGAAAAGCTGCGAAATTTTGGTGTGATGTATGGGTTGCAGTGGCTAGTTTATGTGGCGACACAAGGCGAGATCATTCGCCGGGATGGATCTCTGAGCAACTGGACGCAAAATCCTTGGGCCACGCATTTTGATCGTGATAGTTTTGACTACAATATTTTTAAGCACGCAGTTTCGGGACAGTATTATTTTCAATATTATCGCTCGCTGGGATATCTTGAAAGAGAAGCTTTTACGTGGGCTTTTATTTCGTCGCTTGCCTTTGAATATACAATTGAAACCGTGACCGAGGCGCCGAGCTGGCAGGACATCTACCAAACTCCGGTTTATGGATCAATTTTGGGAATGGGTCTTGAAAGGCTCAGTTTTTTCTTTCTTTCACAGTCCTCTTGGCCATCTCATGTGCTGGGCTATATTCTCAATCCTTTTAGTCTCTTGCCCGATTCTACTTATGGACTGTCTGTTGTTCCCACAATCGATGGAAATCAATCTGGAGTTTTGGTCTCCTGGAGATTTCCATGATCGGGATCATTTATAAAACCTTTCTGGGCGTATGCTTTATTTTGATGTTTGTTTCTCAGGCGCTTGCAGAATTGGAGGCCCGCGATCTCTCGCCAGGGGATTGGACACAAGGGATACATCTTTTGGCCGGAGGCGGTGTGAACACTTCGGTATACTCTTCAGACAGTGCTCGTCATGAGTCAGAACTGGGTTTGAATTTAACGACTCATTTAGGATACTATATGAATCACAGTTGGGCTGCTGAATTTGGATCGAGTGTCGGCTTTAGCCGGATTGAAGGCGTGTTGCTTTGGAATACATTTTTGACACTTGGGGCACGAGTTCGCTTGCCAGAAATTGAGTTTTTTCCAGGATCAGATTGCTACATGCGTTTGTTTTTTGGGAGAGCTGCCACCGTGCTGTTTCCTACAAGTGATGCAGCATTGCCGCTGAATAGAGATGTGGATAGGATTCAATTTGATGGCGGAGTGGGTGGGATGAGCGTGGGTGCGTTTCGCAAGCTAGAAAACGGTCAGATGATGTTTGTTGAGTTGACGGCCACACTTGAAAATTTAGAAAAGAGCACTGGAGTTCGCGATCATGAAGAGGTCCCTGCTGCAGTTTTCGAAGTCGACATTGAGGATCATTCACGTATTTTTGAAATTAGCTTAGCGATAGGGCTTCAAGCCTTTTAGGAAAGTGAACCGATGCAAGAGATACTCCAGCAGCTGATTGAGTTCGATCATCGATTGTTTCTCAACATAAATCAAACCTGGGACTTTCCTGGATTTGCAATGTTTTTTCCCTTGTGGACAAATTTGCACAAGACGGCTTTTTTCATTTTTGGTCTCGTGCCAACGGTTTTTGTTTTAACCTACCTAAAAGCGGGCGCAAAGGGAAGCTGGGTCTTGGTTCTCGCATTGGCTACGGCATCCTTCGGAGACCTTATGTCGGCGACTGTATTGAAACCTCTTTTTGCAAGAAATCGTCCTCTGGCATCGTCGTTTCCCCTTGAGGCTATCTTGCGGGGACCAAATCACGGCAGCTTTTCATTTCCTTCAAGTCATGCGCTTGCAAGCTTTTGGTTTGCGCTATTTGTTGGAACCTTCTATCCAGGCTGGAGATATCCACTGATTTTTCTTGCAGCGGTCACCGCATACTCTCGAGTCTACTGTGGCGTGCATTTTCCATCCGACGTTTTGGCGGGAGCAATAATGGGTGCAGCATTTGGCTGGGGCACCGCTGTCGTGACTGGTCTCGTTTTCAAGAAGAGGTGGCAGAGGTGATTGATAAATTTATTGCTGTGGTGGTGACTTTGTTTTGGACGGCTTTGGTGTCCGCATATCAAGATCCAACTCAAGGAAAGCCATTTTTGCCCTGGCTCTGGCAGGATCAGCTGACTCCCACAATTGAAGTGGCCGGAAAAAAAAACAATCTGTTGCTATTGGCAGGAGGTATGGCCATTGCAGGACTCGCGTCGGGTTCTGACGATAGTGTTGCGATTCACTCGCGTGAATCGATTGATCCAGAGCACTCAAAGTGGGGCGCACTATTAGGTAGCGGCGCGCCGGGACTGGCTATCGCAGCTGGGCAGATCTATTTTGATACAAATCAAGGCTTGGCTCATGCCAGGGCCATCATGTTAACCTCTATTACGCATATTTCGACGGCGCTGATTGTTCAGCGTGAGCGTCCCAATGGTAATAGACTTTCTTTTCCTTCGGGGCATACGTCATCAAGTTTTGCCACAGCCACGGCGCTGGCCTACTCCTATGGTCCCAAAGTGGGGATTCCCGCATTGCTTGTTGCCACTTTTGTAGGTGCGAGCCGGGTCTCTGATGGAGCGCATTGGCTAAGTGATGTCGTGGGCGGGGCTGCTCTTGGCATCTACTGGGCCAAGGCGAGTGCTGACTTCGAACATCAGGAGGCATCAAATTTGGTGATACTGCCAATTCTATCGCGTGAAGAGTTTAAGTTGAGTTTGAATTATAGATTTTGAGTGTGTAAATTCAGTAGCGACAGTTACTTTTTCTGCACGGCATACTTAAAGCCTAGGAGTCCGCCCAGATGGTTACCAATCTCATTTTCTTTGTTGGTAAATGAATGAGCATAGCGTCCATCAATGACGATACTGTAATCCTTGTGGGTCCATATTTCCCATTGCAGTGAAAAATCAAGACCGTATTCGGTCATATCCCGTGCCGAAGTGCCAATCTCGACGTCAATCGGAAAATCATTGTGCACCACCTGCACATCACCCAATGAATAGGCCGAATAGAAAGCCAAGGCCGTCGACACATAGGTCCCCAGCCAATAGCGATAACCCATATTGATTTGGGTGACATCAGTTCTTTCCGCGATGAACAGACTCGAGTTCTCACGAAAGTAAGTTTTTTTCATATAAAATATTGCAATTTCGAGACTGCTCTTGTCGTTGATATCTCCTTGAGCAAGAAAGCCAAAACCGGGGCTGAACTGCGAAGTTGCACCCGTTGATGAGCCAGAAAAGTCTGTCTTGTTTGAGTAGGGGCCGAGCGTCGCCGTCACGGTGCCCTCACTTGGATGATATGCAAAGGCGGGGCTTGCGACCATCATGAGGCCGAGAGCTAAAAACAAGGTCTGGCAAATACATTCTCTAGGGGTTGTACTCATGAATTCTTGCTCATTTGTACGACGATAGACCACTAGCCTCAACTCCACAATATTTTTTGGGCTAGTTTGCCAATAAGAATTTGGTAGCCCCCGTTGGGTTGACTTGTAAACTTTCAACTGCCTATCTCAGATCGAGACTCAAGATCCCAAAATGAGGCTTAGACTTCATAGCAAAACTTTGCATATTATTGCTCTAGTGTTCAATCTCAAATTTATATGCTCTTTTACTCGATGGTCCGCAGTTCTGCTGATTTTTGGCGTCAGTATTGACTGCTGTTTGATGGCAAGCGGATTTGAAACAGTGGGCTTCGTCGCAAAGGCTGGCGCTGCGGAACCTTTAGTGGCGCGATTGACGCTAGAGGAAATGGGTGATTTTGACGGGGGCGAAGATGGAAAATCGCAGGAGGAAGAGGAGGAGGACAGTGGCGAGGATCCGCCTGAAGTCAGTTGGGAAGAGGAGTTCATTAGCAACAATATTGCCATTTCTGATTTTGTAAACAGCGTCGCCGAAGGATTGGACCTGTTTCTAGCTGGCAAGAGGCTAACAAATCGTCCCAATGAAACCAGTGTCGTAATTGAAAACTCAACTTATACTGTTGATGGCGAAAATACCGCAAATACCACTGGATTTGGCGTGAATCTGCGGTTGCCTAATCTTGAAGAGTACTGGCACCTTAAATTTTCCAACTACGATGAGCGCGAAGAGCGCGGTGTGAATGAAAAATATTTGCGACAGACACCACGTGAAAACAATTATGGTGCGACGGTTGGCTTTTTTAAAAAGTTTGGCGATGTGCGGACAATATTTGAACCGCGAATTGAACTTCAAGATCCTCTGCGCGTGTCACACTCACTGCGCTTTGATAGCATCGCCAAAATGGATCAATACACGATCAATCCCAAATTAGAATTTTTCTTCAGTCCGACCAAGGGTGTCGGGCAGTTTCTTGCCATCAATTTTAATTGGCCGCTTTCTAAAAACCTCACGATGACTTTTATCAATGAAGGGGAGTATCAGGAGCGCTTTCACAGCTTTTCAACGTCCAATGGCTTTTCTATGGGACACTACTGGAGCCCAGTCACGAGTTTTTCTTATGACTTGATCTTCAATTCCAACAATCGCGATGTCTATCATCTCGAAAATTATATAGTTTCGACCTCCTTGAACCATTTGGTGTACAAGAAGATTCTCGATTACCGCCTAACGCCCTATTTGAATTTTCGCCGCGACAAAGGCTTCGCCGGAGTCACTGGGTTTGTATTTGCCGTTGCGCTTAGGTTTTAAACGGTCTTGGCTTCTAGCGCTGCGCTTCCAAATTTGGAATCTCAGTCAGCAGTCTCAATTTGCGCAACTTTTACAATTTTGGAATCGCCAATTTTCGCGCTGGCGCAAATGAAGTATGAACTATGGAGTGTTGAAATCCCTTTCCGTCATCCTTTTATTGCTTGCGCGGCTGCATACTTATGCCGCCGATATGCTTTTTGAAAATCAAGATCCAAGTTCCACCCAGGAGTCGAGAGTCAACCAGGAACCCACCAACGATGTAGATATTGATAAGCTTTATGAAGGCTGCCGGGGACAGAGCGATGAAATTTGTAAGATGGTTGTTGCCATCAAAGAGCTCAATGATGCCGCCATTGAAAACCTCAGAAAATCGGTCCCTCTAGGGAAGTTTGAATATGCGGTTGTGGCGATTGGGCAATACGCTTTGAACGGCAATGTGGAGGTGCGTGTTCCAAAGCTTGTGGGTCAATGGGACTGTACGATCGGCTACAATCGCGACGAACAGACCAGGGTCAAAGTCAGCAGATCATTTTAAGTATTTCACTTAAAAAAACTGAATTTTAGAATCCGCATCTTTGGCATCGCTATTGGTATCGGAAATGGATTGTGTGAAATCCTTAATCTCTACTGTGGCAGAGATGTCGGTGCCGCCTTCCCTCTCTAATATTTTTTCAGCTTTTTCTATCCAATCAATGTTATCGGCATGCACAGAGAGCAGGATGCCTCCGTCTTTGACGAAACCCTCATAGCGGACGGCCTCATATTCGGGAATGCCGAGGCCCACCAGCGCGCCTGTAACCCCGCCAAGGCCAGCACCCAGGCTGGCTCCAGCCAAGGCTGCTAAAATTGGTCCAGCGGCGATAAAAGGCCCAACGCCAGGTATGGCAATGGATCCCATACCCACCAACCAACCAAAGGCTCCTCCCAACAGCATTCCAGTTGCAACTCCAGCCGTAGCACCTTCGGGAGCTTTGCTGCTCTTTTCATGCTTAAAGCTTCGAGTGTCACCCAACTCAGGCATGAGCACCGAAATATCGGCATGGCGAAATCCCTCACGCTTGAGCGCATTCACTGCCCCCTCCACCTGAGAGCGCGATTTAAAAATTGCAAAGACAGCTCTGCCATAGTTTTCCATATTGACACCCTTTCTCCTCTTTTTTGCGGCTTCTATCACAATTCATCAATGTGCTTTTCAGCGCCACACAACTCTAGAGAGGCAAATTCAGGGCCAGTCGGTCTGACCAATGAATTTGCGAAGATCCAAAGTCAACGCAGTCGAGTTGCGTTCAAGAATTGCGCATGCAGGGGAATGGATCCCCAGCATTGGCGTCACCTAAAAACTCTGGTCGGGTCACCCGGTCCAGAGTCCTGCTGCCAGTCCAGAAGTCTGTGTTAAACCGCAAATGTCTGAAAATGGCCTGCAGAGTTGGTTAAATCATATTAACATTCATATTAGGATTGAGACGTGCAATTGGGAGGAAGAGATGAAGTTTCAAAAAGCGCTACCATTTGTTGTGCTGGGACTTGCGTTTCTGTTTTGTTCTGCGGATCTGTCGCATGCAAGGGGCAATTCCGTAGAGCAAAACAAAACTCAGCAGGCCACTGTCAAGAAACCGAGATCATCAATTGCCTCTTCTCGAAAAAACAAAAACTCGGTGGCTAGGTCTAGCAAGAAAAGGTCTCAGCAAGTATTGCGAAAGATTCAAAAGAAATTGCCTAAGAATAAAAAACAATTTGCACTGCTTCAATCAAAACTCTTTCTTAAGAAAGCCGTCAAGAGCAGAATGACGATGGCCAAATGGAAAAAGCTCACGACCGCTCAAAGGAAAGTTTGGACCCTGTATGCGGTTCGCGTAAAGGCCATGCTTGCAAAGAGCATGAGGCGAGACGGCATGTTGATGGGGCAATACTCAAGTCAGAGTGAGCACCTTGAGGCCCGCATCCCAACCAGCAGCATCTATGCAGGAGCACCTTGGCTCGACCTGCTGTTTTCTCACGCTACAAATGTGGCAATGGCTGAAGACCTTGCATCTGGGGAGATCTATTGTCCAGATCAGATGCAACGACTCGAGACAGAGAAAGATCAACAGATGTGTATATATGGGTTGAAGTTGAAGGTTCCGCAACTGCAGGTGATTGGCGGAGATGAAAAGCTGATGTGTCCAGGCGCGGGCACCGAGGCATGTAGCGAAAACCCGAGCACTCCTGGCACACCTGGAGTCAAATGCGCAGATTATGGATTCGATATTTGTGTCGACAAAAATCTGCAAACACTTTCTAAAATGTGTGCAGACAAAATTGAAGAAAGAATAGCATCGGGTGATAGTGTCAAAGGTCTTGCTGATGACGGCAGACTTTGCGATGTGCTATACGATTTAATTAAAATTGAGGAGTACTGTGAGAGACCCCTAGTTGGCGCCCTGCCGTTGAGTGTGGCTCGACAGGAATTCAATGCTAACAACCCAAGCCTGCAACCTCTTGATGAGTCCCCTTACGAGTCTTTAAAACGTCGACAAGCTGATACCTGCGAGCAGGCGATACGTGCGCGAAATGCCTTGCATGAGAATTTGGGAATCGACAAGGACAAAATTGCGGCGGCTTTTGCCCCTGGCACGACCGATTTGTCAAATTCTTGTGTTCAGTCTGGCAAGATGCCATTTCAGCTAGACCCCAACGAAGCCAATCAGGCTGGAGCTCTCGATGCTCAGTTTTCTCCTCTTGAAATTGGCGGCGATACAGCCTTACTTAACAACTTAAAAACCGCGGTCAATGAGTCTTTAGGCAGTTCTGATGTGTCGATTGAGAATCAAAGCACCATTCAAGTTTTCATCCCCAAAGCGCAGAACTCCAGTAATCAAGGTGTGTGGATCGTTCCGGTTGCAGTCAAAGACACAGGAATCGTATGGTGTCATCGAAACTCTGGACTCATGGGGCCCTCGGTCTCAAATCCATGGAGTTGCCTCGCTCCTGATGCCGGAAGTACTCTGATATCGAGTGTCGATTTTAAGAACCGTGAAGAGGCTTTAAAAAATATCATTATCGGCGTGGGCCCAGTTCAAGCTCAACCTCGGGAGCTTGGTGGCGGAAGAACTATGCCATTGTCCATTTACAGGGAAGGAGCATCTATGGATTTGGGAGAAATTCTATCTTTGATTCCTACTCTAGCTAATGGGAGCTCTAATCCAAATATCGAACTCGAGGCAGGAACGATGGATCTAAAGTTGTCGAATGACGATGCGTCTCCTTATACAAAATTGACGTCCTTCTCGAGTGCCTGTGCTGGAGAATTGAGGTCCGCGACCAATGATACAGGTGGCTCAACTGATTCGACACCTGTTTTGCCAGATCCCGTACCAGGGTCCAGTACACAATAGTCGAGGATGCGGCTGGATTTGATTGTCCTGCTCCTCGCCATCGTCACTGCACGACAAGAGGGTTTTGTCCTGGCTTTGTTAGCATTTCCTAACCAAAATTAAAGCATGAGCTAACTTGAGGGAAAGATGTTCAAGGGGGAAGATCTGTCCATCATTGAGATCAAAAAGGGAGCTTTAGAATAACGATGCGGATCTATCGGATTTGCGTCAAAAACTAAGGAGGGATTGATGTCTATAAAGGGAACCATGAAAATCACTGGGAGTTCATACTTTGCCGTGATTGCGCTGGCTTTATCACTGGTTCTGCACACGACCACTTTGAAAGCGGAGACTCTCGATTTTGCGATCATTGGAGATGCTGGCCTATGGAATGCTTCGGCAAAGCTGACTCGTGATAGCATTGCTCGTTCGGGAATTCAACGCACCATCTTGCCAGGCGACAATCTGTACTCTGGGTCCTACGAAGGCATTTGGTCAAATTGGACCCAGCTTGGGTTTTTATTTGATGTGGTGGCCATCGGCAACCACAACGGTGGCTACCAGCAAGAGATCAACTATTTTAAAATGCCCGGCGAGTACTATTCGAAAGTGTATCCAAAATTGGCACGCTTCATTGTGCTCAATTCTGACGACACTCGAAATGTGAAGGAGCAAATGGCTTTCTTAGAAAAGGAATTGATGAGTGCCACAGAAGCAAATGTATTTTTGGTGTATCATCATCCAACGTACACCTTGTCGGGAACTCATCGCTGGACCGAAAAGCAAAGTTTTCAGCTGGGAATTCGTCCTTTGATTTGGAAATACCGTGGCATCATTTCCGGCATCATGGTTGGCCATGATCACTTGGCCATGCTCGCTCACTTTAATGACCTCCCGGTGATACTCTCTGGTGCCGCCAAATCTCAACGCAATGATGGGCCAACAAACAATGTTCAGGATGGAGTGCATGTGACGACGGAGTGGTTCTTTGATAAACATCCGTATTGGACAAAAATGACTCTGAACTCAAACTCAAATAAAGTGGACATCGCATTTGTGCGAAGCTCCGATGATCGTGAGTCTTGCACGGCGACAATTCAGACCGGGCAGCGCGCGCAATTGGGCGCGACCTGTGGATCACTTCAATAGCTAATTTCATAGAATTCTGATGTATTCCCTGGCCAAGCTGTGCTAAGGATGCCTGGCAAATGCACATCATTTTTAGCCAGGCCATGCCATCCGGCGCTCGCGCCTTAGGTCAGAGGGGTACATGAGAATTCTAGCGGGTCATTTTTCAAAAAATTTATTTTTCCAGTCGATTTTGATGGCTCTTTTTATCGCTTTGACCTGCACAACGACGGCGCAGGCTGCGAAAGCCACCTCTTTGCCATTGCAATATTGGCGCGTGACTCCTCAGGAGACCACTGCGACGAACCTTGTGGATCTATTGCAGGATCTCAATAAAAAACTGGGGCAGCAGCTAACTGAGGGTGATTTTCGTTTGATTGAATCACGTCAACTCGCCACTTCAACATTTTTAAACTATTTACAAATTTCTAATGGCACACCGATCAAAGGGACAAGTTTTCGCATTTGGACAGGGCGCAGCTCTCAGCCCAAATTGATTCAGGCGGAAGCCCATATCGAAGCCAATCCGAGCCTTTCTCTACTTCGCAACTCTGCATCGGCGCGAATGTCACAGGCAACGCCTTGGCAGGGACTCAAGCTCACAAGGAGTGTGCAGAAATTGGTTAAAGCGGCCATTCGTAACTCACGTGAAGATTCGCGAGTCGCGGGCATGAGCATCGAGGACCAGTGGGTCGGGGCCAGATTGCATCGAATCGTGAAAGTTCAGGTCAAGCAGGGCATACACACTGTCGAAATCGATCTAGAAAAGCTTTCAATTGTTTCTGCAAGCTATCGCCCCCATGCCAATGCTGACTTTGTCGGTTTGGTATATCCTATTTATGAGGAAACTCGAAACGCTTCGACACCCGCAGGCGCTCGGCAACTCTTAAAAAGAGAGCTCCGCACTATCAAAAATTTAAAGAGGCAAACTCTCAAGGCAGACGCGGATCCCTACAGCACGCTCGCCGGCGATCACTATGTGTATTCTAAATTCGATGCTTGGCTTGGTTCAACCGCACAGGGGCAGGCTCAGGGTTTTTGGAATTTTGAATTTTTGTTTTCAAAAATAGATCAAGTGCGCGACTCGCTGACTTCGGTTGCCAATGTGCTGGCTAGGGGCATGGTATTGGATGGTCGCTATGCCACAGTCAGTTTACATGCTGACGTGGCTAATAAATACACGGGCATTGGCTTTCCCTTGCGTTACGGTGCTCAGCCCCAGCTGACCTGGACGGATGTGGAAGGCGAAGACAATGACTGGCAGATCAAAGTTGTATCCAGTTTTTTGGGAAAGCCGATCAACTATGAGAGTGAGTTTCTCACTCGAAAGGCAGATCGTGACCCCAATCATGACCCAGTTGGGTACATCAATTCTGGTTTTGACGAAATTCAGGTTTATTATGCGATCAATGAGTTAATGGAAAAGCTAAATGAGATGGGCTTTACCGATCCTGAGCTCTCAACCAAGCCTTTCCACGCGTTTTTATACGATCCAGACATTCGATCACGAAATAACGCGTACTACACCAACGACACCATCAATTTTAGCACCTACTCGCCAGACGCCATCAATTTTGCCAGAGACAACACCACCATTTGGCACGAGCTTGGTCACGGGATTATGGATCGCTTGATGGGACCCTACCTCAATCTCGCGGACACTGGTGGGCTCTCAGAGGGGATGGCGGATTTCATAGCAGCACTCGTTCTCGAGGCCGAAACTCATGGACGAGCATTCCCAGGATCAAATGACATGCGCATTGAAAATAGCACGGGTTTTTTCCTGACCAATGAGGTTCATGATGATGGTGAAGCCTATGGTGGCGCCATGAAGGATATGCTCAAGCTGGCCACGATCAAATTTGGCACTAAGGGCTTGGCTAAAATGACTGATCTCACTCTCGAAACCATGCGCCTCACGCGCAATCATCCCAACTTAACGGCTCAGGACTGGTTCACTCATATGCTGTATGCGGACATGATTCCTAGTCAACTGCGCAAGGCCAATGAGTTTGGTGATATTATTAATTCAGCGCTGGAGAAGCGAAATTTTTCTTTCGATCCCAGTCACCTGGCCCAGTTTCAATTTTTGGCAGATGGCGAAGCTATTGAAGGCAACAAGCGCGGCACTCGAGAAAATCCAATTCCTCTAAATCTTGCAAAGGACGAAGTTCAAGATTTTGATTTGCAATTTTCACTCAAAGAGCCTGGCGAATACAAATTCAAATATCCTGTGGTAGTTGAAGTTTCCTACTCCGGCGGCCCACTTCAAGGCGCAATTCACTGGCTCAACGAGGATGCCGGTCCGTTAAAGCTGACTCTTCATTCTCCAAGCGATTTGATTGGGCTAAAGGTTGCCGTCACAGGCACTTGTGATTTTGCAAATCGTGAAAATGGTGATTGTGTTGATTTTGCCTACGTCCGAGTTTTCAATTTTGGCGAAACCAAACCCGTGGCAAAAAAGCGTTTCTATTTGCGCGTAATCCATCCTGACGATCAACTCTGATTGTACCAATTTTAAGAGAAGTCTAGCTTCCTCTCCGCATGGCCCGAAAAAGTTCGACAGCTGTTAAAAGGTTCAACATCTCAAGCTGTCGTTCACGCCTCTATATTCTCCTCCCTTTCAACATTCTTACGCAGCGGTGATTTCGCGCCCTATTTGAATCGTCGTGTAAGGCGATTCCAGCGCTTTTTAGCGACTCCTCCGGTATTGGAATGAATGCTGCAATGGAGAGGGTGGAGTAGCGAATTCCAGCTATGCTAATTAATTTGTAACCTACCGGAGGTCAGGGTGTCTAAGCCTTCCTTTTTATTATACAGAGCCATTTCCTGTTTATTGATTCCAGTTGTCCTGGGCGCTAACGCCTTAGGTGCGGACTCAAACAGTGCAGTTTCCAGTCGTGCGGGCTCAATTGAAGTGCTCTCCCAGGATCCATTTGAGGATGTGGAGAGAGCTTTCTCACCCGCAGAGAATATGCCTATTTCTGTTAAGTATGTGAATCGCAATAACAGCAAAATAGAATACACGGTCAAGCTCACCGATGTAACAGAGTTTAAATGCCAGTCAGTTGAAGAATTTTTAAAAAATGAGGGCGTCTTAGTTCCTTATGTTATCTCTGCTTCAGGGGAGAGAACAATAAAGCCAACTCCCGAGCACAAAGAAATTTTAAAATCGCTTAAGCTGTCACTGTTCAGGATTGTAAATCAAAAAAGCCAACTGGATGCCATTGCAGAAGAAGGTACTTCGAAAAAAGTATATAAAGTTAAATTCTGCATTGCTGAAGGTACCACAGAAGCTGGTGATGTCATGACATTTGCGATCCCACTTGAAAGGCGATCGAATGGCTCATTCACCGTCGCCAGTACCTCAACCGACAATATTGTCAATATTGGTGGCTTCTCTATTAATATGGATAATATGGATGAGAATTCCGCGTCTCAGTCTGCAGCCAAAGTTCTGCCCAATGCAAATTTGTCAGAGATGACTGAAACACCACTCAACAAAAACTCCGGAGAATAAATATGAAACATGTTAACACAAAAATTATATTTGGTGTGATTGGGTTCGGAATCATTTCATTGTCACTGGGCTCCGCCCAGGCGATTGATCTTCGGGATCTAAAGGGCCAGACTGTGGTCGATTTTAAAAACGGTGGACTTTGCGTTATTCCCACTCACAGCGTATTGGAAGGCAAAGTAGATCAAGATGATCAAAAGGATGAAATTAATCTTTGCTCAATGAATTTCTCTGGAGTTGGTCTTGTCAGTGCGCCAACCGGAAACCCTAAGTTGGATCAAAAGCTTGGTTTTGGTTCAGAAAATTCAGATGATTTTGGGCGAGGAAAAGTCGTGAATCTGGAGCCGAAGTTAAACTCGACCAATCCAGGTGTGCTTATCGTTGATCCTGATAAGCCAGACAGCAAAGAAGCAAAATTTAAGAACAGCATCACTTGTTCCTACGCTCCAGCTGCGATTGCTTCCTACCATATTTCTCGAATTCTTGAAGGGGGTCGTGCCCCCGTTTCTGTGGCCCGCACCATGGGTAAATCAATGCATCAGGGAATCGTCGACCAAGCACTAGAGAAGTTGGGCGGCCGAAAGGGTGAAATCATTTACAAAACCTGGGCACAATTTGATGGAAAGCATAAGTCTGCCAATGATCCAAAAATATTTTCCAATGATGGCAATTGGATTTTCGGGGCACTTTCTAAAAATGTAAAAAAAGAATATCGCTACACAGAAGTCAGTGGCGTGGGTGCCTACGATACGCGGTATTTGCGCTTTCAGCAGCAAACACCGTTTAAGCGAGTGGCTGATGGCAACAAAAGTGTACTTGAACTTGCAGCGGCTGGCAGTGGCGACAACGTCGATCTTCTTAAGTTGGCGCCGGTGCTGGTGCAAATGAAGGACGTTTCGGATATGGTGCTGTTTGATACACTTTTGAATCAGGATGACCGCATCGGCAACATTCACATGAAGCTCCGCTGGTATGTTCAAGGAGAAGACGGAAGTCTGAGTGAAGAAAGTGCCAATGATCAGACCGATGCAATTGACGCAAAATTTCGCGAATCTGGACGAAAGAGCCATGCCGGAAGTGCGAGCGATGAGAGCCTCATGAAAGTGTCGCAAGAATTGAATCCATTTCCAGGAAAGCAAGCGACTCTGGTGCGAGAGATGATCCTAAAAGACAATGATTGCGGTGGAGACGTAGATATTCGCAGCAATCAAATGCGCGCTAACAGCGTACTCGAGCAAGTTCGCCATATGTCACCAAAGACCTATACCAATTTTATGGAGTTTGCTGCCTACGTCGAAGACCTAGAGCCTGCAAATGCAGATGCTTTCTTTAGAGAGACCTTCATGTATCGAGATAAGGACATCGGCGAAAGAGGCGCCACAAGAGGCAGGACACTGCGTGCGAATATCGTAAAGGCAAGATCAATACTACTTGAGGCATGCAATGCTAACAAATTGCGGTTGGATTTGGACACTGCAAATCTTAAAAAGCCAATCGCCGAGAGAGATATGGAGCTTTTCTCTGACAAAGGTGGAGAGCGCTGTAAAGCCATCAACGAAAGCCTCGCTGAGAAAAAGTAGAGGCAAAAAAAATCGCAGCCACTTTAGAGGTGGCTGCGATTGCTAGTGAATCTATTTTGATTTTTGTAAGTTGTGAGTTTAGTAAGTGTTCTGCTCAATCCAATCGATGACGGCATTGACCTTGGAGTAAACACCGAATTTATTTGGACGAGCACAGCCGATGCCCCAGCTTACGACTCCAACAAGAGTGTCGCCATCAGCTCCGCGCAAAACGAGCGGTCCACCACTGTCACCTTGGCAAGAGTCTTTGCCGCCTCCAGTAAGGCCGGCGCAGATCATGCGATCAGTGATTTTATTCGGATAAGCTTGTAGGCAAGATTTAGTCGTGATCAACGGAACTTCTACTTTTTGCAAAGTATTAGAAATCTGGTAACCACTCTCTTTAAGGACTCCCCAACCTGCAGCCGTAACATTCAAATCGCCTTCGCGATCTGGGATGTTAATTTCTGTTGTATTCAAAGAAACTGGCGTCATCGCTGAATTTCCATCAAGTTCTACAAGAGCAAAATCGTAGTCCAAAGCGCTGCTGTTGTATTGAGGGTGGCGAATGATTCGTTTCACATCAAAGCTTTCGGCTTTACTCAAATCATTTTGTTTATGAAAATTGATGTACACTTTGTCTATTGTGGTGCCTGTGACACAATGGCCGGCCGTCAGGATCCAGTTGCTGCGAATCAAAGATCCACCACAAAAATGACCACCAAATCGCTTACCATGCAAAGATACGATAAATGGAAACTCGCCAATGCTCGCCTCTTCTCCACCAACGATCTTCTGGCCTGCATTTGCAGCTCCACTCAACATGCCAACCGATGCACTTACACAAAGCAAAAATTTTGCCGCTGACTTGATCATAAGAATCCCTCCATAGTGTTGTACTTTGGCAGCTTATGTCTAGCGTCCCCTACTCTAAGACAAAGGTCCTGCCGCCAATTTTTAGAATATCAGCGTTCACTAAAACTATGAAAGTTGCATCATTATATTTATTGATATGGGCAAAAAAAAACATCACAAGTTTTTTTTTAGTTTTATTCAGCACTTAGATTATGACGCGAGCGCATTTAGCTTTCGAGTATAATAAGCATTCCTAATGGGAGATATTTCGAGAGGCCGCAAATGCGGTCTCTTTAGACAATTCTGATCAATTGGATAGGTCCGAACTCTCATCAAGGACACCGTAGGACACGGGCGGACGAAGCCCTTTCTTTTTGATTTTTTCAACGAGAGTGGTGCGATTGAGGCGCAGCAAGCCCGCGGCTTGATTTCGATTCCATCCCGTCTTTTCTAAGGCCCGTAAAATCAGCGAGTTTTCATAGGCATCCACGGCAGAATTAAAGTCCAAGCCTTGATCCGGAATGTTTGCAGAGCTGACCTCGGGAGAATGCGTGGATTGAGAGTATTTGGTTGGAAGATCCTCAACGTCGACTTCGCCCTCACCTTTAAGAATGCTCAGTCGCTCGACCAGATTCTCCAGTTCACGAATATTGCCAGGCCATTCGTAAGAGCACAGATGTTGAATAGCGCCTTCCGTGAATCCAGTGAGTTTTTTGGTGCGGCTCTTATTAAATTGGGTCATAAAGTGATTCAATAGCAATTGAATATCAGATTTTCTCTCGCGAAGGGCAGGCAAGCTAATGGGAATCACATTCAAACGGTAAAAAAGATCTTCGCGAAATTTGCCTTTTCTTACTGCTTCCTCAAGATTGATATTGGTGGCGGCAATGACCCTGACATCCACTTCGACAGTTTTTGTTGAACCCACGGGTTCGAAGCGGCGCTCTTGCAAGGCGCGCAGAATTTTGACCTGCAATGAGGCTTGCAGGTCACCGATTTCGTCCAAAAACAATGTGCCACCGTCAGCCAATTCAAAACGACCGACTCGATTGGAAATGGCTCCAGTAAAAGCCCCTTTGACATGACCAAACAGTTCACTTTCGAGAAGCTCCGCCGGAATGGCGCCACAGTTAATGGCCACAAAAGAGCTCTTTGCACGAGACGAATTGTAGTGGATGGCCCGTGCAATGAGTTCTTTGCCAGTGCCAGACTCACCCATTATCAGCACTGTGCTTTCGGTATCGGCCACTTTTTCTACGAGATTCAATACGGATTTTATAGAATCAGAGTGACCTATAATGTTGTTGAATTTGTACTGTTGCTTTAATTCGCTTCGTAGAGTTTGGTTTTCTTTAATCAAATTTTTGTGGCTGACGGCCTTTGCGGCAAGAGAGATAAGCTCCTCAGGATTGTAGGGCTTAGAAATAAAATGAAAGGCACCCTTTTGCGTGGCCTGCACTGCAAGATCTATTGTCCCTTGACCCGTCATCGCCAAGACTTCGATCTCCGGTCGACTTTGTTTGGCCTTTTCAATGAGACTCAGGCCATCGCCGTCGGGCAGAAATAGATCCAGCACCATCAAGTCTATATTCATTTCCGTTTTGAAATAGACTTCCGCATCTGCAATTCGATTGGCCGAGATAACCTGATAGCCTTCTCTTTCGAATATTCGAAATAGTGAAGTGCGAATGGTGGCGTCGTCTTCGACAATAAGAACTCGGATTGACTTCATGACCCTTCCTTCCATGGTGGGATCAAGAGATTTTCAGATCATTTTTTGAAAACTCTTCTTTGTTTGATTATGGGGGATATTGACGGGACTGTCAAAAATCTCGCCTACCCTTCGACCTGGATATGGCCCAAATCTGGACATGGGATGGATATGGACACCTCTATTTCAGAGGCTTCTGTCCACCGTAAGTCGAGAAAGCACTGCTGGGTCTGTAAAATTCTTTTGGCAATTGTGACCGAGGTCTGTTGATAGCTTTCTAGGCTTGCTTTTTGCGCCTCTTGGCACTTCATCCGAAAGATGATCTTTTGTGAGGTGGGATCCTGCTCGAAGCCAATCCATATCAATCGCGTGTTTCGGTTGCGATCGATACTGCCAAAAAAGAATAGAACACTGATAAAGGCTCGCAGAAAAATAGCTCGCTGAGCGCAGATCTCAACTTCAGGTGGAAAGCGATCGAATTCAACCGAGATGCCCACTTTGTAGAGCTCCAAATGCGAAATTCGTTTGGCCTGCTCAAGCACTTCAAACAATGCAAAATTTGCGATGTGTTCGTTGTTTTCAGCGCGTGAAAGTGAGAGTAGATTTTCGACAATATCGCGGCACTTTCGCGTGGCTTGCTCGATTTCTAGTATGTCTTCATAAAGGTTGGATTGAGGATCAAGATCCGCTTTGATGATATGACAAAAAGAAAGAATTCCCGCCAAAGGATTGTTGATTTCATGAGCGATGCTTGAGGAGATCAGACCCATTTCAGCTTCACGCAAAGACTGTGACTTTTTCATTTCTAGCGCATTTTGGTGAGAAATATTTTGATAGATGTGCACGTAAATGGGCTTGCGGGCCTCTGACTCTTGCAAAGTGGCGCCAAGAACGCGGTACTGTTCAAAGCGAGGCCCGTCCACCCGAAAGTGCGAACCAAGGTGGCACTGCGGGCAGGGCTGATCGCGGTTAAAAAGAACTTTGTGGCAGAGCTGACCCTTTTCACCGATCTTTGCGCGTACAATTTTATTGGCCTGTACAATCTGGTATTGGGAATTGATAAGCACTATGGGGTGGCGGATTGAATCAAAGGTGCGCTGCCACTGATCGCGTATGTCGATGATTTTTTGTGAGTGATCGAGGCGCTGAATCACTATGGCCACCGATTTTGCCAGTCTTTCGATCAATCGCTTCTCTGATCCCTTCCATTTCTCATCGAGCGCCTTGACCATCACCATATTGTAGGGAACGTCGCCATAGTCCTCAAGATTGATTCCAAAAGACTGAAAAGAGCTGCGCTGGATTTGGCCAAAAAATTCATCCGCACGACTGTTGGGGATGATTCTCACCCAGCCCAAATTTAGCAAGCGGCCCAAGTGCTCTTGGACTTTGGTTTCGAGATCTTCAAAAAACTGCACCTCTTGAATGGATTTCAAAAAACGATTGGCGGTTTCTAGCTTCTGACTGGTGTAGAAAAGTCTCTCACGATTTTCCAACAGGGCCTTAGATTTGTTTTCTAGCAACAGATGCAAATGATTAGGTGATATTTTAGAGTCGCGATTGTGTTCTTGAAGAGCCTGAAGTAGATCATTTTTTTCGGTAAAGGTCCGATTGCGATGAATGAAGCTCCAGTAGATGCTGGCAATTTTGTGCAGTGAGTGCGGCTCTGCGTAACCGGCAACAACCAAGTTAGTCAGCAAAGGCAAGGAGAGAAGTTGATTTGATTCCTTGCTGAGAATGATTAGCTCCAAGGGACATTGGTTGAGGATTTCTTTCACACCTGGGGTAGTCAAATCTTCAAGTGAGATGGCCAGCAAAAAAGGTTGCACTGATGAGCGCAGAGAGTCGAAGCTCGTGATTGATGAAATTCGGTGCAGCGGAATTTGTGAGAGATGGAGTTCAAGCGCGCCAAAGACGTGCAATTCTTCTCTACTCCAGTCTGCTGCTCCAGTGTTAGCTGCCATTCACCAGATGCTAAAGGCTAACGCAAGGAGCAAGAATCGGAAGTTTCAATTTGGCAGAATTCCGGTCTAAAGTAGAGTGGAATATCACGCAAGGGTAGGTAAAGAATGTCTCAAGAGTCGAAAAAGGAATCGCGATTAACGGCCATCATTCTGGCGGCAGGACAAGGTACGCGAATGAAGTCACCTCTGCCGAAAGTCCTTCACCCTGTGGCGGGTCGCCCCATGATTGAAAGAGTCATCCGCACTGTAAAAGCCCTCGGGGTGCACGAAATTCAAGTGGTTTTGGGCTCTGGAAAAGAGCTGATTCGTCCCATAGTTAGCCAAATGGGCTGTGTGGTGTACGAACAAAAGGAGCAGCTCGGAACTGGGCACGCCGTCTTACAGGCCGGTCTGGAGAAAATTGAGGGAGACATTTTGATCATGAATGGCGATCATCCCTTGGTTCGTCCCGAAGACTTAAAAGAAGTGCTTCGCGAGTACCGTGACATGCGTTGCGACCTGGCGGTTGTCTCAGCAAAATTAAAAACGCCGGGATCATTGGGCCGAATCGTCAGGCATCATGGTCAAATTCGTACTATAGTCGAAGTTAAAGACGCTTCGTCAGAGACTTTAAAAATAAACGAAGTGAACACGGGTACCTATATTGGTAAAGCTGATATTTTTCGTGAAATTCTCCCAGAGATTTCGGCTCAAAACGCGCAAAAGGAATTTTATCTAACAGACCTAATTGGTTTGGCTCTCGAACGTAAAAATAAAGTGGGAGTGATCAGTGCTAAATCTCGATTTGCAAGAGGAGTCAACACCCAGGCCGAGTTAGCGGCCTGCACTCAAAAGGTGTTTATGCGAAAAGCACTCGAGCTTATGGAAAATGGCGTGATTGTTATCGATCCGCGCGCCTGCTATGTGGAAGAGGCTGTGGAAGTGGGGTCTGGTTCTATACTTTACCCGAATGTGTTTTTACGCGGTCGAACTAAGGTGGGACGATTTTGCGTTATCGAATCGCATGTTTTTATTTCAGATGCGGTGCTTGCCGACAGCGTCCAAGTTCGAGCCGGAAGCTATTTAGAGTCGTGCCTTATTGGTGCTCACTCTAAGGTGGGGCCCTATGCCCGACTTCGTCCCGACACGGAGCTTGCAGCTGAAGTTCAAATTGGTAATTTCGTTGAATTGAAAAAGACAAAAATGGGCAGAGGCTCAAAAGCCAGTCACCTGACCTATCTGGGGGATGCAGATATTGGCAAAAACGTAAATATTGGTTGCGGAACGATCACTTGCAACTACGCTGTGGACAAAAAGAAGTACAAAACGACCATTGGCGACAATGTTTTTGTAGGCAGTGATTCACAATTTGTTGCCCCAGTCACAGTGGGTGACGATGCGATCATCGGCTCCGGCTCTACAATCACCAAAAATGTGCCGGCGCGGGCTCTTGCTGTGGCTCGGGCTAGACAATTTACTAAAGAAAATTATGCGGCCCTGTTGTCTGCTCGAAAAGAGATGGAAGAATCTGAAGACCCACTGGCCAAAGACGTTGCGACGGACGTTGAAAAAGCAAAGGAGAATTAATTCGTGTGTGGTATTGTTGGTTATCTTGGACCTCAGGATCCAAAAGAAGTGATTCTAAATGGTTTAAAAAAGTTGGAGTACCGCGGTTACGATAGTGCCGGCATAGCTATTATCGAGGACGGCACAACGAAGCGCTTTCGCGCCTCAGGAAAATTGCGTTTTCTTGAAGATAAAATTCGTAACGAAGTCACCACAGGGCATACAGGCATTGGCCATACGAGATGGGCCACTCACGGAGCTCCGTCTGAAGCCAATGCTCATCCGCACAAGGCCGATGGCATCAGCATTGTGCACAATGGAATTATTGAAAATTTTCAGGAGCTGCGTGAAGAGTTGCTCAAAAAAGGCCGCAAAGTAGAGTCACAGACCGACTCAGAAGTGATTGCCCATATGATTGCCCTTGAGCGCAAAGCCACAGGCAGTTTAATTAAAGCAGTAGAAAAAATAATTCCCCATTTGCGTGGCGCCTATGCGGTGCTGGCAATTTGTGAGGACACTCCCGACGAAATCATTGGCTTCAAGCAGGGGCCACCGCTAGTCATAGGGATTGGCGACAAGCAAAATTATTTTGCTAGCGACATTCAGGCTCTTGTCAATTACACAAATAAATTTATCTATCTTGATGACAATGAGGTTGCTGTCCTCAAAAGCAATTCGTTTCAGATTTACGGCATGAATGCGAAGCCTATAAAAAAGGAAATCACTGAGATCAAGTGGGACGCCGAGCTGATTGAAAAGCAGGGCTATCCCTTTTTTATGCTCAAAGAAATCTTTGAGCAATCACGAACGGTCGGAGTTGGTATTGAGCCCATAGTCGACAAAGAAACTCACAAAGTGATCATTTCTCCTGAGCGCGAGAAGATAATGCGCGAAATGTTTGCTGAAGCCAGTGACTTACGAATAGTGGCTTGTGGTACGAGCAATTACGCAGGCCAATTGGCGAAATATCTTTTTGAAAAAATAGCGCGATTAGATACCGAGGTGGATATTGCGAGTGAGTTTCGCTACCGAGATCCCGTTTTTGATAAAAAAACCATCGTCATGCTTATCAGCCAAAGCGGCGAAACGGCGGACACTTTGGCCGCACTGCGATTGGTAAAAGGCAAAGGCATCAAGGTGCTAAGTGTATGCAATGTCACCAATTCCACAATTGCTCGCGAATCTGATTATGTCGTACCAATGCAATGTGGAGCCGAGATAGGCGTTGCTTCAACCAAGGCGTTCACCTCGACATTGGTCAATCTTGTGGCTCTCGCAGTTCAATCTGGCAAGCAGCGTGGTCACTTAAATGGTGATCAGGAACAGAAGATCTGTTCCGCTCTATTGGCGCTCCCTAGTCAAATCGATGCTGTTTTGACCTATGACAAATACTTTCAGGATGCAGCTATTGGTTTTCAAAAATTCAAAGGTTTTTTGTTTATGGGTCGCGGAGTTTCGTTTCCAATTGCGCTTGAGGGTGCACTTAAACTTAAGGAGCTTGCCTATTTGCACGCAGAGGGCTACGCAGCTGGTGAAATGAAGCACGGGCCATTGGCGTTGATTGATGATCGAATGGCCGTGGTTATGTTGGCTCCAAGTGATGACCTCTACGAAAAAACTGTTAGTAATTTAGAAGAGGCGAGAGCTCGCGGAGCCAAGGTGCTTTCAATTGGCACGGGGGACAATCAAAAATTGCGAGAGGTGTCTGACTTTTACATTGGATTGCCTGATTCGCACTGGGCGCTAACTCCCATACTTGCTGTGGTTCCGTTGCAGCTGATGGCCTATCATATGGCCAACTCATTCGGTTATGATGTTGATCAGCCACGCAATTTGGCTAAATCCGTAACAGTAGAATAGAAAGGATGCTCTGGTTTGAAAAGCATGATCCTTTTTACTTTTGCAATCGTCGCCTTCGCCAGCCATGAAGCTTCAAAGGCCAGCTATTTGCCTCGTTACGTAGCCCCAGACGATCAAAATAAGATTATCGAAACATTGGGGTTTGGATCGTCTTCTAAAATCTCTGGAAACCCTTACCCCTTGGGCGGAAACGAAGGTCTGGAAATCTCTTTGAGCTCTGAACATATTCCCAATCAGGCGCTCAAGGACATTGGTCAGGTTCCGGCAGACACCTCCGAATTGAAGTATGTGACATTGAATCTGGGAAAGGGGCTTTTTTACGATGTGGATACGTATTTAAGCTTTTCCATACTCCAAGAATCGAATTCTTTGGCTGTGTATGGCGGACACATTCGCTGGTGCTTTTATCGATTTGAAAGTTTGCCGATCTCTTTGAGCACTGCTTTTCATGGCTCGGGCGGCAATTTTGAAAATCTGCTGTACACGCGCACTTTGGGATTGGCTCTGTATGCCAATTACCATTTTAAAGCACTGAATGTGTATGCAGGTTGGGGCCAGAGTCGCTCGATTGCGACTCTCCGTGGAGGGACGCCTCTACCTGCGGATCCTTCTGCTATTAACTCAGAAGCACCCATAAGTGAAAGTGGCGATGAGATCACGCTCGAAAAATACTCTCCCCAAGCAACAATGGGATTCAGTCTTTCCCTAAATCAGTATTTTGTCGGCGCCGAGGCGACTCGATTTATTAATACGGCCTACGCAATTAAGATTGGAACTCGCTACTAGAGCCAATTTGAGAAAGATAAGTGAGAGTCTTTTGTGAAAAAATTATTTTTTTGCGACCACAAGGAATATTTTTCTCACATATGCAAGCAATCTCATTTTATTTATTTGCAGCCAGCACTTAGTCTTAAAATTAGTGAACTTGTATCGACCTTGGTCGGGGACAGCTTGCCCCAGTCTGATATCTTTTCCACAATAGAGAAGTGAAAAAAGATTTTGAATCTCTTAAAAATATTAAAATGTTAGTCCTTGATGTGGATGGCATTATGACAGATTGCAAATTGTGGATGGACTCCAATGGCGACTGGAAAAGGATGTTCTGTATTCGGGACGGAGTTGGCATCAAGCGCTTGATTGAATCTAACTACAAATTGGCCGTCATTACAGCTTCAACTTCGGCGGACATTCAAGCCAGGGTCAAAAACCTTGGAATACATCATTTTTTTCAAGGCAAATCAGAAAAACTTCCTTCGTTTCAAGAATTGCTTAAAGAGACTCAGCTCAAGACTGAAGAAGTGGCTTATATGGGAGATGATATTTTTGACATTCCCATTCTCGAAAAGGTTGGTTTTTCCGCGACCGTACCAGAAGCTGTAGAAGAGGTTTGTGAAATAGTAAAATACATTTCAAAGCGTACAGGCGGCAATGGTGCAGTTAGGGAAGTTTGTGACTTGATTTATCGACATGGCTTTCATGCTGGGGAGAACTCTAAATGACTCTGAGTGGGCGAATGTTTTTCTTGGAATCATTATTAGTGAGTGCCCTCGTTCTCATTATTGGCGCACACGCCGCTCAGGCGGCGGAAGTGGTTGAATTGCCCTCTGAAGAGTTGGCAAAGGAGAGCGTAACACCAGTTTTTGATAAAAATGAAAGTGTTAAAAATCGAATCGTTAAAACTGAAGGAGCTTGGGATCTTGGTTTGGTCGGTGGGTTGGCGATGACGGAGCCCATATTTAATGTATCAAAAGTTGGCTTTAACGTTTACTATCATCCTTCAGAATACTACTCCATTGGGCTTCTGTTCTTTCAAAACTCATCTGGCTTGTCGTCAAACGCTCAGTCTTTGTCTGAAGAGTTTGGAGTGGATTTTGCTCGGGCTTCCAAGCCAGAATATCAAGCCTTCTTGGACTACAATTTGAAAATGTTTTACGGAAAAATGAGTGTCACCAAGTGGGTCAATTTTAATACACAACTCATGGCCACTGCGGGTGTTGGTGGAATCAAATACACTCACAAGATGTATCCAGCATTTGCGTTGGGCTTGGCCAATAAATTCTACTTCACGCCGGCTTGGGCCTTTCGCTTTGATTTGCGATTGGTGATGAACAATGCACCGATTCCGATAAAAAGTAATGAGAATGGTACAGAGTCCGGAAGCTATGGCCCAGACAAAGTGCCTGAATATTCAGAATTTAAGGAGAGAGTTCATTATTCTACAAATTTGGAATTTGGTCTGAGCTACCTGTTTTGATTTTAGACAACGAATGAGTGACGACTGAGAGAGGGCCCATGATACCCAGAGTGAATATTAAACTGATTGCAGCATTGTTTCTTCTTGCATCACCATTTGCAGCGAGAATTTCCTATGGTCAGTCAGATCTTAGCGGCGATGCTGATCGCAGCGAGCTGGACAGCATTGAAGCGGAACTTGAAAAGTCAAAGTCGCGCGCGAACACTGTTCAAGGAGCGAACCTTTCTGATGATGCTCGCCCGAAACAACCCGAATTTTCAACCTTGGGACAGCTCGCTCCATTTTCTGAAGTCTCCGTCATTCAAAAGCGTTTTCTACCTAAGACAGGACGGTTTATCGCTTCGCTCCAAGGTGCTGTTGTTACCAACAATGCTTTTTTCAATTCCTACGGTGGTACGGCAAGACTTGGTTACTATCTTACCGAAACTTGGGGGTTGGATATCGATTACACGGGCTTTACAACTTCTGCCAGAGATATCACTCGTGAGCTAGAAGATGAGGTTAATGTGACGACTACGAGTTTGGTTTTTGTGAACAATGTGGTTGGACTCAATTTGGTGATGGTTCCTATTTATGGAAAGATGAGCTGGTTCAATAACTCTATTGTTCCGTTTGATTTGTATTTTTCTGCCGGCTATGGCGCGAGCAATACGTCGGCAGGCTCGAATCTGCCTACTTTGCACTTGCGAACAGGGCAGGTATTTGCAGTTACCAAAAGCTTTGCCCTACGCTGGGACTTTAGCTTTGATGTTTTTACAACAAAAGATGAACAGGAAAAAAGCACCGCCAACAACAATCTCTATATGACATTGGGAGCGAGTTTCTTTTTCCCGGGGGCTAAGTACAGATGAGGAGAGTCATTCAAATATTCAAGGCAAATTCAGTTCCAATTTTTAAGTCTTTTCCTAGAGCTCTGCTGCTCTTTGTGCTGGTGATTTCCGTTGCTGAGATCAGCTCTGCGCAAAGAAAGTCTCGCGGTACAAGAAAGGCGAAGCGAACCCAGGTGAGCGTCGCCTCGTCGGGTGCCCTTAAACAAAAACTTGGCGAAGCCCTACAGCTTGCAAAAAACTCGCAATTTGAAAGTGCCGCAGGAGCACTTTTCGTTCTGAGTCGCCGCCCGGAGTTGGCCAGCGAAAGAGCTCAAATCAAATATGTTTTGGGCCTAATGTTGATGGAGATGAAATTGAATCAGGTAGCGGCCTTTCAGTTTGTTGATGCCATTCGTCTTGGTGACTCTCGTTATCGCCGTCAGGCCATCGAAAAATTATCTATTGTTGCAGACACCTTGGGCGACGATACATTATTGAATTATTCGATTTCAAAAGTCGACATCAACACATTCCCACCGCAAAATCGAGATATGGTTTATTTTCGCTTGGGCGAAGCCCGCATGAAGGCTGGAGACTTTAAGGGCGCTGTAGATAACTTTTCCCGAGTCCCATTGGGTAGCAGCTATTTCAATCAGGCAGTATTCAATCGCGGCCTGGCAGAACTTGAAAGCAATGATCCAGAGACCGCTGCGCGATCATTTCGCGGATTGATTTCGGCACGTGCTCGAGCTCCCGTGACCGACACCAATAAGGTGGCTGGCCAATTGGCGTACGCAAGAGCTCTCTATCAAAAGCAAGACTGGGACGCGGCGATCGAGGCTTATGCCGCAGTTCCGCGTGACCATGTGCTGTGGCATGATGCACTTTTTGAGCAGAGTTGGGCGATGTTGCGAGGAGCGAGATTCAGATCGGCTCTTTCTAATTTTCAAAGTCTGCATTCAAGCTACTATGAGGACTTTTATATCCCTGAGTCGCTGCTGTTGCGAGCGATCGTGTATCTTTATATTTGCAAGTACGACGAGATGAATAAGGTGCTTTCCCTGTTTGAGAGGTCCTATGGCCCTGTCTCAGGTCGCATCAACGACTTCATCAGGACCCACTCGGACTCTCAAAAGTACTTTGAAGAAGTGGACAAGGCTGTTGAGGTAAAAAAGACTGGCGAAAAAGAGGGCGCAAATTTGCGTCTTCCCTACATAGTCTTGCGATTCATTTTGGGAAAAGGTGACGTGAAACGAAGTCTGGCCTACCTGCGCAGGGTTGAAAGTGAAAAGGCAAAGATCGAGAGCAACTCAGAACTGCGCGCAACAACAGTTGGCCAATATTCACTCAAGGTTCTTAACAATCGCATCAAGAACACCAAGATGTCGATTGGTGACATGACCAAGGCTCACATGCTCAATATGCGTTTGGAACTTCGGGATCTATATGAGCAAGCGGGTCTCATTCGATACGAAATGATCAACGGGCAAAAAGAGACGATCCGCAAAAAGATCACCGAGAAGGATCTTCCGAGCAATCAGATCGACGACAAGATTGATCGAAGATTTTATGTAGACAATGGCTATGAGTACTATCCATTTCGTGGTGAGTATTGGCTAGACGAAATTGGTAACTATCACTATTTGGGACGCCAGAGTTGCCAATAGGGAGCAGGATGATGAGAAGAAATGATAAACCGACCCACCAAATGGTGAAACGAACGCATGCCTCCAAGGCAATGTCTTTGGCGGGCCTGTTTGTGGCTGCAGTTCTTTCAGTGAGCATTGCGGAGGCTGCAACTACCAAGAGTAGGCGCGCGCCAGCTCGTGCTCCCTCTCGAGCCCCAGCAAAGGCCACGGTCGGAGATATGATCAATAAAATCGGCAGTGAAAGCCGAGGCGCAAAATTGAAGAGTGGCAATAAAAACAGTACGGCTATTCCAAAGTCACAGATTCAATTTAATCAAACGCGTGAAAGATCCAACCTTTCAGATGTAAAGCCGCCGAGGACTGCCGATTTTTACAAACCGGGAGGCCTTGAGGCCGAATATGAAAAAACTTTAAATGCTCAGATGAAAGAGCTTTTTAAACTGACCACGCGATTTAAGAATAGCCCCAATCGTGGTGAGCTGTGGTTGAGATTGGCTGAGCTGTACAATGAAAAGGCGCAGCTCATTGAAATGCGCAAGCAAGAAGAGTATCAACGCAAACTCAAAGTATTTAATGAAGGAAAAAGCAAGGTCAAGCCCGTCTACGATGGACGCGAAAGCTCTGAGTTAAACAATCGTGCGATTCAATTGTACGAGTGGTTTCTACGGGACTTCGGCAACGATCCTAAGGTAGGACAAGCCTTGTATTTTTTGGGATACAGTCACTTTCAGCTTGGCAATGTGGAAAAGGCTATTCGTTATTATGACCGTCTGATAAAAGACCATCCGAAATCTCCATTTGTGGGAGAGGCGCAGTTTGCGATGGCTGAGTACTATTTTGAAAACGACAAATGGGATCAGGCTTATAAAAATTATTCGCCGCTTCTTAAAAATAAGAAGCATTCAAAGCACATGTTTGCACTCTACAAGAGCGCATGGTGTCTCTATCGCTTAGGCAAGTACCGTGAAGCCCTTGGATATATGGAATACATTATTAAGAATTCACGCAGTCAAAATGAAGAAGTGGCCAGCAATAAGCGAACAATCAACAAGACCAAACTCGAAACAGAGGCCTTGCGCGACATTGTGGTCTTCTATGCGAACTATGGAAAACCAGAAGAGGCTGTCGCGTATTTTCGTAGTCTCGTCGGTGGCAAAGATCTTAAGAATTATATCGACAAATTGGCCTACTTTTATGCCGACAGAGGCAACAAAGATGCTGCTGCTGACCTCTTTAGAATTTTGATTGCGGAGGAGCCGGCGAATCCAAAAGCGTTTGATTATCAGTATCAGATTGTGCAGGGCTATTTTTACACTAAGAACAATGCTCGCTTTAAAGAGGAGCTCTATCGCTGGATCAAAGATTACGGTCCTAAAAGCGCTTGGGCTGGAGTCAACGCGAACAACAAGGAGCTAACAGAAACCTCGGATAAGCTTCGCGAGACGACTCTTCGCAATTATATTTTGCAGCAGCATCAGACAGCGCAAAACTCACGTAACTCTGTAAGTCAGCAAAATGCCTCTCAGGGCTACAAGCTGTATTTTGAAGAGTTTCCTAAATCTGAAGTTTCAGGGGACATGCATTTTTACTATGGCGAATTGCTTTATGACATGCAAAAGTTTGACGAAGCTTCATTGCAGTACAAATGGGTTGTGGACAACACTCCGACCAGCAAGTTTGCTGGCAAGTCGGCTCAGAACTTGATCATTGCCGTAGAAAAAAGTTTGCCCAGTGAGCAGGAAATGCAAAAGCGAGTGGGCGACTCAGTCGAGAAAATCGCACTTGACCCTCGCGTTGATCGGTACATTAAAGTTTCGAACTGGTTTGTCGAAAAATTCGGCACCTCTGACCGTGCACCAGAGATTCGCTTTCGAGCTGGCAGAATGTACTATCTGAGCAATCATTTTGACGAAGCCATTGTAATATTTAAAGAGATTGTGCAAAAGTACCCTCAGACCAAATACGCAGAGTACTCAGCTAATCTCTTGCTAGATATTTACAATTTAAAGAAAGACTACATTGGTCTTGAAAAGACGGCTGGAGAACTTCTTAGCGTTAAGGGAATTGCAAACTCCAAGGCGGGTTCGGACATTAAGGATGTTTTGGAAAAGGCGTCATTCAAGAGAGCGCAGGACTTAGAGGCCGAGAAAAACTATTTAGAGAGCGCCAAGCAATTTGAGATCTTTGCGAAGCAAAATCCAAAATCAGATTTGGCGGTCACTGCCATGTACAATGCCGGTGTCAATTACGAGAAGGTAGGACAAGTGGGCGCCGCCCTTCTTGCATATCGGTATGTGATGGCAAGCAATGATCCCAAAGCAAAAGATCTAAAACCCAAGGCAAAGCGCTTTCTTGCAAAACTGTATCAGGATGCAGGTCAATTTGAAGAAGCTGCAAAGACCTTTGAGCAGGTGGCTCGGGAAGACCTTAAGAATCCAGCGGCTGCTAACTATATATATAATGCTGCAGTACTATACGAGGCGCTTGGGCAATATGGCGATTCTGTGCGAGCGTACAATCAATTCATTGATATGACCAAACGCTATCAGGAAAAATTGGATGCCATATTTTCGGTTGCAACACTTTATCGTAAGGGCAATCAGATATCGTCCGCTTTGAATCGATACAAAGAGTATTACGAGGGCAGCAGCAAAGTGACTGAAAAAATGGTTGAGGCCGCCTATTGGTCATATGAGCTCAATCGCCGCAGAAATTCCGTTTCAGCAGCAGATGATTGGCGAAAAAAGACCATCGGTATTCAGCGGCGCTTGTCTTCTAGCAAAAGTGGTCCTGGTGCGGAGTTTGTCGCCAAAATAAAAATCATTGAGATGCAAGCTACGCTCAACACACTAAAAAAGGTTCGCTTTCCTGCGAATCCTGCAAATCAGAAGGCAGCTGCCAACAAAATGCAAGAGCTGATCGTTACGCTTAAGAATCAGCTGTCTGAGATCATTAGCTACAACTCCCCCGAGGAGCTCGTATCCGGTTTGTATTATTTCGGTGAGGGAAACAATCACTTTGCACAGTCAATACTAACGGCTCCGCTTCCTCAAGGACTAAACGCAGACGAGCTGAAGCAATACAAAGAAGGGGTTGCTGGAATTGCCAATACTCCATTGATGGCAGCTAAGGAATCGTACAAAAAAGCAGTCAACAAAGCTCAAGAGTTAGAGTCCTATGGTCCTGATTATAGAGATGCTTTGGCTAAACTGAAAAGCATGGAGCCAGAGAGCGTATTTTACAGTGGCGAAGTAGGATCGGATAGCCGCCTTGTGAATTGGATGGGGAACTGATGAAGTATTTACAGATGGTATTAACAAAAGAGGCGAAGATGCTGACGCATCCAGCGACAGTGCTGTTAACTTGCTCTGCTCTGCTGATATTTGTCTGCGGCTGCGAGACTTCTGGCTCCCGCCCGCCAGGCGTTACCGATGAGATGCCATTGGCTCAAGAAATCAACACTCGAGCTTCGTCAAAGAAATCACAGGCAGCCACACCACCGCCACCTCCAGCCTCTGCCCCAAGTTCGGGCGGAGGAAACGAAAAGGAGTCGGCCTCACAGATCGCTGCCGAAGCGGCCCGAGCCAATTCGGCTTTGGATGAAGCTATACGCTCGCAATCCGACGAGAAAATTAAAGACGTGGCAGAGCGAATGCTGTCTGCAAATTCCTCAGATATAAAGGCGCTGAATGCTTTGGCAATGTACTATTACAAAAAAGGTCGTTTTGATGCGTCTAAGTACTTGCTAAATAAGGCGGTCAGCATCAATCCAAATGTTGGCCCCGTGTATTCGAATCTTGGTCTCGTACACTTGGCTCTCAACGAAGAACGTGAGGCTATACGAAATTTCAAGAAGGCCGTGGCACTTGATGAGGGTGATCCGGTGTCTTCTGCCAATTTGGGATCTATTTATGCGCAAAACCATGATTATGCCAAGGCCGTTTTGGTTTTAGAAACTGCTGTCCGCAAGGGCATTCAAGACTCCAAAGTGTTGAACAATTATGGTTTGGCGCTCATGGGTACGGGAAAATACGAAATGGCCGAGCAGCAATTTAAAAAATCGCTAAAAGATTCCAATTCTCAGAGAGAAACATTATTCAATTTGGCAATCTTACTGATCGAACATTTGTCAAAAAGGGATGAAGGTATGGATGTGTTGAACAGACTTAAGTTCATAGGACCCAGCGAAGATATGAAAAACAAAATAAAGGATTTGGAAAACAAGGCAAAAGCTGGTGTACAATAACTGAGGGAGAATAATCAGATCATGGCTCGACATTTGATTTTGCAAACATTGTTAATTCTGCCATTGATTTTTGGTACGAGTGCGTCTTTTTCGCAAGATAGAAACGCATCAAATACGAAACCAGTGAAAGAAAGAAGAGCGACGCTCAATTTTGAAGATGAGCTCGTTGAAGGCGCCACTCAAAAGCCTGAGCTCTTCTATTTGTTTCAAAAGAAAAACTTTAATTACAAACGATTGATAAAATTGCGCGAAAATTTTTTACCCGAAATGCGACAAACAGCTGAAGATGTGCAACGAGTTCGGAGTGCCAATTGAACCTTCCAGTCATATTAAGAGTATTTAAAGGTCAACAAATGGTCGAGGTGAAGCAGTTTCAGCTCGACCAGATTGTTATCGGCAATGACGCAGACGTGCAGTTGGATCTGCGTGATGAATCGGTTTCGCCAATTCACGCAATGCTCGAGAAGCGCGATGCCGGGTTTTATTTGTGCGATCTTGGCAGTCAAACGGGCACATTTAAAAACGGTCAAGGTCTCTTAGATGAATCTGTGGAATCAGGCGATGAGATTCAAATTGGTCCGTATAGAATCATCTTTTATTTGGGAGTTCCAAAACCCAAAGGTGTTCCAGGGGCACAGGCTCCTTCTGCTTCAAAGCCTGCAATAACTGGCGAAGCTCAATCTCCAGAAAGGCCACCTGCGCTGGTTCCTAAGCCGCCAAAGGCAAGTTATCCAGAGGCAACGCGCGCCAAGGTTGATGAGATTGAAGTCAACGCGGATGAAGCCGCAGCTCCAGTTGTACCCACTTTGCCTTCTACTGTTCCTGATTTTGATGGTGATAGTTCAGATGAGCTTCCAGCTATGGATCCCTATGACGATTCCGAGGTTGATCCTGTCCAGTTTTTAATGAAACCAAAATTGCCGTCAGCTATTCCTGTTGTTGATGAAGAGGCTGGTGATAAGACCATTGTGGTTTCAAAAGGTGGGGCTCCAGAGAAAACAAAAAACTCAGAAGGAGCGGAGGCGCGAAAGCGCGAACCAACTAAACGAGAGGTTCTTAGCAAAGCACAACAGCGACCCAATAATTTGTCTCGTGGACAAAAGGACGCAATTCCTGGCACCTTTGCTCCTAAGAGCGACATCAAGGACTTAAGTACCTATCTCAAGCCAACTCGCGGAAATATTTTACAGGTGATCGTCGCCTGGAAAGAGCGTGTACTTGAAACCTATCATTTCCGCAACCGAGGTATCATTCGTCTGGGTATTAGTGATCGAGCACAGGTTTACGTTCCGGCTGGATTGATTCCTGAAGGCTTTGAGTTGATTGAAATTTCAAATGTCGTCAAAGTGCAAGCGATGACTGGTATGGACCTTGAGCTGATTGATGCCGACGGCGCGCGTGAGCTAAAGGACTTGGTGCACATAGGCCGAGCAACGATGGGCTCTCTCTCAGTGGTGAGTTTAGAGCAAGGTGAGATGATTCACATTGCTTTGCCGGGTGAAAATATTCATATCTATATTCGATACGCTCCAGCAACTGGTCTCATTCCACTTGGCGACGGTTTGATTTCAAGCTCTGAACTCACGGCGATGTTGGCAACGGTGGTACTGGTCGCCTTGCTCGGGTTTTATTTCTCCGTGACCAGCCCAACTTTGGAGCCCGATGAAGAAGAAGAAGTTGTTGTAGCTGAGGTGATATTTAATACTCCCGTAAAACCCAAGGCACCAAAGCCACCTCCGCCGCCGCCAAAGCCGCCGGAACCACCACCAGAGCCGCCTAAGCCTCCGCCAAAACCGCCACCAAAACCGCCGGAACCTAAAAAGGTCGAAGCTGGTAAGGAAACTAAGGCAGCTCAAACCAAGGCAAAAGCTCCGCCGTCACCAAAACAAACGGTGGCCGCTAAGGCCGTGGAAATTGCTCCGAGCAAAAATCCATCAAAGAAAAAGCTCTTTGGCTCGGCTAAACAGGGCGGCGCCATTAAAATTGGACAACAAGCTGGTGCCAGCGCTCAAAGTGCAAATAAGGATCCAAATAAATTTGGCCTTCTCTCGGCATTTGGAGGCGGAGGTTCAAGAGCTAATTTAGATAAGGCCTACCAGGGAGCTGGAGACGTCTTGGGAGATGCGGATAAGGCCACTGGCTCAACTGGTATGAAAGAGGACCGCGCCGGAGACGATCTGGGTTCTAAATTCAAAGAAGTGGGTAGTGGTAAAGGCGAATCAATCACGGGCATTCGAGGAATTGGCACAAAAGGTCGCTCTCAAGGTCAAGGTCAATACGGAGCCACTTCCGGATTTGGTGATAAGACTTCGGTCGCCATAGTGCCGGGAGGCGATGAAGAGGCGTGGGCGGGCACGATTGATCGTGAGGCCGTACGTCGCGCGATACGCCACCACATTGGTGAAATTCAAAGATGCTATGAAGTGGAACTGAATAAGATAAGAAAGGGCCAAGTGTTAGAGGGAAAAGTGGTAATGCAATGGGAGATCATTGAGGGTGGTCGGGCCAGAAATGTCAAAGTGAAGACGAGTTCACTAGGCAATCGTAAGATAGAAGGCTGCGTACGCGATGTCTTGACAGCGCTCGCATTTCCGTCACCACCGGCAGGAACTATTGCTGATATATCTTACCCCTTTTTCTTTAAGCCGACGAACTAGTATGGAGATTTAAGATGGATTTTAAAAAAAAATTTAAGGAGGAGTGCAGGTGAATCCCCAAGTATGTGAAAATCTACCAATGATCCAAAGAGCCTTTTGTGAAGGTGGATGGGTTATGTATGTCATTGCCATTTTTGCGGTGCTGACGGTCGTAGTTATTGTTGAACGCTGGTTAAAGTTTCGTACTCTAATCATCAGCAAGCGAGAGTTTTCTGATTCGCTCTATCGCATGGTTGTCGCCGGAGACCTCCGTCAGGCAATCTCTTATTGTGATTCGCGACCAGCGCCACTGTCCAACACGGTCAAGGCGGGCCTCGTGCAAGCTTTGAATCGACGCCCTGACGAAGAGATTCAGGTGGCGATGGATGCAGCGGTGATGCGCGAAATTCCCAAAGTGGAAGGCTTCACCTCATTCTTAGCGGTGTTTGGTAACGTCGCCGTTCTTGCCGGTCTACTTGGAACGATCATTGGTATGATCGGCTCCTTCCGTGCGGTGGCGCAGGCAGATCCAGCAACAAAAGCTGAGGAGCTTTCGCGAGGTATCTCGCATGCCCTAAATTGTACAGCATTTGGACTGCTCGTTGCCATCGTTGCCATCGTTGCCTACGGTCTTTATCAGCATCGAATTTCGCGCACAGAGGGCGAAGTGGTGGAGACGAGCATGACCCTCATGAATTTAATCGCGTCAAACCGCGACAAGATCAAAGAGTAGTCGGCAACACGAACGAACTGGAGGGGCTAAGTGGCTCACATAGATACGGGTGGTCGCAAAGGTCGCGATCCCAACATTGAATTGAACTTGGTTCCATTCATCGATTTGATGAGTGTGTTGATCACATTTTTGCTGATCACTGCTGTGTGGTCTCAAGTTTCTATGATTCAAATGGGAGCTTCGATGCTAGGTAGGAAGATGGACAACCAGCCACCGACGCCGCCACCACCTGGTGCCGAGATCGTGCTCAAGCTAGACGTGAAGACTTCTGGCTATTTGTTGACCATCAATACGCAGATCATTCCCATTCCCTTGGTCAATGGCACTTTTGATGAAGACACACTCAAGGCCCGACTTGAGCAAGCGCGCCAGGCCTATCCCCAAAAAGAAGATGCAGTGATGGCAGTCGCTGGCGAATTGCCTTACGAGAGACTCATTGGAACCATGGATTTGATTCTTAAATCGGGCTTTAAGTCGATCGCCTTTGCGACGGGAGAACCTTAACAATGGCCATTCACAAACCAGGTCAGAGATTCAGATACCATCGCATTCTTGGCAAAAGGAGTGGCAAGCGCTCTGTAGCTGCGCTATTGAGTTTGACCGCGATGGTCGATATGTTCACTGTGCTTGTTGTATTCCTATTGCAAAACTACAATGTGACAGGCGAGGTTCTCTTTATTCCTAAAGAGGTGATTTTGCCAAAGGCAGAAAGCACCAAAGATCTAAAGCCAGCCATCGTGCTGACACTCTCTAGTAAAGAAGTATTTTTAGATAAAACCAGCATAATTCCCTATGAAGAGCTAAAAAGCATGGAGTACGGTGACTCCAATCCGAAACTTGTTGAGGCCATTCAACAGGCGCTTGAAGCATCAAAGTTGGAAAATGAAAAGAATTTGCAAAAAAAGCTTCAAGAAAAAGTGAGTCAGGTGCGTGGCGAAGAGACGGAAGATCCCAATGCTTGGCGAAAGTTGACTCTCTTAGCTGACAAGGACATCGATATATTATCGGTTAAAAAAATTCTATTTATCGCAACAGAAGCCGGCGTTGGTGAAATTAGCTATTCTGTCAACAAAAAGGTAGAAACGAAAACAGAGTAACCTATGTCTTTAAAAATAAGGCAGTGGGTTTTTTTTATTTTCTTGGGGGCGATGGCCTTTCTCGCCATGTATGTGCTCCCAGACATTATTCATGAACATCCTGAACCCTCAGTCAAAGTGGATCCCGTCGTGGCGCCTGATCCAAATACACCCGAGTACTCCTTAAAAGGCATGCAAGCTTTTGAAACCCAGGACGGAAAAAAGGACTGGGAGCTGAAAGCTCTCACGGCTGCAGGAAGCAAAAATGAGGGTACGCTAGAGGTCGGTGATGTCGAAGTCAAATTTTTTACGGACAATGTTTTGAGTTTTACGGTCACAGGTGACAAAGGCTTTGTGCGCGGCAAAGACATATCTGTGCAGGGGCATGCCGTCACGCGAACACCCAACGGCTATGTATTTACCAGTGATGTGATGATATACACCGCTAGCAATCGCCAACTCGTCAGCCCAGGCGAGGTTCACCTACGAGGCCCGAAGGATTCAAACTTGGATGGCGTGAAGCTCCGTGGAGATCGCATGGTGTCTCATGTCAATGACAGGCGCATGGAAATTTTTGATAACATTCGGGCGTCAAAGCCTTTAGCGGATGGCGGAACAGTTAATATCCGTTCCGAAAAAGCTGAGTTCAGTGCCAAGAATAAGATTGCAACTTTTTCGGGGCAGATGAAAATGGACTATCTGGAGTATGTTGTAGAAGCGCCTGAAGTTGTGTTCTTCTCTTCCAATAAAAACAAGTTGACGCGGATCGAAGTGCGGGGTGGCGTAAAGATGAAAGATCCAGAGCACACAGCAAAGAGCAGCGTCGCGGTGATAGATGTGGCGACAAAGAGGATTGCGCTGCGGGGCTCACCGGTTGTTACACATCTTGGCGATGAGTTTGAGGGAGATGAAATCATCTTGCTCGATGGCGGTAAGCAGGTCAAAATCGAGCGCAATTAGCGATTTGTCGGCGATTAGAAGGCAAAGTAAGGGTTGAGGAAGTGGCAGAAAGCAGCGGCACCGTAAATGGCAGCGCGAACGAAAGCGCACATGTTTTGAAGATTGAGGGAATTTGCAAATCCTATCGGGGCAGAGCTGTGGTCAAGGATGTGGGCTTTTCTGTGGGCTCGGGGCAAGTGGTTGGCCTCTTAGGACCCAATGGCGCCGGCAAAACGACATCGTTTTATATGGTGGTTGGTTTAGTGGATCCGGATCAGGGCGATATTTTTTTAGATAGTAAAAATATCACCCGCTTTCCAATGTACAAAAGAGCGAGGGTGGGTCTAAGTTATCTTGCGCAGGAACCAAGCATCTTTCGCAAATTGTCTGTGCGTGAAAATATTCAAGTGGCCCTAGAAGCACATGGCTACAATGGGGCGCAGCGTGCTCAAAAGCTAGAAAATCTACTGGCGAGTTTTCGAATTCAGCATCTGCGAGATAGCCCTGGATATGCATTGTCAGGAGGCGAGCGGCGTCGGGTTGAGATAGCCAGAGCTTTGGCCGGTTCACCCAAGTTTTTGCTTTTGGACGAGCCTTTTGCAGGTATTGATCCCATTGCTGTTGCGGATATACAAAACATTATTCGCGATCTTCGCGCTCAAGGTCTAGGGGTGCTCATCACGGACCACAATGTTAGGGAGACATTAGGAATATGCGACATTGCCTATATTCTGAAAGAGGGACAAATACAAGTCCAAGGAACTGCCTTAGAAATTGCGAATTCGGAGCTGGCGCGCAAATTTTATCTGGGAGAAAACTTCAAACTGTAATAGAATCTAATACATGGCACTAAAACAAACGATGAATCTCTCGCAAAATTTAGTAATCACTCCCCAGTTGCAGCAGGCAATCAAGCTGTTGCAGATGTCGCGTATGGAGTTGGAAACGGCAGTGCGAGAAGAGCTAGAAGACAACCCCATTTTGGAAGAAGCTCATGAGCTCAATCCCGAAGACCTTCAGCGAACCAAAGAAGCTCAGGAGAACCTTGAGCAGACAGTGCCTAATAATGAAAGTGTTCAAGATCCTCAAAAACAAGACGAATTTGAGTGGGAAAATTATTTAGAGCAGAACACTAAGCCCCCAGTCTCAGGAATGGCGGGCAGCGAAGAAATCATGAATTACGAAAATGTAATTACGACTCAGGAAACTCTTTATGATCATTTAGCATGGCAAGTTAAAATGACCTCGTTTGCCGAGGATGAAGCGGCCATTGCCGATGTTCTGATAAGCTACATTGATGAGGATGGCTATATCAAGGTGCCCTTGGCGCAGATTGCCGCTGATGAAGAGGTTTCCGTCGAAGACCTTGAAGATGTGCTCACTTTGATCCACGAATTTGATCCTGCTGGCGTGGGGGCCCGAGACCTTAAGGAGTGTCTATTAATTCAGGCCAAGCACTTGGAAGAAGACACAAAAGATCTAGTGCATCTGATCAATACCCACCTTAATGATCTGCAAAAGAAAAACTATGATGGCATTGCCAAAGCGATGAACGTTTCTCGCGAAGTTATCATTGAGCTGTCAAAAATTATCTATTCAATGGATCCTAAACCAGGGCGGGCCTTTGTTACCAATGATACCGAGTATGTGCTTCCTGATGTTTACGTCTACAAAGTCGGCGACGAGTACGTCGTTTCACTCAATGAAGATGGGCTGCCGCGACTGAAGATCTCGAATTTTTACAAGAATATGCTTAAAGGCGGCACTTCAAAAAAGCAGGAGCAAGAGTATATTCAGGATAAGCTAAAGTCAGCAGTGTGGTTGATCAAAAGTATTCATCAGCGGCAGCGGACAATATACAGAGTGACTGAAAGCATTGTGCGCCACCAGCGAGAATTTTTTGAAAAAGGCGCTGCGCATTTGAAGCCCATGGTGCTACGAGACATTGCCAATGATATTGGTATGCATGAGTCAACGGTGTCTCGCGTGACCACTTCAAAGTATGTGCACACTCCGCAGGGGATTTACGAATTAAAATATTTTTTCAATTCGGGTTTAGAATCAGGCGATGGCGACTCAATGGCGAGCGAATCCGTTAAATTACGAATCAAAGATTTGATTGCCAAAGAAAATGTAAAGAGCCCGCTTTCAGATCAAAAGCTTGCAGAAATTTTGTCTAAAGAGGGCATTCGGATCGCGCGTAGAACAGTCGCAAAATATCGCGAAATGCTAAAAATATTGCCTTCCTCTCAGCGCAAAAAATTCTTCTAGCAGCTCGTCCTGAAGAATTTCGGCTGATTGTCTCAGCTTGCAACAAAAGAAAAATCTTAGAATCAACCTCGTGCCGGATGAGCTGTAAATGGTGAATCCCAATCTTGGACAGAATTTTTTATTTCAAATGTTCATGTTTAGCTAAAATTTACCTTTCGACCTACCGATACAGGACATAAGTCAGAATTGCGTTCAGATATGATGTCTGAAAATACGATATCTGATTCAGTGAGGAGAAATTTTCATGCGAGTACAGATCACTTTCAAGCACCTCGATCAATCCTTAAACCTAGAAGAGTATACCAAAGAGAAGCTTACCAAAACGGGGCGATTTCTTTTAAAGGACGCTTTTGCGCATGTCTACTTTTCGAAATTTCGCGGTCGTTTTAAGGCTGAAATCTCAATGAATACAAAAGAGCGATATTTGCGCGGTTCGGGAATGGCTGGAGACATTTATCAGGCCATTGACGAGGCCATGGATAAAATCCAAAAGCAGCTCCTTAAAATTCGCAAAGTGAACAAGCATCACAAAAAGCCTCACCTCTCTAAGGAGGGAAAATTGAAGTCGCTGAATACTCAGCTTGAGTACTCTTGGCCCTATCGCAAAGCCGCCTAATACCAATTTCGATTCGAGTTTAGGCCTTTGTTGGCTGCGACTGTCGTCGCTTGCGACGCGACTATCGTCGCTTGCGACGTGCGGGAAGCACGCCTCAGCGACTCCAGCCTTGCCGCCTCGGTCTAAACTCGACTTAAAATTGGTGCAATTTAGTGCTTAAACCATAAATCACCCTAAATCGTATAAAAGGCAGAATGGCGAATTCATCTCTGCCTTGACCCCCATTCCCCTCTTTGCTAGCTTGGCGCCCAGACGAAACTCCGGAGGGTTGAAGAGCATGAAAAATTATCTATTTACAAGCGAGTCAGTATCAGAAGGTCATCCAGACAAGATGGCAGATCAAGTCAGCGATTCTATTTTGGACGCCATCTTAGAGCAGGATCCTCATGGGCGAGTGGCTTGCGAAACCATGCTCACTACGGGCTTGGTCATGATCGGCGGCGAAATCACGACCTCGGCCAAGGTGAATTATGCTCAGGTGGCCCGAGACGCTATAAAGAGAATTGGCTATGATGACTCACGCAAGGGGTTTGATTACAATACTTGCGGCGTCCTTGTGGGTTTGGGAACCCAAAGTCCAGATATCGCGATGGGCGTGAAGCAAACTCTAAGTGACGAGCAGGGAGCTGGTGACCAAGGTCTGATGTTTGGCTTTGCTGTCAACGAAACGCCAGAGTTCATGCCACTGTCACTTTCAATCTCCCATGCTCTTGTTAAAAATCTCGCGACCTACCGCAAAAAAAATGTGGTCAACTGGCTGCGCCCAGATGCCAAATCCCAAGTGACGGTTCGCTATGAGGATGGTAAGCCCACGGGAATTGATGCCATCGTGGTGTCCACGCAGCATTCTGAAGACGTTGATCATAAAACAATCAAAGACTTCATCATGGAGCATTTGGTTAAAGAGAATGTCCCTAGCAAGTGGATTTCTAAATCGACCAAATTCTTTGTCAACCCAACCGGCCGATTTGTGACGGGCGGCCCCATGGGGGATGCTGGACTTACGGGCCGAAAAATCATCGTCGACACTTATGGCGGTCATGGAGCGCATGGCGGTGGTGCGTTTTCAGGCAAAGATCCTTCAAAAGTGGATAGATCAGCAGCCTATGCATGCCGGCACATTGCTAAGAATATCGTAGCCGCTGGTTTAGCTGAAAAGTGTTTGGTCCAAGTGGCTTACGCCATAGGCGTGGCAGAGCCCGTCAGTATCAATGTCAATGACTATGGCACTAGCATGGTTGGCGCCGAGAAGCTTGAGAAAGCTATCCATAAAATTTGGAGCTTAAAGCCTGCACACATCACCCGCGATTTTGATTTGTTAAAGCCTATTTATAAAAATACAGCCGCTTATGGACATTTTGGTCGAAATGAGGAAGGCTTCACTTGGGAACGCACCAATAAAGTTGACGAATTAAAAGAAGTCGTCAAAGGCCTCTAATGCCAATCATGAGGCCGCATAGGTTGGCCAGAAGGTTTAGATCAAGAAATGGATCCAAAATACATCCGCAATTTTTCCATTATTGCCCATATTGATCACGGGAAGTCGACTCTTGCGGATGGTCTATTGAACTCGACAGGTTCCCTCACTGTGCGAGAACAAAAGGACCAATTTCTTGATAATATGGAGCTTGAGCGCGAGCGGGGCATTACGATCAAGGCACAGACTGTTTGCCTCAAGTACCGAGCTAAAGACGGCAAGGATTATCAGCTCAATCTCATCGATACGCCCGGGCATGTGGACTTCAGTTATGAAGTGTCGCGGTCCTTGGCGGCCTGTGAAGGAGCTGTGTTGGTCGTGGATGCCGCTCAAGGCGTCGAGGCCCAGACTCTTGCCAATGTATTTTTGGCCATCAATAACAATCTCGAAATCATTCCCGTACTCAATAAAATTGATCTTCCCAGTGCCGATCCAGAAGGTGTGACTCGACAGATTGAGGACACGATTGGCTTGGACTGTAGCGAAATTATTCATGCCAGCGCCAAAGAAAAAATCGGCATTGTCGAAATCCTTGAGGCAGTGGTGAACAAGGTCCCACCCCCTCAAGCCAATGCAGACAAACCTTTGCGGGCGCTGATTTTTGACTCTTGGTTTGATGCTTACCAGGGAGTTATTGTGTTGATCCGTATGATGGATGGCTCTGTAAAAAAGGGCGATCGCATTCGCTTCATGATGACGGACCGAAGTTATGAAGTTTTAAAATTGGGCAAGAACATGCCCTTCCCAGCAAATGTGGAGACTCTTTCTGCAGGAGAGGTTGGCTTTTTGATCTGTGGAATAAAAGACATTCGCGATGTTAAAGTTGGCGATACTGTCACCACACTCAAGCAGGGAGCCGTCGAACCTTTGCCTGGATTCAAGCGAATCAAACCTATGGTGTTTGCGGGAATTTTTCCGGTCATTGCAGATGACTATGAGGACCTAAAAGACGCGTTGGATAAATTGGCATTAAATGACTCCTCTCTTTCTTTTGAAGTGGAGAAATCCTTGGCTCTTGGTTTTGGCTATCGCTGTGGATTTTTGGGACTATTGCACATGGAGATCGTTCAGGAGCGACTTGAAAGAGAGTTTAACCTCAACTTGATCACAACTGCGCCAACGGTTGTTTATCGCTTCACCAAAACAGATGGCGAAATCATGTATCTAGAAAACCCCTCGCAAATGCCAGCTGAGACCGCGATTGCTAAAATGGAAGAGCCTTTTGTTAAAGTCACCATTCACACTCCCACCGAGTATATCGGCGCCATCTTAAAGCTGTGCGAAGACAAGCGTGGTTTGCAGCAAAAAATGGATTATATCAATGAAAAGAAAGTCATCATTGAATACAAGCTACCAATGAATGAGATGGTTATGGATTTTTATGATCGCCTCAAATCCATTTCAAAGGGCTATGCATCCTTAGAGTATGAATTTTTGGATTTTGAAGAGGCCGACTTAGTAAAAATGGATATCCTAATCAACGGTGAGCCGGTGGATGCGCTATCACTCATCCTTCATCGCAGCAAGTCGCAGAACCGTGGTCGATTGTTGGTTGAAAAGATGAAGGAACTGATTCCGCGACAGCAGTATCAGGTGGCGATACAGGCCGCGGTTGGCGCCAAGATTGTTGCGCGCGAAACTTTGGGCGCACTGAGAAAGGACGTCACAGCAAAGTGCTATGGCGGTGATATTTCGCGAAAGCGAAAACTTCTTGAAAGACAAAAAGAAGGTAAGAAACGTATGAAACAGATTGGCTCTGTGGATGTTCCACAGGAAGCATTTCTTGCTATTTTAAAAGTGGAAGATTGAAGCGACACCACAGGAGTTGTTGATGAGCACGTACAAAGGATGGAATTTAAAAGAGCGGAAGTTTTGGACAGAGGGATACGGTTCTATTGGCTTGGCGATTTTAATTGCCCTAGGCATTCGCTGGGCATTTTTAGAGGCCTATGTCATTCCTTCCGGAAGCATGTTTCCCTCATTGTTAGTTAATGACCATATTTTTGTTAACAAGTCTGTCTATGGCCTGCGAGTTCCTTTTAGCGAGAATTGGCTGGTGAAATTCAACGAGCCTAAGCGGGGAGAGGTCATCGTTTTTAAGTACCCGCGAGACATGAGTACGTTTTTCATCAAACGTGTCGTAGGGCTTCCAGGCGACAAGATTTACTATGAAAACGGGACACTATACATCAACGATGAGATTGTCGAAAAACGGGTTCCCTCTCGGCCAGATGATTTTGAATGGATGCATGACTCTGATTTTCAGCGCTCAGAAACTGATACTACTGATAGCAAAGAGAGCTATGTGCACTTTTCAGAAATACTTGGTGACGTGGATCACAGTATATTGCTGAGGAAAGGGGATATGTACGGTGAGCCATTTGGTCCAGTGGTGGTTCCTGAAGGCCATCTGTTCATGATGGGTGACAATCGCAACAACTCTTCTGATAGCCGATATTGGGGCTTTCTCCCCAAAAAAAATATTTTAGGTCGCGCTTCCTTCATTTGGCTGAGCTGTGAAAAAACGCTGCCCGTGGCGAGTTTTCTCTGCAATCCGTTGACCCTACGTTGGGGGCGATTTTTCAAAATGGTCAACTGATATGAGGCTCAATCAGCATGGCTGAATCAAGGCGAGATCTGCGTGGTACTTGGTGGCAAGGGGTATACTCTTTGGTATGGCCGCTCCTGTTGGTCTTTGCCTTCCGCTGGGCAGTTCTTGAACCTTTTGTAATTCCCTCCGGAAGTATGATTCCTACCTTAAAAGTCCATGACCACATTCTCGTCAATAAGTTGGGATATGGGCTAAAGTGGCCCTGGTCAGATGATTGGCTCTTGATGTGGGCCAAACCGCAACGAGGCGATGTCGTGGTATTTAAATACCCACCCAATCCTGACCTATTTTACGTGAAAAGGCTCATTGGCATTCCGGGCGATTCAATTCATGTTCGCGATGGCCGCATCACCATAAATGGCGAAAGTGCAAAACTTCGAGCAACAAAGCCGAGCAATGATGAGGACAGTAGTAATTTTTCTTATTTTCAAGAAGACTTAGGCTCGGTTACGCACCTTACGCGATTTTCTAACGATGATCCTGCCGAGGAGGATGCATTCAAAGACCAAGAGTTTGCCGTTCCAGAGGGCGAGTATTTCTTTATGGGTGATAATCGTCACCAATCCTTAGACAGCCGTTCTTGGGGCTTTGTTCCGGAGCGGTTCATTCGTGGCAAAGCGTGGATTATATGGCTCAGTTGCGACGAAATGCTCGCCAATGCCAGCTTTGTCTGCAATCCTGCGACGTTGAGGCCGAAGCGGCTCTTCAAGCGAGTCAGCTCAGTTCAATAGGTACCAAAGAATCCCATAATTCCGGTTGACGCTCCATAGGGTATCCAATAGGCTGGGTCCTCGATGCCGAGATCAAAAAATAGTTCTCAGAAATCGAGAATTCCCAAAAATTCAGAAGTGATCAGTAAATCCAATGCACGGGCAATTGCTAAAGCAAAAGCCAAAACAAGTGCAAAACCGCCCGTCACAGTTAGATCAGTTGCAAAAGCAAAGCCGATTTCAAGATCCCAGACCGCTGTGTTTGGCACCTCTATCATATCCCTTGCTCATCTTGGTCGTGGCCAAGTCTATGCATTCTTGGATCGCGCCCATAGTATTGACTTGGCAAAGTCAGCAAAAGTCGCCAATCGCAAACGGGCGGCACTGCTGTTCTTCGAACCATCCACCCGCACTCGCTTGAGCTTTGAGTTGGCATTCAAGCAAGAGGGATTTGATGTCATTGCAATCGAGGGCACTGAAAGGACGAGTTTGGAAAAAGGCGAGACTTTTTTGGACACAGTTCTGAACATTGAAGCTATGGGTATTGATGCCTTTGTTATTCGAGGTGATGCCAACTTTCCTTTCTTGGAGGTATCAAAATTTGTAAAAGCTCCGATATATTGCGGTGGGTGGGGGTCAATGGCCCATCCGACACAGGCGCTGTTAGATGCGCTCACACTTAGGGAGCTTCGACCACAATTGGCAGATTTAAAGGTCCTCTTCGTCGGCGATGTTCTGCACAGTCGCGTTTTTTCTTCTCATGCCGAACTGAGCCAGATCCTAGGGTATCGTATCGGCGTGAGCGCCCCGTCCTTTTTGCTCCCTACTTCTGATAGCAAGGTGAGCCGTAGTGTTGATAACCAGTTCGAAAAGCTCGAAGATGGCCTCAAGTGGGCAGACGCAGTGGTTTTTTTGAGGTATCAAAAAGAACGGCATAGCCAAGGTTATGGATTTGACAATATTAAAATTGAATTTGGCTTAAACCCAATTCGACAGAAGCTATTGAAGCAAAATGCTCTTATACTTCATCCTGGACCAGTGGATTTCGGTTTGGAGTTGGAGCGCAAAGTTCTGTCAGACAAACGGTGCCGCATACATGAACAAGTCGCCAACGGTGTGAGAGTGAGACGCGCTTTGGTGAGTCAAGTTTAGGAGCTCAGAGGGATGCAGGGATATATTGTTTTAGAATCGGGAGAGGTCTTTCCTGGCAGATGGTTAGGCGGGCAGCCCAAGGCAGGAGAGGTGGTGTTCAATACCTCTCACTCTGGCTATGAGGAGATTGCAACGGATCCTTCTTACTATTCGCAAATCATGGTGATGACCGCTCCGATGCAGGGAAATTACGGGGTTGCGGCAGATGTTTGGGAATCAGATCGGATTTGGATACAAGGTTTCGCTTGTGTGCAAATGCAGAAATCAGTGGCGGATTACTCTTGGTTAGCACTTTTGCAAAAGAATGATGTTCCGACTATTGATGAAATTGACACTCGCGAATTGGTGCTGTGCTTGCGCTCAAAAGGCACTCCGTGGGGAGCGCTGGTGCAGGCAAACACCGAAGACGAAGCCAGGCAGATAGCGAAATTGCTTATCGAAAAAGAAAAAACGAAAGACGAAGATTGGGTGTATCAAGTATCACGCAAGAGTGAGGAGACTCGCAAGGGTCTTTTGGTGGGCCCGAGATGTGTGGTTTTAGACTATGGCGTTAAAGAAAATATCTTGCGTAAACTCACCGAACAGTGCTCCGAAGTCATAATTCTTAATTCTCGAGCTTCGCTGGATCAGGTGATGTCCCATCAACCTGATTTTGTGATGTTGACCAATGGTCCGGGAGATCCTAGTCGCGTGGTTGATGCAGTCACAACCGTGAAAGAACTCATAGGCAAGGTACCCTTGATTGGAATTTGTATGGGACATCAGATTCTGGCACTTGCGCTTGGTGCGAAGACCTACAAGTTAAAGTTTGGCCACCGCGGTTCGAATCATCCCATTCGGGATAGTTTTAATAATCGCGTGTATGTTTCTGCCCAAAACCATGGATATGCTGTCGACGAAAAATCACTTCCGCAAGGAATATCTGTTTCACATGTGAATATCAATGATAACACTGTAGCTGGCCTATTTGATGCAAATAAAAAGTTCTTGAGCGTTCAGTTTCATCCAGAGAGTTGTCCAGGTCCCCATGATGCGGGAGTCATTTTTGAACAATTTATACAAAGGATTGTATATGGAAATCATTGATCAGGTAATGCAAAAGATACTGCAACATTTTGCTGGCCCAGGGTTTCAAGAAGAGCTTCACGAAGCAAAAGTCGAATTTTTTGAGAATGTGAAAATTCTCGAAGACAAAGTCGAACTCTTTGAGCAACGGATGTCACAGTTTTATGATTGGTACTTTTTCAATCGCGAGCTTTCTGGCTTTGGTCAGCCACCTTTAAAAGCCTGCCATTTTATTCGCGAACTGAGATTTAGTGATGAAGAATTGCAGATGCTAAAGGTCTTGGAACAAAATCGGCATTCGATTTTTGAGTTTCTTAAAATCAAAGACAATAGCCTCTATATCCGTGATCTGATTCGCAAAGACAAGATTATGATCGAAAAAAACCCGTGGACCTTTGGTTTTGAAGGGGGCGAGTTTTTTGAGGCGAGATTGGTTCCCATTGAAGGCTCATGGATTTTTACGAAAGGATTTTGCTTTCATCCCAGCGAGGCCAAAAAATTCATCCTCTTAGAAGTGAAAAAGTATCAGAAGAATCCGGATCTAAATGTAGAAGAGTTTCTCCTACGCTTGGCTAAAAAGAGATTTAAATTGGACCAATATCGGCACGTGAAGCCAGAGCTGATATACTCAGCCGTCTGATCGCAGACTGGGAACAATGAATAAAGAGCAATGACAAGAGAGCAAATAAATTTGGGACGGGGCAGGTAAGGGTGAAGCAGAGTATAAGTGAAATCAAGAAAGTATTGATTATCGGTAGTGGCCCAATTGCCATTGGTCAGGCCTGCGAGTTTGACTACTCCGGAACTCAGGCTTGCAAAGCTCTTATGAAAGAGGGCCTAGAGGTTGTACTTGTGAACTCGAATCCCGCCACAATTATGACAGACCCTGAGTTGGCTACGCGGGTCTATGTGGAACCTCTCTTGCCTGAGTTTTTAGAAAAGATCATCGAAAAAGAAAAGCCAGACAGTTTGATCCCAACCCTTGGCGGGCAAACAGCCTTGAATCTAGCTCTCGAGCTTCACAATCGCGGCATTCTGACAAAACACAATGTGCGTCTTTTGGGAGCGATTCCCGAAGTGATCAACGCCGCTGAAGATCGCGAGATTTTTCGTGGAATATTGGATCGTGTCGGCGCCAAATATCCTCGAAGTTTTCTGGTGCGCAATTTTGAACAGAGTTTAGAGGTGGAGTCAGAGCTGGGATTTCCTCTGATTTTGCGGCCCAACTTTACGCTCGGCGGTGGCGGCGGTGGAATCGCTTTTTCGGCAGAAGAGTATCGCAAAATGATTGTCACTGCTCTTCACGAAAGTCCCACATCCGAAGTTTTGGTCGAAGAGTCCATTCTCGGATGGAAAGAGTTTGAGCTTGAAGTGATGCGTGACCACAAGGGCACGTTTGTTGTTATATGCTCGATCGAAAATCTCAACCCTTGCGGAGTTCATACTGGGGATTCCATTACGGTTGCGCCAATCCAAACACTTTCTGATCAAGAGTATCAAGCCATGCGTGATGAGGCTTACAAAATCGTCAATGAGGTGGGTGTTGAAACTGGCGGTGCCAACATCCAGTTTGCTGTGCATCCCACAACAAAAGAGCGGGTGGTTATCGAAATGAATCCTCGCGTGAGCCGTTCTTCGGCACTTGCTAGCAAGGCTACGGGTTTTCCGATCGCTAAAATTGCCGCCTTACTGGCTATCGGCAAGACCTTGGATGAATTGAAAAATGACATCACCCTAAAGACGCCTTGTGCGTTTGAACCAGCTCTTGACTACGTCGTCACAAAAATTCCGCGCTTTGCCTTTGAAAAGTTTCGTGGTTCCCGAGACTATTTGACGACGCAAATGAAAAGTGTCGGCGAAGTCATGGCCATTGGCAGAACCTTTCAGGAATCGCTCATGAAGGCGCTGGCTTCGACAGAGAATCATTCCGAAGCCATACCTGATGTCAATTATCAGCCAGAGCTCTTGACCTCGCCAAATTCGCAACAGATCTATCAAATACTGACAGCATTTCGCAAGGGCATGACCGTGGCTGAAATCTACGAGTTGACCCAGTTTACGCCCTGGTTTTTAGAACAAATTCAGGGAATTGTCGCTTTTGAAACTGAGTTGGCGTCCACCACAAAAGTGGACCATGAAATTCTTAAGCGAGCAAAGCGCATTGGTTTTACGGACGCACGCATTGCACGCCTCACCGGGCAATCCGCAAAAGAGATTTTCACTCTGCGCGAAAAATTCAATATCCATCCAGCGTTTTTACCCATAGATACCTGTGCCGGCGAGTTCGAGTCGAACACTCCGTACTACTACTCCACCTATTGGTCAGATCCTCAATCTCAATATTCGCGTTTGCAAGTGAAGTTAGACGATTCCATTGTGATCATTGGGTCAGGGCCCAATCGCATTGGCCAGGGCATTGAGTTTGATTACAGTTGCGTTCGTGGTGTGATTTCTCTGCAAAAATTTGGCAAGAGAGTGATCATGATCAACTCAAATCCTGAAACGGTTTCTACGGATTACGATACCTCCGACGCCTTATTTTTCGAGCCTTTGACCACCGAACACATTCATGAAGTCATGCGTGCGACGAGCTCGAATCGTTTTGTTGCGCAGTTGGGTGGACAGACTCCAATAAATTTAGCAGGACCCTTGGTTGCGCTGGGGCATATTCTCTTGGGATCTCAACTGGACACCATTGATCTCGCAGAAGATCGTCGACGCTTTAGTGATTTGTGTTTGCGGCTCAATTTAGAGATTCCCCAGTCTGAAATGGTCAGAGACCTTGATCAGGCCAATCGGTTTGCCAGCAAGGTCGGTTTCCCGTTGATCATCCGTCCCTCCTACGTGCTAGGGGGTAGGCGGATGGAAGTTTTGGAGAACTCCGAAGAATTGAGCAGCTATTTCACCAAGTACTCAGAATTTATTAACGCTGACAGCCCCTGCTATTTGGACCAATTTCTAGATGGGGCCCTAGAAGTCGACATTGATATTGTCGGCAATGGTAAGGATTGGTTCCGCGTCGGCGGAATTATTGAACACATTGAAGCCGCTGGTGTTCACTCCGGCGATAGTATGGGAGTGATTCCACCGCAGCGATTAAAACCAGCCACCCAGGCTAAAATTGAAGAGGTATCTCTACTTCTTGCAAAAGAGCTGGATATACAGGGCTTTCTGAACCTTCAGTTGGCAATCAAAGATGATGTTATTTATGTGATTGAAGCCAATCCGCGCAGTTCGCGCTCCGTACCTTTTATCGCCAAAGCCGCGGCAGTCCCTCTCATTGAATGGGGAATTGCCGGAATGCTGGGGCTAGAAGCTCCTGACAGTGCGCGCACTTGGCGAGACATGACAAAAATTTGTGTAAAAGGAGTGGTTTTTCCATTCAAAAAATTTCCCGAAGCCGATTCCATTCTCGGACCAGAAATGAAAAGCACTGGCGAATCCATGGGTCGTGGCGACTCATATCCAGAGGCGCTCGCCAAAGCTTTTTTCTCCAGTCATTATAAGTTTCCAGAAAAAGGTGAAGTCTTCTTTTCACTTCGCGAAAAGGACAAGGAACTCATGCTGGTGCTAGCAAAAAATTTGCACACATTGGGATTTCAATTGTCAGCGACTCGCGGTACGGCAAAGTTTTTTCAAGACCATGGTCTAGAGTGCGAAGCTCTTAAAAAAGTTCATGAGGGCCGTCCTCATTGTGTGGATCATATCCGCTCCGGAAATGTTGCATTGGTTATAAATACCACCAGCGGAAGGCGCTCCATTGAGGCCAGCTTCGACATTCGTCGAGCATGCATAGATTACTCAATACCCTGCCTAACAGAGTCGGATGCTGCGGAGGTTTTTGTTCAAGCATTGAAGAGAGTGAATGATCATTCTTCATTGCCAATGACGGTGGCGCCCCTGTAAAAATAGGATATGCCTTCTGATTTGCAACCTATATTAAAAGTGACGGGTCTCAGGAAAAGTTTTCCGGGTTCTTTTTGGGAAAAGCCAAAACAAGTTCTACATGATTTGTCCTTTAATGTTTATCCAAATCGAGCGACTGGTTTTGTTGGTAATAACGGCTCCGGAAAAACCACGAGCTTAAAATGCATTTTACAATTTATTCGCATCGGCCAAGGCAACATTGAGTTTTTTGGCAGCGAGCTGAACTTGGCAGCGAAGAGCCGTATTGGGTACCTTCCTGAGCGACCGTATCTCTATGAATTTATGACGTGCCTAGAGTTCTTACTTTTTCACTGGAAGCTGTGTGGGCACGCTGGTGGAGAAAAATTTGTCGCTCGTGCTGACGAAGTCTTGAAGCAGGTTGACCTGTTAGAATCAAAGAATAAGCGGCTGCGTCAGTTTTCCAAGGGGATGTTGCAGCGAGCGGGCCTGGCTCAAGCGATTTTAAATCATCCCGAGTTTTTGATCTTAGATGAGCCCATGTCCGGACTCGATCCAGACGGTCGAATTTTGGTAAAAGAAATTCTGGCCCGCGAATTACAGCGAGGCGCTTCCATCTTTTTTAGCAGTCACTTGTTGCAGGATATGGAAGAGCTTTGTGAGGATTTGGTCGTAATAAATAATGGTCGAATACTCTACAACGGTCCACTGAAGAGCTTTGTATCGGAGGAGGCTTCCTTAGAGAAAGCTTTCAAAAAGGTAAAGGGCCAGAACCCTGAGAGGGAGGAGTGATAAAATCCTTGGTGATTGCACGGTGTACAATTTTAGAGATGATGCGTGAGAGGATATTTCTTGTCATGATCACTTTGGGAGCGTTGCTGCTCTTGCTGAGTCTTCTTCTGGGCGAGTTGACACTTGCAGAGCAAGCCAAAGTGATCGCCGATATTGGATTTGGTACTGTAGAATTAGCGTCTGTGATTTTTGTGGCCTTTAGCGGCTCTTTTGTGATTGCCAAGGAGCTTGAAAAACAAACAATTTTGATTGTTTTGGCTCGCCCCATTTCGCGGATGAACTTTCTCTTAGGTAAGTTTCTCGGCGCTTTGGCTGTGGCTTCGCTCATGGTCATTGGGCTTTCTCTGCTTGTACTGGTGCTCTTAGGCTCTCCAGCCTATTTTGTCACAGGTCTCGTGCCAATCCTGGGGACTCTCTTGCAGATCACCATAGTCGCCTCCTTGGCCTTTCTGCTGAGCAATATGGTGCGTCCCACTCTGGCTCTATCTTTTACAATTTTGGTATACTTTGCAGGTCACTGGCTTCCCGACGTCGAGTTTTTAGCGACCCAAAGCGGCAACGAAAAGTTTATGCTCACGATCAAAGGTCTTAAACTCATTATTCCGAATCTCTATCGCTTCAACTGGAAGAACTACTTCATATTAGAGCTTCCTCCTCCTGTGGACGAAATTCTTTGGGCAACGGCCCATACATTTGTCTGGAGTTTTTTTGCGCTGAGCTTAGCGCTGGTTTTTTTTAAGAAAAGAGATTTTGTCTAGTGGGAGAGTCCGTGGACCTTTTTACATCCTTTGCTTTCCTTTTGGGAGCCTTGCTTGGAAGCTTTGGCAACGTGGTGATTCATCGACTGCCGCTGGGCGAGTCAGTTGTCAGCCCCCGCTCCAAATGTCCAAAATGTAACAAACAGATCTCTTGGTATGACAATATTCCCATTATTTCTTGGATTGTACTACGCGGAAAGTGTCGTGGTTGTGGCACACGAATTTCGATTCGCTACCCTATTGTAGAAGCTTTGACTGCAATTCTCTTTGCATCGACCTATTACAAATTTGGTCTCAGCATGCAATCTGCTGAACTTATGATTCTCCAATTTGGTCTAGTGATCGTTGCCTTTATAGATCTCGATCACATGATCATTCCAGATGAGCTAAGTCTTTCGGGAATTGTTCTTGGCTTTGGTCTGTCTTTTTTAAATTCAGAGCGAGCTTGGCTGGACTCGCTCATTGGAATTCTCATTGGTGGCGGCTTTCTTTGGTCTATTGCCAGTATATACTATCTCTTAACAAAGCGAGAGGGTCTGGGCGGGGGAGACATCAAGCTTCTTGCATGGATTGGCGCTTTCTTGGGGTGGCAAAGCATTCCTTTTACGATCTTATCTTCATCTGTACTTGGGAGTCTCGTTGGCATTGCAGTTTCATTGAAAAGCAAAGAAGGCCTCAAGGCTATGATTCCCTTTGGCCCGTTCATTGTTTTAGGTGCAATTCTTTACATTCATTTTGATAGTCTCGCCTCTATTCTTTATTGGGATTTTTTTCTTCCAGGTCTAAGAAACCAGTAGTTGGTCATTTGTCGAGGATTTAGCCGGCAATTCTATTAAGTCATTCACGATCAACCAAAAGTCAGAGACAATAATACCAAATAGATGCAAGCATTTAAAGTGAGTACACCATTATGATTTTCAGCAGCAAAAAAGTAATTGGACTAGATATTGGTTCAAGTTCTATCAAGATGGCTGAAGTTCTAGTGTCAAGAAAGGGTGCTGAGTTGCTCTCTTTTAGCTTTACGCCGACTCCCCCTGGATGCATTGCTGGTGGCGAAATAAGTGATGTCAATACGCTTTCCACCGCTATTCAGAACGCTTTATTGGATCTCAACTCCAAAAGAAAATACATTTCGACTGGAATGTGGGGAACCGCAGTTATTGTAAAGAAAATCACCATTCCGCGAATGGACAAAAAAATAATTGCAGATCAATTGCGTTTTGAAGCCGAGCAATATGTTCCTTTTGACATTGGCAATGTGACGCTTTCACACCATCTTTTGCGAACAACTTCTTCGCAGGAAACCATGGAAGTCATCTTAGTGGCCGCACAAAATGAGCTGATTGCACAGTATAAACAAGCAATCGAGATGACTGGGCGTCGCTGCGGTGTTTTGGATGTGGCAGGTTTTGCTCTCGCAAATACTTTTGAAATGAATTACGGAATTGTCAGAAATGAAACTGTAGGAGTCTTGAACTTTGGCGCAGCTGTGACAAATTTTGTGGTCCTACATGACGGAGAGGTTTTGTTTTGCCGCGATATTCCTGTTGGTGGGCAAAACTATACCAACGAAATCTCAAAAGGAATGGGCGTTACGGTAGAAGAGGCAGAGGCTCTCAAACTTTCCGCCTCTGAAAAACGTGAAGTGCCAGATGAGGTGCACAGTCTAATTTCAGCAACTAATGAAGCCATTACCGAGGAAATAAAAAATAGCTTAGAGTTTTTGAGCGCGACTACAAATGGACTAAGCTTGAGTCGATGCTACATCACTGGTGGTGCGCATTCCACTCCTGGCCTGAGTGAAACCATTCAACGGTTGCTCAATTTTACCGTTGACAGTTTGAATCCGTACCGTCGTCTCAAGGCCAACCCTAAGCGATTTTCACAGTCTTACCTCAATCAGATTCGGTCCTTTTTGCCAGTTGTTACCGGGTTGGCAATGCGAGAGGTGGGCGACTCATGATTAAGATCAATCTTGCCGGAGCGCTAGAAAAGCTTCCATCGTCCACCGTGCTGACAAACGTTCCGGTCGACGTCGATCTAATGACCCCAGACGAAATTCAAAAAAAGGGTGTCGTAAAGCTTCTGATGTTGCTGATCTTACCGATTGCGCTTTACATTTACGAGACTCAGAATTTGCCAGCGAAATCAAAAAAGATCAGCCGCCTCAATCAATCTATGCAAGAACTACAAACTTTCAATGCCAAGGCCGACCCGATTAAAGCTGAGATGGAAAAGTTCAGCAATGACGAGAAAAAAATTCAGCAGCGGATCAAAACCATTGAAGATCTGAGCCAAGATCGCTTGGTTAAAATTCAAATCTTGGATATTATTCAACAGATCATCCCCAAGAGAGTCTGGATAAATAAAATTGAAGTGGTTGATAATCGTTTCAGTATTACTGGATTAGGAATTAATGACTTCGAAATTTCTGGATTTCAAGAATCTCTAGAGAGATCCGTCTATGTGCAAAATTTGCGTCCAGGTACTGTTTCAGAAACCTTGTATGAAGGGGTTCCGGTAAAGAGTTTTGAGGTTTCCTTCAGCGTCGGGGTGCCACAGTGAATGGAATATTCATCGCTCTCATAAAGCTTACGGCTCAGAAATTCGCTATCGCCATCGTTGCAGTAGGAGCCTTGTACTACTTTTTACTTTACGACGATGGCGCAAGGTTTGATGCTCAGATCAAGACCCTCGAAGAGCAGATTCAAGCTGAGGAAATTAAAAAAAGCGAGACCATCAAGCTCATTAAAGAACAAGAAAAGCTCAAGCAATTGGTCAATAGTTTGTCGGATCAATATCTGACTCTTCAAAAGAGACTTCCCAGTGAATTCACGATTATTGAAATCAACAAAATTCTCGACAGAGTTTCGCGATCTACCGGTGCGAGCATCAAGACACGCACTCCTGGAGCTTCGATCAAAACTGAGGTGATTGAGGAGCTGCCTTTTGATGTGACCTTGGAAGGTAAGTTTTCGGAGCTGGCGAGTTTTATATATGACATTTCCAGCTCTGAGCGTCTCTTGAAAATAAAATCGATCAATATTGAGCGTGCCACATCTGCTGGGCGCACCAAACTTCTGAAGCTTCAGTGCACGATTTCAGGCTTTAGGTTCATTGGCGAATCGGAGTCAGAGGCGCCCGGAGATGCTCAGTCAGCACAGGCCCCAGGCGCTCCTTCTCCGGCGGTGGGACAATGAAATCGCTCATTCGTCGCCTGAGTATTGAAATTTCACTAAGCGTCGTTGCCCTGATTGTTGCCTTTGGCCTTTTGGGTCGCTTGATGACCTCAGGAATGGCTCAGCAGGAAAAAGAAGGGATAGCTGCAAAAGCCCCCTCCACTTCCTCCGCTACTCCTTCTGGTTCCATCAACAAGCAAAAATCAGGGCAAGATGAGTCGCCCCCTTCAGAGAATGGCGCTGCCGGCGACGACGAAACTCGCGACGCCAATGTCAGCTCTGAGGTTGACGATAAGAACAAGGCGGCGGAGGCGGTTCAGCCAGGACAAAATCTCACCAGCGAGCCAGTGGTTGGAAATCCTTCACTAATTATCGCATCTCCGCCCGTGTTTCCAAACTCTCCGGACCAGTACACCTATGAAGCGAATTCTGAGAATCGTGATCCCTTTGAGCCCTACGAGGGCATCATTCCTTTAGCTGATAAAAAGGCAATGGAAAGCGCGCTACCGGTCTCTAACGATCCACTGCTCATGTACGAAATCGAAGACTATGTCATCGTTGGAATCATATGGAATGTTAAGGCGGCGAAAGTCATGGTCCGGGAGCCCAAGGGAGCCGTCTATGTACTGGCCAAAGGGAGTCGCATTGGCAGGCGCAATGGCACCATTCATGAAATTCGTGAAGGTGGAGTCATTATTAAAGAAGTGTTTGATACAGAAGTTGGTAAAAAAGTTGAGTACAAGAGTTTGGCGTTGAAGCGATGAGCTTTACGTGGAGTTGAGAGTGTGGCGGTTGGAGCTGATTGCCTGCTGGCTGAATCTGAGGTCTGCAGTGAACCTGCCAGCCAGACAAACCACCGTGTCGATGTGAAATTATTAAGTTCTTGCTGCTTAGGCAGCAGAGGAGAAAAGATGAAAGTAAGTCAGAAAGTCCAGATATTCTTTCTAGTCCTGGCTTGGTTTTTTTGTGCAGGCTGTGCCAGCGGTCCCTTGGATGAGGATTCGGCTGCTTCAGCTGCCGAAGACGTCTTTCCAGTTGATGGGGGTGGCTTCGATGATCTCTCCGCCACAGGAGGAGGTTTCGACTTTGCAGACCCTTCTACAGAGTTTTCTGGTAGCGATATCGATTTCGACACTGCGGACGTCTCCTCAGGCCAGTCTGAAGATAGTCAACTCGAAGCCGAGATGACTAACAACGATTTCGGCGCTGACTTTGCCATTGAAGAGGCCAATAACAATGACAGCACCGATTTCAATGCACAACAAAATCAGGCGCAAGAAGCCTTCCCGCCAGTCGCAAGCTCTGGCGATTCTTTCGATTCATTTGACACCCTGGATGTGGAAAGCTCACCCGTTCCTCCGGCAGCGAACTCCTGGGATACGAGCTCCGATTTCAGTGCTCCACAGGCGCAAGAGATTCCAGTTCCCGAATCAAATTTGTCCTTCGAGCAGACTTTGCCCACGCCTCAACCTTCCTTTGATGATCAAAGCTCCGCTGCGAGCCCCCCTAGTTTTATGAGTGGATCTGGTGGCGCCACCGAAATTACAGGACTGCAATACAAGGCGAATCAGGCTGGAGGCACTGTGGTTATCAGCGCCTCGTCGCCACCGCAATACAGTACGAGAGTGAATCGCGAGCTCAATCAATTTATTGTCGAAGTGCCTAACGCCACTTTGCCAAGCAAATACAAGCGCCCGCTCAACATGCGTGACATGGGTGGGAGTTTCGGTGGAGTTGATGCCTACCAAGATCCCGGAAGTAGCGTGGCTCGGTTTGTGGTGCAGCTTCGCGACGGCGTAGCGGAGCCCGTTGTCCAGGCGGAAGGAAATTCACTCTTGGTGATTTCCGGAGGAATGGGCGCGGCTTCATTGCCAAAAGTTGCAAATCTAGACTATTCACAATCATCAACAGTCTTTGCCGAAGGTGACCAGAGTGCTTATGGAGCCAATGAATACGGAGGTGAGGCTACCGATGACGGGCGTGCAGAATCAGTAGATCGCATTTTTACAAGTCAGTCCCTCTATCAGTTTTTGGCTGGTAACACCAAATTTTATGGCCGCAAGATTTCGATAGAAATGAACAGCATGGATATTCGCGACGCAATCAAGTTCATTTCCGATGAAAGTGGCGCCAACATTATTTTTAGTGACGAGGTTCAAGGGACCATCAGTTTAAAACTAAAACAGGTTCCATGGGATCAGGCTTTGCTCATGGTGATGCGAGCCAAGAAGCTCGGATACACTCGCCAAGGAACGGTGCTGAGAATTGCCCCGTTGGCAGAGCTTAAATCAGAAGAAGAAGACGCTGGAAAGCTCATCACGGCACGCAAAACTTTGGAAACCTTAAAGGTGAAGGTCTTTGCAGTCAGCTATTCTCGAGTCGAGGAGCTCGAGAAAAAAGTGAAGGAGTTCCTTTCCGAAAGAGGCAAAGTGATTGGTGATGTGCGCACAAGTTCACTCGTCGTAACAGACGTCCAGGACCACTTGGATCGAGTAGCAAAATTACTGATCAGTCTTGACCGTGCTCCTTCACAGGTATTCATTGAAGCAAAAATTATCGAAGCCAAAGAGGCATTTGTGCGCAACATCGGGGTGAGCTGGGGATTCGGCGGTGGCGCCTTTCCTGCCAGCGGCAACCCAGCTCTGCGACCTCAGTTGCGAGTTGATCCCGCGTCTACCTTGTCCTCATCGGGTGGAGCTCTCTTTAACATGACCTACGGAACCATTGATGGTCTAGGAACCTTGGATGCGAGAATTGCATTGAGCGAGCGAGACCAAAAGGTAAAGGTGCTTTCTGCGCCACAACTGTTGACTCTTAACAATGAGCCAGCAAAAATTTCACAGACCACAGAGATTCCCATCAAATCTGTAACAATCGCAAACGGTGTTGCTACTGAAACATTTTCATTTAAATCTTTGTCACTGTCTCTTGAGGTGAACCCGCAAATCACCTCAGACAATTCTGTGATTCTTAAGCTTGATATCAATCGCCAATTTCGTGATGCAGCCGTATCTATAACTGACGACACATTTGCGGTAAATGCCCGTCAGGCGACAACAAAAGTTTTGGTTAAAAATGGCCAGACGGCCGTCATAGGCGGCATTTATCAATCTGATTCCACTGAAGGCGAGGCTGGGGTTCCTTGGCTTAAGGACATTCCTTTGCTGGGGTCATTGTTCAAGCAAAAGTCCAGCACAAAAGACAAAGTGGAACTAATGATCTTTCTTACGCCTAGAATTGTTACAGAGATATCGGCTTCCTCCGAAGAGCTCTCTAGAGTCGATGACTCCGGGCTTTCACTCTAGAGCTCATCGCAAAATTAACTCCTGCTGCAAAAGTCCAATCTGCCAAAATGAAGGCACGCCCTAGCCAAATGTCCGTAGAGTCTCATCTTGAGATTCTGCGGCATAGTCTGTTAATTTTTTTTTAAAAATTCCGAAACGAAGACTATATATGATTCAAACTAAGCGTGCAGTCGTTATAGCATTCAGCCTTTCTCTGGTGACTGGGGTTATCCTTTCTTGTGGTAAAAAGGAGGAATCGAGTCAGTCCGTAAAGATATCTCTTTCAAATAGCAAGAGCATCTTGATTCCCGGATCAACTAAAAGCTGTCGTGCGCTTGCCGAAGGTGAGGACTCTGATATCCAGTCTCTCTATTTTACCTTTCGTAATCCTAAAATCACTTGGGAGTCCACAACTTCCGACTTTGCGCTTTCCTATATGAAGATAAAACTGATTTCGCCAAACTTCTCCGGCGGAGAAGTAACCTGCGTAATTGACGGCGAAGAGCTCCAGGCCATGTTCAAGAACACAATATTGGATGATTTGGAGATTACCAACGCCACCGACAAACCCTTGGGCAACGATCCTAAATGGCAGGCCCTCGCAAAATGTCCAATAAAATGCGGCGGCGTTGCAGTTCAAAATCCAGACGTTGGATTCGTGACCTCCGGTGAGCTGACAGTTGTTGGAGTAGAAATTAAGGGCGAAGATGAAGTCCCAGCTTCTGGACGAAAAGAAATTGAACTCGAGTACATTCCTTTTTAGTTTCAAAATTCGTACTTTGTAGCATACGGTTCAAATCTTGTAGCAGACAATGAGCTCGCAAAGCTCTTCTCGCTTGTTCGCGTAAGAGTGTCGGGTATTGGGTGGAATTTCAATTCGATCGCCCATTCGCAATAAAAGTTGGTTGCCTGAAATGTTGAGAAGCATCTCGCCCTCTCCAATCATGAGTATTTCCGTCAGAGGGTGCCGATGGTCCTTTATTGAGGTTTGCCCAGGCAGGGTCTCCGTGTTTGGTTCCAACCCCTCCAATTTTAATATGTTCGCCATGATTTCTTTAGTCGGAGTGTAACGTGCTTGCCATCTCGTAATGTTCATTTTTCATCCCGTCTTGGTGAGACCGACAATCCTCAAAAGATGGCCCGGACCGTTGGTCCAGACTTGTAAAGAGTCGATCGCAAATCTCTAAGCCACTTGTATTATATCTCCGCCTCAGAGTCTAGCCACTTAGCCGAGAGTCATAGCGCCTGCATCTTTCTGGTCCTTTGAAGCGACACCATTTCAGGTGTCTCAATTTGACTTATCAAGTTTAATTGTGAAGTTCCGAAGAAAAGCTACCACCAGTATTTGCAGAAATGCCAGTATTTGCGGGTCAAAAATGGAAGTACATCGGAGGACTCTTGAGCAGTTCAAATTTTAAGTTCCTATCAAGCGACAGCGAGCTCGTTTTAGACTTTATCTCAAAGTCCAAAGGGCTCTCAGCAAGAGTTGTTGACCAAAGCTGCATTAGCGTTCAACAAAAGGCAGACTCACAGTCTTTCCAGCTCAATATCTTTGAGGTAAACGAAGTGCTTCGTCGTCTCGATAATGACTCCCATGAGTTCTTGCAAATTAACTTCATTAACGGCACCAAAATATTGTTAACCGCAGAGCTCATTGGCTTTAAACCGGCCGCGCATTCCGGTCTCGATATTGCTAAACTTCCTAAGGTCGTGACAACGCCTGATCTTAATAGCGTGGCGGATGCCATTGAGGAATGTTTGTCTGGCGAACCCATTGATTCAGACTTTGATGTTCTTGTAAAAGTCTACTTAGCCATCCTGGCAGGCGCGGAATCTGTTGGATTCGATCTGCCCGAGCAGAAAAGCTTCATTCAAAGAGTTCTAGGCAGCAAGATGAAGGCATCCGCCTAAACCTCTTGGAGTTTCTGATAACGCATCAGGCCTCGCGTCCTGCCCTAAAATACGACAAAAGCAGCCAGTTTGACCAGTTTTTGCCTAGCCTTTGCCCAAATGCCTCGCTAAAAAATGAGCAAATAAAAATATTCTTTCAAACTCAAAAAAAGTGTTTGCCTTTTCCCCGGCCCTAATCCAAAAACACACCACTTTCGAAAACGGTTCGGGGGCATAGCTCAGCTGGGAGAGCACCTGCTTTGCAAGCAGGGGGTCGCAGGTTCGATCCCTGTTGCCTCCACCAGCTAAAAAGTTTGCCAAAAGAGATTTGAAAAATAAACTCTTAGGCCAAACAAATTAGTTGACGGGCTATCAACCGAAAGTATAGAAAGGCTTCCTTGACGAAGCAAAGTTCTTTGAAAACTGAATAGCTACAAATATACAAGTACGGGCTCTATAATTTTTTTAAGTAAACGTACAATAGCTTCGGCTATTATATATGAACAGAATTCAACTGGAGAGTTTGATTCTGGCTCAGAACAAACGCTGGCGGCGTG
>CAYMBJ010000018.1:0-60830 GCA_964388665.1 uncultured Pseudobdellovibrionaceae bacterium | reverse complement strand
ATTCCACGAAAGGGCTCCCTCTTTCAAGTTTCAACTAACTTTGAGACATCTCCTAAATTGCTCCTATCTATGATTCTGAACCCCTAACAAAGGTAAAAATATATGAGCGATCGAAGGCCAGTTACTGTTTTTTTGTTCTTGATGATCCTTTCACCGAGCACTTTTGCCTTTGAAAATGTGGCAACTCCGCCAACTCTTGTTGACGAAGAAATCCCAATTGGATGTGAAATTTCAGAAAGTGATGGTTTGAAAAAGCTGGACGCATACTTAAACAACGAACTTGACTTGGCGGGCAGTGATTCCGATGGAGGCAAGTCAGATACCGACGCTATAAAGGAAAAAATTGAACAAGACATCGAGAGGTTCAAAACTTTTTTTGAAGCTGAGGTTTCAAGTCGTTCAATTCGCTTAATGGAAATAGTTTACTCAACAAAACGTTCTCGAGAGATTGTGAGTGCGAAAGTGCAAGCTAAGCCTGTGCTTAATGTTGGATCTGGCCATATTGAATTGGACTATGGAACTGTTTTAGTTGAATCTTCTGTCGATAGGATTGATGGGAATTGTGTCCGTAGTTACAGAGTTGCTGATGATAGCCTAGTTGATGGGAGATTAAAGCCCATGATTACTATAAAAGACCTACCATATTAGGTAAAAATCGTTAATCTCATTGCAAGCCTCTCTTGATGAAGTTGCTTAATAGATAGTGGATTTCGGACAAGTGCTAAAAATAGAAATAGAGCCCAGTGCGCAAACCCTTATTGATGTCTTCATATTTGATGTCAGAGAGGGTGAAATTTTCACGCTCTTCGAAGTAGCCAAGGCTGATTCGAAGACGAATGAATTCTATGTACAGATCGGCGGCAACCTTGCTGCCGTTGGTGTAGACGCTTGTCCCCTCTTCCGCGGCAAAATAGGATCTGTAGCCAGTTAAGAATCCCAGGTGATCGGTTATATACATTTGCAGGCTTGCGTCCGCAAAAGCCGTGCGAAAAAGGATGGCCTCTTGGTTTTGAGCGAGAGAGAGGCTGCGTTGCCCCAATTTTAGCAAGAAAAAGGAGTTTTGTTGCGAGTTGCCAAGGAGCCTCAAGTTGAGTGCGGCAGCTGATTGAGAGCGCACAAGAGGAGTGTTGTTTTGATGTTCAAAGCTAACGCCAGCAAGGCCTGCAAACGCCTGAAGCTCGCCATCATAGGACTGAAGGCTTTCGGTATTCTCATTGTTCTGAGTTGAGAGATAGTGGCCTCCAATAACCAGCTCGTAGGGTGATGGCGAATTCATGGTCAACCACATGTCCATCATCTGAATTCGGCTCTTTTGCTCCAGCCATTCGCTCAGCGTCCATCGCTTTGATTTGATGTTATCTGCAGATCCTTGAGCTGCAGCTGCGGCGGGTAGCAATAGAGTGAGAAGCGCAATCTTCGCAAAATGAAACAATATTGTTGGGCGTGTAGAGTCTTCCATACTTTTATTTTGCCTTGAGAATGCTGTTTGGTCTAAAATTCAGATGAAATTTTGCAAATTTTCTCTAAGCGAAACATGGGTGTGAAAAATGCTACACGATTTTGATCCGTTTTTGATTCAATTTTCAGACAATTTTGGCATTCGCTGGTATGGGCTCTCCTATTTGATGGGATTTATTTGCGCCTATTTTTTGATTGTTTGGCTCACCAATCGACAGAAGGCAGGTCTGGAGCCGCGCCAGGTGATGGATTTCATCACTTACGCTGCCTTTGGTACCCTCATTGGCGGTCGCTTGGGCTATTGTATCTTTTATGACCAAGAGTTGTTCACAAAATTCAGTTCCTCCTTTCCTTATTGGGGGGTTTTGCAAGTGCACAAAGGGGGAATGGCCAGTCATGGTGGTATTATTGGAATTGTTGTTGCCTGCATATTGTTTGGAAGAAAGTTTGGCGTGTATTCGCTCTATCTTCTGGATCTGTGCGCGGTTGCTGGTCCCATAGGGGTCATTTTTGGCAGGATTGCTAATTTTATCAATGGCGAGCTGATGGGTCGACCCGTAGATGAAAAATTTCCTCTGGCGGTGAGATTTCCACAGGACATCTTTGCCTGGCCCAGCCAAGAGGTGGACCGTCTCAACACGCTAACGCCAGTTGTTGAGCCTTTGGGTATTGGTAAAGAGACCTGGCTGGATTGGGTGAATAATTACAAATTTGGCAAGGGTGGCGGTAAGCTGTTTGAAACGCTGGAGCGAATCGTTGTTGAAATTCAGAATGGCAATGAAGCGGTCAAAGCAGCCATTAAGCCTCTACTAACGACGCGCCATCCGTCACAATTGTATGCGGCACTGGGTGAAGGCCTATTGGTATTTTTGATATTATTTTTTATTTGGCGAAAACCAAGAAAGCCTGGGATCATCGCCGCGAGTTTTATTATGTGTTACGCCACGGTGAGAATTATCGACGAAATGTTTCGTATGCCTGATGCCCATATTGGTTTTCAAGCATTGGGACTCACGCGGGGGCAGTGGCTCTCTGTTGTGATGTTCGCTTTTGGCGCGATACTGATGCTGCTGTGGACACGAACCGAAAAACTACGAATTCCTGGATGGAAAAAAGAAGAAGTGATCAAGATCAATCGACGCAAGTGATTTTTTCGATCACTAGGTGGGCGGCAAAAAAACCAAAGGTGCCCGTGACCATACTCACAGTACCTAGGCCATTGCCGCAGTCGAGGGGCTTGTTTTTTTGAATCTTTTTATCAGAACTGTCCTCTTCGGTTGCGCAATTTTGCGGAATCGCGACGGTTTCTGGAGAGAACACCGATGCCACCTTCATTTTTTTGCGCTTGTCGCTGGGAAATCGATATTCGGTTCGCAGAATCCGTCGCACTTTTGCTAGCAACGGATCTCCATGAGTTTGACTAAGGTCGGCCACTTCAATTTTGTTTGGAAAGCGTTTTCCCCCTGAGCCCCCAACTGTGACAAGCGGAAGTTTTTTTTCTTTGGCAGAGGCAATGAGCAGGGCCTTGTTTTTTGCTTGATCAATGCAATCCAAAAAACATGTGTAGGGAGTTTCCAAAATAGAATCCAGGGAAGTCGAGTCGAGCCGATCATGGCGCAAATTAATTTTTAGGTCAGGATTGATGGAGTGGAATCTCTCTGCCAAAACATCGATTTTCATTTTGCCAATAGATTCTGATACGGCCATGATCTGGCGATTGAAGTTGCTCTGGCAGACATCATCGAAATCTATAAGAGTGATCTCGCCAATACCAGATCGGACCAAAGCCTCTGCCGCCCAAGACCCAACACCACCTAAGCCAACGATCGCAATATGTGCTTTGCAAATCTTCGCAAACTTGATTTCGCCATAGGCGCGCACGATGCCACCAAAACGAAAGGCCGTGGTTTCATTCCAGTTGCGATGACCAATGTCCATGATTAGCAAACTCCCCTCATGTTTTCCGTCCCAAAGCCCAATCGCGGTCATAGAAATTCATATTTAGAGGTTTGTCTAGAACTAAAGGGCATTGGCACTTCTTGCGAGCGAAAACAAGCAACACAAAATATCATATAGAAAAGAATTCACAACAAAGGATGTCATTTGGCTATGAAGATTGCTTTTTTATCTGGAGCTACTTATTTGAGTTTGTTTGTATTGGCCGGTTGTAATTATAACAATGCGAGTGCTTCCCAGCCCTCCGCACCACCTCCGGGCCCGTCATCGCCAGATAAGGACACCTCCTCAGGAAATCAAGGCAACTCCGGTCAACCGCTCCCGACGCAACCACCGGTGCAAGTTCCAGGCGAAGGACAACTTCCTCCCGGCACTCAAGTCGGTGCCACGGCCTGCTATCCAGGTAAGACGTCCAAGACGTGTTTGCCGCTAGAAAGATTGTCTGGTCACTCGAGCACTGGGAAAGACTATGCATATCTGGATCCCTACCAAGATTCATCGTTTCCGAAGTCGGCCAATCCGAGTCGCTATACAATTCCAATAAACATTCTAAATCTTCAAACCATCGATCTGAAGACATACATTTCAAAAAATTATCAGCTGCAACACTTTCTCTCCACGGGAAAGGGCCCACTGGGCATCATCTCTCCAGAGGTTATCGAAAGGTTGGAGCTCATGACGGGCGACTTTGGCAAAAAGATATCATTTACAAGCGGGTATCGCAGTCCAGGTTACAACTCCGCGATCAAAGGCTCGGCAAAATGGTCGCGTCATCTTTATGGAGACGGTTTGGATTTTTATGTCTCGGGAGTCTCGATGAATAAGATGCATCAGATTTGCGAAAAGCGAGGTGGGTTTGCTTTGGATTATACAGACGGGCATCTTCACTGTGATTGGCGAAGTCTGGAGTTGAATCGATCCTATTTTGGAGGGGGAGGCTTGCCCATCACGCTTTCTAAGGCCGAAATTGTGGCACAGCTATTTGCAGAGGCGGCTATCGAAATCTATGAAACGGCTTCTGGAATCGAGATTGCGACCACTGGGCTCCCAAATGAAGAGGGCCATTTGGCCCACTATTGGGAAATAGCAAATAGGGATACCGGTGAGATCTGGAGTTCATTGGAGCCCATTGTCCTAACAAAACTTCCTCCAGGCAGTTACGGTGTTCGTGTCAGAGTCGGTGGCCAGTTCACTCTGGATCGCGAATTTTCAATTAGATAATCTTGGCGATCTCCTATAAGGAAGTCTTAAGATTTGCTTTTTCATTGTGCGCTTCAATTGCCAGTTGAATCAGTTGATCTAGCAAATTTGCGTATTTAATGCCTGAGGCTTCCCAAAGTTTTGGATACATGCTGATGCTGGTAAATCCAGGCATAGTGTTGATTTCGTTTAGGTACAGTTCTCCGCTCTCGCGATCCAAGAAAAAATCCACACGTGCCAAGCCACGACACTCCAGTGTCTGAAAGGCCAGCAAAGCATAGGATTCTATTTTAGATTTCAATTCAGGAGATATATTGGTCGCGGGTATCTTGAGGTGGGCGCCATTTTCATCTAGATATTTGGCTTCGTACGAATAAAATTCATGAGTGGGAACAATTTCGCCAATGGTGCTGGCTTTGCATTCATGATTCCCCAGAATCGCAATTTCGAGTTCTCTCGCGGCGATGTTCTCTTCGATCAGTATTTTGGTGTCATACTCAAATGCGGAGGCAATGTACTTTTGTGCGTCTTGAAAATTCTTAACCTTATTAACTCCCACACTAGAACCCATATTGGCTGGCTTCACAAAATAAGGATAGCCAATTTCCTCCTCTATCTTGTTTAGCCAATGAGGAGGATTTTGTTGATATTCGTGCAAGCGAACTACGAGGGTCGGCACGACTGGAATTCCCGCCATTTTCATTAGGCGTCTTGAGACATCTTTATCCATGCCCAGTGCAGAGCCCAAGACACCGCTGCCAACATAGGGAGTCTGGCTGAGTTCGAACAGACCTTGAATTGTGCCGTCTTCACCGTAAGTGCCGTGGAGCACTGGAAAAACGACGTCAAATTGACTTGAGGCCTGCGTATGCTCTTCTAACAAATTTTTATCCGAAGGAAAGGCTGCTGGCCACTGGGAATTTTTGATCTGGCTCAGGCTCAATTCGCGAGGCTTCTGGCCATACTCGAGAAAAGTCTCCTGATCCACTTTTGACCAGCGTCCGCCTTTATCAATGCCTATCAGTGTCACATCATACTTTTGTTGATCCAAGGCCTTAAAAATGGAATGGGCAGAAGTGATACTGACTTCGTGTTCGCCGCTGCGGCCTCCAAAGAGAAGAGCGATCTTAATCTTTTTGTTTTTCATTATTTCGATATTCTCATAACAAAAATAAACTTCAATCAAAAATCCCTCTGTACAAAGTAGGCATTCTGTATTATGACTAGGATTCATCAGAAATCTAATGAAAGGGGGATCGATGAAAATCAAATCGATAAATTCAAGCGCATGTGCCATTTTGACAATGGATGCATGTTTGGTGCAGATCAGCGATGAGACTGTAAATACCAATGGTTGCGCACATCAGATAATGGTTTTGGATACCCCCTGTGACTCTCAAAAGCAGGGCTTGCCGGTCCTTACGGCATAGTGCTCGGGTACAGACCGAGTTCTATCTCTGGCGGTCATAGAGCCTGCTAGTTACATCACCATTTTGTATTGATGCCCTCTGGTTTGTTGTGTTTGCTTGAGACTTTTTTAATATCTCTGCAAATTTCAACAACTTGGATTTTTTGGGTCCATCGAAGCCGGTGGCCCTTATTCAGCGGAATCTTAATAATATTTTAATGCTTAGGCAATAGCCTCAGCGTGCTCATTGGCGCGTTGGTTGGCTTTGTTTGAGCACCTAGGAGACACACAATGATAGAGATAATAGAACGTTTTCGTGAATGGGAGTATGAGCAAGAGCGAGTTCTCTACGTATACGAGCGAAGACTAAAGAAACATGTAAAATATTGGCGTCAGGCCACGGTACAGAGATTGAGTTTTGTTGGCTTTTTGGCCTTTCGAGCCATTGCGGTCATTTATCAAATCGCTAGATTCACATTGCGATTGAGCGTGAGTCTGTTTTTGGTGGGGCCGACACTGGTGAAAAGAGTGGCGCCAAATGTAGAGGAAGAGGTTTCGCTGGGATCCCAATCTACGAGGGCGCCCCAATTGTATTCGAACAGCTGAAGGTCAGCGTAGAAATTTTGGCAGATTGTACTTATGCAGCAGGAGTTTTTTTGAGATGAGCTCTAGAGAATAGCGGCGCCAATGAATCCAAGTGAAGATCAAATTGCGAACACAAGCTGCTCTCAGCGCTCTGGATGAATATGGATTTTGTTGGGATTTCTATTGATGTGGCCCTGCATCTTTACCTTTTTGAGGAGCCTGTTAGTGTTTGCTAGAATCCAGAACAACTCATTACGAAAAAAATAAACAACAAGGAGTGATAAGATGAAAACACGACGCCTACTAATGACAACTTTAGCAATGCTAGTTGTATTCGCGAGTGCAAGCTATGGCGCGGAAGCCAAGAAAGCAAAGTCTAATGTTGAATCGCAAAATCTTGAAGCTATGAATAAACGTATGACCGAAATGCAAAAAGAAATGACTCTGATTCGAGAAACTAAAGATCCAAAGAAAAAGCAGGCACTTCTCGAAGAGCATATGAAGAATATGCAGGCCAATATAGATTTGATGGGTAAAACGATGAAAGATATGGGTATGATGGGTGGAGGCGTGTCCCATGGAAATATGATGGGAAAAAACCAGCAATACATGATGGGCCAAATGGGTCAAATGCATGGATTGATGGGTCAGATGATGGGTCAAATGCAGGAGCACATGAACTCATGTCCATTTGCCGGAGACCCAAAGAAGGAATGATTCGAAAGGCACTGGGGATGCTTCGTTTTTAGATTAAAGATTCTAGAATTTTGCTTTTCGCTTCAGCGTGTGTCAGTTCGAGCTGTTCCCCACTGCGCAAGTTTTTTAAACTGACTCGCTCTTGTTTGACCTCATTTTCGCCAACTACTATGGCCCACATCACATTTTGTTTGTCGGCCTTCTTGAATTTTTTGCCAATGCCGGTAGTGCCCAAAAACAAAATGGATTCCATTGCCGGGGTGCAAATGCTTTCGCGAATTTTTAGCAGGTGGAGCTCGCCGAGAGGATCTGCTGAAATGAGGCCAATTTTGACTTTTGATTCTTGCCAATTTGACGCGGGCAGGAGTTCGGCCAGTCGTTCAATTCCAGAAGCCCAACCGACTCCGGGGACCTGCGGTCCACCCATGCTGGAGATGAGCCCATCGTAGCGGCCGCCAGCCAATAAGGTTCCTTGGGCTCCAAGTTGACTGGTGGTGATTTCAAAGACTGTGTGACAGTAATAGTCTATTCCTCGCACCAAGCGCTCTTGTATCACAAATGGGATTTCTAAAAATTTCAATTGTGCTTGCACAGCTTGAAACATTGCTTGAGAGGATGTGTTCAAATGGTCTTTGAGTTTTGGCGCGCCATCCAATAGCTGATGATCCTTTGGATCTTTGCTATCAAGAATTCGCAAGGGGTTCTTTTCAAGCCGCGTTTTGCTGTCAGGAGACAGCTCGGATTTGTGTTGATTCAAATATTCGACAAGAGCGGAGCGAAAAGCCTGGCGAGATTCGCTATCACCGAGAGTATTGATTTCTACTTGAACTTCATTGGCGATTCCAAGCTCCTGAATGAACTTCCAACCCATCAATAAACATTCGGCATCGCTGATGGGGGATTCGCTACCAAGATGCTCAACACCAATTTGATGAAATTGGCGATAGCGTCCGCGCTGAGGCCTTTCGTAGCGAAACATCGGCCCATGATAATAAAATTTAAGTGGCAAGTGCTGTTGCATACCTTCGCTCAGAAATGCGCGGGCAATAGGGGCCGTGCCCTCGGGACGCAGAGTGAGAAGATCGCCGCCACGATCTTTAAAATCATAAGTCTCTTTGGCCACCATGTCGGAAGCTTCGCCCAAAGTGCGGTGAAAGACCTCATGATTTTCAAAAATAGGTGTGGCAATCTCCGAAAAAGAAAATTGCTTCGCGATTTGATAGGCAATCTTTTCGATGTGCCGAAATTTTAAGATTTGGTCTCCGAGGAGATCTTGGGTGCCTCTAGGTCGCTGCATGCTTCTCTCTTTCTCTACAAATCTCAAGCTTCTATTCGATATACGCAAGTTCACATCAAATGGAATTTGTTGATGCCTTTCTATGATTTGCAGCTGCAAGTGCACTGAGGTCAAGATGCAATTTTAACTTTATCGGCTTTTTCGGCTTCGTAGTCAGAGTAAGGTGTAACCACTTCGGTGATCTTTCCGCCGGCATCTTTAAAACCTCGGACTTTGTAGAGCTTTAGCGCTTCAGAGCGACCTTTGACTTCTGCAGCGCCCGCTAAATCAGTGGCAAATAATGGACCTGCCTTTTTGACCACTTCGTCGCTTACGAGAAGATCTGCGCCAAATGCTTTTGTCGAAGCCTCAATTCGCGAAGCCGTATTTACAGTATTGCCAATGACTGTGTACTCCATCCGCTCATCCGATCCAATAGTACCAGAAATTGCACGTCCAGCATGGAGCCCCATGCCAACGGTGATGGGCGGCTGACCTTTGGCAATGCGTTTTTCATTGAAGGGAACAAGGGCCTTGCGCATTTCTAGGCAGGCAGTGACGGCGTTTCCTGCATCATTGGGCCCCGCCTTAGGCGCCCCCCATACCGCCATGATCGCATCACCAATAAATTTATCCACAACACCACCATTTTCATTGATGATTTTTACCATCAAACCAAAATAGGCATTGAGCATTTCAACCACCTCTTCGGGCGGTCTTCTTTCAGAAAAGGAAGTGAAGCCGCGGATGTCGCTAAAAAAGACAATCACTTCGCGATTTTGTCCGCCCAGTCCCACTTTGCTATTGATCAAATCTTCAGCGACAGACGAGCCGTGGAATTTGGAAAACAAATTTTTTACTTTGTCTCGCTCTTTGAGACCTTCGGTCATCTTGTCAAAGGCAATCGCAAGTTCGGCGACCTCATCGCGAAATAACGATTTGATTTTTTCGTTCGCTTTTACGTCAAAATTTCCTTTTGACACTAAAGAAATCAAGCTCACCAGTGTTTCCAATGGTGAGGTTAGTGACATTGAAAAGATAAACACAAGTAGTATCGCGCCCGAGAGAACAAGTCCTAAAATAAAAAAGGCGTCACGCTTGACGGCTCGTGAAGGCTCGAGAATCACATCTGAATCAATTTGCGAGTAGATGATGAGGCCAAAAGAGGATTTTACAAATGCGCCGATAAATTCTTTTCTCGTGCTGGGATCGGAGTAGGTGCGCTGCTTTCTGGTTGGCGAGTTGGGATCGAGCGCTGCCTGCACCAAAGGAAGGGCGCGAATGTCCTGGCCGCCCACGATTAGCTTTTCGTCCTGATGAGCCAGAAGCTGTCCTTTTGAGTCCGTTAGATAAAAGGTTCTCTCCGTAATTTCTGTAAATGGTTTTTGCAAAACCGATATATGCAGATCGACTATGGCCAAATGAGTGATGCGCTGATCTGTGTCTTTGACCAGTGGAAAACCAATGGTCACAACGGGAATCAGCGGCCAGTTGCCGACTTTGATGTTTCCCGATTGAACGGCAATCTGTCCTTCGGCGAGCTCACGCATTGGAAATGCTTGTGCTTGTCGTAATTGCTGAAAAAATAAGGGTTTGATTTTGTTGGCATCCAAAAATTCGTTGTTGAATTTTTCTTCAAGCAGAGTCGGATTTGCACCGTCAAGTTTTAGAACGGTAATTTTTGCCCAACTTTTGTCTTTGTTAATTAAGCTGCCCCTGTTTTCAAGAGAGGGATTGTTGTGAGTCTGAAAGAGTTCAGTGGCGAGAGTTTTGGCTTTTTCGTATTGAGCATTGACAAGGCTTTCGACTTCGAGAGAGCGGGCAGCAGCGTAGCGCATATTGGTGTCTTCTTCCCGCTGGATGGAAACCTTTTCAAAATATTTGGAGCTTTGAATCGCAATGGGAACGGAGACTCCTACTAACAACAATATCGTTATAACAATAAGTTTTGTCGAAATTGGCACTCTCATCTTCGCTCCTCTAAGTTTTTACAATTCAACACTAAGGCTGTCATGCTAAAACTCATACTCACAGTAAAGGTTTAAATAGTGACCGGTCACTGAAGACAGGTTTTCGGGTATGTTATCAAAAACGGAGTCCTCCAATTTTTGATAGCGAATTTCATCTTTGCGATAGGCATATCCGAAAAGACCGGTCCATTTTTCTGACAATTTGTAGCTGCCAAGAATTCCCACCTGGTTTGACAATCCAGGAAGTATGGGCATGTTGTTGGGCGTAGAAACTTTTGCAAGAGAATAGTAGAGTTTGGTGTGCAGCTGCAGGCCGAAGCGTGGAGAAAATGAATACCAGTACTCAGCACCGAGCTGAGCTCCTAAGACGGAGATCTTTTGCGATTCATAGTTATTGGCATCAGGGCTGGTGGAAGAGGACTGATCAAGTCCTATGGTCTCGGGGATTTCTTTGTAATACGGACCGGCAGTGAAGCGAATCTCGCTACGATCCAAATTGCGCAGCCGATAGACGCTAGACAGTTCTAGTGAGGAAAAGGTCTGTGCCTTGCCATTTAGTAAAAATCCAGACATATCCGCAGAGCTTAAAAACCCCCAATTGGATTTATAACCAAAGTAGCCAATGCCCAAACGCCCAGTGCCGCCAAGGCTGTTGTAAGAGGTCGCAGTGCCAAAGTCACCGTTGGCGTTTGTGTATTGAATTTGCGTCAATAGGTACGATGCAATTCCGTACCATCCTGTGATGCGGTCAATACTTTGCTTCATGGTGAGTTTGTACTCTGATGCAGGCGAGCGATCGCCATTAAATACTTTGAATTGCAGTCCGGCAACTTTGGAAGAGAGGCGGTTTTTGGCCTGAGCTTGAACAAGAAGTCGATAGTTGCCACCGGGCCAGTCTTGCGGAAAATCCAACTTTTGGTCAGCGTAGTTGTCATACTCTTTAAAGGCTTTGAACTTTCGAGTCTTAGGGTCAAACTTTAAAACCTTCAGTTTGTAATTTTCACTCAGCTCGGGCTTTTCCCACTGAAGAGAGCGGACAAAATCGTTTTCGGGGCGCTCAATTTCTGGCTTGTCGAGTTGATCTCCAATAAGAGTGAATACAGTTTGGCTGTCCTTTTCGCTCTCCACTCCCGTGGCAGCGCGAGCGCGGACCAAGGCTTTGTAGGTGAGAGTTACCGGTAAATCCAGAGTCTTGGAGGTGCCAGAAACAACCTCTTGTGTGACCTGCTCGTCTTTTTCGTTATATACGGAGAGGGCATAGTCTTTGGCGCCAGGAGTGGCTTGCCACGCCAAAGTTACTTTTTTTGAATTCTTTTCTTTGGTTTTTATGTTGTCATTGTCTTTGGGCGATTTCCACACGACAGGGTCTAGGCCGACAATAAAATCAGAGTACTCACTCCAGTCTCCGGGCACCTTGCGGTGATCCTTAGAGCGCAGGCGCATGAGGTACTTTCCTGGTCGCAGCTGACCTTTCCATTTGCTTTCCGTTGTTTTGAAAGCAAACATCTTGTCTTCACCTTCGGCTTTGATCACTTTTAGCTCAATGTCATAGACGACGGCACCTTCAATCGGGTCCCACTCGAATTCAACCATCCGACGATAGCTCGCTCCCTCACCTGCGATCGATGCAATGGGTGCAATTAGGTTGAATGTGAGCAAGAACAGAACAAATTTCATCAATTGACCTTAATTTTTTTAAGTGAGGGTGCTTTCAAGCCACTTTTATCAGGCACAACAATTTTTTTAGTTGAGGGTTCACTGCTTATTCGACCGTAGTTGTCCACGCTTGTTAAATTCACCTGATACTCTCCTGGGAGAAGGTTTCGAAAAGAAAAATCAGTGCCTCTCATTCGCTTTGTTTGTATTTCTTTTCCTTCTCTCAGCACCGAAAAGACATACTCTTTTGCGCCATCCACCTTTTCCCAAGCGACCTGTGCCTGGCCATCGAGTGTGGCGACAACCTCTGGTTGGGCGTTTGTCCAGCGCGGCGATTTTAAGAGAGGCAGGGCTGAGCTTTCAAAATTTCGCGTGGCGCTTTGTCCAAGCTTTTTGCCGTCTTTATCGTAGGCTTCAATCGAAGCGATGAATCTTCCAGGTTTCGTGAGGGGAATTTTTGTCTCCGCGTTTTTGAGCGGGTTGCCGTTGTTCTTTTCAATTTTTGTTTCGACGGCAATGGGCGGCGCAGATGGATTCTGTGCGTCCTTTAGGATTAGCTTGAACGCATCTACGGACTCTGGATTTTCGACGGTCCAACTCAGATCAAGGACAGGTTTGTCGATATACATCTGCTGGCTCAGATCCTCAGGAACTGTCCAATTGATTGCGAGAGGAGGCGGAGGGAGAGGTGCCACAGCAACCTTCTTGTCGTCAGATCGAACTGTAAAAGATAGCGTCTTGCCAATGAAAGGTTGCTTGGTATCACGATAGAATGCCGTCAATCGCCAGTAATAGGTTCCGTGGGGCAGCGGTGGCGTGGCCAAGGTCTCGATGCCGGTGACCACTTTTGAAATTATTTTCTTACGAAGGTTCGGATCGTTCGAGAGCTCTACGGCCACTTGTGGTTGCAATTCTCCAGCCTGCCACTGCAGATTGATGATTGCTCGGGGCTCTGTCGTGCGCATTTCAGCCAGATTGAGAGGGAACACTGCAGTGGGCGGAAACCGTGGTGCCCACTCGGTTCGTAATAAATTCGACTGACCAATCAAGACATTGCTGTTGGGATCATAAGCGTTGAGTTGCCAAAAAGATTTTCCAAAGGCCACTTTTGCTTTGATTTTGTTAGCAGCTGGGCTTGAGTTGGCTACGACATTAAGCTCAGCAACTTTGCTAAGTTGCTTTCTGGCCGGACCCATGACCAATTCGACTCGGGCAGATTTGGGCAATGCTTGCCATTCAAAGTTACTTTCGAGATCTCCTTCAGGATCCAGAAAAATGCGATCTCCTGACTTGGGATTTAGAGAAATGATTTCGAATTTTTTGTCTTGAATGGCATTGCCGATTTGCGAAGCTGAACCCTGTTGGACCGTCCGAGTTGCGCCGTTCTGGTCTTTGATTTTTGCACTTCCTTCGAGAACCTGAACTTCGACATTGGTGCCATTGCCGCGGCTGATGGCCGCCTTGGCCTGAGAGATGTCGATCTGACCTGATGCGGATTTCAATACGAGTTGATCTGAGCCCGCCTCAGTGGATTTGCTCTTGCTGTCAACCACGAGTCCCCCCTCTAGGAGATCAAGTGACACTTGGCCTTTTTCAGCAGAAAGGACCATGAGGGATTCTGGTTCGAGGTCAATCTCCTTGCCATCTCGAAATTGAATGCGCACTTCGCCCAATTGCGAGGTGCGCACTGACTCACCGTTGTAAAGTGGGTCACCGGTCGCAACGCCCTGCCATAGAAGGCGCGTAGCAGGGCGGCGTTGGATTTCGTCGACAATCTTCACGACATAGGCAATGGGCTTCTCCGAGGTGGTGGAGAGTGTATTCACTGCGGTTGAGTGATACCAAAAGAGTGTCGCGCCAAAACATGAGCCCGATAGCAATATCGCCCACATCCAACGCCTGAGTTTGGATTGCATTCTCAACCCTCCTATTCTCTTAGATTTATCGGCAAGCTAGACAATTTACTCTAGGTACTTTGGGCTAAGGACTGAAAGGATCTGGACGGATTGCCTGGAGATTCTGCACTCGCGCTGCAAATATGTGGTGGCGAAAGGGCTAGTTTAGAGGTATCCTGAGATGAGCACTGAGATTATGATTTGTGGGGGCCTATGGTTAATTTTCGAGACAAACTGCATTCAGATTCGCCCAAGGGCGGAGATTTGCCGCCGGTGAAGATCAGGAACGTCCATTTGCCAGTTCCCATCATTCAGGGAGGCATGGGTATCGGCCTGTCTAGTTATATTTTAGCAGGAGCTGTGGCGCGCGAAGGCGGTATGGGAGTTCTTTCCAGTGCTGCCCTTGACCGAATTGTTTCGGAGCGGCATGGTCGCAAGTTTGTGCCGCGAGCAGCAGCAGCTCAAGATGTGCGCGATGCAAAACTGCTATCAAATAACAATGGCTTGATTGGCATGAACATCATGGTGGCGGTCATCAATCAATACGAAGCTTCCGTTTTAGGAAGTATGGATGGCGGCGTCGATGCGATCATCTCTGGAGCTGGTCTGCCATTGGCTTTGCCTGAAATTGCCAAACAGCATGAGCGCAGTGGCGAGGTCGCCTTGGTTCCTATTGTTTCATCGGGCCGCGCAATGGAGATCATTTGCAAACGATGGCAGCGTTCAGGGCGATTGCCTGATGCTGTGGTTGTAGAAGGGCCGTTGGCAGGAGGTCACATTGCTTGGCGTGATGTGGACGAGGCGATGGCACCTGTTAATCGCTTAGAAACTTTAGTTAAAGATACGATTGAGGTCTTGAAAAACTGGGGAGATATTCCGGTTTTTGCTGCAGGCGGAGTTTATACACATGACGACATATTGCGCTTCATGGATATGGGCTGCAAGGGTGTGCAGATGGGCACTCGGTTTTTGGCAACTCACGAAAGCGGCGCTAACACCAATTATAAACAAATGTTGATCGACTGTAAGGAGGAGGACATTGAGTTGGCCTCTCGTCCTGGTTCGCCATGTGGGATGCTATTTCGGGTATTGAAGAAAGCGCCATTTTATCAAGAAGCGCTTTTGCGTTCGCGAGCGCCAAAGTGCGATAAGGGCTATTTGCTCAATAAGGGCAATTGCCCGTCAAAATATGAGAACGAAAAAACTTTTTGCATATGCAATGGACTCCTTTCCGCGATTGACATGAATCCTAAGGAAAAAGAACTTTACACAGTGGGCAGTAATGCCTTTAAAATCGATCGCATCATGAGTGTAAAAGAGCTCATGTGTGAATTGCGAAATGTTCCTTACGAACGCTCACTCGATGAACCTCATCCGTGGATGAAGGCCAATGAGCGCTCTCCGGGGTTACCAGCCTTATAAGATTGGAGTTGTCATGACGACAGATGGTCCAAAAAATTATATCTCTTCCAGCGGAATGGAAAAGTTAAAAAAGGAATACGCAGAGCTGGCTCATGGCGAAAGGCCAAAGCTCGTTGAAACTGTGGCCTGGGCTGCCAGCAATGGCGATCGCTCAGAAAACGCCGACTACATTTATGGCAAGAAACGTTTGCGCGAGATCGACAAACGCCTGGAGCTCTTGAATGAAAAGATGGAGCAGGCCGAAGTCGTGGATGTAGAAGCTGTGCCATTGGACAAAGTTGTTTTTGGCACTGTTGTAGAGATCGAAGACGAAGAGGGCACGCAGAAGACCTATTCTATCGTTGGCGAGGATGAAATTGACATCAGCAAGGGCTGGATCTCTTGGAAAAGCCCTGTCGCCAAATCCTTGCTGGGCAAAAAGGTTAATGATGAAGTCACAATTAAAAAACCTTCAGGCGAAGAGACTGTAGAAATCCTTGCTATCAAAAGGCTAACTTTATAAGCCGCTGTTTTTGATAATTTTTATGTCATCGATAGAGATGTACCCGCCATCAATGTCGCCGCATTCGCCATTGGCGGCATCGTTTTCAAGCTTGAAATCCGTGGTTTCATAGAATTTGACTTGCAGATAGATATCGTTTTCTGAGGTGGCGGAGATGTCCATTACTTTAGCGGGAAGATTGTCAAAATGGCAACGGGCGCTGACAAGATCATTTTTGCTCAGCGTGTTTTGAGTCGCTGAAAAGCTAAAAATATAAAAAAATGAATTGGGCAAATCAATACTGTCTCGGCTGTGGAAAGGGATGATTTCACTCTTTGCTAGTGGTGTACGTTCGCAAGACTCGTTATAGGCTGAGTTCAAATAGGCAAACCCAACCTGGCTTGCCTTGGCATTATCGATTGTAATTTTGGCCCGGTAGAATTTTTCATTACATGGCGCCAGAATCTCCATTCCCATCAGATCTTGGTCAGCAAGAGCAGTAGCAAGCTGGCGCACCTGATTGCTTGGCTGCGGGAACTGGGCGCAAGCCAATAGACTCGCGAGAAAGATCAAACAAAGAATTTTGTGAATTACTGAAACCAAGACATTTTTTTTTCTCATGTTCTGCTCCTCTAAAGACTCCCCTTAGTATTTTAGCCAGTCTTGGCGCTTTTGCCATTGATTCTTTTGATGGGATTTTGCAGAATGCGCCTATGGTGCATTTGACGGACATTACCAAGCAGTACGGGCCTCGAGTTCTTTATAAAAAGGCGAGCTTTCAAATCAATGCTGGCGAAAAGATTGGTCTAGTTGGGCCCAATGGCGCGGGCAAGACGACAATTTTTAGAATTGTGACTGATGAAGAAGGCTACGACTCCGGCAGTGTTTCCAAGTCAGATCGCACGGTGATTGGATATTTTAAGCAAGATATTGAAGATATGCGCGGAAGATCTGCGCTGGAAGAAGTAAAGTCGGCGGTGGGCAATGCCTTGGTCGTGCAGGAGCGCTTGCGCGAAATTGAAGCTCGCCTCGCTGAGGATCTCAGCGAAGACGAAATGACCAAAATTCTTGAAGAGTATGGCGAGTTGCAGTCCGAATTTGAACGAGCGGGAGGCTACGATTTGGAGTCTCGGGCGGCGGAGATCTTGACTGGACTGGGAATTGGTCCTGATGACTACAATCGCATGACAGAAACCTTCAGCGGTGGTTGGAAAATGCGCATCGCTCTGGCAAAGGTTTTGATTTTGAAGCCAGATCTCCTTCTGATGGATGAGCCGACCAACCATCTCGATCTTGAGTCCATTCAATGGCTTGAAACGTGGTTGAACGAATACTCAGGCGCTATCATGATGACCAGCCATGATCGAGAGTTCATGAATCGCCTGGTTTCAAAAATAGTCGAAGTAGCGCATCAAACCATCACCACCTACTCGGGCAACTATGACTTTTATGAGCGGGAGCGACAAGTTCGCTTGGAGCAATTGATTGCGGCCTCGCGGCGTCAAGAAGAGATGCTCGCTAAAGAAGAGGAGTTTATAGCTCGATTTGCCGCGCGCGCCTCGCATGCGGCGCAGGTGCAGTCGCGGGTCAAAAAGATAGAGAAGATTGAACGAATAGAAATTCCGCCAGAAGAAGCAGAAATAAAATTTGTCTGGCCAACTACTCCGCGAGGTGGAGATGAGGTGGTCAAGTTTGCGGGATTGGGCAAAGTGTGGACGACGGAAGAGGGCAAAGAGAAGTTGGTATTTGCGGATGCCGATGGGTTGGTCAAGCGCCAGGATCGGGTGGCTTTGGTCGGAGTCAATGGAGCTGGGAAATCCACGCTACTCAAAATCATTGCCGGACTGACAGAGGCCACCTCAGGGACTTTGAGCTTGGGACCCAGTATTGAACTGGGCTATTTTAGTCAAAATTCAATGGATGTATTAGATCCAAAGGCGACACTGTTGGACGAAGTGCACAGTCGCATTCCAGATTCTTCGCTAGGATACATTCGCAATTTGCTCGGCGCTTTTAAATTTTCAGGCGATGACGTCAATAAAAAGATTTCAGTTCTCTCCGGGGGCGAGAAGAGCCGCTTGGTTTTGGCAACTCTGCTGGCAAAGCCGCTGAACTTTTTGGTTTTGGATGAGCCCACCAACCATCTGGACATCAATTCTCGTGAAGTGCTGTTGCGGGCGATATTGGATTTTGATGGAACTGTCATTATTGTTAGCCATGATCGCTACTTTTTGCGTGCCATTTCTACAAAGGTGTTTGAGCTACATAAGAATAGGCTCAATGTGATCGAAGGCACCTGGGACTATTACTTAACTAAAAAGTCATACTAATTAAGACAGAGCGAGGCTCAAGTGAAAAAAAAATCTGAAGAGTTGAGCTTTGTTGTCAAAGGTAAAGAGCGGAACCTAAAGGAACTTGAGTTCTCTTCGCACTTGGCAAGTGGTCCAGGGGGCCAGAATGTTCAAAAAACGGCGACCGCCGTGTTGCTTCGATTTAATGTGGTAGCTACCGAATCTTTTAGTGAGTATGAAAAGAATATGCTTCTGCAAAAGCTGTCTGCTCGACTGACTAAGGAGGGTGATCTGCTTATAAAATCGCAAACGGAGCGCAGCTGGTTGCAAAATCGCAATGAAGCTCTGCAAAAGTTGGTGAATGTTTTGGAGGCCGCACTTTTTGTTCCCAAAATTCGAAAAAAAACCAAACCAACCAAGAATTCACAGCGTCGTCGATTGGATTCTAAAACGCGAGCTGGGAAGACAAAGGCATTGAGGCAAAAGGTCCGTTGAGAATTTATTGATTATTGGTGAATCTAAATATTGCCCAGTCCATCAATGTCGGCTTGCTGCTTCAGCCCAATTTTTTGCGACTCTCGATGTTGTGACTCTCGACTAAGGCTTTAGCAAGGATCTTCATTCCTAGGCATAAATTCGATTTAAAGTCCGTGCTTGGCCCGGCGTCACTATCATCAGTCACGACGCGCATTTCGAGGGCAGGAATATTAAAAAATGCAGCGGCCTTTGCAAACCCTGCGCCTTCCCAAGCCACCCCCAGAGGGGCAAAGGTGTCTCGTAGCCAACTGCGCCTCTCGCTGTCGAGAATGTCCTCGTCACCGCTGGCTAGGCGCCCCACTCTGTGTTTGATCGCCATCTCTGCGATCGTTTTTTGGAAAATTTTGATGAGGTCAATGTTACCTTGGAACGAAGGCGTAGGGAGTGAAGCAAACTTGACCTTATAGTCGTGTTCGATCACTTCGCTGGCGATCAGAACGTCAAGGACATTTAAGTCCATAACTGCTCCACATGATCCAAAAAGAAAGGCGTGAGAAATATCAGGTAGAGTCTGAAGAGAATGTGTTGTGCCGATGGCTGTGTTGACCTTGCCGTGACCTGAATTGACAAAGTAGTACTGTTTATTTTGCCAAAGCCAGCGCGCAGATTTTCTTAATCTGATATTTGGCAGCGAACGCTGAACGGCGGTGCCAGTCAGTGCTTCAATTTCTGCGACAAACAAATCGAATTCAAGAGGCAAGGGGAAACAGATCAAATGGGCCATCCCAGGGTTCTATAGAAAATTGGCGGGGTTGGCAATTCCGTTTGCCAGCCCCGCCGGCCACCCCAAATATACCAATTTCAAGTCAAGTTTAGACCGAGGCGGCAAGACCAGAGACGCCGAGGCGTGCTCTTGGCACGTCGCAAGCGGCGATGGATGCAGCCAACAAAGGTCTTAACTTGAATCGAAATTGGTATTACCTACGCTCTGCGTACAGCAAGTTCGCGCCCATCTCGCTCACTTGCTGGCTCGCAGGCTTTTCCTCGCCATCCTGGCTCGGAGAGAGACTAAATCCATCAGTATCAATAAAAAGTTCAGGTCGATTAGAGAGTTTGCGCCACTCCCCCGAGATATTGTCGCCTCTTTTTGCAATCACAGTTTTCATGGCGGGAAGGCGCTTGGGAATGCCATGATCCTTTGCAGAATCTGTAGAAGGCGTCTGTAAGAGAAGCTTGATATCTGAAAAGCTAAGATCTGGGTGGCGAATCATGAGACTCGCAACCATCGCCGAAGCGTATGCGGTCGCCTGCGAAGTTCCGGACATCTTGGCGCGAGTGCCTTGGAGAAAGTGAGAAGAGATGTATTCACCCGGGGCAAAGACATCGAGATTGTAGTCGCCAAAGTTGCTGAATTCGGCAATGCCATTCTGGGCATTGAGGGCTCCGACGGAAAGCACATTCGGGAGACGATAGGCCGCGGGAAAGTAAGGTCGATTATCAATGTTTGCACTTTCGTTTCCAGCCGCGGAGATCACCGGAATGGCAAGCTGGTTGAGGGTTTGCAACAGGCGCTTTTCGACTTGGCTTGCTTCAAAGCCACCTCCGGAATAGTTGATCAAGGACACGTGCATCTTTGCAGCGTAGGCCAAAGCCTCTAAGCTAGCTTGGAGAGGATCTGTGCTGTTCATCTGACGCTGGTAGTACTTCAGCGGCATTAACTTTACTCTGGAAAGATCCGCCCCTGAGTGCACCCACTCATCGAGTTTCTGAGCCAGTATTCCCGCCACATGCGTGCCATGCCCTTGATCGTCACTGATGTCATTGGAGTTTGCTAAAAAATTCCAGCCGTGAACGTCGTCGACGTAACCATTGTGATCGTCATCAATTCCATTGTCGCTTTTGGACCTTCCAAACTCATCCCATCCGCTTTCGCCCATATTGGTCCAAAGATATTTTTTCAACGCGGGATTTTTCCAATCAATCCCGGTATCAATCAGTGCAATGACATAGGGAGCCGAATTGCGACAGCAGTTCGGGTTGTCGCGTGCAAGCTTGACGTCGTCAGCGCTGAGCAGCAAATACCCGCGCACCGAAGCGCTAAAAAGACTAAACCACACTGAGACCATGGCTATTACCAAAAATTTCATAATGCCCCCTCTTTTAAAATACTTGGATTCTGGCGCAGTTGACTTATGCGACCCGAGCCAGAGTCAATTGCTAGCGTATAGGCTGAGCTCCAAGACGGAGAGTTCAGTTCAATTTGATTGGCGCGAATCTCTCCGTTTGGCAAGGTTGTCAGCTCAACCAGAACTTCGATGACCTTTTTGATTTCGTCGGGACAGTGCTTTTCGATGCGCCGATTCCAAGCGCTAGAATCTTTAGGGGCTGCATATTGAACTTGAATTTTGCACCCGTCGGAACGAGCCACGGAAGTCACCACATCTAGATTGCGATCGTAAGAAATTGTTGAGCTTTGACCTCGCTGATTCCAAGACCTGATAAGATTGTCGTCCCTATCAAACTGCCATAGCAAAGTGGACGAGCCTTGTATTATTTTTTGCAAGTTTCCCGATTTAGTGTAAGAAAAAGTACGTAGTGAGAGTTCACCATATTGAACAAACTGAAGACGCAGTGGGCTTCCGCTGACAAAGAGGTGGCCCTGTCTTGTTTTGACCTGCCACTGTTGGTTCAGCGATAGAGCGAAACTGACTTTTGTTTCACCGTCACTGATTTCCAATGGCCAACCACGCTCGTCAAAACGATACGTTTGAATCCCGTTCTCGTCCGAGATAGCAAAAGATCCATTCTTAAATCTTATCTTGATCTGATGACGCAAATCTCTTTGTGAGGCTTCGCGGGCGTCGACTTCTGGGTTTATTGAAAAAAGAGTCTCTCGTCCTTGAGAGAATTTTTTTATCCATTCCTTGGATTTATTTACAATTGGGAAACGGCTGACAATTTTATCGCATTTGATCAGAAGAAGCTCTGTACTTTGAGTCAGTACCGATAGTAGCGGCGGTCCTGACTTTAACCATGCCTTTTGGAATTTATTCGTTGGTGCAAAATTTAGATAGTATTCTATGTCGGTGCACCATCCGGGACCCATGATTCCCGTATAGAGGCGACGACTTGAGTAGTGAGCGCCAATGTGATCTTGCGGTGTCGACAACACCGTAACTTGAGTTTGGTAACTGCCATTGATCACATCGATGGCGGCTTGCGACCGACAAAGATTAAAAAAGACCATTGCAACTGTTAATGATATTGTTTGCTTCCCCATGGAATGAGGTCATAGCAAACTCGAAGCCAAGCGCTGATGGCTTCAGATCATTTTGACATGTCAAAATCTTGCAGTTGCAAAATGAGATGACAGTGCTGTTAGACCTGCGACCCTGTCAAAAAAAAATTAGGCAGTCCAGACAAACTTTTAGGCAGCTTCCCCTTGTGGCTTTTCTGCAAGACTCACTTTATTTCGCCCAGTGTTCTTGGAATTGTAGAGGGCCAAGTCGGCTCGCTTTAGCCAGCTTGAAGTGGTTTCGCCCTTGCCAAGCTGGGATATGCCCATCGAAACGGTGAACCGAAGCTCTTTGTCATTTTGAATAAAGACCTCTTTGCGGATTCTATCCATGGCCTCATTGGCTCTCATTGCCGCGAGCTCAATAGGATGATCTGGAAGTACCACCGCAAACTCCTCGCCGCCAATGCGGGCGACAAAGTCGGTTTCGCGATTAAATGAACCGTGGAGCAGTTTTACGCATTCTTTGAGGACGAAGTCGCCAACGTCGTGGCCAAAGTTGTCGTTGATCTTTTTAAAGAAATCAATGTCCAATATAATTAAAGAAGGTGGGAGTGCAGACAGAGGAGCAAGCTTGGCAATCTGTTTGATTTGCTCATCAAAGCTCTTGCGATTGAAGGCGTGGGTCAGGTGATCTTCGCGCATGCTCCGGTTAGCCTCGACAAGCTGCTTTTTGACAAATGTCAGATTCTTTTTGATGGAAGTCATTTTTTGATCTCGAGAAGACTCTTTGCGACTTTGAGTTTCGATGTAGAAATCAATAAATTCTCGAGACTTCTGGCGCAATTCGTCTATAGAGTCGGCCTCAACAGCTTCACGCAGTTGATCCAAGTTCTCTTTAATGATTGCTGACTCCGCTTCGTCATTTTTAAAATCTTCAGCCAGCTGATCGACAAAGTCCCACAGAATGCTCTTAAAGTCATCGAAGGTTTTACGAATGTAAGTGTATTCACTCACGCGATAGCTAGAAATGAATTGACGGAGGCGAAACAGGACTTTTTCAGTGCGCTCTTTATCGGGGTTGACCAATTCTCTGGTAAATTCATCCATGATTTCTCGCACCCTGCGCACTGGATGAGTGGAGATTTCCACCAGATTTTTATTGTAAATATCAATAATATAGAGAAGTGTGGCACGGTCTTCTGAAAGCTCCACCTGCGACGTGCCGGAGTCTCCGTGGTGGTTTTTTCCCCAACCGTAATCCAATTGACTGACTAGTTTTTGTACCCATTGCTTCATAGATGGCCTCACCGAGTAAAAGAATCACTTTTGACTGCATTTTCTTTGATAAGTTATTTTAAGGGTTTCTCGCAGGGGGCTCAAACAAATAGAGGCTCTTCCTGCTAAGGGCCTGAAACCAGGACTTAAAATTTTAGATATGCGACGAAGATCCATTGACTCAATACTGAATAGAAATGATACATAAATCATGTCAGACACTTCCAGTCGTCCACCACCATCAAAGCCGCCTCTTGTGGCTTCAACAGGGGGAGGATCTGTTCTAAAAAATGCATTAAAAATGTCCTTTGGCACATCGATGAGCCGAGTGCTTGGTCTGGTTCGGGAGCAGCTCTTTGCGACTTTGTTCACAAGAGAAATAACCGATGCTTGGACTTTGGCATGGAAGATCCCCAATCTTTTTCGACGTCTCTTGGGTGAAGGTTCCCTGGCGGTCAATTTTTTACCGATCTTTGTACATGAGCAGACCCAGAGCGAAGAGAATGCTCGAAAATTTTCTTCGGGATTTTTTACGATGGTGTTTTTGTTTTTAATTGTATTTACTGCAGCAGGCATACTCTTTAGCGGTGAAATGGTAGCTCTGCTGGTTGAGCAGAGCTACCAGGCCGACCATGAGAAATTTTTGCGAACTGTCTATTACGCCAAAGTGATGTTTTCTTTTATTTTTTTAATGTCGATCTTTGCTCTGTTTATGGCGCTTCTCAATGCCGCTAACGAATTCTTTTGGCCTGCAATTGCTCCGACCTTCTTTAATATCGCCATGATAGTTTCCACCTTAATACCGCAGCATTGGCTACCCGTGCGAGGGGAGATTTTGTGTTGGGGGGTTCTGGTCGGTGGCTTGATGCAGGTGATGGTTCTCATTCCGCCGTTGCGGCGGCGCGGACTTTTGCCTCACTTTACGCTGAAAATCGCGTGGGGGCCGTCTCGCAGAGTGGTGTTGAATATGCTTCCCGGAATGTTGGGCACAGGGTTGATGCAACTCTCTAGTGTTGTGAATGGCTATTTTGTCAGTAGCTTGCCAGAGGGAAGCCCCAGTTACATCAATTGGGCTGATCGTTTATTGGAATTGCCATTGTCTTTGGTGGCGGTCAGCATAGGAACCGCGCTGTTGCCACAGTTGTCTTTGTTGATCTCGTCAAAAAGAAATGAGGAGTATCAGGAGCAAATCATATCAAGCATGAGCGTGGCTTTCTATTTGATGTTTCCTTGTGCTCTAACGCTCTACATTTTTGCCCTGCCAATCGTGCAGACGCTGTTTCAGTATGGACAATTCACTCTATCTGATGCATTGGCAACTGCTGGAGTGGTGCGGATCTATGCCTTCATTTTGATTTCGGCAGGCTTTACGAGAATCTTTGTCACGGCCTACTATTCGGCGAAAATCACTTGGTTTCCGGCGGTGGCTTCGGCGGGCGCCTTCATTGCGCACATTCTGCTTGCTCCCAAGTTGATGGCTGCGTTTGGCTTGGGTGGATTGGTCTTTTCGACATTTTTATCTGGCCTGATCAACTTCACTCTTCTTTGGCGAGGCTTTTCTCGGTTCATTATGCCTCTCGAGTTGTCACGTCTCCTTCACAAACTGAAAGGAATGCTCATTCCGGGTGCGGCCATGCTGTTGCTGTTGGTGATTGCAGAATCTTTTTATTCGGCGTCCATGGTCTGGTACTTGCGCATCGTGTATTTGTTCGTTTTCGGTAGCGCTGCAGCCAGTGTTTATTTGTATCTTAGCTACAGATTTGCTGTTCCTGAGTATGGCGAATCCTTCGCAAAGATTTTGCGTCGCCTGTCTAAGAAGACAAAGGGCAAATAGGTGAGCGATATGAAACTTTTCAATTCTTCCATGGCACCTGACCCACTCTCGCCTTTGGCTGAAAGATTGCGACCGCAAACACTAGAAAATTTTGAAGGTCAAGAGCAACTCTTGCAAGAACAAAAGTGGCTGCAAAACTTGATCTCCAAGAAAATTCCACAATCTGTGATCTTTTGGGGACCACCTGGAACGGGAAAAACCACGCTGGCGCGTTTGTTGATACAGGCTTGGCAAGCCAACTCAGAGAGTGTCAATGCTGTGGAAGTGGGAGCAAAGTTTTTAAAAGAGCTGGGGGAGCGAGCCCAAGAACGGCGAAAGGTTTTCTCCGAAAGAACTGTTGCATTTGTAGATGAGATCCATCGTCTCAATCGCAGCTCCCAAGATGTGCTGTTGCCCTTTATCGAAAAAGGTGACCTGGTGTTGCTGGGAGCAACCACCGAAAATCCAAGTCATAGCCTCAATCCCGCCCTTTTGTCGCGAGTGCGCATAGCGGGACTCGAGCCATTAGATGAAAAGAGCTTGCGGCGAATTGCCATTCGCGCTCTGGGCGAATTCAATTTGCTAGAGAGCTACTTTGCTGAAGACGCCTTGAATTCACTGATTGGCTGGTCAAATGGTGATGTGCGAAAATTAATTGGTGAGATTGAATTGATTGTGTCGGCGGTAGGCGGTCAGCAAGATCATCCTTTGACTCTTGCGGAGATCAATGCACTTCGATCAGACAAAGCCCTGCGCTACGATGCCACAGGGCAACAGCACTACGACCTGGTATCGGCATTCATTAAATCCATTCGCGGCAGCGATGCCGATGCTGGATTGTATTATCTCGCACGAATGATAAAAGGCGGTGAAGATCTTGAGTTTTTATCTCGTAGATTGGTTGTGCTCGCATCTGAAGACATCGGAAATGCCGACCCCAAGGCGCTGGGAATGGCCGTGTCGGCTGCAGATGGGATTCGTCACATTGGATTGCCGGAGGCCGGGATCATATTGGCCCAGCTAGTTACCTATCTCGCCAGCGCGCCGAAATCGAATCGAAGCTATGAGGCTTGGAAAAAGGCACTTGCTGAAGTCGAAAGGTCAGGAGATTTGCCGGTGCCATTGAGCTTGCGCTCTTCAAAAACCAAAATGAGTCGCAGTTTTGGCTACGGCGAGGGCTATCAGTATCCACACAGTTTTGCAAAAGGGTGGGTCAAGCAAAGGTATTTACCAGAGGCGATCGCTGAGATGAAGTTTTATGAGCCTAGTCAACGAGGTTTTGAAAAATCCATATTTGAGTTTCAGCAGTGGCTGAAAAAAGAATCACCCGATGGCACCAATTTGTGACTGATGCCTCTTCATGGGCGAGGGCAAATTTGCTGCAAATTGATACGCACATTTACATAGATTCAAATTGAGAATCAAAATCAAATTTTTTACATGTAACAAATTGCGACGATCTTTTCTGAGAAAAATTTGGAAAAACCGAAAAAATGATTATGAAAACGAGGCTTACGGCCGATGAGGCTAAAGTGGTCAACTTTTAGGATGATACCCAATGAGGAGGTTTCTTATTTTCTTTAGAGCACTTTGTTTTCAAAAAGCAAAACGTAAGTTGGTGCAATTGAAACCAAGTCGTTTTACGGGGCTGGCTGCGGTTTTGGCCTTTGCCTTGAGTGGGTGCCTACCCCAAGAAACTTCGATTCCAGTGAACACTTCGCAGGGTCCTGCCTCCAATTCGTTTGTAGACTTCAATGGCGCGACCACAGTGGATACCACTGGCTACAATAAATTAAAAGTGAGTTGGTCACCTTCAACTGACAGTCGTGTTGTGGCCTATAACATCTATGACACCACATTAAAGTTTAAACCTGAATTGATTAAAACCATTCCAGCTCCGGCATCGGAAGCACTCATTACCAATCTCAATCCACAACAGCTCTATTATTTTCGTGTTCGTGCCGCTGATAGTGAAGGCAAGGAAGACGGCAACACTTTGGATGTGGCCGGAATTCCATTTGGTGGAATCGCCAGCAGCGAAATTTTAAACGGCAATACGGCCTTGCTTAAGTATGGAGATGCTTCTGACGCTGATCATGTGAACATCTATTGCAAAACTTCGCCAACTGCAGAGTTTGAATTGATTCATGAGCTCTATGACACTGCGGCTACTAGCTACAAGTTAGAGAATCTTGTCGCGGGAACTCGCTACATTTGCAAGGTTGCTTTAGTTGTGGGCGGAGTGATTGACAATAATACAGAAACCGTAAGTTTTACACCGATGGGTGAGGCCAGTAAACTTGAATTCATAACTCAGCCAACTAGCTCTCTTGCTGGCGTGCCTTTCTCAGCGCAGCCCGTGGTGAGAATTTTGGATGCTGATGGCAACGTGATCACGGCGGGCGTGGATTCAACGGCTCCCATTACGATTTCGATCGCAACAGACTCTCCTACTCAAGGAACTATTTCTGGCGCGGCCACGATTTCTGCCATTGCGGGAGTGGCTACCTTCACAGGAGTTAATATTCGCGAGGCCGGCACTAAAATTTTGACGGCGACCAAACCCGACACGTCTAGCCAACTCAATGGTTCGGCGGAGCTCACTATCAGCTCCGAACCCTTCACGATCTCGCCCGGCCCCGTGTCGCCAAATTTGAGTTCAATTAAGATCACTCCCGAAGTACCTCCAAGCCCGGCATTAACTGCCAATGGATTTTCGGCTTATTCTGTGCAAATCACTTTGCTTGATGAATTTGCAAATCCTGTTTCCGGGGTGAAGCCGACTTTTGCCTCTTCAATTTCTGGTGATATCATTAGTCAGCCAACACAAAACTCCAGTGTCACAGGCGTGGCCAGCGGAGCCATTGCGACTACGGTGGCCGATTCTCTGCCGCCCTATCGCACCTTAAGTATCTCGTCGCCCTCAGGACTTACGGGCGTGACAACTCTTGCGCCTTTTGTTCCAGGAGTGGCTTCTAAATTGGGATTTTCGCAGCAACCAGTGAACTCGCCATCTGGTGCCAATGGTATGGGTCCAGTAGCCGTGGCCGTGCAAGATGCCCAAGGCAATGTCGTGATGACAGGGCCCTCCTCGACTGCAGACATCACTCTTTCGATTGCTTCTAACGTGAATGGAGCGGCGCTTTTGGGAACCGTGACAGTGGCTGCGGTCAATGGCGTGGCGAACTTTACTGATCTTGGCATCGACAAAACACAGACAGGCTATAAATTGGTAGCAAGTGCCACTTCACTGACTACGACTTATAGCAATTCATTTAATGTGACAGCAGGAACTCCGAAGAAGATAAAAATAACAGGTCCTGTTAGTTTTATTTCGGGAACTTGCTCATCTGCAGTCACCATACAGCTCCAAGATGATGGTGGCAATCCCACCAATACTTTGCAGAACACTCCGGTTTTGATTTCAGGTCTTAGCAGCGCTGGCCTTTACACGAGCAGCAGCTGCTCTGGCACGCCGGTTTCGTCTACTGTAACTTTCACTGCGGGTACAAACACGAAAACCTATTATATGAAAGACCTAAAGTCTGAGTCGTCGACCATGATGGCGACAGATTCGTCTGGAGTCATGACGGCTGGCAGTTATGTATTTAAGGTCTCACCTAGTAAAATTGCTTTACTGGCGGAAGCGCCACCGCCAATGGCGATGGGAACGCCACTTTCTGTTGTTTCTGGACAGTGCTCTGCGCCTATTGTGATCAGGCCTGCTGGCGAAAATGGTGCAGCTGGTCCGCTGTTTGCGATCACCCCAGTGATTATTGGCGGAATCATTGGCTCAAGTGCTACGCTGTATTCTGACGCTGCCTGCACAATACCTGTGGTCGCGACCGACGTGCAATTGCCAATCACTTTAGGTGCAGGATATGATGTCTATGTCTATTTGAAAGATAATAAATCAGAAAGTTTGAATCTGAGTGTGACGGATCCAAGCGCGAATATGGTGACCACTTCTGCTCTTCAGCCTGTGTTTATCACACCGTCCGCCATTGAATTTTCTGGTCCCTCGAGCGTGGTGGCAGGCCGATGTTCAACAGCGTTCACCGTGGCCCTTAAGGATGCTGCCGGCAATCAAGTGGCTCCATCCGTGAACACTTCTTTAAATGTGAGCGGTCTAACCAGTAGCGCTTCGGCGATGTTTTACAGTTCGCCCGTCTGTGGCGGAGCCGGCAGTCAGACGACTGTCGTTATCCCCCAGAACGCCACTTCAACAGTGGTTTATTTAAAAGATAATTTGGCAGAAACATTGAACATTTTTCTCGAAGATCCGGCCGGGATGATGACAAATTCTGCGACATTGGCAGTTGGGGTTTCTCCCTCAGCGTTTACGATCGTAGGACCCATTCCTGGAACGGCAGCCAACACCGTCTGTGCGGGGCCCTTTGACCTGAAGACGGTTGATGGAGTGGGCACAGTGACAGCCGCGATTACACCGATCAATGGCACATTAAGTGGTGCCGGGTCCGCTGGCGCCTTTTATTCAGACAGTGAATGCTCAGTACCAGTGACTAATTTTACCTTCGCCCAAGGGCAAAGTGTTTTTCCTTTCTATTTTAAAGGTCAGTACCCGGCTCCGAGTCTAACTTTTGCGGCTACAGACGATGCTTCTATATTAGATCCTGGCAGCTTTGCCTTTGCCGTGACGGCAGCGCCGGGATGGATTGGCACTAAGGGCACAAATTTGGATGCCAACGGCAATCAGATTTGGTTCACGATGGGTGGTTCGCCCGTGGCAGCCAGATCTAACGGCACCGCGAGCGTATATGATATGACCTTTGATCCCACTCGGCAGTATCTTTATGTTGCCGACTACAACGCTGATCGGGTCCTAAAGTATGATTACACAAATCAAACCTATGTGGGTTGGGTTGGTGGTTACACCTCCTCTGGCGCCATTGGTGTTTCTGGTAGTAACTTGGCCAATCCAAGTCCAGCCCTCTGTGTTGCCACGACAAACGCACAGGTCGTGCCCGGGTGGTGTGTGGGTGGTTCTTCATATGCTAGCTCCAACGCAGCCAATGGAGTGATGTACAATCCGATCGCGATTGCTGTCGATAGCACCTATATGTATGTGGCCAATTACAACTCACACTCGGTGCAACGCTTTCGCGCAGATACGGGAGCCTTTTCGGGCTGGATTGGACGCGTGAGTGCGCCACCGACAGGCTCAGGCCCTGGCGGTCCGCCGAGCTGCACTTCGACTGTGGCAAATGACCCGACTCCCGGGTGGTGTTTGGGGGGCTCATCAAAATCAGGCAACGATGATGGTGACGGCAGTTTTCGCTATCCACGTTCGATGGCGGTGGAGTCTGGAAATCTTTACGTCGGAGTCTATGGCGCAATCTTACGCTATGATGCCGCATCTGGAGCGTTTACGGGCTGGATTGGTATGGTCAACACCGTGTCGCCAACGGCCGGAGCTGCAGGATGCAACACCACCGGCGCCAACAGTCTCACGCCGGGCTGGTGCTTGGGTGGAAATTACAAATACGTAAATCCTCGCACGCACAACGGCGGTGGCGGCGTTGGTTATCCTCGCAGTATGATTGTTATTGGTAACACACTCTATGTTTCATTTACAGAGAGCGGCGGTGGTATCAATACCTATGACCTCACCTCGGGAGCCTATACGGGACTGTTGCCAAATCTTTCATTCAATTGGACAAGCCCCATCGGAATGAAATATGACGGCACCAACTTGATTGTGGCGGACTGGAATCGCGTTATTAAAGTCGATCCAGCGACGGGTTTGGTGTTGAGCTGGATAGGCAAGGTGAGCAACAATGCTTCGATGTCGGGGAATCCGGGCTGTTCGACGCTGAACCCTAACGACGACACTCCTGGATGGTGCTTGGGAGGTTCGGCAAAGCATGGACTTTCTGAGGCTTCGTTCAATCAGGCCACGGCGATTGCCTATGATGGCGCCGGTAATTTTCTCGTGGGCATGGGTGGAAGTCATCCTGCTATCAAAAAGTTCGATGTGGCAACGGGGACCTATGCAGGAACCTTGGCTTTTCAGAGTTCGAGTCCTACGAGTTGGTCCAACGACTCAAATGCCTTTGCACAGTTTTATGGATTTGATGACAATTCGATGTGGTCTCCTGCTGGGTCTTACGTTGATGGTAACTACATCTATTTGACCGAAGCCAGTTCGGGCCGAATTAAAAAAATAAATAAATTGACCGGTGTACTTGAAGGATCAATTGGTGGAATTACGAGCCTTCCGACGGGCGGTGACCCAGCGTGTTTGACGGCCACACCCATGGGCCCAGCGCCAGGATGGTGTTTGGGGGCACTCTTTAATCCCAATTACTTGTGGAACTACATGATCAATCAAACCACGCCAGGGATATTTTATCGTGCTCAGGATATCACGGGCGACGGAACCTATTTGTACATTGCGGATATGTACCTGCATAGAATCCAGCGCTTCAACAAAGTTACGGGACAGTCGGGTGGATGGATTGGCGGGATTGGTACGACACCCACGGGCGGCGCCGCCGGATGCACGGGCGCCACAGTGAGCACCTTCACTCCAGGCTGGTGCACAGGCGGGTACAGTCAATCGGGAAGCGGCGACGGCTTTTTGTCATCGCCAAATGCGATCACCTACGTAAACGGAAATCTGTATGTTGTTGATAGCAGCAATCATCGAGTGAGTTCTTATAATGCCACTACTGGGGCCTTTAATGGTTGGGTGGGCAGAATCGGCAGTGCACCTTCAGGTGGGTGCACCTATGGCTCCAACGGTCTTTATGACGTGTCTACGGGTGGTTGGTGCACAGGCGGCACGGCCACAGCTGCCAACAACGGTGGCGATCGTGGCGGTGGGTTTTACTTTTGGGCTGGAGGACGTGGCGGCATATACAGTGATGGTTCTTTTCTGTATGTTTCAAATTACTACAATGGTCGAATTGACAAATACTCGTTTGCAGGTGTTTGGTTGGGCGCCGCGCGAGGTTCATGGAATAGCTATGTTCACACATGGACAACTGACGGCCCGACTTTGAGTGGCTGGAGCGGATACGCCAATACAGGTATCTGGGGTGATGGCACCTATCTGTATGGAAACTCAAATTCAACTGTGGTTTGGAAAATGAACCTAGCAACTGGGACGATAGTTGGCTGGCGTGGAGCCATCAATCCGGGGAGCTCTCCCACAGGCGGCGATCCGGGTTGCCCAGGAGCTACAATTGTAACTCCAGGCTGGTGCCAAGGCGGAAGTTATACGAACGGGTATAGGATGGGGCAGTTTTCAGCAAACTATGCAGTGTCTGGTGATGCCAATTTCATCTATGTGTCGGACGAAGGGAACCATCGTCTCAATAGAATTCCAAAATAATACCAATTCCACTTGATCCGCAGACCTAACAGACCTTACTTGCTTGAAGGATTCAGTGCAGGGGCAGTGGGTTGCGGCGTGATGACTATGGGATTTGTCGAAGATGCCAATTTAAGATCAGGGTTGGTTGGACTAAATACACCAGCCAATGTCTTAGGAGCCAGACCATTGTATTTGCTGTTGATGGTATAGAAGCCAGCAATTCCACCCTCAATGCCTCTATTTTTTTGCATATTCGGATCTTCGTAGTTTGGATTGGTGCGGCCTTCGCTGTGTAAAGAAAATGTCAAACCAGCCAAGAGGATCATGAAAAGATTTGTGGTGCATGTCTTTAGTTTCAATTTGGTCATGTTTACCTCTCATCATTGCAGCGGGCGCCGTTTGGGACGAATGCACCTTTATCATCACTGGAATCTCGCTTTAAGTCTATAGCCTGTCTCATTGTCGGACAATTTTTATACGGTCTTTAGAGTGTAAAAGTAAAATGTGACTTTTAGACGGGTTAAAAAAGCAAAAGGGTCCCTGGTTAGGAGACCCTTTTTAAGGTTGGGTTGGTTGGTGAATTCAGTATCTCAGGGACTAAGTGGAAGTTGAACTTATATAAATGACGAGATAGCTTTATTTTGTATCTTGTCTCATTTTGCGAATTCTGCTAGGGCATGGCCAAAGGCCTGGCTCCAGACTTCGTCTGCATTTAAACAGGGAGTTAGGTAAAATGATTTGCCGCCTTCACTGGTGAAAGTCTGGCGAAGTTCTATATTGATCTCCTCTAAAGTCTCCAGGCAATCGATAGTGAATGCCGGACAATGAACAACAAGGTGTGGATTTGTTTTGGCTAGCTCAGTTGCGACGACTTCGGTGTAGGGCTTTATCCACTCGGTTGGACCGAGGCGCGATTGGAAGCTATAGCTCCATTGACTTGAACTCAGTCCTAGGCTTTTGGCGAGCGATTTGGCTGTAGCCAGGCACTGTCTTCTGTAGCAACTACGATTCTCTGAGGTTTCAACTTCACAGCAGTTTTCTCGGGATAAACAGCCAGGATTCTTTTTGATTTGTGAGACAGGGAGCCCATGAAAAGAAAACAGATAGTGGTGCTTCTTAGTTTGCTCAGGGTCAAAGTCCTGGAGGGCGTCAACCTTTCGTGCGATTAGTTTTTGCGTGCTTTTTATAAAAAAATCTCGATCGTAAAATTCGGGAAAAACCTGCCACGATTTGATCTTGGGAAAGGCATTCATATGCTCGCGCATATTGGCGACTGAGCTCGCCACAGTGGCGTCCGCGTATTGGGGAAACATGGGCACCAGGATCACTCTGGTACAGCCTTGATCGCTGAGCTCTCGCAATACATCTTTCATCTGTGGTTCTGAATACCGCATCACCATTTTCCATGTGAACTGCGGATGCTGATTAGCCAACTGATCAATGAGGTCTTCAGTAAAGTACCTAAGCGGTGATCCGCGAGGTGTCCAAATTTTTTTATATTTGCTCGCGGATGATTTTTTTCGTCTTGGTACTATCAATAGATTCACTAAAATCCAACGCAGTGGCCAGGGGATTGAAATTACATCTTTGTCCATCAAGAAATGCTTGAGATAGGCGCCCACAGATTCTTCGTCGGGCGCTTCAGGAGTGCCAATATTCATTAGTAAAAAAGCAGTTTGCATCCAACCAGTTAGCGTTGTCCCAAGTAAAATTGCAAGGCTCGTCGCTTTGGTCTAAAACGCCATCGTGTAAGCGATGGATCCCATAATTCCTGACATTGTGGTGGAGAAATCGGTGTTGGCGATTTCAACCTCCTGATTGCCTGTGGCTTGAGTCGTACCAGTAATGGTTCCTGAAGCTGATGAGGCCACATTGCGAGGAACTGGCAAATAGCGAGCCGTGCCTTCCACTGACATGCAATGTGTGGTGGTGAAACAAAAATCAACGCCAAGACCAAGGGAGGCACCAAAGTTGCCTCCGGAAAATGCCAAAGTATTGGGACCCTCTGTGATCTTGCCACTCAGATTTCCATAACCAACACCCACCTGCATAAAGAGACCTAAGAAATTATTTTCAAGTGGGTACATTCGAAACATGGGAAATAGCGTATAGCCACTGAGGTCATATTTGCATTCCCCAGCGCAACCACTGCCTGACGAGGACTGAGTAAAGTAGGAGGGGCGAATCAAAAGCGCAAACATGGTACCCGTGATTCGAAATTGATATTGGGCAAAAAGCTCCCAGGCAGAACCTAAAGTGCTCGCGGTGGTACCACCATAAGTTGTGTTGTGCGTCCCAATCAATGTATCCATATCAGACTGATTCGCACCAGTCAGACCTAGGCCAAATGTGAATGCATGCGTGCCTGTGATGCTTGCTCCTTTTGCAAAAGCAAAACTTGAGACAAAAATTATTGATATTGCAGCTAACCTGGTTTTAAGCATGAGAATCCCCTTTGCTGAGATTAGAATAGATATAGACCTCAGAATTTCAAAGGCCAGTTTTGCGGTAGGTCCCGTCTGTATTGTTAAGGACTCTTGAATACTTTGGAATTCGACTGGACGCTCTTACTAGGTTAAGAGACTATGGCGGGTATGAATAAAGTTTTGAAGAGTGAGCTCGTTTATGAGGGCGCCTTCCTGCGAGTGCAAAAGGATACTGTGGAGCTTCTCAATCAAGGACTGGCAACACGAGAGTATGTATTGCATCCGGGGGCAGCTCTGGTCATTTGCCAGGATCAACAGAAGCAGATTTTGCTGATTCGTCAATATCGACATGCGCTGAGGCAAGAGTTTGTCGAGTTTCCTGCGGGCAAGCGCGATGCCGGTGAGGATCTACGTCAAACTGCAGAGAGAGAGCTGCGAGAGGAAACCGGAATTAAAGCAAAACACTTGCAGAGGATTGGCAGCATTCATCCGTGCATTGGGTATGCCGACGAATTGATCGAGGTGTACTTTACAGATTCCTTTTCTGTCGGCACTCCGCAATTGCAAGAGGGTGAAGAGGAGCTTCAGTCTTTTTGGGTGAGTGAGAAACAGTTTATAGAAAAGCTGAATCGAGGTGAAATTACCGATGGCAAAACACTGGCCGCTTGGAGCCTTTGGCGAGCTATAAGTTAAAATATACTAAAACTTACAGCTAGGTTTACAAAAAATTGATCACTTTTTCTGTTGTTTTTTTGTCTATGGCATTCATTACTTTGCAAGTTTTTGGTAAATGCGCCGAAATGTATTTGGATGGCGCAACCTGTAGAAAAAATACAATCTGACTTTCTGACGCTCACAAAGCCTCACTTTAGCACAAAGGTCTATCATTGCTATTTGGCTTATCTCAAGAATACCTATCCTGGAATGGATTTGGAAGATCTTTGTCGGTCTGCTGGTCTCAGTTTGGAATACCTTGAGAATGAGGGAAATTGGGTCTCCGTGTATTTTGATCGCAGATTTATGCAGTTGGCGATTGAAAGAAGTGGCGACGCTGAATTGAGCTTTCGCGCGGGTGTGCAGACGATATCTCCTGAAGTGCTGGGCAGAGTTACCTACTTTTTGGCTCAGTCAGCGCTGTCGGCTCGGTTCTTGTATCAAAGTTTACCCAAATTGACTTCGATTTTCAGCAAAGTTACGCGCGCAGAAATCGTGGAGGACAACAAAGAGTTTCTGATTCTGCGATTATCGGAACTGAATCAAAATTTGAACAACGAGGAGCGGGCTCTGTTGCGAGATTCGATGCCGCACATTTTGCAAAATACAGTTGGGCACTATGCGGCTGTCACAACTGCCTTTGATATGCCCTTGGCGAGCGTCGAGACTTGCGTCGAGAACAAAGCTCAAGGTGCGCCAATTTCGTATCTGTTAAAAATCGACTACCAAAACGAAAGCCGCATGTTCCGCATGCCCTTTATCTTGTTGAGTTTCCTGCTGCCAGTGATAATTCTGGCATACGATGTTTCGTGGCCAGCGTTAAGCAGCCTCTCGGTATCATTTGCGGCGATAGTATTTTTGGCAATGTGGCTCGGATTCACGATCGTGTCCCTGATTCAACTTAAGGGTAAGTTTCGTCAGACAATGTCCGCGATGAATCATCTGGATCAGCGCTATCAAGATCTCTTTTTGGCAAAAGAAACCGTACAAAAAACACTTGAATCCTATGCCCGCTTTGTTCCCCAGGAGTTTCTGCAGATATTGGGTAGAGAAAACATTCTTGACGTTAAACTTGGCGATTATGTCGAAGGCGAAATGACCGTCCTTTTTGTGGATATGATTGGATTTACAAAATTGGCTGAAAGCCTGTCTGCAGAGGAAACATTTTTGTTGATCAATCGCTATCTCGATTGCATCAGTCCCATCATCAGAAGGCACAGTGGTTTTATTGATAAGTTCATGGGTGATGGCCTGATGGCTGTTTTCCGGAGATCCAGCGTTGACGCCGTCAGCGCGGCCATCGAAATGAACCGTGCTGTAAATGTACTTTCTTTTAATGATCTAGCTGTGCCAAATGCGCAGGCGATTGGGGTCGGTATTGGCATTGGTATCAATAAGGGTCAAGTCACCATGGGAACGGTGGGGTATGCAGAGCAAATGCGTGCGACAGTCATTTCTGATGCGGTGAATGTGGCTTATCGGTTAGAGGCAGCGACCAGACGTTTGGGTGTGACCATCATAGTCAGCGAGAGTGTGATCACTGAAATTGCACCCACTCGGAGATTTAAATATCGATCGATTGGCGAAATACAATTGCGTGGTAGGATCCATAGTGTCATGGCTTATGAAATTATGGATAAAGAAACACCCCGATTGATCTCCGCCAAGTCCTGAAGGCTTTAGTTAAAAAAAACATAAACATAAATTCGTAAAATTGGATCTTGGGGTGAACTTTGGATCACCACATTGGTCAAGATTTGTTAGATTATCGTTTCACGACTTCGACGAAGCTTTCTACAGGTGTGAAAAAAGACTAATCTGAAAAGACATTAATATATTTTGTTTTACCTTAGAGCAAGATTTTCTGGCATTGTCGGTTTGGCAAATTGTGAGCATTCAATGGGTAAAACTGTACAAGGTAGAACTTGGAGATCGAAAAAATGAGTTGCGAAATTCGTGAGATCTTGACCGACGATCAAAAGCGAGACTGCTATCGCCTCCGATATGAAATCTACATCAATGAAATGGGTCGCCAGCAAAAGTATGTCGATCATGAACAGATGACCATTGCTGAGCCCGAAGACGAAGGCAGTGTGATTTTTGGTGCCTATGATGAAAACGAACGCTTGGTGGGCACTGTACGTGCCGAGCTTCATCACGAACTTATGCCAGACGGGGAGGCTTACGGAGTTTCTGAGTTGATGGCTCGCTATCCGGGGGAGTATCTCTTTGTCGCGAAGCTCATGGTTCTCAAAGATTATAGGTCTCGTACCGTATTTGTTGACCTTGCTAAAGCTTGCTATAGCTTGGCCTTGCGACGAAAAATTCAATTTGCTGTGATCAATTGCAATGATCATTTGGTGCCCATCTTTAAGCGTTTGGGTTTTGTGCAGATGAAGGCGCCCTTTCAGCATCCTGAGTTTGGCGTCGTGAACCCTATGGCGATCGAAGTTTTTAATGCTAAACATTTGCGGGCGCAGCGGTCTGCATTTTGGAAATTACTATCTCTAGAAGAGAGGAATGCAACTATGACGAAATTGGAAAGAATCATCGGTGAGTGGGAGCCGGCTTTCTATCAAGCAAACTTGACTCCAGGTTTTGCTAGAATCATGAATGGCGAAATAGAAGTGATTCACTATGCGGCCATCATGCGGCAGATTTTTCATCATGCGCGCGAAAATCCGCAGTTACAGGCCTATGCCACGGCATATTTTAAAGGAAATCAGCGAAAAATGTGTCGGATGTTTTTCTCACATGCATCTTCAGAGATTGGTCACGATCAATTGGCGAAAGAGGATTTGATCACTCTCGGGGTGGATGTTTCTGGACTTTCCTTTGAGCGTCCGTTGCCAGCCACGTCAGCGCTTTTGGCGTTCCCATTTTATCAAATCCAATTTCACAATGTCCTAGGATATTTAGGATATCTTTTTCATCTTGAGTTCATGCCAACCCGAATGGGAGCGGCTTATATGGAAAGCCTAGCGAAGGCCGGTGTGCCTCGTGAGGCCATGAGCTTTATTGCTGATCACGCCACAATAGACATTGCCCACAACAAACTTATGGAACGCTATATTGACGAGTTGATATTGACAGAAGAGGACATGGAGACCGTGATCTACTGTGCAAAGGTGACGGCGAAGCTCTACGCGAATATGGTACAAGAGGCGATAGAGCTGGCAGATCGAGTCAAGTCCGATTCAACCATCGAGAAGATTGATTTTATCTACGGGGTCAATCATCGCGAGCAGTCTTTCGAAGCTTAAAAGCTGTCGCCCACTGCCGGGCAAAATAGGTAAATATCAGTGAGGCCCCTGCGCGACGAAAAGACATGAGCATTTCGTCCACTGCGGCCTCTTCATTCAGGGCACCCGCTCGACTGGCAAATTTCACCATCGCGTATTCTCCACTCACGTTGTAGGCAGCTATGGGAATATGAAATTTGCGATGAAGTCGTGAGACAATATCTAAATATGCCAAACCAGGCTTGACCATAAGGATATCGGCTCCCTCGCGCACATCCAGATGCGCTTCAATGATGGCCTCTCGAGCATTGCGCACATCCATTTGGTATGTTTTTTTATCGCCAGCTTTTGGCGCTGAATCGAGAGCGTCACGAAAGGGCCCATAAAAAGCCGAGGCATATTTTGCGGTGTAGGCAATGATTCCTGTATTCGTGAAGCCTTGGTGATCGAGGGCCAAGCGAATGGCCTTTACGCGTCCGTCCATCATGTCTGATGGAGCGACGAAATCCGCTCCAGCTTGTGCATGAATGATCGCCATCTTCACAAGCATTTCTACAGAGAGATCATTGACGACTTGCCCCTGTTTAACGATGCCATCGTGCCCGTCCGACGAATAAGGGTCCAACGCAACATCTGATATCACGACAACGTCATCGCCAAAATTTTTCTTGATTTGCAAAATGCCTTTGGGAATGAGCCCTTGCGCATTGTGGGCCTCAGCAGCCAATGGTGTTTTCAGAGAGGCAGAGATTTGCGGAAAAAGTGCCACCTGGTGAACACCTAGCTTCAATAGACTTTCAATTTCACCCATCAACAGATCCAATGTCCAGCGATGCAAATCAGGAAGGGTTTTGATCTCCTCCTTTTTATTGTTACCTTCCATAACAAAAAGTGGCTGTACCAGATGCGCCGGCAGGAGTTGGGTTTCAGCAATCGAGTTGCGAATGGCGACTGAGCGCCGCAAACGTCGAGGGCGGCGCACGGGCCCTGATTTCATGTTTTTCTGTGTGCTAAAATCTGTGTTTTTTTGAGACATATTTTAAGCTACCAAAGCATCTCATTTAGGGACAAAGAATTCAGCGCTGGGTGGAGGGCTTGCGGCAAGGCGTTATACCCATTTGGAGTCAGGCTAAGACCTTTGTCGTCTTTTAGGTCCGGCGATGACATTCAAATGACAAACTCAGAGGGAAAATAAGCTATCTTATTTACTCATGAGTGGAATTCATTTATTACAAATTCATCCCGGCGCTGTGCAGGAACCTCGGTTTCTGGAATGGTATCAGCAGGGGCTTGCTGAAAAACGCATTCTTGGTACATGGACCACCTGCATGCGACATTTGGTGTTTACCCATTGTGATCATCATGTAACTCAAGACGTATTAAGTTTGCAGTGTGTTTCAGGATTCAAATATGTTTCTTCTGAAGGCGTATTTCGATACCTGCTAGAAATCGTGTGTGGTTTGCAATCTGCTGTCATTGGCGAGACTGAAATTCAGGGCCAGTTTCGCAAATTTTTAGAAAAAGAAGTGAACGACATCAATCGTCCCTTGGCCATGTATCGACCCATGTTTAATGAGTTGATTGCTAAGGCAAAAGTGATTCGCGAGAAGCATTTGCGTGAATTGGGTTCACAGTCTTACCCGTCCATCGTCCGCAAGATCTGTCAGAATGATAAAGAGCTTTCTTTTTTGGGTGCTGGACAGATGGTCGAAGAGATTCTTCCCTGGATCAAAAATAAATCGGTACGAGTGTATAACCGATCACTTAAGAGATTTGCCTTTGAAAATGTAGATACACATTTACTAGATGTTGATCTGGCTGGCGAAGTTCTTTTGATAGCCGCTCCTATGAAGAACGAAGAAATCCTTCGGCTTGCAGATCGAAAATTTCGCACTGTAATTGACTTTCGCGGTGAAGAAAAGTTTAAGGTGCTTCCCAATGGCTGGAACAATTATTTTCACTTGGAGCAACTGGCGGCGCAGCTTGAAAAAGACAGGGGAAAAGTTCAAGAGAAGGTGAGCTCGGCGATGGTCGATATCACAGCTTTTGCCAGCGAGTTTAGCAATAAAATGATCATCCGTCCCCAGGGATGGGATGATTTGTGGCGCTAAAGATCAGAATTGCCTCTCGGCGAAGTGATCTTGCGCGCTTACAGAGCTACCGTGTGGCCGAGGCGCTGCAAAAAAAAAATTCTGATTTGACCGTCGAATTTGAATTTAAAGAATCCCTAGGTGATAAGAATTTGACTGACCCTCTTTGGAAGATGCCAGAGAAAGGCGTATTTACCGAGGACTTTGTCCAGGATCTGGCAAATGGCACGATTGATATGGTGGTGCACTCTTGGAAGGATCTTCCTACTGAGCCGAGGGTTGGTTCCGAAATCTATGCGACGCTCCCGCGTGCGGATCAGCGCGACCTCTTGTTCGTTAAAAAAGCCTCCATCAAAAAGATTATTAAATTGCGACGAATGCAAGTCTTTTCGTCTTCTCCCCGTCGCGAATTCAATCTTAAACCATTTTTATTGAATCATTTGCCTTTTGATCTTGAAGGTCTTGAATTCTTACCCGTGCGCGGCAACATTCAGACGCGTTTACGCAAGCTCCTCGAAAACCCAGAGGTGTCGGGCTTGGTTTTGGCAAAGGCGGCCTGGGATCGACTGGTGAGCAGTCATGAAAAGGACCTTTCCGAAACTAAGGATTTTTTATTGAACAGCTTGCCGCAATTGCATTGGTGCGTGCTGCCGCTATCGCAAAATCCAACAGCTGCAGCACAGGGTGCCTTGGCCATCGAGATTTTGAGTTCACGCGAAGACTTAAAAAAGTTACTTGAGCCAATCAATTGCCAGCAGACCTTTAGGAATGTGCAACGTGAGCGCGAAATCTTGTCCGCGCACGGTGGTGGTTGCCATCAAAAAATTGGCATCAGTGTGGTTTCACATCGTCACGGCTGCATTTGTTCTTTGCGAGGACAAACGCAACTTGGCAAATCTCTCCTAGAGTGGTCGTTAAAGTCCAAAGAGACTCTGCCGCCAAAAATGCCTGAGGCCTCTCTTTGGAGTCAGCCAAAAAATAGAAACAAAAGCGCTTCTATATTATTGTCCGAGTCATTGTCAGTTCCAGAGCTAGAAAGCCTACAGGTTTCCGGATTGTTTGTGGCGAGTTCGCGAGCCTGGCCGCCCACATGGTCTCCGAGATTTGATCAGAAACAGATTTCAGAGCAAGATTCAGTACAAGATTCTGTGCCGGCCATTTGGACCTCGGGCTTAGAGACCTGGAAGGCCTTGGCGAAAATGGGCATTTGGGTCAATGGCACCCAGGACTCCTTGGGTGAGAATTATCCAATGAACTGCTTTCACCTGGCACCTTCGCAAAAATGGATTAAGCTCACCCACCAAAGTGCGGAAAAAATATTGGCGGACCATGGTCATCGCGATTCTGAAGCTGAGGGCGCTGCCAACATTCACCAATCCGGCAATCCCGAGGTGATATTTGAATCGCTGGCAACTTACGCTTTGCCTCAAGAGCTGCAGGTTCCTGGCGCGCAAACGGTCGCTCAGGCTGAGTTCTTCTACTGGTCGAGCGCTTCTCAATTTCTTGACGCAATTGAACGTGCACCAATGTTGATAAAAAAACTGCATGCAACAGGACCAGGGCATACTTATGAGGTTGTTTTGTCCCATGTAAATGATAAAAAACGAGTGTTTGCATTTTTGAGCGAAGCAGATTGGAGAAAACAATGCACACTTTAGAGTCTGATAAAATGTTTGAACGAGCTGTGAGGGTTGCGCCCGGAGGTGTTCACTCACCGGTGAGATCCTTTAAGTCCCTCCGTCGCTCGCCGATTTTTTTCGAAAGGGCACAGGGGGCTTACTTGCACAGCGTGGATGGTAATCAGTACATTGATTGTTGCCAAAGTTTTGGACCACTGATTCTCGGGCACTTGGATCCAGACGTCACCAGCGAAGTGCACAAGATGGTGGATAAAGCATGGACCTTTGGCGCTTGCGAAAAGTATTCGCTGGAGTTGGGCGAATGGATTCAGGCCGAGATTCCCTGGGTGCAAAAATTACGTTTTGTATCTTCCGGCACCGAAGCCACCATGAGTGCATTGCGGGTGGCGCGAGCTTACACCAAGCGAAATAAAATTTTAAAATTTGAAGGCTGTTATCATGGGCATGTGGATTCGCTGCTCGTCAGAGCGGGAAGTGGACTCGCTGGCGAGAGTGCCTCTGACAGTGCTGGAATTTCTCCGGCAATGGCGGCGGAAACATTGGTTTGTCCTCTGAATGATTTGGATGCGCTCAAGCACATTTTGCAAAGGGAGGGTGCCAGCATCGCGGCTGTGATCATTGAGCCGTTGCCAGCCAATTTTGGACTGTTGGTGCAAACAACAGAGTATTTGAAACAGGTCGCAGCATTGACCAAGAGCTATGGCTGTGTACTGATATTTGACGAGGTGATATCTGGGTTTCGCGTCGGTCTGCAGGGAATGGCCGGCCTGAGCGGAATTGAGCCCGATTTGGTGTGCTATGGAAAGATTCTTGGTGGTGGTTTTCCAGTCGGTTGTTACGCCGGTAAGGCCAGCATGATGGATCTCGTTGCTCCTTTGGGGCCAGTGTATCAAGCTGGCACTTTGAGTGCCAACCCTATCGGCATGAGAGCGGGCTTAGTGACCCTGCAAAAGATGAAAGCCAAAGAAGGCTGGGATGTTCTCGAGAAAAATACGCAAAAATTTTGTCAGTCGCTCACTGAGATCTTTGAGCGGCGCCAATCTGCATTTCAAGTCACTTCGTTTTCAAGTCTATTTTGGATTCACTTGCGGACACCTTCTCCAATTCGATCAGTGCAAGACATTCCCAAAGATCAAGGTCCCAAATTTCATGATTTCTATTTGAATTGCTTGGACAAAGGCCTTTATCTTTCGCCTCACGCTTACGAAGTGGGATTTCTGGGCTTGGCGCACACGGATGAGATTTTGACAAGAACCCTAGAAATTATAGATGGTAGCATTGAGCAAAACTAAAATTGCGGATTTTGCGATTTTGGTTTGGTTTTTGTTCACCACTTCCATGGTGATTTGGTGGCTCATCTTTGCACTAGAGACACTCTCTGAGTTTCAAACCTATGTCGAAAATTCATCCATCCTTTCTCCGGGGCAAGCATCGGCAAAGCACCTTTTTGAAAAACGTCACCGTATGTTGCTCTGGGAAGGGTCCATATTGGTAGCGTTGATTGCAGGCGGCGGTGGCACCCTGATGTATATGCTGCACAGAGATCGAAAAAAAAATCGCCAGGTCAAAACCTTTTTTGCCAATTTTTCGCATGATCTGAAGACTTCGATTGCACGATTGCGCTTGGACTCTCAGATATTGGCAGAAAAAATACAAGGCCCAGCACCAGCTCTAGAGAGATTGCGTGCTGATCATGCGCGTCTCGAAACGCAGCTAGAGAACTCGTTGTATGTTGCGAATCAAGAGCATGTCAAATTTGCGATAGAAAAGTTGCGGTTGTCGGATCTGTTCAAATCGATTCGACAAAATTTTGATGAAATGAGCTTCTCTCTCAAAAATGACATAGAGATTTCTGCAGATCGTCGGGCCATTGAAAGTGTCTTTAGAAATTTGATTCAAAACGCTTTGATTCACGGGCAGGCTTCCACGTTTTATGTTGAGGGTCGGCAGTTGTCTGCAAATACAGTGATCTTGACCTGTCGTGATGACGGCTCTGGCCTAGCGGCGTCAGAGATCGCCAAGCTGGGACACAAGATTGTTTTTAGTGATCATCCTCAGTCCAATGGCATTGGGCTGTTCATTGTGCGCCAGTTGATTGAAGCCATGGGTGGACGGATTACTTTTGCGGCAGAACCAGGTGAGGCCTCAAGCAGGCTGAAAGTTGATTTACAATTGCCAGGGCAGGTCTTGTCATGAAAGCCAAGAAGTATCAAATTTTACTCCTTGAGGACGATCTTTCTCTGGGAAAAACGCTCGATGAGCGATTGCAGGAAGAGGGATTTGCTGTGAGTTGGTTCCGCTCCGTGGCTACGGCAAAAGCGGCGATCACCAGTAGAGCCAGTCCACCTCATCGAGGTAGCTTTGACCTATTCATTCTTGATATTGGTTTACCTGATGGCTCAGGTCTAGACATTGCCGAAATTCTAGGACCACAAGCGGACCTACCTATTTTGTTTTTAACGGCGCAAAATGATCCAGAAACGCGGCTCAAGAGTTACGAAAAGGGTGCGGCAGAGTTCATTCCCAAGCCCTTTCATCTTAAAGAGCTTTTGATTCGCATCCAGCATGTTCTCAAAGAACATGCCTTACCACAAATCAAAGAAGTCCATGGGATCAAAGTCCATTTGAGCGAGGGCTTTTTAGTGAACCAAAGTGGTGAGCATGTGTTTCCCTCGGCAACTGAATTGAAAATATTGAAACTGCTGATTGAAAGTAGCCCCGAGCCTGTTTCTCGAGATATGATAATGACGACCCTATGGGGTGAGGCAAAAGAAGCCAATACCAGATCAGTGGATAATCTCATTTTGAAGGTGCGACAAATATTGGGCCCTCATGGAGATTCTATGATTAGAACTGTGCGCGGAATCGGCTATCAATGGTTTGAAGGAAAACGAGAGGATTGAATCATGGCAAATCAAAAATTTATCAATGCCCAGAAAAAAGTTCCCCAACAGGTTCCACCAATATGGCTGATGCGCCAAGCTGGTAGGTACCACAGTCATTATCAAGCGCTGCGTAAACAAAATGATTTTGACAAACTCTGCCGTACGCCGACGTTGGCCTGTCAGGTGACCCTCGGCCCCATACAGGATTTTGACTTTGACGTGGCGATCCTCTTTAGTGACTTGCTCTATCCTTTGGATGCATTAGGTCTGCAGCTTTCATATGGTGACAATGGTCCAAAGCTAGCGAAGGAACTCACAAGTGAGAATATCAAAGATTTGCCCTCTGCGGAAAAGGCTTTGCCAGCTTTGAACTTTCAAAAAGAAGCATTGCAGTTGATTCGCAAGGAGCTGCCTAATGAGAAATCTTTAATTGGTTTTGTTGGTGGGCTTTGGACTCTTTATGTCTATGCGACCGAAAATGGACATGCCGGAAATCTGGTGACGGCAAAATCTCAGTTTGAACTCTATCAAAAATTTTGTACCACGCTCTTGCCACTCCTCAAGCTCAATATTGACCTGCAGTTGAAAGGGGGAGCAGAAGTCGTCATGGTCTTTGACACAGCTGCAGGAGAGCTGAGTCAAATGCATTATCAAAAGTATTTAGAACCCTACTTGATGGAGTTGGCCAAAACCTTTCCTGGTAAATTGGGGTACTATTCTAAAGGAACGCAACCCGGGTTCTTTTCACGCGCGATGAAGAGATCAGATTGGGCGGGCTTCGGTTTTGATCATCGTTGGAATTTAGGATCCGTCTTCGCTGATGAGTATTCAGGTTTTGCTCAGGGCAACTTTGACCAAGCCCTTTTGGGAGCAGATCATGAAACTTTCAAGAAAGAGTTTCAGCTTTACCTTGAACGCTTTCTCGGGATGTCCCCTTTGGAGCGAAAGGGTTGGGTGTGTGCCCTTGGTCATGGAGTTCTACCCACCGCCAAAGAGGAAAACGTAAAGTATTTTGTTGAGTATGTGAGGGAGGCCTTTAAATGAGCTTGATTGCGAAATATGATATTCCAGCGCCGAGATATACAAGCTATCCGACAGTTCCCTTTTGGGATAAGGCTCCCACAAGAGAGCAGTGGCTGACTCATTGGACGGAGACGCTCGAAGTGGAGAGCTCCAAGTGGTCAATGTACTTGCATGTTCCATTTTGTGAAACACTCTGCACCTTTTGTGGGTGCAACACGATCATTACAAAAGATCATAAGCTAGAGTCGCCTTATATGGATTTGCTTGAAAAGGAGTGGCAGTTGTATCTTGCAGAGTTGCCACTGCTCCGAAAAAAACCACTGCAACAAATTCACTTTGGCGGCGGCACTCCGACCTTTGTGGCGCCTGAAGTGCTTGCAAGCTATTTGGAGAATCTCTATAAAAATGTCAGCTTAGCGCCACACTTTGATGGTTCGATCGAGATTGATCCGCGAAGGACAAGAAAAGATCATCTGCAGGTTTTGCGCGACTATAAATTTTCGCGAGTGAGCTTGGGGGTGCAAGACTTTGATCCACAGGTGCAACGGTTGATCAACAGAAATCAAACTTTCGAGCAAACTGAGGCCAGCGTAATCTGGGCTCGTGAACTGTCCTTCACCTCGATCAACTTTGATCTCATCTATGGATTGCCAGCGCAAACCCCTCAGTCATTTACGAAAACAATTGAGCGGACTTTGGAGTTGGCACCTGAGCGAATTGCGTTGTACAGCTTTGCAAAGGTTCCCTGGATCAAGCCTGCTCAGAGATTGTTTAAAGATGAGGATCTTCCGGTTGGCGAAGAAAAGCGCGCCCTCTACGAGTTGGCCCGCGAGTTGTTTTTAAAGAATGACTACATTGAAATTGGCATGGATCACTTTGCAAAGAAAACTGACAGCCTTGGACTGGCAAGTCTCAACAAGTCTTTGCATCGCAACTTTATGGGTTACACAGAGATGCGCACGGATTTGCTTTTGGGCTTGGGGGTGAGCTCCATTTCTGAAACACCGTTTTCTTTTCATCAAAACGAAAAGTCTTTGGAATCATTGAAGCAGGGCAATTTGTCATTTGTCGGTTATCGAAAGCGTATTGAAATGGGCGAGATACCCACACTTCGCGGCCATGTTCACACGGCTGAGGATCGGCAGAAGCGTGAGCAGATATTGCAACTTATGACCCAGCTTGAAACGCAGTGGACAAGCGCTGCCGAGTACGAGGAAGGGCGTAACTTCTTGGCCGAAATGGAGTCGGATGGTTTGGTGAGAATCTCTGCCGAAAAATTGCAAGTGACTGAAAAGGGCAAAGCCTTTTTGCGCAATGTTTGTGTATTTTTTGATTTGCGCCTGCGCCGACATCAACCGCACACGCGCATTTTTTCTCAAGCCATATAGGTGAGACAGAGGCTGCGATGGATGATGAGTTCGTGCCAGATAATGATAAATCCTCACAGAAATCAATGAGAGTGCTGATTGTAGGCGCCGGATTTTCGGGTTTAACATTGGCCTATACGTTGCGAAAGCAGGGAATTTCGGTCAGTGTTGTCGAAGCGGCAAAGACCTGGGGCGGCCTTATTCAAACCACTCGAACCGAGCGGCAACTGAGCGAATCGGCCGCCAATGGCTTCTTTATGACACCTGAACTCATGGATCTTTGCCAGGACATTGGTGTTGTGCTTGAGCAGGAGCTGCCCACCGCTAAGAAAAAGTATATTTTTCGCGAAAAGCTAAGGCGCTTTCCCCTAGGACGGATGGAGACCATTTCGTTTGTGTTGCGACTTCTAATGACGAAACTGTTTGCCAGAACCGGCCTTCGACCGCGCACTTCTGACACTGTTGCCGAGTGGAGTCAGCGTCTGCTTGGCAAAGCCGCGACGAAGTATTTGGTGGAGCCCTTTTTTCAGGGCATTCATGCGGGGGACATCAGCAAAATGAAGGCCCATCTTGTGACTGCTCACATCTTTTTACGTTCTGATAAAAAAAAACCCAAAACCAAAAAGAGTCGGCGTAGACACCTCTCTCCTCGGGAGGGCATGGGTGCTTTTTTATCGACTTTGATTCGTCATTTACAGAATGGTGCCGGAGCAGAAGCTGCCAGCAGCTCTCAAAATAATTTTTCACTGCATCTAGAGACATCCATAGACACTTGGTCAGATGTATTGGTGCAAAAAGAAAAGCTTCGGGCGGATGCCGTTGTGTTGGCTGTGGGGACGAAAGATCTTTGCGGCCTGTTGCCTGAGGGGCGGCAAAAGGATCTTTTGCAGCAGTGCCAGCAGGTGAGTTTGTTAAAGGCCAATGTGGCATGGGATGCCGAAACGGTGGTGATGCCGGGTTTTGGCGCGTTGGTGCCTCGTGATCAAGAATTGCAAGTCCTCGGAGTGTTGGCCAACTCGCATATCTTTGCTGGGCGCGGTGAATCCTACAATGAGTCATGGATTTTGGGAGGCGCGCTCAACCCTGAAGTGTTGCAAAAATCCCAAACTGAACTGCAAAATCTCATTGTTGCTGAGAGGCTGAGGCTGATCGGACGAACAAATCCTCCGCAAGAGATGCTCGTTAACCGCTGGCCCAAGGCGCTTCCGCATTACGATCAGGCTCTCGAAAACTTTCAAAATGAAAGCGCTATAGAATTTAATGATAGCGCTCAGGGGTTGGCTGGGAGAGTTTTCCAAATTCAAGCAAGATCGCAGGTGCCCGTGTACATGACCGGTAATTTTTTGGCCGGAATTGGGTTGAGTCAAATTTACAGCTACAATCTCACCTTGAGCAGATACTTAAAGTTGATTTAGCTGGCTCCTGACAAAGCACTAGTGCACCACTCCTCACCAAAAATTAAGTTGATCATCATCAAGATTTTGTGAACCACGAGGCGACTCTTTTTTAATTTTCACCTGTGACCGCTTTGTTTTTTTACTTTTTCTTGCGGATTTTCTGATAGATTTAGATTGGCGCCGATTGGCTTCGTAATCCGCATATTTCTTCAATGATTCGTGATATTTTGAGATTTCAAAGATAGCATCCTGTTGGTGTTCAAGGCTGCCATCTATTTCACGTCGAAGTTTCTTTTCTAGCGATGCATAACTCTTCTTTTTAGAAAAATTCCAAGCGGGAAGCTTCTTAAGTTGTCGCGCCTTTGCTTCTAGCTCTAAAAAATCAGATGCGATGAGTTTTACTCCCGACTCTATTTCGTCAAGTGTCAAATCATTTAGCTTCTGTAGTTGCAGCAATGTAACTATCTTCAATTTTTCGAGAGATTTGATGTCCTTTGCCTTCGAGTGCAACTGCAATTTTTCCCAAGCCAGATTCAACCAGCTACGCTGCCGATTGGCGATGTCTTGTGAGTGGCTATCCGGATGCAGCAAACGCACCAAGTATCTATAAAGAGATTTAAACTGAACCATTTCATTAGTAGTCAAAGATGCAGAGGAGGCTTTTTTTCGCGCTTGTCTGTCAAATTGAAAGGCGCCGGCATTCTCAAACTCATCATTAGAGCGATTGTCGTCTTGAGCTTCGAACTCAAAATCAGAGTCCATATCAACGGAAGATTCTTTGATTGCGGCAATGTGGTCCCAAATAAACTGCAATGGCTCACCAAAGTGTTTCTGAAAAAACTTCTCAAAACGCAATTTGGAATTCTTAGGAGTTATTTTCCATATGTTAACAAAAAAGTCATAATTTTCGGTAAGACCTGAATACTTTGCCAATTCGAACAAATACTCACAGGCTATGTCTGGATGCGAGAGAATTTTGTTTATGGCATCCTTGGGCATAGATTTGAGTTCCTCAAAGTTGGCCTTATCTTCAGGAGTTAGTTCAAACGGCTGCCTGGTCGAATCGTCATTGAGGTCGTCAAAGACATCATCAAAAATTTCATCAGAAAAGGCACCGTGCAAATCCGAATGGTCTTCAAAATCAGCCTCTCGCATAGCCTCTTCATGAGCAAAGCTCATTCGTTCCTTCCTCAGTTCTTCGATTTTTAGTCGAAGATCCGGAGAAGCGCTCTCGTACTGTTCGTTTTCCAGAGAGATTCGCTGGTAGGCTTGCCACATCGGAATGTCTTCCATATGTGAAAGTGCAACAATTTGATTGTGTAGGTCGTAGATTTCGCGGATCTTCTGAGCCTGATCCTCCATCTTTTTAAGTTCATTACGAAATGTCAGCTGGTACCACTGGTCGAAAAGGAGTTGATCATCCGTATTCAGCTTATCAATTTTTGCCGACAGGCTATCAATTTTTTTAAGCCAATGTAAACCAGCGCTAAATTTTTCATTGCGAATCTTAGTGTCGTCAATGACTTGCAATGCTCTTTCGGGAACCAGCTTCAGGGCCAATTTCAAGGCGCGATATTTTTTTCCCATTTTCGATACCTCCCACTGCAGGCAAGTCATTCGGCAAGTTGATGCCTTTTAGGTTCATTGTGTATACTGCAAATTGCCTTGATTTGCAAATTTCGCCACGGGCCCGACCCCGCGGCCCCCCCCCCCCCCCCCCCCCATTTGACCTGGTATCGACTTGCAATTCATATTGAAAAAATGACACTTTCTCTATATTGTGGCAAAGTATGGGACTTCTCGCTGCAAAACTTCAAAAAATTGAACTCAGTCCGGATCAGCTCGAACAGATTTCGAATCGAGTGGTCGGTGAGATCCTTTCTGTAAGTGAACCACAGAGGATTATTGGTTTTGGTAGCGCATTTAATGGAAAGATCAAAAGAATTTCAGATTTCGATTTTGCGATTATTTTTTACGACGGTGGTGACATTAGGATGCAAAAGCGGCGAATCATGACCTCAAAACTCTTCTTAGATCTGCCAGTTGACCTATTGTTTTTTTCTCAAAGTGACTATGAAAAAAAAGCGGAAATTGGTGGCATATGTTGGCAGATAAAAAATCAGGGCTGGGTGCTGTATGACCAAAGAGCAAAAGTTTAAAAAGGAATACGCAAAGGAGCTCCTTGAAATAGCACAAGGAGATCTTGATACGACCTTGGTGTTGCTGAGTGCAAAAACGGGTAGAAAAGAAAATGTTTGTTTCAATGCCCAGCAGGTTGTTGAAAAGTCGGTTAAAGCTGTTCTCTGCCATTTGGAAATTGCGGTTCCCTTTACCCACAATTTAGACATTTTATTGGATCGCATTCCTGAGTCTTATCAGGTCAGCGATTCTGCCGAATACAATGAGTTGACGGAATACGCGACCATTAGAAGGTACGAACAGGGAACATTTGAGCTAGACCAAGAAGACCTTGTCGCCGCTGTTGAGGTTGCGAAAAAAGTTTTAAGTTGGGCAGTTAAAATAGTTCGTAATTAACCTCAACTCAAAATTTATTGTCGAGTTGAGGTTAATACACGCCTATCCGGTAGGTAACTGTCGACCGCCTTAGATCCAAGCGTTTGAGCGGATCTTTTCGAGGATCACCTTCTCGGTTTTAATCGGATCGCGAGGATCGATCGAAAAGAAGGACTGTTGCTCACAACGGATTTTTTCTTTCATCAACCAGCGCAGAATATCTGAGAGCTGCTTATTTTTCTTGTCGACAAAAAACGGATCATTTTCCAGTGCATCCTTAGCTTTTTTGAGTGCTCGAGCCTCGCTTGGGTCAGACTCTTTGACCTTATAGTGAGGAAGGTCGTACTTTTTAACGTCTTCAGGCAGTACGCCCAAAAAGTGCACGTCTGGCGCACTAAAGTCGGCATTGCGAATCAGGGATGCTGCAGAGCCAGCCTTTAGAGTTCTGTAGATATTTTGAATGGTATAAGCATCCAGATCGCCAAAAAAGAACAGTGGTGTGCCCAGTTGTTCAGAGATAAGTCGGCACCAACCGCGCACAGCATTTGAAGGAACCCCTCCGGCACCGATGATGATACAGTTGTTTCTTTTGGTCATGCCCATGCTAACCAAGGTGTTCGCGGTACCTTCTGATTCGACGATCAGAGCAAATTCGATCTTCTTTTTTGCCTTTAGCTTTAAAGATTGCGGTTTGTTTTTTGGCTGAAAGGGCGAGGTTCCTAGTGTGGACAGATCAATAACGGCCTTTTCGCCATCAATGAGCGTCTCTGTGACCACCAATTGCTGAGAGTAAGACTGACCGCCGCGATCATTGGCATAACAGTTCAGCTCCTCACGATAGACTCGAAGCATATCGCCAATAAAATCAATGATAGCGTCACTCTCAATTTGGTCTTCAAAATCTAGAGGTTTAAAGCGGTTGTCCCCCTTGATAAGACCCTTGCACATATAGTACAGCTCTCTCTTGGTGTTGACTGCGCCGATATCCAAATTCCTTAGCAATATTTCCAAAATAAAAACCACACGTGCCAACTTTTGCACAGAACTCACATTGAGCTCCGTACGCACCACCTTGTCGCCAGGAGTGAGAAAGCCCACTTTTGGATTATAGAAGGAGTTGTCCAATGAACATTTAACGGCTTCCAAAACAGGTCGCTTGGAGTTTTCTAAATCCTTTAGCATTTTTTCTGCGAGAATTTTAGCTTCCTTGGGAATATCAATATTGAGTTCTCTAATTTTAATCAATGCCATTTCGATCTCCTGTTGTGCCTTTTGCCTCTAAGCTTCGTACTATTTTGATTTCTTCGTAGTGGATTTGCCTACGCTGGTTGTGCTCTTCGTGGCCTTGGCCGTGGTTGCTTTTGCGGTAGTTGCCTTTGTCGTAGTGGCGCTGCTTGGAGCGGCTTTGGCGGTGGTGGTCTTGCTGGGCGCTGCTTTTGAAGATGTGCTCTTTACAGCTGCCACCTTTTTTGTTGTCGTTGCAGATGTCGCCCTAGTGGTTGCCTTAGGGAGAGTCTTAGATGAGCTGGTTTTTTTAGTACCTGAAGCATAGATTTCTACGTCAATATCTTCGTCCTCATCCTCATCATATCGGCGGCTCTCTTCGGGTCTTCGTCCACTATCTTCTTCGTCATCTGAGGGTTCATCTTCGCCTCGATTTTTGCGCAAGCGCTTTTCTTGCGCAGCCAGTTTGCTTTGTGCATCTTCCAAATCAGCAATCGCCGCCTCGGAATCGCGTCCGAGAAGTTTCTTGAGTCCCTCTTCGGCACGCTTTTTTCGCGCATCGGAAGCATTAACAATGCGAGCGAGAGTCTCTACCAAAATGGGTGCAAACTGCTCAATGTGCGCCAGCTTACGCTCAAGGTCTGCTTCCTTGGACTCTTTGCGAATAAACCGCGAGAGTTTTTGCCCGGCCTGCTGAGCTGCTTTGCGGAGCTCATCAACGAGTTCCTCAGAAGAATCAATGGTCTCCTTAGAGGCATTTTTAAACTTAATAAAAGGCGAGGTCACACTGATGGCAAAAATATAGGGACCGATTGGCAAGCTGCCTTTGGGTTGTTGCAACCCATAAGACTTCCAATTGACGGACTCTACAGCGCCAGTGATTGCGCAGCCTGATTTGTCAAACTGCAAGGGCACTCGGTTTGCAAAGCGCAACAGCTGAATGGGAGAGTCCGCATCCAAATTGCGCGAGGTAAAACGTGCCAAGGCCACTTCCACAACCACCGGCTTAAAATCACAGATGCGCGGCTTTCGCGTTACCACCGAAAAGAAATCGATTTCGCCCAATCTTTGGATGCTCTTTGAGAGAGCCTCTTCGCCAACCGTGAGTACCGACTTTGTTGAGGGCGCCATCAGGTCCGTGTTTTGAATTGAAGCGAAGACAGTCTTAAAATCCTCATCCCGCAAAGAAGTCAAAGGCTTTTCCAAAAGATTGGCAGGCAGTTTGTTTTTAACAAAATCTTTTATAACGGCATCTGAGATTCGCGAAAAGCCCGTTTTTAAAAAGTTCCTCAAGGTCATTTTGCCAAACAGAGAAGCATGCGTGATGAATTCGCCCAATTTAAAAGTATGCGGATGGGGAAGGGTCGCATCTGGAATCTCAGGAACCTCATTGCTAACTCTGTCTATGCTGACCCAGTCGTTGTCCATGAGTTTGTAGCGAATGCTCAAATGTGGATTTACTAAAACGGTTCCCTCTATATATGTTAGTAGTCCACCATCGCCATTGAGTTGAATGCGTCCATCCATTTCAAATTCAACGCGAACTCCATGAGCTTTGTCCCAATCAAAGGTTTCACGATTGCGTAAAATTCCAGAATTGGTTTTTATGTCCACATCCACTTGAGAGCGGACAGCTTTGCGCATGGATTTGGTTTTGGTGGTCACAATGGCGCCGCGAGCAGCCGTCATCTGCGCCCATGTTGTCGCAGCAGAGATGCCGATTCCCTGTTGGCCACGAGAGCATTGGCCACGGCCGAATTTGCTAGAGGCCAAGTACTCACCAAAAACCTTGGCGATGTCGTCGGCTTCAATGCCTGGTCCATTGTCTTCGACCACAATTTTAACTGAGTCAGTGTTTCGCGTGGAGCCGGCACCATTTTTTTCGATGCTCACTTCCAAGTGAGGTAAAATACCTGCAAGTTCACAAGCATCTAGCGAATTGTCGACAGCCTCTTTGAGTGTGGTGAGCACTGCTTTCAAAGGTGACGAAAAGCCGACCTGCTGCAAATTTTTTGCAAAATACTCGGCAGTGCTACTCTTGGTAATTTTGTTTTGATTTCTAGATGAAGCGGCTTTGTTGTTATTAGTAGATGGATTCATAAACCCATTGTAGCGATAAAGGGTATTGGGAAAAGTCTGGTTGCGTTGCCAATGGGGTGCTTGAATTTGGTATTATGGCAGTTCTTTCATCACCAGCTCCACTGGTAGGTGATGACCTTTTTTTGAGTTGCACTCTTTACAGGCCGGTACGCAATTGGATTTTGAGGTTTTTCCACCGCGGGCGATAGGTATCTTATGATCTAAGGTCAGAAGTGCTGGCGAAAACCGTTGCTCACAGTAATGGCATCGACCTCTGCCGAGCTGGTTTTTCCACCACTGTGACTTTCGCAAATCTCTTGCTAAATTTTTTTCACGACGTTGCTCTTCAGGGCTGGTGGCATGAAACAAAAACTCCATGGATGACACGTATAGCAATTCACCATTTTTTGCAAGTTCTTTAGACAGGCCTCATAGCTGGAGCGTAGCAAATTGAGAATTGTATTGGTTTTTTTGGATCCAGTCCTTAACCGATTCTTTATTCTTTCCGAAGAGATAGCATCGAGTTTTGCTAAAGAACCGAATGTGAGGAAGTATGTCCCAACTAAAAGTCATTAAGCGCGGTGAGTGGTTGTTCAAAGAGGGCGAAAAGATCACCCACCTTTTTTGGGTTCAATCAGGAAGCATCAACACCTGTTTGATTCGCAACAAGAAGACTCTGGAAATGCAGACCTTGGGAGCCAATCATATTTTGGGTGAGACTGGTTTGCAGGGACAGTTGAATCACAGTTACTCTGCCTTTTGTGCACAGGAAACCAAGGTATTAGAAGTCCCAATCGATCTTCTTAAGGCAGGAATAGATGCCACGCCTCAGCCTGTAAAGGTTTTGGTAAAATCTCTATTGGATCGTCTCAAACTCGCCAACAACGAAATCAAAAATTCTCGCCTCGAAAAGGACTCGTCGCCTCTACCAGAGGATCAGGTGGCCAGAGCCTTTGGTGCGCTTTTTCACTCGCTCAAAATCAGAGGCAAAGAAGACAAAGAAGGTGTTTGGGAAACGGATTGGTTGTCACTTAAGCAATATGCCCAGCGCATTTTCGGTGAATCACCAAAGCGATTGGAGCAGCTGGTAATGCTTTTGGTTAAAATGAAGAAGGCCGAAATGATCTACGGCAAACCTCCTGAAAACCCAGACGGTCCGGATGAGTTGCAGACAATTCGCTTTCATTCGCCTCAATACATCGAAGATTTTTTTGAGTTCTATCAATACTATTATTTTAAGGGCGGAAAGACTGAGCTCTTAAAAGTAGAGGAATTTTGCCAGCAGATGCTTGAGCTATTTATAGAAGCAGCGGCACCAGTGAACGCCGATCGGTTTGGAGTCGTGAACATTGAATTCGTGCATCTGACTGAGTTTTTTAAAAGTCGGGGGATCAACCTCAACAATGACCACTTTTCTCGCCTAGAGCAGAAGGGTGTTTATTCAAAACGCACCCAAATCGCTGGGGTCGTGTATGTGCAGTTTGAAATCAAAGAATATCAAAAGATTCAAAACAACTGGCGAATTTTGCGTGAAATTGAAAAGTGGAACGAAAAGGGCCTAGTGGATATGGATGAAAAAGAAGTCAAAGCGGGTGGCAAGAAGGGCGAATTTTGCCCTGGCTGTGCCGCACCTATCACGATTCAGCAAAAATTCTGCGCCGAATGTGGTTACAAACTGGCGCTGGCCTCTTAGGGCCTAGCCTCAACTCGACAAAAATTATTGTCGAGTTGAGGCTAGGCCTTCGCGTCGGGCCTCAATCTTTGGTAAATTGGATTTTTTCGCCTCGGAGCTGTTTTTGAGATGAGTTCTAAATATTTTGGTCGCTTTTGGCGGCGGAATTTGATAACTCCATATGCGTATGCAAGCCGATGAATTAAAAGTTAGACTCCAGAGCGCCTACCCTTCTGCCCATGTTTTGATACAAGATCTAACTGGGAGCGGAAATCATTTCGAAGTTGAGATTTTTGAAGTCTCCTTTGCGGAGCTCTCAAGAATGGAGCGCCACCAAGCGGTCATGTCTGTGTTTAATGCGGAACTTAAATCTGGCGAGTTGCATGCCCTTAGTATTAAGGCTGATTTTCGTAAATCCTAAAGGCATGTAAACTTATTATTAAGGAGACTCAAATGAGCACAACTCAGGAAAAAATCGAAAAAATTTTGAATGATCAGGCTGTGGTGCTGTTTATGAAGGGAAGCCAAAGTTTTCCTCAGTGTGGTTTTTCGGCAAGAGCTTGCGCGATTTTAAATGAAATTGGCGTTAAATTTGGCGACGTCAATGTTCTCGAAGACGAAGAGATTCGTCAAGGAATCAAAGAGTATGGCAACTGGCCAACGATTCCCCAACTTTATGTGAACAAAAAGTTGGTGGGCGGTTCTGACATTATGATGGAAATGTATGAAGCTGGTGAACTTCAAGAACTATTGAAGCCATTATTAAAATAGTTGATCGAGAATTGTTTTGAAGTGCAATCTGGCTCTCTGGGATAGAATTCTTCGCTACATTTTGGGCGCCTGTTTGTTGAGCTTCGGCTTGATGGGTGGTCCCTTTTGGGCCTACTTTGGAATCTACTTTTTACTCACCGCCTCATGGGGAATTTGCCCAATTTACGTCTGGCTAAAAATCAAAACTCGCTAATCAACCTCGCATATCTAAAAAAGACCTGATATATTTTTATCATGAATAATCATGATAAACGGCAAAAAACAGACTCGCACCCATCCTCACAGGCTTCTAATCATGCGGTGGCTCTGCAAGAGCTGCAGCTCCTCTATAAAGATCGCTTCACCACAAGTCCGGAGGACCTCAGCTTTTATGGTAAAGATTGGACAACCTACTTTGAAGTTCGACCACTGGGCATAGTGTTTCCTGTGGCGACCGACGAGGTCGTGAAGACAGTGGGATGGGCGAACAAGCACAAAATCGGCCTTGTTCCCAGTGGCGGGCGAACCGGTTTGAGTGGAGGCGCCTGCGCCCTTAATGGTGAGATAGTGGTTTCTCTTGAAAAAATGAATCGCATTCTCGCCTATGACTCCATAGATAGCATGGTAGAAATTGAAGCGGGCGTGGTCACTGAGACTTTGCAAAAATTTGCTCTCGAAAAAAATCGCTTTTATCCTGTTGATTTTGCCGCGCGTGGTTCCTCGCAGATGGGCGGCAATATTGCCACCAACGCAGGTGGCATCAAAGTGGTTCGCTACGGTATGACTCGTCGCTGGATCATGGGATTGGAAGTGGTGACCGGGACAGGAAAGGTGCTGAATCTCAACCATGGACTGGTAAAAAATGCCACTGGTCCAGATTTGAGCCAAGTCTTTATTGGTAGCGAGGGAATTCTTGGCTTTGTCACCAAGGCGTTGGTGCAGTTAACGGCTCCACCCAAACCGAGCACGGTGCTTTTGATTTCTACAACTGATCTCAAAGCTCTGATGGGCTTTTTTGCATTGCTGAAAGAAAAGGTCACGCTCAATGCCTTTGAAATGTTTTCAGACATTGCGATGTCAAAAGTTATAGAGGAGAAAGGTTTGAGCCAGCCTTTTTCTGGACGATCACCCTTTTATGCCGTTGTTGAAGTGGAGACGAGTTCTGCTGAAGACATGAATCAGTTAGAGGAGAGTTTTACGGAGGCCCTAGAGAAAAGTTATATTGTCGATGGGCTCATCTCTCAATCGGAGGAGCAAGCAAAGACCTTCTGGCGCTATCGTGAGGACATCAGTGAGTCCTTGGCGCCCCATTCGCCCTATAAGAATGATGTGTCGGTGCGCGTGTCCTTGGTGCCAGAGTTTATCGATAAATTGGACCTCATTTTATCGAAACACTACCCAACCTGGACGGTGGTATGGTTCGGCCATATTGGCGATGGGAATTTGCATATCAACATACTTAGACCAAAGGACATGGAAAAAGGCGTATTTGTAGCTGAGTGCCGCAAAGTCGATAAGCTCATTTTTGAAATCATTCAGTCCCTAGACGGAAGTATCTCTGCGGAGCATGGTCTGGGTTTAACGAAAAAAGATTTTTTGAATTTTTCAAGATCCTCCGATGAGATAGAGTATCTTAGAGAGCTTAAAAATATTTTTGACCCAAATGGAATATTGAATCCCGGCAAGTGCTTACCTGATGTTGGTTTTGGGAGTTCACTTAAGGGGCTCATGGAGTGAGAAGATTAATGAAGCTACAACGAAATCAGTTGCCTATTTTTGATCAGTTTTTAGATGCAGTGTTTGTCATCAATAAAGATGGAGTGGTGGAGTACACCAATGAAACTGGCGCTTTTTTGTTTAACAGGTCAATCTCTCGCATCGTCAATAAAAAAAGCATTTTAGAGCTGGCTAGATTTGAACCTGAATTGCGGTTGACCTCGTCTCTTGATGACGGAAATAATTTTCAACCCTATCGTGAGTACATCATACGCGTAGACGGTCAGTTAAAGTATGTGAATCTTGCAGTGGAACTTTTGGAGTTAGACGGGAGTCTGGGGTCCTTGTTGTTGATTCGCGATGTGACTCTTGAAAAAAGTCTTCACGAAAAGTATCACAAAGAACTCTATGAAAAAAACAAGGTTCTTGAGCTTGAGATGCAGCAGCGTGTAAGTTTGCAACTATTGACAACTGAATTGGATCGCAAAGTTTTTGAGATTTCCTGTTTGCTGGAGTTCACACAGAGAACGCGATTGATATCCGATGCGAATCATTTGTTTAACGAATTTATTGATTTTATGATTGAGCGTTATTATTTGGGTGGCGGCTTTATCATCAAGGAGAATTTTATAACCAATAGGGTTGAGATTCACACAATCAAGGGCAAGGCAAAGCGGCGACTGGCTTTGAATTCCTTCAGAGAACTCAATGTGCTCAGTCAAAAATTTGCAGGTAAATTGAATTTTGAAGAGGTGGAGTATTTAAAGCCACCATCTGAGGATTGGCGAAACCTAGTCAACCATGTATTTACCGACGACTGCAGTGGTATGATAATTTGTCCCTTGAAACAGCATGAGAACTTTAGAGGTGCGATCGTAGTGGCGCATTCCTCAGCTCACCATGGGCTGAATGCAGAGGATCTCAATCTGACGCGGTCTTTGTTGCAGCATGTGAATGTCCTTTTGGAAAACACCTCACTAAAACACCTCTCCATCACAGATGAGCTGACCGGTTTATACAATAAGCGCTACCTTAAGATGTGCTTGACCCATGAGTTGTCAAAATCTGTGAGCGGCGATATGCCACTGACTGCTCTTGTGTTTGATATCGATTTCTTTAAGAAATTTAACGACACCTACGGCCATCTCATTGGTGATCATGTGCTCACCAGCGTGGGGCAGGCCATAAAAAATCTATGCCGAGTTTCTGATTTGGCCTTTCGATACGGTGGTGAAGAGTTTGTGGTGCTGTTGCCAAATACGAATTTAGAGGATGCTCTCATTTGCGCCGAGAGAGTTCGAAGTGGTATCGAAAAAATGGAAGTCAATATTGACGGGAAAGGTCTAAAGATCACTGTGAGCATTGGCATATCTGGCTGCCCGGAGCTAACCAAAGACAGCGAAGAACTGATCAAAACTGCAGACATTGCGCTGTATGCGGCGAAGCAGGACGGCCGCAACAATGTAAAGACCTACTCGCCAAATATGCAGTTTCTAAAGGCCAGTTCAAGCTAGTGCTTTGTCAGGAAAGTTTTTTCGTTGTTGCTTTGTCGTCGCGGTATTATTCATACAGCTTCCTCCTCGCGTCTAGAAAAAACTTCCCTGACAAAGCACTAGTACACTGTAATATTAATTATTTATATCTAATTGCGTAAT
>CAYMBJ010000017.1:0-61070 GCA_964388665.1 uncultured Pseudobdellovibrionaceae bacterium | reverse complement strand
TTTATGTCCTATGATGTTACTTCAGTTTACAGAACACAAACTCAGAATACGAACCGAGGCGATAAAATCGCCGCGGTTCGATTCCTGCCGCGCCAAAAAAAAATTCTAAAGGCCGCGAGCACATGCTCGGCCATTGCCATTTCAATGAGCTTACTTGGACTATTGCTAGGGCGTGTTTGCAACTAAATTGTTCATTCACCATCTGCGCCTATCTGATTTTGCAATAACTGATCTGGCGTCCGCTTTTTTCTTTGTCGCGGCGATAAGAGTGATAATCTGTGTCGGTATGCGTGTCGATTTTTATATCGGCAAATCGCAAAGTTGGAGAGCCTCCATGTGCTGAGCTGAACCTGAATCCGACTTCCCAAAGTTGCCGCTTAAGTATTTCGCTCAAGCTCAAATAAAATTTGGAATCTGATTTTCGTAAAATACTCTCCAGTAAAATTTTGTTGTTCGACGGGTCTCCTACGGAAAGATCCATACTACTCAGCAGCTCGCTTTTCACATCTTCATCAACCGCGAACGACTGCATCCCGATGTGTGGGCCAACAAGGACTGCAATTTCTAGGTCTTCGCCTTTGTGGAGCATAAGCAATGATTCGAGTGCCTGGCCTGCCAATCTCGAGGCAACTCCGCGCCAACCACAGTGAAGGGCAAAAACAGATCCATTGGCAATTATGAAAACTGGCAGACAGTCTGCCGTCGAAATGCACAACCATGGACGTGCCGCTGAGGACAACTGCGAGTAGTTACAGGAAATACCGTCGGCCTTTACAGCGCCTACCTCTTCTCGACCAGATTGAAGATATATAATATCTGAGCTGTGGACTTGATGGGAGCGCTTGAGGCAGCTTGAATCTTCAAGCGTGCTCTCCAGCTCTGCGAAGGTTTGCTTTCGATTTCCGAAAATAATCTCAAATTCCGCAACCCGATTGGATACGCTCACCTGAATGCCTTGAGGGGTTTGGGAAACTCTGTGAACTTCTTTGATGTCAACCGTCTGAAAATTCAAAATACCTCCACCGCGTCAGTCAGTCAGTCAGTCAGTCAGTCAGTCAGTCAGTCGCATTTTCTTGAGAATTCTCGCATCTTGCAATGGCCAATCCACCTCAAATCTCAATTTTTCACCGCTCACTGGATGAACGATTCCAAGCAATTTGGCGTGCAGGAGAAATCTCGACTCCAACTCATAGTCAAAATTCTTTGGCGGCTTAAATCCATACAATTTATCACCCACAATAGGATGGCTCATCTCAGAGAGGTGAACACGAATTTGATGGGTTCTTCCTGTTTCCAGCTTTAATTCCACTCTGGTGTAGAGAGGCGAGGACTGCAATACCCGATAGTGGGTTATCGCGCGCTTTCCCGCGTGGGCAGTCGCGACTCCTTCTTCGCGAACAGCTCGCAAGCGGGGGCTTCGTGCCTTGGGCTTTACGGAAGCCATTTTTTTGCGATGAATAGGATGTCGAGCGATGTAGGACTCAATGGTACCCGAGGGGTTTTTAATACAGCGAACCACCACGGCTTCGTAGAGGCGATCGACCTGTCGGCTCTTAAACTGAGCACTCAAATGATCCACGGCCTGGTCGGTTTTACCGACTATCAAAATGCCGCTGGTTTCTTTATCGAGGCGATGCACTATTCCAGGTCGATGATTATTTATACGTTGTGAAATCTCCGGACAGTGATGCGCCAAAATGTTTACTAAAGTGTCAGCAAAATGTCCTGCGGCAGGATGAACCACCAGCCCGGCCGGCTTGTTGATCACAATAATGAAGTCATCTTCATACAAAATCTCAAGTGGGGCAGCCAAGGGCGCAACAAATTTTTCGGTCTGCCGCAGATCTTTTTGAGCCTCCCAATTTTCGTCGCTAAGTATTGATATCTGATCTCCTGATTGAACTTTATATGAAGACTTTACGGGTTCACTTTGTACGAGCACCATTTTTCTCTCGATCAGCTCCTGAAGTTTTGACCGTGAGACTTGTGTGACACTCGATAGGTATTTATCGATTCGCAGGCCCTCTTCTTCAGGAGCCACAGTAAAACATTTGCTCTCGCTCATCGTATTTAAGCTTTTCGCGCCAGAGGTGCTCTATCTCGCAAAAGGGATAGGTAGGAGTTAACAACACCTTGAGTGTCCAAGCCAAGAGTCTTTGCAATCTGAACCACGTAACCCCGGATAAAGACGCGGGCGGGAAGATTGTTAGGATTCATCTCTTCGATTGCATTGACATAGAAAGAATTGATTTTGGTAATCTGATGAACTTTTTCTAAGGTGAGGCATTTTAACTCACGAACCTCTCTGAGTTTTTCGCCTGACCAATCTTGTGTCGTCTCAAGCAACTCATTGAGCTTTTGCTGATTGACTGCGGGAATTGCCGCCTCTTCGATATGGTTTTCTAAATTTTGCATGCGACTGGCTGCAAGTAAGGCTTCATAAGAAAGCTCATCACCCGTAGCATGAGAGCCAAAAAGTCGCTGATCATAAAGCGCTCGCAATGTTTTATTGCCCAAAACCGCGTAAGCCTCTTCAATCATGCGCAAAAGTTCGCGAGCTTCCACCTCAGAAAAAACAGTGTAGATGGCCGGATTGTCTCCGGAGTAGGTCGCTTTGGCTCGATCAAAGGCGGTCGTGACTTCGTGTTGAGCCGCGGTGGCGTCAAGTTCTAGCATTTCGTAATAGTTATAGTTATTAGTCTGGGCCATTGGTTTTATACTACGGCTCTCAAGTCTATGGGATCAATGAGATGTTTACACATTGAGAGAAACTGGCCTGCCAGCGGCGTAAATGGCTGAGCTAAAAGGACTGGCTCTCGACTTTTGGCTGATTGCCAAACCGCATTATCAAAGTCCAGGCCACCAAGATAATCAATATCCAGGTCATAGAACTTATGACAAACGGACTTCATAGAGTGCCCAAGGTATTTCGCATTTTGGGTACGAACTCCATTGATGAGCAGGCGAGGCGGATGACTCACCAACTTTTCATACGCTTGGCGGCACATACCTTCATTATTTTTAACAAATTGTTTTATAGAAAAGGGTTCATTCAGTAATCGTTGTCTGTATTCTCGCAAAGTATGAATCATAGATGAGTAGGCCTCTTCGGTGCTGCCCTCTTTTAAGGTAGCACAAAGGAAGAACTCCAAAAACCGATAGGTTTTTTCGATGCTAGTGGGTTCAGGAGAAGAGACCAAGAGTCTCTCATCAGCTGCACCATATAAAATTAGATTTTCAGTAGAGGCCCCAGGTCCCAAGTCAAATAGCACAAAATCCACATCAATCTTTTTTGCATCATTAACGAGCCGATACAGATCGGCCTGACGAATTTCAATTGGTGCCCATGAATCCCAGAGTCCCTGAACAAGCGAAAGGTGAGGGATTGGGGTAGGAATAATACATTCAGATAATTTTTTTTCGCCTTCAAAATATTGCCGAATGCTGAGATGAGACGGCATCAATCCCAAGGATGTATGAAGATTCGCACCAGTAAAATCGCAATCAATCAATGCTACGGAGTAGCCAAGTTTTGAAAGAGTGATTCCCAAACTTGAAGATATAAAGGATTTTCCAACTCCGCCTTTTCCAGAAGCTAGTGTCCATATTTTTGGACCAGAACCAACTGCTGTGGATTTTGAATGTGATGCTTTTGTTAAGCTTTCGGCTCTATCCAAGGGCGGCACTCCTTTACCGATCTAAGAAAAATAAATTCTTCCAATTAACATATCGGCAACCGTGAGCAACCCAAGAGACCATATTTGGTCCAAATCTCACATTCTATTTGGAATTGGTCGAAAGTCTCGCCGCGCGTTTTTCGTCCGCTTCGGATTCGCGAATGTAATGGGCTTGCACATCCATGCACTTTTGCACTTTGGCTGAGTCTGCCGTAGCAAAAGCCATCTCCAGCAAGGACTCAGCATTTGGACTTTGAATTTCTGGCAGACTTTTTAGCTTTCCGATAAAATCTGCCGGCCAAGCGTTGGCGTAGGTCGCCAGACCATCACCAACGACCGTGTAATCAAAAATGTCCGGTCTTGCGACTACGTCTTGAATTGTTTTTACGTCCAATTTCACGAGCTTTTGTTGATAAAACTCTCCGCAGTAGAGCAGATTTTTGTATGCATTTTGTAGCGTTAATACTTTTGCGCCGGTACCATTAGGAACCTGGTGAGCAAGACTTTCCGCGCTAGAAAAGCTCATAATTCCGACCCCTAGACTCATCGATATGGATTTACCAATCGCCAGTGCAACGCGAATCCCCGTAAAGCTTCCCGGACCGCTCCCCACAACAACTCCGCTGATCATGTTTTGCAAAGCAAATTGCGAACTTGATTTGATAGAATTCTGACGGGAGTTTCTATTTTCTCGACCAATTTTTTCTAAAATCTCAGAAAGGCCCAGATTAAGAGTCTCGGAGTGCTTGCGCAACTCCGTGGACCTAAAAACCAAAGGCGGCTGGCCTTTGGTTCCGACGGCAATTGAGCCATAGGAGGAACTGCATTCGATGGCAATTAGCACTCCCGACTGGAATTTTTCTATGCTGAATTGATCAAGCTTAGAGCTTGCCGAATAATCTGAGAACATCATTGAAAAGGGAATACACCATGAGAGACATCAAAAGTAAAATGCCAAACTGCTGCGCAATTTCCATCTTCCTTAAGCTCAGAGGTGATCCCTTTATTGCTTCAACTACGTAGAATACCAAATGTCCACCATCAAGAACTGGAATTGGCAAAAGATTCAGTATAAACAGATTAACGGAAACCAGAGCCATCATGCGCAAGAAATCTTGCACACCCGAGCGAAAGGTATCTGATGCCGCCTGACCGATGGAAATGATTCCGCCAATGTTTTTTGGTGAAATATCTCCAGTGATCAATTTGACGAAGCTCATTCCAATCATATAACTAGCTTCAACTGTGCGCTCTACACCCTTTGTTATCATCTCAATCGGGTTGCGCGAAACAACATGAATTCGTTCTGGAAGCGCAATGTTGGCATAGGGTCTAATGCCAATCGTAAATCGATTGTCCTCAGTGCCCGTCGCTGTCATCTGTGAAGTCATCTGCGGTTGAATCGCAAAGGTCTTGGTTTCTTCACCTCTCAAAATATCAAAAGAAAGCTCACCTTCTCCTTTGTAGTTGGACACGATCTTTAAAATGTCTTCCCATTCATTGATCGCCTTTCCGCCTATCGCAACAACGCGGTCACCCTTAGCTAAGCCTGCTTTTTCGGCAGGAGAGTCATTTACAATTGAAGCCAAATAGAGCTCCGAACTTTCAATGCCCAGTCCTTCAATGCTGATATCGTCGCTGAGTTCAGCGGTCGCCAGCGTGATATTCATCTTTTTTGATTCAGTACTTTCAAAAGGCGACTCAAACCGAGCGACACCAAACTCAAGAGGAGTTCCTTTTTCAATGTTGGCAATTTGATAAGTCAGCTCCTCCCAAGTGCGCACGGGAACACCATTGACTGACTCTATCAAATCTCCTGGTTCGGCCCCGAGAGTTGCCAATAGAGAATTGGGCTTTAAACCGATGTATGTGCCCTGAGAGGTCAAATCAGCACCTGATATCGCCCCAATGTTCTTTTTCGGACTGAACGGGTTGGGATTGGCCTGTGATACAACGGGAGCTTTAACTTCGATCACCTCATCAACGCCAACGTGTTTGATCTGCATTTTCACCGTTGAACCAATGTTTTGATTTAACACGGCCTGCACATCATCCCAGGTTGTCACAGGTTGATCGGCGATACTTACGATCAAATCATCAGAGCGAATTCCTGCGTTTGCAGCAGGTGTTGCTGGCATAATTTCGCCAAATCGAGCCGTGCGATAGTCTTCTCCGTAGCCCACTAAAAACGAAAAAACCAATGCAGCAAAGAAAAAATTCATCAGCGGACCCGCCAGCACGATAGAGATTCGCCGCCAAACATTCTTATGGTTAAAGGCGACGCTTTTTTCTTCTGGCGAAACTTCAGTGCCCGGCTGATCACCAAACATCTTAACGTAGCCACCCAGTGGAATGATTGAAATGCAGTAGACCGTATGGCCTCGCTTTATTTGCCAGATCTTCTTACCAAACCCCAGACTAAATACTTCGACTCGTACGCCATTCCAAACGGCTACCAAATAGTGACCAAGTTCATGAACAAAAATCAAAATGCCCAAAAGAATAACGAATGGACAGGCTTTGAAGATGACAAAATGTAAGATCGATTGAATTACTTCCATACCAGTATTTTAACTTGAATCAGACCTTTCGCCAAAAGGATTTCCATCTCATGAGCTGAGAAAAGTAGATTTTCGGCTAAGGTCCTTATCAAAATGCGACTCGCTGCCAAAATTAGGTGATAAAATATCGACAGTTGACTCAGCTTTAGACACCAAAGTTGGGCTTTTGGCGTCATATCATTACAAACTACTAGCTAAAAAATAAATGGCGGGCAAAGCAAAAAGGACTCCGTCGATGCGATCTAAAACTCCGCCATGCCCGGGCAAAAGTGTTCCAGAATCCTTGGTGTCCACAGCCCTTTTAAGCAGAGACTCAAAAAAATCACCAAATTGCGCCGTAATTGCCAATACAAATGAAAACAAAAGCCAAAGCTCCCAGCTCATCTCTGGCAAATAGGGCTTCGTAACCGCTGCAGCAATAAGAGTTCCCAATATTCCACCAAGGGAACCCTGATAACTTTTCTTAGGTGAAACAATGGGAATCATCTTGGTTTTACCAAAGGTCACACCCACCAAATAGGCCATTGTATCACCAGAAAAAACCAAAACCAGCGTAGAAAAAAACCAGGCATCACCACTGGGCAAATTAAGGATGAGTTGGGCAATGGCCGGAAGCGAGCCCATATAAAAAACAGCCAAAAACGCCCGCATTTGCAATGATCGCATCGCCACTGCACTGAGTGTGTTGCGATGAATCCATTGCAAAATTATATAAATCAAAATTCCAGCCAATATAAAAATAGGAAATATCTGCTGCGGTTGGGTTTCTGCCAAAATCCATATCAACAGGCAGGTGAGAGCCAATGCACCTCTCGCCATTGGCCCGTCTTCCTTGAGCATTAACAGCCGATCGACTTCACGCAAACTCAGTAAACTCGCTAGCCAAATCGTCACCTTTAGGCCGCTATTACCAAAGAGAAGATAAGGCGATACGACGAACACAACTGCGGCGACAGCTGAGACCGCTCTAATTAATAAGGTCTTTTTTTCCGAGGTTTTCAGATCTGCCAAAACGTCTTTGCCTTTTTTCAAAATCAGCAAATGCCAAATGCAAGTTTGCTTTAGTAAAATCTGGCCACAATACATGGCTAAAGTAAAGTTCAGAGTAGGCTATTTGCCACATTAAAAAATTGGAAATGCGATATTCGCCACTCGTGCGAATGACCAAATCAGGATCAGGAATTCCAGACGTGTACAGACTCTCAGAAACGGTCGCTTCGCTGATTTTGTCTATTTCAAGTTCCCCATTTTGAACGGCAGCGGCAATTTTGCGAGCAGCACTAGCAATTTCGTCACGCGATCCATAACTGATCGCAAACACCAACTTTAAACCATTGCAACTAGCGGTCGCCTCTTGAGCTTTGCGAATGGAATCTTTTACGTCCGCAGGAAGTTTGTGAATTTCACCTATAACTGAAAAGTGAATATTTTCCTTTACCAGATTCCCTGTCTCACGCTCGAGGTAGCGCCGCAAAATACGCATGAGTAGACCCACCTCAGATTGGGGTCGAAGCCAGTTCTCAGAGCTAAAAGCGTAAAGAGTGAGATACTTAATTCCCATTCGTGAACATTCACGAATGATCTCTTTAGCGACTCGAGTCCCCTTGATATGACCAAAGGTGCGTGGACGACCGCGCAGATTGGCCCATCGACCATTTCCGTCCATTATAATTGCTAAATGATTTGGAAGTTTCATCTCTATTGTTCCATTTGTCGAGAGTAGCGACCGTCTGTTAGACAGTAAGAATACTCTTTTCTTTTTCTTCGCCCACGACGTCTATTTTTTTAATGAAATCATCAGTAAATTTTTGAATGTCCGCTTCTAATTTTTTCGCTTCATCTTCAGAAACTTGCTTATCTTTAGCTGCTTTTTTGACCTCGTCATTGGCATCCCGGCGAGTCAGGCGCACAGCGATTCGCGAGTCTTCTACCATTTTTTTAACCTGCTTCACTAGATCTTTACGCCGCTCTTCGGTTAAATCAGGGACTTTGAGACGGATGACTTTGCCATCATTCATTGGTGCAAGGCCCAAATCACTCTTGACGATGGCCTGCTCAATCTCTTTCAAAATTGCGGTTTCCCATGGAGCAATCAAAAAAGAGCGTGCGTCGGGAGTAGAAATGGAAGCGACCTGACTCAGCGGCGAAAGAGTTCCATAGTAATTCACTTTGACGCCATCGAGCATTGTGATTTGCGCCCGCCCTGTGCGGACCTTTTTGAGTTCTTCAATCAAGGCCTTGAGAGATTTTTCCATTTTTTCTTGAACATTTGCTGTCAAATCACTGATCATAATTCACCTCACTTCAAATTTAATTTGCGACCAAAGTCCCCACTTTTTCGCCCATTGCCGCCTTGAGCACATTTCCCGGCTTGTTGAGATTAAACGTAATGATGGGCAGGCGATTCTCTTTACAAAGAGTGATGGCTGTATGATCCATTACTGCCAAACCCTTATTAATCACTTCCATATAGCTGATCTCTTCATACTTCACAGCATCTGCGTGTTTCACTGGATCTTTATCATAAATTCCATCCACCTTGGTGGCTTTCATGATCACTTCCGCATTGATCTCCGCAGCACGAAGAGCGGCAGCCGTATCAGTGGTAAAAAATGGATTTCCTGTACCAGCAGCAAAGACTACAACCCTATTTTTTTCCAGGTGGCGTATGGCCTTGCGGCGAATATAGGGCTCAGCAATTTCTGCCATCTCTATAGCTGTTTGAACTCGCGTGGGAGCACCCTCTTTTTCAAGAGCGTTCTGCAGAGCTAGGGCATTGATAATTGTTCCCAGCATACCCATATAGTCTGAACTCGCTCGGTCCATACCCTGAGCTTGAGCCTTCTCGCCGCGAATAAAGTTGCCACCGCCAATAACGATGCCGATTTGAATGTTCTTTTTATAGGTGGCAATGACCTCAGATGCCACTTGCTGGAGGATTTGGGTGTTGATGCCAAATCCCTCCGCGCCAGCCAAATGCTCACCGCTGAGCTTTAGCAAAATTCGTTTGTATGGAGGCCTCAAAGTTAGTGTCCCTTGACCTGTGCCGCAACTTCTGCCGCAAAATCATTGGATTTCTTTTCGATTCCTTCGCCCAATTCATAGCGAACAAATCGTCTTACGACGATATTTTCGCCGATCTTTGCTATTGTCTCTTTGAGATAGTCGCCAACTTTGAGTTCAGGATTTTTTACAAAAGTCTGCTCTAACAAACAGCTTTCAGCCATGAACTTTTTGATCTGGCCTTCCACAATTTTGTCGATCATTTCTGGCTTTTTACCTTGCTCTAGGTTTTTGGCTTTCAAAATTTGCCGTTCTTTCTCGACAATCTCATTGGGAATGTCTTCTGCAGCCACGGACAATGGGTTCATTGCAGCAATATGCAGTGCTATGTCTTGAACAAAAACTTTAAAACCTTCATTGCGAGCAACAAAGTCAGTTTCTGAATTCACTTCTAGCATGACTCCAATTTTGCCTTCCCCGTGAATGTAGGCGTGAACCATCCCTTCTGCAGCAATTCTTCCTGATTTTTTTGCCGCAGAGGCAAGACCTTTTACTCGCAGCCACTCAATGGCCGCATCGAAGTTTCCCTTGGTTTCTTCAAGTGCCTTTTTACAATCCAACATTCCTGCGTTGGTTTTTTCTCTTAATTCTTTAACTAATGAAGCTGAAATGGACATTATTTCCTCCGGTTATACACAAAGCTTTGAAAATGAACTTATTCGCTAGCGGTCGAGTTTTCTGAATCGTCAGTCGGCGTTTCAGTGTCCTCTTGTGGATTTTCAAGCTCTGCTTGAATTTCAACATCCTCAGCAGTTCCGGCAGCAACCAGTTTTCTAGCTTTGGTGACTTTGACGACAGTAGGACCTTCAGCCTTTTTCGCGGCTTCAGCACTACCTGGTCGTGTGCGGCGCTGTCTTGGAGCTTCTTTTGCATCGCCCCGTGCTTCTTGATCATCTTTGTCAATATCACTTTGTTTATCAGTTTGAGTTCTGATCTTTTGATCCCAAAGCTTGGCTCCTTCAATGAAGGCATCGGCAACCATGTTTGAGAATAACTTTATTGAGCGAATGGCATCGTCATTTCCAGGAATCGCATATTCGACAACTTCTGGATTGCAATTGGTATCTGCAATGGCGACAACCGGAATGCCCAAGCGCTTGGCCTCAGCTACCGCGATATGCTCCTTTGGCAAATCCACGACAAACATTGCCGACGGCATTTCTTTCATATCGCGGATTCCATTTAAGAAATCAGTCAAGCGACCGGCTTCTTTATCGATGCGCGCGCGTTCTTTTTTAGTGAGGTAATTGAGTTCGCCCTTTTCACGCATTTGATCAATTCGGCGCAATCTATCGATTGAAGCTTTGATAGTTTCAAAGTTGGTAAGCATTCCACCCAACCAACGCTTGGTCACATAGTATTGACCACATCGAGTGGCAGCCTCTTGTATGGGTTCGACGGCCTGCTTTTTAGTGCCTACAAAAATCAACTTCCCGCCGTTTGCTGCGACGTCTTTGATAAAGTCATAAGCTTTGTGCGCTTTCACAACGGTTTTTTGTAGATCTATAATGTGGATACCGCTTCTCGCAGTATACACATAGGGTTTCATTTTGGGGTTCCATCTTTGCGTTTGATGCCCAAAATGCACACCTGCATCGAGCATATCTTTCATAGTAACTTGAGACATAAGTCCTCCATCTGGTTGTGCCTCCTCCCCGCGTCCTTCGAAGGATTTTCGAAGTAATGTTCTGCAAATCGCTACCAACTCAAAAGAGTTCTTAGATCCTCACAGCACCAGAAATACACAGGAAGTGTGAATTTTGCGTAGGCGTATCATAATGAAGAGACTGGTGGCAAATGACTAGATTTATTCTTGAAAGGAATGACGCTATACCGCGCAGCTCCGCCGATGCCTTGGTTCCGCCGTTTTGCGCTGCGAGTTATAGGGCAGTTAGATCTGTAACCGAGTCCTCTTCCTTTTTCTTACTGCGCGGGGGTGCCTTCTCTGAATAAGGATGATCCAAGGCCTGAATCACTTCAGAAGCCATGGTCAACTCACTCAATAGCCCCGGCTCAGGCCAACCCGTAAAATGCGAAAAATAGACCTTTTCCATGGGTCTATACACCCATTCTGAATCTTTTGTTTCAACGGTTCCGTGAGATTCAGGAATCACCACGATCCGCTCTTGAGCTTCATCAATAGGCAGATGTCTCTTGATAAGCTTACGCATGCGCTTAAGAATCGCGTTTATGGCCTCAGGGTCCTCACCCACCTCTTCAGCGACAAATCCAAGCCACTGCCACACCTGAGGAGATTCGGCGCCTGCGGAGGGCCGACAATACCCCAATATCGGCTGAGCCTCTTCACGATTGTTTCCTGATATTACTAGTAGAGCTGAGGTCTCCATGACTGGCTTGGCAAAGTATAAATCCAAACCCACCTTTGACCACAGATTCTTCTTGCTCCAACGGGCTTTATATTTCGCCACCTTCTTGCTCTGGGGTAGCAAGGACAATAGAGCTCTGGGGCTGTCCAACCAAATCAAGTCTTGAGCGTAAAAATCAGTGCTGCCATTGATCTGTAGGCCGCAAAAAATTTCGTCATCTTGAAAATAGAGCTTTGTGACTTTTGCCAGGACCTGCTTGTTTTGAAGGCCGCATAATAGCGCATCGACCCATTCACTGGGCTCTACAAATAGATTCAGTCTCTCACAGTTCAGATAGGGTGCGATGACCTCATAATAGAGTGGGGCATGATCGCCAAATCCTAAAAACTCCTGCAAGCTGTTGGCCTTGTCTTCGACAATTTCAGACGGCTGCAACTCGCCAATCGGGCTTTGCCCCAATAGCGACTGCAGTTGCTCCAACTCGTTCATCTGCGCCGCTGTACCAAAGTAATAAGCAAAATCATTGGTGATCGCCTGATCTTTCCATGTTTGCTGCGCGTGAAGAGGGGCAAACTGATCTTCTGCCTCTAAAACCAGGACCGAATGACCGGCAGCTTGGAGTTTATTGGCCAGGATCAATGCTCCTAGAGAAGAGCCCACGATAACTTTTTCAAATGAATTGGCGGCAGTTTTTTTTGTCATGCCTTGTGATCTTTAAAAAAAACTATGTGATTGGCAAGTCCCTCATCATTAATAAATCGCCTTTTGCAGGAAAATCGCGCCATTGCGGCTAAAAAGGTCAGCAAAGGTCTAGCCAGTGCCCTGAGTGGCGGATTGGCGCAAATGAGCGCTGCAAGCCCTGGCGAGACCCGGTAGTAAAAAAGGATAAATGCGCGCCCCCATCCATGGTTCGCCAAAAACTCGTTACGAAACAGACGGAGCCACTGCACACGATCATCCAAGGGATTTTCAAAGGTTGCCGTGGCAACAAAGCATCGTGGTCGTGATGCAGACGAGGCCTTGAGAAAGGCCTTCACTGCGCTTGGGTTTTTTGCCGTTTTCTGAAACACCTCTGCCTTGCGCAAAATGTCCGGAAAAATGGGCGTAAATCGCGAAAAATGAGCCAATTGGTGAGCCGCATTTTCTTGACGCTCACGCATATTATCAAAATTATCATAAATCCGAAACAGATCCCAGTAGGCGGAGGCCACAACGGTGATCTCTTCAGTTCGCGCATTGTCACGAAAGTTCTCTGCCTTGATGTTTTCGCCCTTCTTAACACCAAAATAGATCTCTAAAATGCGTATGTATTTTTCATAAGTTAGCGCTGCCTCGCGATATTGCTTTTGGTTCATGAGGCCACGTGCTTTGCGAATGATCTGTACGCGACTATTCCAAAGTTGAAACTTGTGAACTTCTTTAGCTCGCTCCTGAGCCATCAGAGCTCCACCTTTGGCCATACTCAAGGTTTTCCGAAGATCCGAGACGCAGCCACGACAAATCTGATCAGGAATTGTTGTTTCGCCAACAGCCTGCAGCTGCGCACGCACTTCGTTGTCGATTTGAGTCAGCTCCGTGACTTGTAAGCCACATCGAGGGCAGGCCTGCATTACATTCCTTATTTGATTCAATAGACGAAAATAGAAGTCACACTCTACCTACTGAATCTTACGATGTGAACCATTATTGTCGCGTTTCATTAATTTCGGACTCATCTTTGCAGTTCTACATTAAATTGATCGGGTCAACATCGACAAAAAATTTGACTTTAGGCGGAGCTTCAAAGTTTTTAAATATCCATGCCGCCAGACCATGAATCCGATTGCGCTTTGAGCCCTTCAACATAAATTGAAATCTATAAATATTATTTAACTTAGAAAGCGGCGCTGGCACCGGGCCAAGAATTTCTAGATCGTATTTTCCGGGATCCTGCGAGCGCATGTTTTCTATCTTACCAACAACAATTTTGATAAAACTCAACGCCAAATTTTTATCCAATGAGTGCACCTTGATACTGACGAGATGCCCAAAGGGTGGGTAGTGAAATTGCTCGCGCACTTGCATCTCATGTTGGGCAAAGTCGCTATACCGACCTGAAAGAGCAAAGGCTATTGCCGGGTGGGCAGGGTTGAAAGTTTGAATGAGCACAAGGCCGGCCTCATGTTCTGTTAAAGAGTGGCGCCCTGCTCTGCCTGCCATTTGTGTGATCAACTGATACACCCGCTCGGTGGCACGAAAATCTGGGATGTTCATACCAATGTCAGCTAGGATCAGCCCTACGGTCTGCAAGTGAGGAAAATCCAATCCTTTGGCAATCATTTGAGTGCCGACCAATATATCAATATTTTGATTTTCCATTTCGCGCACAAGCCCCTCATAATGTTGACGCGATTGGATTTCATCGCGATCGGCACGAAATATTCTTTTCCTTGGAAATATGACTTCGAGATCACTCTGAATCTTTTCCGTTCCTGTACCGACAGATTTTAGAGGAAACTCCTTGCACTCTGGACAGATGCTGGGAACCATTTGATGGTAGTCGCAGTAGTGACATACGAGGTGATTGCGCCCATGCAAAGTCAGGTGAATGTCGCAGTTGGGACATTCTGCCGCATAACCACAACCAGAGCAAAGCAATACATTGGCCACCCCTCGGCGATTTAAAAACAGAGCCACTTGTTTATTTGCTTTCAAAGTCGTGTCTATGGCGAGAAACAGTCTTTCACTGAGCCATTCGGGAAGTTGAACTTTCAGCTGCTCATGATTTTCTACGATTCTCGATGTGGGTTCCTCATTCTGGCTTTTGGACTTTGCTTCACGCATGTCGATAACTTCGATGACGGGAGGATGTGTGGCAACGGCCTTTTGTTGCAGGTGGTGAATCATAAATTTTCCACTGACGGCATTGTTCCAAGTTTCCAAACTAGGTGTTGCGGATCCAAGTATGATCGGACAGTTTGAAAACTTAGCCAACATCACAGCAGAATCTCGAGCATTGTAGCGCAGATGATCATCTTGTTTAAAGCTAGCTTCATGCTCTTCATCCACAATAATCAGCGCTAAATCTGCGATCGGGCAAAACAGTGCCGAGCGCGCACCGACCAGAATTTGCGCAGTCCCATCGAGAATCTTCCACCACATATTCGATCGTTCACGTGGCGTGAGTTGTGAGTGAATGGCCGCAATCTTGTCCGCACCAAATCTCTCCGAAAACCGATCGAGCAGCTGAGGAGTGAGCGCAATTTCGGGAACCAAAACGAGGCCTTTTTTGTTATTCTTAATGAGCTCATCCAGCGCATGCAAATACACTTCGGTCTTTCCAGAACCCGTAATACCAAACACCAGATGAGCAGCAAAACGCCCATGAGTTGCTTTGATTGCGGAAATGGCCGCCTCTTGCTCGCTATTCATCTTTGGGGGAACCCCGCCGCGCTTTGAATCATTGAGAGGAGATGGATGCTTGAGAGCACGAGCACTCTTTTTTAAGATGGGTGGCAGGCACATTGGTAGGATGGCCCCCAATGGATAGAGATAGTACTCAGAAAGCCACTCCAGCCATTGTAAAAATCCTTCGTGCAGCTGCGGCAGGTCGTCGTAGATCTCTGAGACCGATTTGACTTTAAAGTCGCCCTTTTTTTCTGACTCTCCGCTAAGGATCACGCCCTTGCATATCCGCGATCGCGTGCCGAAGGGCACCCCGACCACCTGGCCGCGCGAAAGAGCCGCTCCCTCAGGAACTGCATACAAAAATGACTGATGAAGAGGGGCATCCACCGCCACATTTACAAATGGCTGAGTGAGTTGGTCTGACATAAACGCTCACTATCTGAATCGCGAATAAAACTCTCTAAGAATTTTAAAGCTGGCTTTTCTATCGTTAACGACTTCGTCGGGCCATTGCGAAAACGGCGTCAAATGATTCGGTGAAAACGTCTGTCCTGTGGCTTTGAAATCTCCACCCGAAAGCACACGAATGTGAGCAGAACCATTTTCCCACACGGCGACGCGCTGACGTGGATAATCGAGATTTCTTTTTAGATTTGCGTATTGATCGGCGCGGACTGTAGCACCAGAAGGAAAGCGAATCTTGCGAATGCGAAAAAGATCCTGCTCAATCCATACGGCTGGGGCAGATTGGCCATCACCAGAAAGGCGGCGGCCAAATAAATAGTTCACAGTTCCGCCCACCCGAGCCAGACTTAAGAAATCAAGTGCTTCATAAACAAATTTATCTTTTTTCTGCACAAAGGGCTTTTGATTCTGAAAATTTGCCGGAAGGATATTACTTGCAATAATTAAATTTGCTAAGTTTTCTGAAGAACGTGCATGGAACCAGTTTTCAAAAAAATCATTGGGAAGGCGCATGGACTTTATCCCTTCTGAAGGGGTGCGCCAATATTTTTTTCCGTCTCTATAGAGGAGATCAAATCGAAACAGCTCGCGGAGTGCGTCCTGACCCACCACTGCCACTTTCATAGTTGCGGAATTTTCGATTTGCCAGACTTCACGCACCACCAAAGAATCCTGCTGCGAACTGATCACCACTTCAAGTTTGACTTCAACAGGCCCCTGCCCCTGGTTCTCTGCTGTTCTCACCAAGATCATTCGCGGAGGTGGAATGAAGGCGTGGGCCTGGTCGAAAAAAACCAGAATGCTTGCAAAAAGAAAAAACGTCTTCCGACCAAGGTCGAGGACTGGCTTTGACAGGAAGGCTTCGATGATTCGATACAAACCAATAAGTGCTTTCATAGACTCTATAATTTCCAAATGTCTCAGAATTATACAAGCAAAATGAGGCTATGACTCAACATGAGTGAGCTATATACAAAACCTATGCACATTCTCAAAATGTGCTAGAATTAACCTATGAGTTCTGTGGGGAATTTTCTTTCGGACCGTTGGCGGTGGGTAGTCTTGAGCCTATTGGCTTTGACGGTCACAATTCAATTTCAAAATTGCGGCAAAGCTGGTTTTACTGACTCTAGCTTAGCCACTAATGGCCTTGTTGAAGAGGCCAGTGACGATTCCGTACCCTTTGCCTTTGATCCTATTCTAGATACGATCTCCTATGATTCTTGCTTTGGCGGCAACACCGCGAACTCAGCAGCTCATTACACCTTCAAAGTTGGCGCTTACGACAAGGGCGGGGTTGCCCTGACTTCGGATTACTTGAATCACGTGACCTCAACACTTAAACCCACCTATCCAAACTCAGTCGTGACAATCGAACAAGTCAAACAGTACACCAGCGAAACAGCGATCAATAAGGGCGCCGCCATTCAGCTGGCTCTACGAAATAAATCCAACACTGACGTGATTATCAATAGCTCAGGCACCGGTAGTGGTACAGCTGTTGCCGGATCTGATTTCGCGGAACTGCTCGGCCCCTTAACGAGTGACATCTGGATGAGCTCGCTCTTTGCGACCAATTCAGAACGATCGAGCCTGGCTCAACCGAATCGATTTTTTCCTCTAGCTGATCCTGGCACCAACATTCTCGAAGGCTCACTACGGTTCAATTATTCAAGTGGCAGCCCGAGCGCAACTGGATACGCAGCCAATAAACTGCGCGATTTTCTGGCCAACGGATACCTACTCTCACTGACTTTCGCGCCAGAGTTGTCAGAACAGCTCTTTTTTGCCAGACGCAGCGGCACCGACACCACGAAGGCTTTTGGCCGTGGCTACAAGCTGGAGTTTCGCAATTCTGCGAGCCTTCCGTCAGCCGATCGCCCCATATTTCACTCCAGAAATGGCGAAACAGGTTCGCCCAAATCCATTGTTCCACCCAATTTATTGACGAGTGTCACTGAGTTTGACTTGAATGATTCCAAGACGGCCATTCGCACAACTTGGGAGTGTCCCGCACAATTGAAACTGATTGTTATCGACAACAATCAGCAACTCATTCAGCAGCCCAATATTTGCCCTGAAGAAGATGTCACCAGTCTCACCGCAAGTGAGATGCAGTATCTGGACATCGCACGTCGACATTTGCGGCCCGAACTTTGGCGCATCAACATTCGTCAGGGTTGCGCCGTGCCGCTGGGTGGCGACCCTAATCGCTGCTATTCTGAAAGCTCCACTGCGGCGGCGCAGGCTGAGTACTTTTCGTCACAGGATTGCCATTCATATCTCAACAGCAACCCCAGCCTTACAAAAATTTGCGCGAACTATGTAAGCTTCTGTATCAAGGTCAACTAGCCCCAACTCGAAAAAAAATTTTAAGAAAATTTTTAAGATGAGTTCTGGCCTTCGATGCGCTTTGTGCTTAGAATCCAGTTGTTACAGGCTCTGCGACAGCAAGTCTGTCTATGAGCTTGGCTATTCTCGACACCAGGAGGCGGATGGATGCAGCAAAATCAAAGCGTGTTCTTTCTCAAGACCCCACACAATTATTTAGGTGCTTTGTTGTTGATATTGTTTGTCCTTGCGCCCATTCATGGATGGACAGTGCAGAGAGTGGAGTGCTGCTCGATCACCCGCGCTTCTGCCGGTGCCAGCATTGCAACGGCTGAGCCTACTGACTCTGTCTTTGACAATCCCGCCACCATCAATCAGGTCAAGAACCAGTTTTTTATTTCGAGCTTTGTAGCTGACCAAATGACCCTCGCTCTTGTCGATAACAATCGTGATAATTTTTTTCCGGCGGGCCTGTTTTACAATCAAAAAAAATATGAGGATGACCGCCCCTTGGAGCTTCAGGAGGAACACACATTTGGCCTCGCAGCCGGCGGCATTGTGGTGCCGCGACTCCAATATGGCATTGCAATCAAGAGTGAACAGTACCGTATCGGCGATCAACGTTATAAACAAATTGGCTCAGACATCGGTTTGCTTTTCGTACCCACAGTCAATTTTGGCGTTGGCTTAGTCCGTTACAATGCAATTTCCTCTGCCGACAAAGAGATCGAAAAAGAGGTTGGCGTTTCGGCCTGGGGCGTTGGCGTCAACTATTTTTATAAGCAGATCATAAAGCTAAAAATGGATTTTCAAGCACGCGAGGAATTGAACCCTAAAGGTGGTTTTGTTGAAGCAGGGATTGAGTCCAGACTGGGGACCTTTACGGCTTTTCGCATGGGCTACAGTTGGTTGGTCGCTCAGAACGAGTTGGACCCCTCGCCTATTGATCGCAAATACACCATGGGCTTTGGCTTTTTAGGCCCACAGTTTCATATCAACTATGCCTATATTGATGAAAAACCAAGCAACGAGTCTGTGCATTCGATTGACTTGGCCATACCCTTTTGATAGCAAGCATCACTGCGGAGGAACAAATGGCTTCAAAAACTAAAAAATTGGAATTGGTTCGAAAAAGAAAAGCTTCACGAGCCGGATCAAAGCGAAAGGCCGAACTCAAAAATCACGGCACCACAGTTACGCCTAAGCAGCTCTTTGGCGATGAGTAGCGCGGCGCGCTTTGTCGTCTTTTTTCAAGTTTAGACCGCAGTGGCAAAAAGCCTGGAGGCGTTGAGATTTGCTCCTTGCTCCTGGTAAGCGATGACGGTCGCAGCCAATAGCAGTCCAAACTTGAATTGAGTTTGGTACTAGTTACTATTTATAACGCACTATTGATTGCCCGATTCGTAGAGGCTACCGATTTTCTTCTTCATCAGTGGAGAGATCTCTTGAGGCCCGCCCTGCAATGACCAGTCAAAGGGTAACTCCACCCAGCCGGCTTGCCCAGGATAGAAGCGCCACTTTTGTATAGCTGCTAAGGTTTTCTTATCTAGACCCTGATACCCAGACGATTGGATCATCCGGAAGCCACCCAATTGGCCATTTTGATTTACGTAAGCATGAAAGACCACTCGGCCTTGATCACCTCGTAGGCGTTCATCGACACTGTAGCGTGGTTTTGGATTGCCGGGCATCTGCCTCAAGTCGGCCAACGATCGTACAAAGCCATTGGCATCGTTGCGCTCGCCACCGCCGCCATTGGCCGCCATTGAATTTTGATCCTGTTGCCCATTACCAGATGCTGGTGTCCCAGCTCCCACCTGACTGGCCGCCATTGCCTGGCGAGCATTGTTAATTGAATCTGATACAGAATCCGAACTTCCAACTGGAGCAGCTTGCGAGGCTGCCAGAGCCTCTTGCTGAGCAAACTTCTCTTGATCCAACTTTTCTTGTAGCTCTTTTTTTGCCAATTCGGCTTCTTTTGCAAAATCAGATTCCGCCTTGGCTAGCATATTGGCAATCACATCTGGATCGGGCACTTGTTTTGCCGGTTTCACCACGGGCGGCCGAATGTTCTCTTTGGGCACGTTTTTCGCGACTACGGCCTTTTCTTTTACGACCGGTTTTGCTTCTACTTTTTTGGGAGGCTCTTCCTTTTTTGGAATGATTTTTTTAGGCTTAGGAACCGCCTTTACCACTGAAGTTTGCTCAGGCACCACCTGAGGTTGCTGAGGCTGTGGCGCTGGCTCCAGCTCTGGTTTTGGCAATTCGATAGGCGCGGGTTGAGCCACCTCTCGAGCTTCCTGCCACTCTTTGGTGTCAGTCTTAGCGGCTGCACCCATTTCGATATTCTTGCCTTTGATTAAACCCGTGCCGCCGCCTTCGCCGTAATACGAGACCTCGATGATTTCAGGCTTGTTCTTTTGATCACTATTGAGTTGAAAAACGGTGAATATCAATAGGCCGTGAACTAGGATAGAGGTCATCATTCCTAATGAAAGTCGGCTTTCAAGCTGATCCATATATTCTCCTCCGCCGATGGGCTACGAAGAATACACTTCAATTTTAACGCCAAGAGTCTGGCGCTCTGGTTGAGTCTGATCACCCTGGCCCATGAAAATAGTTCAGGACTGTGCTCAAAGGCGGCACCTATCAATAACTGACTGTGCGACGTCGAGATGTTCAGTGAGACCGATGACTTCTTTTGCTTGTTCCCAAGAAGGAACTTCAATCGCGCCGAGCTTTTCTCGCTTAAGCGATAGAATTCGTCTCGATTTTTCTTCGAGATCGGCTTTGTCTAAACTCCCTTGAGCCACCGCCTCTATGACTCCCTCTAAGCCCACTGCAGAGGACTCAGGGACATTGCAATACAAAAGTAAATCCGCGCCCGCTTGAAGGGCTTTCACTGGAATTTCGCCAATAGAATAGTATTTCGTGAGTGCTTTCATATCCAGATCATCTGTCACCACTATGCCGCGAAATCGCATGGAATTCCGCAGGAGATCTTGAATAAAAATTTTCGAAAATGAAACAGGAAAATCAGGATCAATTTTTGGAAAAAACAAATGACCTGGCATCACCATGTCACAGCGAGCCTTGGCGGCGCGCTTAAAGGGAATCAACTCAAAACTTTCCAATCTTTCAAGAGTTATTGAATCCTCCTTTGGAAGTTCAAAGTGACTGTCGACCATAGTATTGCCGTGCCCTGGAAAATGCTTGATGCAGCTTAAAATATTGCTCTTGATATAGCCGCGCACAAGAGCAGAACCATTTCTGGCCACCAATTCGGGATCTGCTCCCAGCGAGCGATCGCCAATCGCTGTATTTTCGGGATTTGATAGAATGTCCAAGCAAGGAGCGAAATTCAAATTGATGCCCACAGCGGCAAGCTCGGCTCCCATCATGTTGCTAAATTGAAACGTGAGGGTGGCATTGTCAATTTGACCTAAAAATTTTGGAGCTGGCCACTGAGTGAACGGCTTTGGCAAGCGGTGAACGCGACCGCCCTCCATATCGATAGCCACAAATCGAGGTGCCTTGGAAGCAGTCCGCGAACTCAATGATTGAATTTCGGCACACAGATTGTAAATTTGTTCGGGTGTTTTGCAGTTTCTTGAGAACAGGGTCACTCCAGCGATGTCATTTTCTACTATGAACTCTTTTTCGTCGCTAGTTAACGTCTCGCCAGAAATTCCAATCATCATAAGGGAGCCAATGAGTTTGTTCACTAATTCTTTTCCTTTTGAAGATTCTCGTCTTGGCTTTTCAACTTCTTGGGTTTTTTCGGTGGCACAGGACTCTGTCCTTTCTTTAGGAGAATACCACTTCCAGCTTTGATGTTGGATCCCTTGTCAATTGGCCCTGCATCAGGTTGCGGTTGTGCCTGAAATTCCACTGGTTTAATGGACTGAGAGAGTGCGTTTTGGGTTCCCAGGGGAACTTCGCCAAAAAGAGCCTTGAGGATTGGCACAGAAAGACCAAAGTCTGCGGTTGCATCGTTGGGCTTGGTAACGAGCTCAATCTTCATTCCTTGACTGATTGAATCCACAAGAAACATTTCGCCCTTCTCGCTGACCAAGCTAGAAAAGCTCACGTCCTTGAATTTGTTTTCTATTTTAAACAGATTGAATTTGCCCACCTTTTCAATAGCGCCGACCTTGGCCTCACCCGGAAAGACTTTTCCATCCTCTTCAGCAATGGCGAAAAAACTGTATTTAGCGCCAGTTTGGATGCCCATTTTGCTCTTGAGCATCATGTAAACCAAAAACGTACTTAAAAAGGTGCCTTTTTTAAGATTGGTTTCAGTCTTTTTGGTCTCGCCCTTTTCTTGCACAACAATAGTCATCACGTCGCCCTTAAAATCCCCTGTAACGCTTTTGCCATCCTTGCCCTGGACAAAATTATAGCTAAAGGAAATGGGCGCAAAATTATCTGCCGCCACGGCCGTAAGAGACTCAGTCGCTTCGGTGTCTCCCGATTTAATTTTCATAAAGGTGATGGACTTGAATTGCTTTTTTGATGTGTCGTAGCTGTAGCGAGCAATTGTGTAGCCTATGTGTGCTGTAGTGGAAATGATTTTTGAATACCCTTCGAACAGAACGGTTTCTGCCGACTGTGCTGAAAGGGAAACACCGGCGACCATCAGCCAGACAAAAGTATTCAGAAAGTAACTGCGAACTGTTTTAGAAGAAATTCTAGTATTCATTTTTTATCCTACTCAAAGAGGGGAGACTGTATTCACGTTAACTCAACAAGGTCTCAATTCAAGTCCAGCTCAGGGTAACTCCCATCGCTTGGTCTAGCAAGCGAACTCAATGCAAAAGACTGCTCAAAATTACTTGAAAAATTGAGTATCCTACGTGCAATGGTGCGCGCGCTCAGAGTTATCAAAAAGATTATATGCTTTCCCAATCAGTCACCTGGTTCAGATCAGCTTGGTCAAATGGCCATATTTGTCGCTCTGATCTTTCAAGTGCTTTTTGTCTTCTTTGCGATGGTGGTCAACGTGGGACTTTTGGTGCATCATAAAATCAACCTTCAGAGCTCTGCAGATCTCGCTGCTTATTACGGCGCGATGAGACAGGCAGAAATGCTCAACGCCAGCGCTCACATCAACTATCAAATTCGCCAAACATGGAAACTATTTGTCTGGCGCTACCGCACTATAGGAATGAGTGGCGACGAAACCAACAACCCCTTCGACGGAGGTGGCGACAACAAGATAAAAAACGGGGAGGACACCGATGATCTTCCCGGAGGAATGAATGATTCGCTGAAGTTTTACTATGACACTCCTCCGTTTTGCGTCGCCTATGACATCATTCGCGAAAGTCCCGGCACTCAAAACCTATGCAAACTGATCAGTAGCCAAACAAAAAGTACAAAAATTTTTGATGCCCCAAAAATTTCTGGAGTCTTCCCAGGAATCAGCATCCTCCAAAACTTCGAAGCTCAGATTGCCAGTGCGGCTGAAGCAGCGCTAAAGTCTTGTGGCGAATGGGGTGGCTACAATTATCTGACTCTCGCCAAGTTTGCCGTAGCCTACAAGATGGAGGTCAATGCTCGTAAAAGTCTCTTATTAGGGATGACAAAAAAGATTTCCGAAACAGGCGACGATTTCCTAGACATCGACGGCGAGTCCGTGCGCGAAGGCTCGCTGAAGGTTCTCAAGAAAAATCTGACAGCACCCAATCAAGACAGCCTAAAAGAAACCGATTTCAAATTTTTGAACAGCTTAGGTGTTGATGGCTGCAATGCCGTTGGCGTGGCTGCCATTGACCCACCTAGATGGCTTTCTGAAATCAAGATTGCGCCCACCTTCAGCTATGCAGACTTCGAATGCAAAAGCTCTCCCAATGAAAAGAACACGGTGCCGAAGAGTTTTCCCAATCAATTGCCCTATCATATGAGCAATGACACCAGCAAGCTTACGGACAAGACTCGACAACAGATCAATGAAATTCGCGATATAGCGCAATCCGAATCTGATCTCGAAAATGCGCTCTTTTCTTACACGGCCGGTTTCGAAAAAAATCCATGGTGCTTGGCCTACGTCGGTGTCGCAGCCAAGACAGCACCAAACATTCCATTCTCGCCCTTTGGTAGCGTCACGCTTGAAGCCAAGGCCTATGCAAAGCCCTTTGGCGGCAAGTTCGGTCCTTGGTACAATCGCACCTGGGGACCAAGCGAAAGTCGCTCCAACGGAGATGACTCCAATCGCATCGAATCACAGCTTCCAAGAAGATACGTGCCCGGAGAGCCACTTGACTTTGATCCACTTTCAAGCGAGGGACGGCAGCCCAATTTCAATCGCTATCCTGGTGATCAACTTGGTATGCGCTCACGCCTTTCCGTCGCCCACTGGGCAATGATTCTGCATGAACTGGCGCGCGCAAAAGTGGGCGGGTCCTTCAATAACTTTGGACGGAACAAAGCAAATGCAACCGACTACGAACCGGCGATTGATTATTTTCCTTCACCAGCTAAGCTGTCCATCCTCGAAGATGGCGATGCCCTTTCTTGGAATAGCGACAGCGACACACCAGTAAAAATGCGCGAACTGGAAATGCTTGCAGTCGCTCCCGATGTTTTTGATACCACCTACTATTCCATCGAGCCTAACTTCTACGAAAACTATTACAAAAGGATAACCGCAGGAAAACTGCTGCCAGCGATCGGCTACACTGCACCCATGCGTCCCGATTTTGGTGGCCGCTTGCGCAAAGACGACACCTGGATCAGCTATGGAGTAAAGGATCAGATCGCACAGACCGTCATAATGGGTGCCAACACAGACAGCGGGCTAAATCTTACAAAGTGGAACTATCTTTTGACCAAACCGGAGCACTTGCTGACCAGTTGGATTCCAAAGTCACTACTTGACTATAGCTTAGATGAAACTCGTTTTGGCAAATGCGACAATCGGAAAGATCTCCCGAGTGATCCGATACCAACTTCAGTGCCTTTCAAATGGATGCCTTCGGAATTTCCCAATCCTGGAGACTGTGTCGTGGGCGGGCGCACCGGCTACTCTGTTAAGCTGACGGCAGAGAGTTTTTTAAAGCGCACGGACTTGCCCTTAGGCGGAGATGGCGGCAGCACCGGGGCCATAATCAATGTGCCCCCGGACGATTTCTAGTGCTTTGTCAGGAAAGTTTTTTCGTTGCTGCTCTTACTGACGAATGATTTTGACAGTTTTGATTTTCACTTCTTCAACTGGTCGATTTTCTCTGGGACTGTTGGTTTTTACTTTTGAAATATTCATCACCACATCAAGTCCTTCGCTCACTTCACCAAAAATTGTATGTTTGCCATCAAGCCAATCCGTTTTAGCTACTGTGATAAAAAACTGCGAGCCATTGGTGTCTGGGCCTGCGTTGGCCATGGACATAATTCCCGGACCCTTATGGGTCAGATCGTTCTTTTCGTCCGCAAACTTGTATCCTGGATCACCGGTTCCATCGCCTTTAGGGCAACCTCCCTGAATCATAAAATCAGGAATCGTACGATGAAAAGTCAATCCATCGTAAAACGGCTCTTTCTTTTTCGCCCCCGTCTTTGGATCTTTCCATTCTTTGGTTCCTTCAGCCAAACAGACAAAGTTCTCTACCGTCTTTGGTGCTTTGTCCGGAAATAGCTTCACTTTAAATTTGCCCATGCTGGTATCAAATTCTGCAATCACTTTCGCTCCTTTTTTTATTGGCAAACATTCGGCCGTTTTTTTGCTAGATTTTTTTTTCTCTGGTGTAGCCACTTTCTTTTCTTTTTGCGTCGTCTTTTCTTTGGCCGTCGCCTGTTTTTCTGGTGCCGCTGCTGCGGACTCCTGCGCCTCAGAATGAAAGCTAAAGATCACCAAGGCAAATGCAGCTATGTATACCCAAAGAGCCTTTTTTATATGAGTTCTGATCTCAATCTGTGCTTTATCAACCACGCAGAAATCTCCTATTTTAAAAATATAATCTCCTTGTATATCACCATCGATTCTTCACACTCTATGGGCAACGCATTATGATCTGCAATCAAAACACAAAAGGTAGTCTTCGTTGTCTTTAAATAACTGATTTACTTTGTGAAAATCAAAAACAAAACTTGCATTCACCCCTTGACTCGAAGGGTCTGGAAAGGTGTCAGGCCCGATGAATTCGGGCATCATGAGATTTTCCACCACAAAATACCTCTGTTGAATGATTCGCAACTCCAACCAGTTTGCCTGCAATTTGTGCAGATCTTCCGTGCTGGATTTTGCAGTGTGTGTCCTTACAGCATCAAAAAATGCGTCTGTTGTCGTAAGCTCTGGCACCGCCTGATGCAAAAGAATCCAGGCCTGCAAAGCCAATTCAACATCGAGCAAGCCCCCCTTGGACAGCTTTAGAGAAAGTTTATCACGCGGCACCTGTGCTACGACCTTTTCTCTGACTTCCCGCCAGTCCTCTCGATCCTTGTTGGTGATCTTTCTCTCTAGCAACTCAGCCCGCAAATAGTTTCCAGTGGTCCCCAATATTCGCGCCTTGGTGTAGCTCTGCAGCCGCCATGCCTCGGCCTTGGTCGAGACGTAATCTTTGAGTTCACGCTCAGAAACAACAACCATCCCTGAACCGCCGTGAGGGCGCAACCTTTGATCTATAGAATACAGACTACCACCTCGCAGGGTCTGCGTGATCTGCAGAGCCAACTTTCTAGCCACGCGCAATTCCGCTTCGCCAGGCTCACTTTTTGAAACCAAAATGAAATCAAGATCCGAAGAAAAGCCCAATTCCATGCCGCCCCAAGTTCCCAAAGTCAAAACCCGAATGCTGGTATCGTGGATTCTGTTTAGGCCCATGAGCAGACTTCCTATAATTTGATCACCAATCTGACTCAAATGTACTGAGATCTCTTGCCAAGGCCGACCGGAGAGAAAATCGCCTCCCAGTGACAACTCTGCCAATCTCTTTTTTTCAATCAAGTACTCGAAATAACTCTCATCATTTTCGTAATCACGATCCTCAATTTGTTGGAATGCCAATGAGTCCAAATAGTCAGGTCGACGTATCAAGATCTGCGATAAAAATTCCGAGTCTCGCAAAATAAAAGAAATCTTTTGAATCAACTTTGGAAACCTCACCAAGGTTTCATAGAGCTCTCCCTTAGCGCGAAAACTATTAAAAAAACTTTCGAGACGCTGCATAGCGGGTTCATGCAAGGAGTCCACACCCCAAGATCCAATGATCTGCCGGAGCACCTCCTGTTGCAAGCGACGATAGGTGCCCTTCTTTCGCGACAAAATCGGGGAATTGGCAAATCTCTGAAAAATATCATCCGGAATGGGCTGCGCACCTATTTGAGATTGCGGCTTTGGTTTTTCAATCAGCGAATTGATGATATCTGCACACTTAGAAAAATCCAAATTTTCAAAATGCTTTACCATCGCTTCGGGTGTTTTATCATTAATTTCTAAGAGGTGAGTCTGTTGGTCGCTAAGGGCTTGAGTGTAATTTTCTAGCTTTCGCAGTACCCAGTAGTGTTCAGTCAAATAGGTCTTAATATCTTGAGGCAAAATGCCCTGGTCGGCAATTCTATGCAACGCCACTTCTATGGATCGCACTCTTAGATTTGGCTGTTTACCGCCGTAAATGATCTGCAAAGCATGCACAAAAAGTTCGACATCGCGAATTCCGCCGGGTCTGAGTTTAAGATTGTTTTCCTGCTCAGCTGTTGCCGCCGTTCGAAATATCTCTCGCCGCAGCTCCAATAACGAGTCCGATAAACCATGATCGATGAACTTTCTAAAACAGAACTTTTCAATTCCTGCTAGCAATCTCTCTTTATCCGCAAACTCGCTAACACAGTTGAGACGCAATAGCGCCATTCTCTCCCAATTTTCTCCATAGTTAAGATAGTAATCAAGATACTCATCAACAGAAACCACCATAGCACCAAAACGCCCGCCAGGACGGAGATTGAAGTCAGTCCTAAACAGAAATCCAGTCGAATCTCGATGATTCAAAAACTGATTCCATTTTTGAAATTGATTCAATGCAATTTCACCTTCACAGGTGTGCACCAAACAAATATCAACATCAGAACTTAGATTTAACTCCTGCGACCCCAATTTTCCCATCGATAGTAAGTGGACATCACCCTTCGGAAAATGCTCACGCAGCGAATCAATCAGCAATTTTTCGGCAAATTCAGACCAGGCTCGGCAAATTTTTCGTGGATGAAGTCGATCAAAATACGTAGCCAGTCCCAAGCGCAAAAAGCCCCGATTCCGATCAAGCTTGATCGGAATCTCTGCCTGGTTTCGTATCGATTGTTGATGATACTGTTGCAATATTTCCGAATGCGCAAAAACCTGAGCCAACTCTGTTTCAGAGTAGGCTTCTAAGCGCGGAATCTCACTCCATGTTGGGAGACCATTTAGGTCGATAGTAATTGTGGTTGTCATTGGTTATTCTAAACTCCTCTGACCCATCTAAATTTGTAACATAGATTTGGCTCTTTCCAGATCTATTGCTGGTAAACATGATATACCGGCCATCAGGCGAAAAGCTAGGATCTTCATTGTTGGCCCACTTGCCGTTAGACTTTTTCGCCGATGTTAAGCGCTTCACTCCCGAACCATCAGCATTCATAGTAAAAATATCAAAATGCCCTGAGGCTTGCCCCGCAAATGCAAGTCTTTGACCATCTGGAGACCAAGAGGGTGTCGAATTAAATACTCCAGCAAATGTTACACGCTTTTGATTGGAACCATTGCTGTTCATAACATAGATCATTGGGTTTCGTGAGCGATCCGACGAAAAAGCAATGCGATTGCCATCGGGGCTGGCCGCAGGCTCAACATTCATGGCACCCAAAGGCCCCTTAGTGAGCTGTCCCACGAGAGAACCGTCATACTTCATCTTGTAAATGTTTGGATTTTTTCCCTGCGAAATGGTTAAAAGAATGTGCTGATTGTCGGGCATAAAATTCGCCCCCGAATTGAACCCCTGACGATAAGAAATAAGATTTCGCTTTCCTGACTCTACATCAAAAAGAAACAGGTCGGCATTTCGCCTTCTTGTTTTTCCGCGCATGACAAAGGCTGTATAGGCAATCTTTTTGGCATCTGGTGACCACGCAGGTGACATAGCGATGGTGCGGTGGCTGGTAACTTGCGTGGGATTAAATCCGTCCCAATCCATTACATAGATTTCGCGAAAATTGCCACCACCACGATCACTGGCGACAACCAACTTTGATAAAAATGGACCTGTTTTCGTGTCCGTCAATTGCTTCAGCACATCATTACTAAATGAATGGGCCACGCGACGAATCGCTGAGATCGGTCCGCGATACTTTTTACCAAAAATCAGCTCTCCTTTTGGCACAAAATAGAGATAGGCCTCGAGTTCAATATCGCTACCTAAAATGGTGTAACCTCCGCGAATCAAAAAATCGGTGCCGATCGTCTTCCACTTTTCGAAAGAAAAACCTTTGGCATCGGTTGGGGCCGGTCGCAGAGAAGTTTCAGAGGTGTTTTCTAAAAAAGCAGCCTGAGACATCATCTGAAACAATGATGAAACCGTAAGGTCATTTTTAATGACATTGTACAACTCAGCACCATTTGCCGTTGCGGTTGCATTGGCTTTTGAGCTGCCAAGATAGTTTAAAAAAGGCAACGCTAAGGTGCTCTTTTTTGTTTTCGCCTCACCAACATTGATATAAATTTGAGATGTGTAGCCCTTGCACGCAGCCACGGTGATCACCATCAAGCCTGCGTATCTCGCCACTAGCAGTAGTCGTTGAATCATAAATACCTCCCAAAAATCATCCTGCGCTGTACGCAATAGTAAATTAGAAAAACTCCATCACATGCTCATGGATATGCTAACACAATTCCTTCGCTGGCGACTCTCGAGGCAAGCTTAGCCGGTGGTGCCGGGTAGGGTGACGCGCCATCGACTGACTCCAGCACCCATGAATCATACAGTGGATTTCCGCTTTGTGAAAGAATCTTTCGATCTATCACGTTGCCATTGGCATCCACCTTAATCACAACCGTAGCTTGCAGTTTTCGTGAAGAGAGCCACTTTGGCAATTCCCAATGATTTTTTGCATGCGCCTCGACCTGCTGTTCATAAGATTGGCGCTGCAAAAAATCCAAGGCGCCAGAAACTTCACCTTCCTGAACCTGTGGTCCCTTTTCTTGATCGGGCTTTTTCGGCTCAGGTTTTTCGAGATTCGCAAAGGCCTCTGCTGCTTCAAGCTTGCGGAGCGCGTCCTCTTGTTTTTTCTTTTGTTGTTTGCGGTCTTCTTCTTTTTTCTTTTTTAAGCTATCTTCTTTTGCTTTCTCTGCCAGTTTCATTTCGGTACGCTCTTCTTCTTTTGGAGGAAGCTCCGGCTTCTTCTCTTCGGGCAACTCTGGCTTCTTCTCCTCAACTTTTGCATTAGGCTTGCTTGGCAAAGATGCGGACTTTTTCTCTGGCAAATCCACCATGGTTACTCTCAATGCAGGAGGCACCATAGGTCGGTCCTCAGTAAAAAAAAGCCATTGAAAGAGGACAAACATTGCAATGCAAACGTGCAAAATCAAGGATAAGATCAATCCCCTATTTAAAGCGCGTTGAATGCGGTCCCTACGCTTATCCGCCATTACTTGTCTTTCGGCAATGTAACCAAGCCAATTTCATAAAATCCGGCTGCTTTGATCTCAGCCATAACTTCGGCGACAATTCCGTAATTTACACCTTTGTCGGCTTGGATAAACACTTGATGATTTTCGCGAGTCGCAAAAATGGCTTTAATTTTTTCTCCAAGACCCGCCATAGCGATCTTGGCCGTTCCAGCTGATATAACACCCTTTTTATCTATGATCAGCACAAACGGCTCTTCATTCATTTCAACACCGGTTTGGGCGGTCTTAGGTAACTCCACCTCAATCCCTTGTTGCATCAGTGGCGCCGTCACCATAAACATGATCAACAGCACCAACATAACATCCACGAGTGGTGTTACATTGATATCGCTCAAGGCGCTACGACTCTTATTGGAACCAGATGACATCCCCATATTAGTCAGCCTTCATCAGATTTCGTTTCATTAAGTTCAAGAAATCAGAACTGAAATTATTAAGTTCCATCTCTTCGCGACGCAACTTCGATAAAAAGTGATTGTATAAAACCACTGCAGGGATAGCTGCCGCCAGACCAATTGCAGTTGCGATCAATGCTTCAGAAATTCCCGGCGCAACCACCGCCAAAGAGGCACTGCCAGTTGCTCCAATTTTTTGAAACGAAGACATGATTCCCCATACAGTTCCAAATAATCCAATAAATGGGCCCGTACTTCCTGTCGTTGCGAGTAAAGTCAGCTTTGATTCTAAAAACGATATCTCGCGATCAGTCGCTTTGCGCAAAGAACGCTCTAAATTGTCAAGAACACCAACTTTAATAGAGGACAAGGTGCCGGTCAGTTTGTTCAACTCTTTGTACGCAGACTTAAAAACTCTTGCAACTGAGCTGTCCTCGTATTGATCAATATTGTCGTAGAGACTATCAAGCGACGAGGTCTTCCAAAATCGACTTAAAAACAATTCATTGGCTTCAACTGTGAGCTTAAACTGGCGCTGCTTTGCAAAGGCCAATGCCCAGCAAAAAATAGACATTCCGACAAGAATAAGCAGAGTCGCCTGCACCACTGGACTTGCGTGCAGTATTGATTCCATCGCCCCCGTTTGAACCGCAACAGAGTTGGATCCGGCAACATTGATTATATTTGACTTGGCTTGAGCAGAAAATCCCAATAACAGTTCATTCATCTTTGTGGCTCCTTGTGCTATCAGGTTAACGGTAAAGAAATGACGGATCAATCTATTAGCCCAAAAAGAAGTTAATAATTTAATTTTATTTCTATTCGGGTAGCCGAAGGTAATGGACGAATGTGGTATCGATTCACCCATCCAACTGTCATAGAAGTTAGTTCTTTTGGTGAAATTTTTATTCGTTGATCTTTGCTGAAATCACCAAAATATCATACAAAAAATTATTCTCTTCCACGAACAGCAGCTCATCTCGCGCAGCGACTGGACCGACCACTACTTTCATCCTGCGATTTATTGCAGTGCTGATGACTTCGGAATTCACCACTATGCGATTGGCCCATTTGACTGGCGTCACAAAAACATCAGCTTTGATTGGCGCCAAATTTCCTAGACCAATAGATGAATAACTCAAAAGTTTGTTCAAGTCTGGGATAGACGTTCCAATTAGCCAGCGAGGGCGCTCCCGCCTCACGCTTGTGAGCACAATTGCGTTGGGTGACTGAATAAGTACCCGATCCGCCAAATCACAAGAGTCTATGGCCGTGACAATGTGCAGGTGAATATCCACAGAGTTATCAACAATATTTAATATCCACTTGGTATTTGGATGTTCTTGGCAAATCTCGGCAAAGAGTTTGATGTTTGGAAAATGCTCTGCAAGATCAGAAAATTTATAGAAATAGCTTTTATCTCCCACATAAAGTGCTGAGCTTTTCATTCTATCACTAATGGATGCTTCCGAAATTTCTGGATCAAAAAACAATTGCCCGTCAGCTGTGTCTTGAATCTCAATCCAATATACCTGCCACTGTTTTTGCCCGGCCAATGAGTCTTGCTGAAGATTCAGATCTTTTTGATCGGTACCACTACCAGAAGAGCTGTAAGTAGAAATCTTTAAAGGTAACGGAAGATCTTTAAAAAATGGATGATCAAATTCCGCAAAGTTTTGCAGCTGACCCCACTGAAACAGGACTGCCCATACCATCGATACAATAACTAAGGTGCCAATGACCAATGTCCAAAACCATTTCATAGTGGTCAGCTCTAGCATAATCTTGCCCACAAAACATAGGTAACTCTTTGAAATCTAAGATAATAATGCAAACAGTTAAAGTGGGTTAAAAAAAAGCGTATTTAAGCTTGTCGCGCCCCTCAATATCGTTTAGTTTTCAACACCATGGAGAGTCTATGAATCGAATCAATAGAAAAACGGAGTATGCGCTGATGGCGCTTCGATATCTAGTTGAAAAGAAAGAAAAGACAAGTGCTAAAGAGGTATCGGCAGCACTCAATTTGCCTTTTGATGCAACCGCAAAAGTTATGCAGATCATGGCAAGCTATGGTCTCCTTGAAGCCAATTTGGGCGTTGCTGGTGGCTATATTGTTGTTGGCAATTTGGCAAATTACACACTACTGGATCTTGCAAAGATGCTTGAAGGCAATGTTGTCTTTGTAAAGTGTGCGGATGAAACCACAAAGTGTGATCTTCATGAAAGCTGCAATATGGTTACCCCGATGAAGCGCTTGAGTATGAAATTAAATGATTTTTTTAATTCCGTTTCATTGGCTGAACTCGTCAGCGTGGCCAATGACTTGCCTGATGATTCTAAAGTGGAGGCCCAGCATGTCCAGTGATAAATCTAATCTGGAAGCATCCTACGAATACAAGTACGGCTTTGAGACTCAGATTGAGTCCGACTCCATCGGCAAGGGTTTGAGCGAAGAGGTCATTCGAGTGATTTCTGGCAAAAAGGGCGAGCCTGAGTGGATGCTCGAGCATCGCCTGAAAGCTTACAAACATTGGTTGACTATGGAAGAGCCCGAGTGGGCACATGTTCATTATAAAAAAATTGATTTTCAAGACATCTCGTACTTTTCGGCGCCCAAAAAACCAAAAGGTGATGGGCCAAAATCTTTAGATGAACTCGATCCAGAATTGCTCAAGACCTTCGAAAAACTGGGCATCCCTATGCAGGAGCAAAAGCGAATCTCTGGCATTGCCATGGATTTTGTGTTTGATTCGGTCTCTGTCGGGACAACTCACACCGAAACCTTAGAAAAGGCGGGCGTTGTCTTTTGCTCAATCTCAGAGGCCATTCAAAAGCACGAAGATCTAGTTAAGAAATACTTTGGCAGTGTCGTGCCCTATGCCGACAACTATTACGCCGCACTCAATGCTGCAGTTTTTACTGATGGATCATTTGTTTACATCCCTAAAGGCGTCACATGCCCCATCGATCTGTCCACGTATTTTCGAATCAACGCCAAAGACACCGGCCAATTTGAGCGCACACTGATTGTTGCTGATGAAGGAAGCTTTGTTAACTATTTGGAAGGCTGCACGGCACCCCAGCGAGATGAAAATCAGCTTCACGCAGCTGTTGTGGAGCTAGTCGCGTTGAAAGAAGCCGAAATTAAGTATTCGACGGTTCAAAATTGGTACACTGGTGACAAAAACGGAGTCGGTGGAATTTATAACTTTGTCACTAAACGCGGAAAATGTGCCGGCAAAAAAAGTAAGATCTCTTGGACTCAGGTGGAATCAGGTTCAGCGATCACCTGGAAATATCCTTCAGTCATTTTATTGGGCGACGACTCTGAGGGAGCGTTCTATTCGGTGGCGTTAACGCATGATCGTATGCAGGCAGACACCGGAACAAAAATGATACATATTGGTAAGAATACAAAATCCACCATAATATCAAAAGGAATCTCTACGGGTCACTCGAGCAATGCTTACCGAGGGCAGGTCAAAATCATGCCTTCCGCTGAAGGTGCTCGAAACTATTCCCAGTGCGATTCTATGCTGGTCGGGCAAGAATCGGCTGCTCATACATTTCCGTATCTTGAGATTAAAAACAATACGGCCAAAATTGAACACGAAGCTACAACCTCAAGAATCAGTGAGGATCAACTTTTTTATATGCAGTCTCGAGGGCTCAGCAGCGAACAAGCGATTTCGATGTTGGTCAATGGCTTTTGCAAGGATGTTTTTACGCACTTGCCACTCGAGTTCAGCGTTGAAGCCGTTAAGTTGATAGAAATGAAGCTAGAAAACAGTGTCGGATAAGGAGCAGAAAATTTATGCTGTTGGACATTAAGAATTTGCATGCAAGCGTCGGTGACAAAGGAAGCGAAAAGATCGTTGTAAATGGATTGAATTTGCAAATCAATGCGGGTGAAGTTCATGCGCTCATGGGACCCAATGGTTCAGGAAAGAGTTCGTTTTCAAAGATTCTTGCTGGTCATCCCGACTACACTGTGTCCTCGGGTAACATAGAATATGAAATTAATTTCAAGATGAAGGACTTGGCGGGTCTGTCTCCAGATGAGCGCGCCAAAGAGGGCATTTTTTTGGCTTACCAGTATCCCGTAGAAATTCCTGGAGTTTCAAATTTTAGTTTTTTGCAAATGGCATTTAATTCCGTGCTGGAGCACCAGGGCGCCGAGCCCATGCCAGATGACGAATTTCGCAACTTCGTGAATAAGAAACTGCAACTATTGCAGATGAAATCTGATTTTCTTCAGCGCGGAGTGAATGTTGGCTTTTCTGGTGGCGAAAAGAAAAAAAACGAAATTTTGCAAATGGCTGTCCTCTCTCCAAGGCTCGCTATCTTAGATGAAACTGACTCTGGACTAGATATTGATGCTTTACGAGTGGTCTCTGATGGCATCAATAAACTGCGCAATAAAAGTAATGCTGTCATCCTCATCACTCACTATCAAAGACTACTGGATTATATCAAACCAGATTTTGTTCACGTCTTTTCAGACGGCAAAATTATCGAAAGTGGCGGACCTGACTTGGCGCTCAAGCTTGAGAAGGAGGGTTACGATTGGATTCAAAAGTAGCCATCCCATTGTTGACTGGAGCAGAACAGTTTTTGGCCAACTCAAAGTTGGCCCCATCTGCTATTGCGGAAAAACGTTCGCTACTCACAAAAGTATCCGAAAAGGGTTTGCCGAAAAAGAATATTGAAGAGTGGAAGTATTGCGACACCTCAGTACTTTCCAAATTAAATTTGGTTCCCTATTTGGGCACCAACACAGATGCAAGCTCCCCTGCTACTAGGAGGTCATCTGCATCTCCAAAAATTGAGGGCGCTTTAAATCTTTTTTTTGATGAAGATACTTTTGTCCAAGAGATTTCCGACACCCTGGGCTCGGTAACAGTCACTGAAGAAGTTGGAGTGGCAGACCGACCCAAAGAAAGCCTGAGTGCCCGATCTGTAGGGTCTGCTGTTCTTGAAAATCGGCATTTCGTTTCTACTGAGGTTGCTACTGATACCCTACATCTCTACCACTCGGCAATCGTGCGAAAGCGATTTGGTCTTAACTTGAGCGCAAAGATGGAACGCCCAATAGCCATTCATCTTTATAGTTCTGCCATTGGAAATCAGAGCAAGTCCGATAAGTTGGCCTTGGCTACGGCTCTGAGTTTTAAAATTCGAGCTGCAGCAAATTCGAAGTGCACCATTTATTTTGTCCACCATGGCTCAAAGGACATTGTGTCCTACCAGTCACTGGAGGTCGATGTCGTTGCTGATTCAAAAAGTCATCTGCAGATATTTGATCATTACCTCAGTGGAGAAAATGATCATTGGCGAACACAAATGGGTTTCTCAGTGGCAGCTGAGGCCAAAATCACTTCATTTCTGCAATTCGCAAAGACCGGCTGGCTTCGCACAGAGTCGACGGCCCACTTAGTGGACGAAAATGCCTCTGTTGAGCTCAACGGTATTTTATTAACAACAAAAGGCGCGCAGACCGATGTACTGCTTGATGTTCAGCATCAGCAGCGATCAACATTTTCTAAACAAAAATACAAAGCTGTCCTTGATGACAATTCAAAATTTGGCTTTACTGGCTCTGTTAGAATCACCAAGGCCGGACAAAAATCTGAAGCCGAGCAGTTGGCAAATGCCATGATTATTGATCACAAGTCTGAGTTCAATGCTCGCCCAATCTTGCAAATCTATGCGGATGATGTCAAAGCCAAACATGGAGCTGCCACAGCCGAAATCAACAAGGATGAGCTGTTCTATTTGCGCAGTCGTGGTCTCTCCGAAAAACTTTCACGCCAGCTTTTAAAGCGGGGCTTTGTTGCAGAGCTACTCCAGGCTATCGATTGCAAACCTGTAGCTGAGGCCTTGAGACAGCAAATGGATGATTTCTATGATGCACAGGGGGACACATGATGGCCTCAAAGGATTCAATCACTGATCTGAAGAAATTGCGAGATGAGTTTCCAGCTCTCAATCAAAAAATTAACGGCAGTCCTTTGGCATATTTTGATTCTGCCGCCACCACTCTCAAACCCAAAGTCGTAGTGGATAGAGTTGAACATTTTTTAAGTTTTGAAACTGCCAATGTTCACCGTGGCGCTCACTATTTGAGTGATCAAGCCACTGGATTTTTTGAAGAGACGCGTGAGAAGGCGAAAGAATTCATTGGTGCTAGTGATAAAAATTCTATTGTTTTTGTTAAGGGCACCACTGATGGAATTAATTTGGTCGCCTCCAGCTTTGGCGAAAAAGCCATTTCGAAAAATGACGTTATCTTGCTCACGCAATTGGAGCACCACTCCAACATCGTGCCTTGGCAAGAGTTGGCCAAGCGCAAAGATGCTCGGGTGCTTTTTGCGAAGATCAACGGATCTGGCGAAATCGACTTGGATAGCTTTGCCAATCTTTTAGAGTCCAATCCCGTAAAGATTGCCGCCTTTACGGCGTGCTCAAACTCCTTGGGCACAACTCCGCCAATTCGTAAGATGATTGAGCTCTGTCGACAAGCCGGAGTCACAACCTTAGTGGATGGAGCCCAGGCGGTTTCGAGTCAGAAAATTGACGTGCAAGACTTGAATTGCGATTTTTTTGTTTTTTCGGGACACAAGATCTTTGCACCTTATGGCATTGGAGTGCTGTATGGAAAACTTGAATTACTCAACTCCATGGATCCCTATCAATTTGGTGGGAGCCAGATTCGCGAAGTGACCGAGGAGAAAAGTACTTTTTTGGATTCTCCACAAAAATTTGAGGCGGGCACTCCCAATATTGAAGGTGTTATTGGTCTTGGCACCGCCATTGATTTTCTGAGCCAACTTCCTATTGCGGCTATCAGAGAGCACGAAGAGACACTGTGGAGGTCCGCACGACAGGTGCTTTCTGCCTGGAAAAATATTGAAATTTATGGACCCGAATCTTTTCAAGGCCCGATCCTGTCCTTTAATATTCGTGACGTTCACGCCTCCGATATTGGAGCAATAGTCGACAATATGGGGGTGGCAATGAGGTGTGGACATCATTGCACACAGCCACTGATGCGAGCCTTAAAGGTTCCAGCAACGGCGCGAATTTCTTTTTCGATTTACAATAACAATGCAGACATTTTGCAATTCAAAGAAGCCTTATCAAAAGCTCAGGAGATGATTTGTGGAAACACCCTTTGTTGATATAAAGATCCAACAGACACCTAATCCAAATGCCTGGAAGTTCGTTCTTGACCGCCCCGTATTACTCGAAGGCAAAGCGAACTATGCCTCAACAGAGGATGCCAAAAGCCTACCTTTAGTCGAAGCACTGTTTCAGATCAAGGGAGTCAAGCAGGTCCATCTCTTTCAAAATGTAATCACTGTCACCCATGCCTTTGATGAAGAGCCCGAGGAAATTCAAAAGCAAGCCTGCTCAGTGATCGAAACAAGATTGCCAATTCACAAACCCGATTTCAATAAGGAACAGATGAAGGCGCAATCACGAGATCACTTGCCGGAGGATGTTCGCACCATTGAAGAGATTCTTGATCGAACTGTCCGGCCTGGCCTTCAAGGCGACGGCGGCGATATCACAGTAGTAAAATATGAAAACAATGTGCTTCACGTGTTTTACGAAGGGGCATGTGGATCGTGCCCATCTTCGACCACAGGCACTCTCATCGCGATCGAAGGAATCCTGCGCGACGAATTTAACGACCATATCGAAGTTGTACCCGTTTAAGTCGACCTTTTCAGTATTTTCTAAATGCATCAATTGGGAGGATGCGGAGACCCCCATTTGCACTCATCGAAGTCAGGCGTCCGAGCCCAACTTCATAATGAGAGAACCTGTTACTAACTCAAAGGCGAATTTGACCAGCTCAGATATTGGTGAACTCGGCAACTGTTCTCAATTGCAATTAACAGGCTCCCGCTATATGATCGGCGATGATTGAGAGTTCTCACATCGCAGCTCTGGACGATAAAACGAATAGTATTGCCTCCTCACTTGCAAAAACAGGTGTAGGCATCTGTCCCGACTATTTGACGCCACAAGAGCTGGTGGAATTGCGTTCCGATTTGGACTCGATCTACGCTTCTGGTGGATTCCGGAGAGCCGCCGTTGGCCAGGGTCGCCAGGGACTGGTGCGAGACACTGTGAGGCGCGACGAGGTTCACTGGTTAGATCATCAAGCAAAGACAAAGGCTCAAGAGAAGTTGTGGACAAAGTTGGAATCCTTAAAAACGGCTTTCAATCGTCAAACTTTCTTGGGTCTTCGCAGTTTCGAAGGTCACTACGCCGTTTATCCTAGTGGTGGATTTTATTCCAAACACAAAGACTCATTGAACCTAAACAATAATCGCATTGTTTCTTTGATCCTATATCTCAATCTGAATTGGCAGAGGGAAGATGGTGGATGCTTGCGAATGCATGGAGAGCATAACCAGGAAGATATTGAACCCATCGGGGGCAAGCTCGTTTGCTTCTTGAGCGAGGAGGTTGAGCATGAAGTCTGCCTAAGTCTCCAAACTCGATCAAGTTTTACCGGGTGGTTCAAATCCTAAGAAAACCCCTTTGTCTTCGAGTGCTAAGACTCTCAGGCCAATGAGTCTATTTTGCGAGTTCTATTTTTAAATCCTTAGCACCGACTTCAATGGCCTGACTTGCCTGAGTCTGCCCAGAGAGTCCAGATTTATCAGAAGCATCTCCCGACGGCGAGAGTCTGGCGTGAATAGAAAATGGGCCTTGGAATTTGGTTCCTGGCATCATCATGTTTTGCGAGGTCAACTTAAAGCTGACTGGGAATTTTGGACTGGGAATCCTTAGAACTGCCGCCGGAGGTCCTCCCGCTGCGGGCGTTTTCGAGTAGGTTCTTGCAAATATATACAAAATCCCCGTTGGGGCAGGATTGCCCGCCGCAGCCTTGGCCAAGCTGACCGTTCCCGAGATTTCACCTTCACTCGAAAACGATGTTGGCGAAAAAAGCGCGAGACCAAACACAAGTGCAACGGAAAAAACTTTCATAGATCGCTCCCAAAAGAAAAATAGATTGGGATAAGGTTCGAACCCAGAAGCCAATCTGTCAAGCTCTGGAATGGGCCCTTCGCAGATCAGCGAAAGAATCTCAGTCGACCATTAGGGCCATTTTGTGAGCGCTTGCTTTGCTGACCATCTGCTTTCGAGTCACGCAAATTCGAATCGGAATCGGAATCGGAATCAATCTCGGTCTCTGAAGGTCCATCGGCATCTGAACTCTGTGCCAAATCCCGTTGATGCAGTCCTTCTTGGGCTTTGCGCAATTGCGCCTTTTCATACCTTCGCTTCATGTGCGCCTCTAAGGTCTTCTCGTGATTGAGAGTATAAACCACCGAGTTAGAAAATTCATTGCCGCGAACAAGGGCTTTTGCTTGAACCGACACTTCGGGGTTTTGCAAGTCAGAAAGCCTTCGAATCGAAATGTCGAAGCTAAGCACCTTGAAAGCGCTATTTTCCGGAAGGTAAACGTGTTCATCACCGTCTTCAATTTGCAGAGAGTCCGGAATATTCCAAATCACCTCTCCCTGAGTGTACTCCGCGTGATTGATCCTAACATACACTCTTAGAGTCACATCCGTCGCAAAAAATCCCGAACGTTGAATCTCTTTCACGGCGACTTGAACAGGCGCTAAGGATTTCGAATTGAGTCTTTGCAAAACATCAAACGGCACCTCACTGGAGGCCAAGTCGCGAGAGCCAAGAGTAAAGACTTCCGCGCCCTGTGGATGATCAAGAAGCAAAGCTAAACCCAAACAGGCCATACCGAATAGAAAAACACTCATTCGTTTTTTTGCAATCAAAGTGTTGGCCAGTTTTTTGTGTAAGCGCATCCGTAATCTCCCTCAGTACTGTGGACAAAGATACTGCGTGGTAGTCGCATTGTTGATCGTCAAATAGTAGTTTACATTTGAACTCGACAGTATGTCGTCAATTCCGTTGGCCTTGACGTCGATCAAATAACGTCCCACAGGAACTCCTATTAGGCTGATGTACTCACTACCAGACTCAATCGTAGGGTAGCGACGTTTGCTTCGTGCCGCATAACTGGAGTTGGCCACTCCCGCCCGTTCTGCCGCCTCTTCAATATAAACGTAATCGTCTTTTAGAAGAATCAAGTCGAGGTCGACGGGCGTTCCAGAAACTTGCGAATAGGTGAGTGTGATGCCCGTCTGGCTACCATCATGATAGAAAAAATAAAAGTCATTTGAAAGGAACTGATTTGAAATTCCGCCAATTTCACTTCTGGGTTTCATAAGTACATTTCCACAACTGGCGCTTTGGACGACCACTGGATTGGCATAGTCTTTTGTATTTTTGTTTTGCTTTTCGTCAGCTAGAGACTTTGTTTCATAATCGCTAAGTTCTGTTGGTAGGGTGGCCGAATAGCCAGAAAACAGATACTGATTAAAAAGGCCTATGTTTTTGAAATAGGCCCCCGTGCCAGCAAAACCTGCAGCATTGATAAATGTTCCCCACATCGCCGAAAAGGGAATGCTGGCACCATATGCCGCACTTTGCACGGCAGTCATTGTCCCCTTGAAAAGAGTGCGCGAAATCGAAATTTCACGAAAGGTCCCTTCGCCAGAAAATGTGGTGGTGGGACGGTCCGCAGAGCTCGAACCGCTTGGGGAGTCAAACACCGCACTCGCGGCGGGGCTAGTTAGATTGTATGAATAGATGATGCCACCTGTAGATCCTGGCTCGCTTGGATCGGTCAAAAAACCGGTTGTGTCTGTGTAAAGCCCGACGCGTGTGGGCTGGTCAAAGGAGATAACAGACACCGCAAAAAAGTTGGCCCAGCCCTCACTCCACGCCAATCGCGGATCTAAGATTGCGTTGCCGTTGTGCTGCCCACCAGGCGAATCTGCTTTGCCATTCATATCTTCAAGAAAATGCCCATACTCGTGAAGAATGATGTAATCGTCAAAGTGGTCTGTGTCGGTGTTCTTAACGCTGCCCTGATCACCACCCAAAATGTAAAGTTTGGAGGTGCCAGGTCTGTAGAATGAAGAACCTGCGCCACCACCGGTGTAAGCAGTGGGATTGAAGCCAGCCTTCCAATAAGCAATGACCTTGGGTGCAACATAGCCTGAGTTGCCACCTTGACTGCGGATATATCGATTGGCGCGGTAGATATTGTACAAGATATTGAATGCGCCACCCTCTAAATTTGCAGACTCTGTGAGTCGCGCTTTTGCGGAGAGTGTCCCCACATTATAGGTGGTGTCAGAGGCTGCTACAGTAAAATTTTTGGCAATCCCATATGGTAAATTGTCATATATGGTGTTGAGCACGCTGGCCTTCAGTAGATTATTATAGGACCGCGAGAACACTGCAATTCGATAAGACGCTGCGCCCGCCGGGAGACTTAAAGAGAAGGATCCATCTTCATTAGTGACTCCACACTGCACGATGGCTTCACTTGAATTATAAACAGCAATTTCAGCATTGGGAATTCCGAGGCTAGTTGGTGTGCCACTCAAGCCGTCAACCGTTGATCCGGTGATTTGCAATGGTCGATAATAGAAAATGGCATTTCCGGTTGCAGTGATGCCACCCGAGTAGGTGGTGACCGTTGAACAGAACGCCGGCTCCAAGGCCTCCGCCGGGCCGCTGGATCCACCGCCTGGAGAGGGCAAATTGGGAGCGCAAGACACCTGCAAAAACAAGAATACCAACGCCAAAAATGTAGAAATTTTTGAGAGTCTTTTCATAGCTTATTTTATCGGATTTTATATCGACATCCTAAAAGGAAAGATGCTTGTCTCGATTTGATCTACGATAGCAGTACATACAATCAATTTCTTCACCAATTTGCTTCACCTTGGTCGACCACTAGATTCAGGTCGGGACTGGCCAACTCCGCTCAGGATTGCCCTAGCGAGGCCTATACTGGATTGCACTGATCAGTAAAAACCAATCAGTAAAAACTGACCGGAAAAAAAGAAAGGCTCAAGGCCACTCTGAAATATAAACCTCTTGCTCTAGGTGGGTGGCCATTATAGCGACTTTAGGCTTCTCAGTACGAGCTGAGCTTGCACACCATCGCCAGGGACAGCCCCCTCTTAATGTGCTTGTAAGGTTTATTTTCGATGAGAATTACGCCTTGAACCTGATATAGATTACCGGGGAAGCCAGCGTCGGTCAATTTTTTCGAAGTCCGGAGCCGAAGATTTCAGTTTGAGTCTGGCTGGTTTTTTGAAAAATGATAAAGTATTGATTTTTATGAAATTAAAATTTAGGTTCATTGCGAGATGTATCAAGTTGGATCAAAACAAAAGAATTCGAAACCTGTTGGCACAGAAAAAACCGTGCCAAAGGCGACGACCATCAAGAAAACACGAACTTCGCGCAGCCAAGCTCCGGCTCTGGGTCAGGTCGTCATGAATTTTGAACTCGAGTCGAACGTTCCGGTGGAGCCATCGCAAGGTCCTAGCGTCCTCACAGTATCGGCTCTCAATTCACTCCTTAAAGAAACCATTGAAGAGAATTTCTCGCTGATTTGGTTAAAGGGCGAGATATCAAATTTCAAAGCTCATTCCAATGGTCACTTTTATTTTTCACTTAAGGATTCAAATTCGCAAATTTCCGCGGTGATGTTTCGTGGTCACAATTCAAAAATGAAGTTCCAACCCGTAGACGGTATGGAGGTCGTGGTTCGTGGTCGACTCAGCCTCTATGAGCCACGCGGCTCCTACCAGATTGTCTGTGAAATCATGGATCCGATTGGGGCGGGGGCTCTGCAAAAGGCCTTTGAACAATTGAAAGAAAAGCTACGCTTGGAAGGGCTTTTTGACGTCACAAAAAAGCGCAAGCTTCCTCGACTCCCTATGCATGTGGCCATTGTCACATCACCAACAGGCGCTGCGGTTCGCGATATCTTGCAGATTTTGAAAAGGCGTGCGCCATTTTTACCGGTCACAATTGTACCCACTGTTGTTCAAGGATCGGCCGCCGCCAAAGACATTTGCACAGCCCTCGATGCTGCCAATCGTCTATCCGTAGACGTCATCATCTTGGCTCGAGGCGGAGGCTCCATTGAAGACATGTGGTGCTTTAATGACGAAGTCTTGGCGCGAAGAATTGCCGCCTCGCCCATTCCGACGATCTCTGCCGTAGGTCACGAAATAGACTTTACGATCTGTGACTTTGTCGCTGATTTTCGGGCACCGACGCCCTCATCAGCAGCAGAGGTGGTTTGCTCCTCCCTTGCAGAATTGCAAGGTTTGGTGATAACTCAGAGTCAGCTGCTGTCACGATCCATGCAGAAAGTGCTCTTGCACAAACAGCAAGTTTTTCGCCTGTTGCAGCGAGGACTGGTCGATCCTAAGAAAAAACTGACGGATCTATTGCTTCGTAATGACGAGCTCAAAGACCGCTTGGTTCGCGCGAATCAAATGTTACTCGAGAGACTGCGTGCTCGCCACAAATTGGCCACGCAAAAATTAATTGATCCCAGCGAGACCATTGCTCACAAAAGACAGTTGGTCGCTCTGCGACTGGAAAAGCTCATGCAGCAAATTCAGTACAAGCTGCAATCGCTTTCGCAAAACTTGCGCGCAAAAGCGAATCTACTCAATTCGGTAAGTCCATTGGCTGTGGTGGCTCGCGGCTATGCCATTGTCACCGACGAGAAAAGCCAACACGTGATCCGCTCGACAGCTCAAGTTGAATTGCAACAGCCTCTCGTCGTGCAAGTGGCCGATGGGAAAATATTGGTTAATGTCACTGATAAACAGCCAATGTCTACGAATGCAACTAGAAAAGATTCATAAAAAGGAAGTGATCTCATGCAAACATTTGAAAAAAATCTCAATCGCCTCGAAGAAATTGTCGCGAAAATGGAAAAGGGCGAGTTGGCCCTTGATGATTCTTTGAAGCTCTTTGAAGAAGGCGTAAAACTCTCTAGAGACTGCAATCGCTCGCTTACAGAAGCCGAAGCGAAAGTTAAAATTCTAATGTCAGTCAACAGCGATGGCGAGCCAGTACTCAATGATTTTAACCAAGAATAGTGACCCAGAGATTTTGACTGCTGATGGTGGCGACATTGAGACAGCACTGCACGAAGCAGAAAATCAACTCCTAGGCGAAACAGCGCAACAGTTGCATTTGAAGGACGCGACCACTTATTCCTTGCGCTCAGGAGGAAAAAGACTCCGACCTTTGTTTTGCCATTCGCTTGGCAAATGTTTTGATCTATCTTCAGAGCAACTCAAGCCCCTCAGCGTTGCCGTTGAGTGGATTCATACTTATTCACTCATCCATGACGATCTCCCCTGTATGGATAACGATGATACTCGACGAGGACAGCCCACAAATCACAAGGTCTTTGGCGAAAACTACGCCCTCTTAGCTGGGGACACCCTCTTGACTCACGCCTTTGAAATTTTGTTGCGCGGATACTCCTCTGATCCGAAGCTCTCCGTTGATCTAGGCCTATTGCTTACCGAGTGTTCGGGAATTCGCGGAATGATCGGTGGACAGGCGATTGATTTGAATATTTCCAAATCTCCCACCAAAGCAGAAGTTCTCTTTTTGCACCGTCTAAAAACGGGTGGTCTCTTTAGGTTTTGTAGTGAAGGCACCTGGTTGATTGCGAACAGTACCTCACCTCCATCCTGCACTCGAAACCAGCTAAAGTCTTTTGGCGAAAACTTTGGAATTGCTTTTCAAATCAAAGATGACATCTTGGACTTTGCTAGCGAAAGCCAGAGTCCAAAAAACCTTTGCACCCTAATGGGACCCAGCGAGGTTCACGCCTTGCTTCAACAGCTGTCAGACGAGATGATAGCGACCTGCAAAGCCTTTGCAAGCTCCGGATCGATGGCGAATCTTAATACGATTGAGAAACTCATTCAGTTTAATCTAAACAGAACTCACTAGGCATCGGCAATTCATGGCAACTCGACGCGCAGACATTGTGTTGACGGAACTTGGCCTTGCTCGATCACGAACTCAGGCTAAGGAATTGATTGAAAAGGGCTACGTTCACTGTCGCACTCCAGGTGGGGTACGAGCAGTGCAAAAAGGTTCCGAAGAGGTCGACGTCGACTGTGAAGAGCTCTTTGTACAAGATAACGATTTGAGTAAATTTGTTTCGCGGGCGGCACTAAAATTGAAAGGCGCTTTTGAAGAGTTAGACCTTACGGTTAAGGGCCTCAATGTTTTAGATGTGGGCCTATCTACGGGTGGTTTTTCGCAACTCTGTTTGCAAATGGGCGCGGCCGGAGTCTGGGGAATCGATTCAGGAACCCAACAGGTGCACACATCCTTGTACTCGTATAAAAACTTCACCGCATTTGAAAACACCAACATCCGTGAACTCGAGACCAAGCCTGAAATCAAGTTCACGTTTCCTCCACAGGGTTTTGATCTCGTCGTTGTGGACGTGTCTTTTATTAGTTTGCAGTTGGTGATCCCGCACATCGTGCCCTTTGTGGCTGAGAAGGGAGTTTTGTTGTGCCTCGTCAAACCCCAATTCGAAGTGGGCGCTGCCAACATTGGCAAAAACGGCATCGTCAAAAATCGCAAAATAGTGGTTTCGCTCATGGAGGAATTACGGCATAAAATAAAGGCTGCGCTTCTTGCTGATGACATCAAATCTTTTCCCTCATCGTTAGAAGGCAGAGACGGCAATCAGGAGTATTTTATTTATGCGAAAAAATCTTAGTTCTCAAAACACACTACTGATTTTACTTATCGGCTTTCTGACGGTAATTGGCTGCCAGTTGAAACCGCGCTCCAGCTCAACACGCGATGGCGCACCGTCGCAAACCATGCGCCCTGAATCGAAGCCAGGTTATGGCAGTGATTCACGATCTGACACTGTGACCTCTACGGATATTGACGATCTCCCAGCTGGCAGCGAAGCGCCCGAAGAGCCCGAGGTCACCTTGCCACCACCACCGATGCAACCTCCACCAAAGGTTCCAAAAGTTGGCCTCATTCTAGGTCCTGGCGGAGCCAAAGCCTGGGCGCACATTGGTTTGCTACACGAAATTCAGCGCAACAAAATTCCAGTGCGCGGCATTGTCGGCATTGAGTGGGCAGCGCCTATGGCTGCACTGTATTCGCAAAAGGGACTTTCCAATGAAGTCGAGTGGCAGATGTTCAAGTTGCAAGATTCAGATTTTAATTTAGAAGGCTCGGGTCTCTTTTCTGGAAGCAATTCGCTCGGGCTCGAAAAATTCGTAGATTTTTTTAAGCTCTCTCTCGGAAAATCGAGCGCCAATTCTTCGCAAATTGTTTTTGGCTGCCCGGCGTTTAATTATCGAAAAAAGCAAACCTTCATGATGTCGCGGGGAACCTTTCATCAGCTGTTACCTTATTGCATTTCTCTACCTCCGCTGCATAAGCCATTTCATAATAATTATGCGTCGACAATGAGCCTGAATACATCCGTGGACTATTTGCGCAAGCGTGGCGCCAATTTGATTGTGTTTGTAAATGTTCTCGAAGGCTCTAATGATACTAAGGGACTTTTAAAAAATGCGAGTGGTGCAGATCTACTCTTGTGGAGTGAAATTGCCGCATCTCAAAGCCAGACGTGGCCGGGAGTTGACGAAGTTATCTCCATCAATATGAATGAATATTATATTACTGATTTCAATCGACGCCGTGAAATTCTATCCAAAGGACGTGAAGTTTCTGGCAAAGCTATCGAAAAACTTATGAAGAAATGGAATTTATGAGAACGCCTTTACATGCCGCTAATTTGTTTGCAGAACGACGTCGCCGGATAGGGGACAAAATGATTGGCTCCGCTCTGATCATTGCCAATCATCCCGAGTACTCGCGAAATGCTGACACTGGACACATCTACAGACCAGATAGCAATTTGTTCTATATGACGGGCTTTGAAGAGCCTGAATCCATGCTGCTGTTTCGCCCTGGTCAATCTCCAGAAACAGTGATGTTCGTGCGCCGCAAAGACCCTGAACGCGAGACATGGGACGGCTTTCGTTACGGACCTGAATTGACCGAGAAGCATTTTCAAGTGGACAAGGCCTATCCTATAGAGGATTTTGCTAGCGTCGCCCCTAAGCTTTTGGTGGGCATGGACAAGCTCTACTACCGCATGTTCAAAAACCCCGAAGCTGATGCGCTTGTGCAAGCCGCACTCTGCTCTCAGATGAAAGTGCAAGGCCGAACCGGGTATGGTCTTTTACCGATTTATGATGCCGATGCCTTTTTGGGAGAGCATCGCGTGATAAAGTCAGAATTTGAAATCTCACTCTTGCGCGAAGCCTGCGAGATCACGGCGCAGGGTCACTTGCAAGCGATGAGAAGCACGCGCCCAGGAGCAACCGAGCGACAGATTGAGGGCCTATTGATCCATCAATTTATGAGCCGCGGGGCCGCTCGCGTGGGCTATAACTCGATAGTCGCCTCTGGAAATAGTGCCACAACTCTTCACTATGTTTTCAATGACCAAGTATGCAAAGATGGTGAGCTGCTCCTCATCGACGCCGGTGCCGAGTACTGTTACTACACAGGCGATGTCACCAGAACTTTTCCTGTGAATGGCAAATTTACACCCGCACAAAAGCAAGTTTACGAGGGAGTATTGCGAATTCAAAAGGCCATCATCGCGGCGATAAAACCCGGACTTCTGTTTAAAGAGATGCATGATATGGCTGCGGACTTTTTAACAGATTTAATGTTGGAACTTGGACTTTTTAAGGGTCGCAAAGAAGACATCATGGAAAGCAATGCTTTTCGAAAATACTATCCCCATGGCGTCGGTCACTGGCTAGGTATGGATGTGCATGATTCGGGATACTACTTTGTGGATTCCCAACCCCGTCCGATTGAACCCAATATGTGTTTTACTGTAGAGCCCGGTCTCTATATTCCAAGAAACGACATGAGTGCGCCAGAACAATTGCGAGGAATTGGTGTGCGCATTGAGGACGATATTCGCGTCACCGCCAACGGCTGTGAAGTGTTAACGGCGGCCGTACCCAAAGAGGTCAGCGACATCGAAAGCATTGTGGGTCGGGACAAAGTTTAATTGTTAATTTCAGTTCGAGAACTCGCGATCACGCTTCGTTATTTAAGGACTCGAACTTGCCCCGTCACCAAATTGAGACAATGGCACTTACTCTGTGATCGGGCGAGGTCCTGGTTCGTCTATGTTCTTTTGCTTTGAAATCGTTTAGATCTCCAAGTACACTCTTCGTATGGATTTAAAGATAGTTAGGAGTTTCTGTCGTCGCAGCGACAATCCTAAAAAACGAGTTGAGTTTTTTTGGTCAGAACCCGCAGGGATTCAGAAAAAGCCATTGGTGATATTAGTTCACGGTCACAATGTAGATTTAAGATGTGGTGCAAGGACGGATCTCTTTACCGGAATGTTTGAGTATTTTGCAGACAATGAGTTAATTGCAGTATCGATGTCTCAACCAGGCTATGCCGGATCAGATGGTCCACCTGACTATTGTGGGCCAAATACCCATAGCGCGCTAGAAAGTGTAATTGACTACTTTTATGAGAAGAAATTTGTAGATAGTGATCGAATTGTCATTTATGGACTTAGCCGAGGAGCCACTGTTGCTGCACTTACGGCCTCTAAAGACAAGAGGATTAAAGCGTTGATTATGACAGCAGGTCTTTATAATTTGTTAGACGGATACGACGAATTGAGTGATGGAATAAAAAGATCATTAGAACTTGAATCAGGTACCTCGAGTGAGTCTCTAAAACAGCGGTCACCATATTACCTTCTGAATGATATCAATATTCCTTCGCCGCTGATTCATGGTGAACAAGATGAAATTGCACACGCGAAGTGGGCGAAACAAATGCATGAAGCCGCCCTAATAAAGGGTAAGGATTTTCAGCTCGAATTATTTAAAAAATATGGCCACGGTATTCCATTTAAAACCTGTGCAATGTTAGCTGGAAAATTCCTAAAAAAGATTGGCTTTATTGAAAGCCCCAGGGATTTTTACCGTTTGAGCTTTGAACCTAGCCCTGAATTGAGTTGCTTCTGAAAGAACTGCTGCGGAACCTGACTGAGTCTGCGCTAACTATTTGCCAATCAAATTCCAAAATTTTCGAAACAAACCCTTCGCACAACTACGGACTCGTTCGATCGCTAGAGGGCAATTTTTTAAAGTTTTATATCGCGAAAGTGATTGACAAGGTTTGGAGCTCTTTAATTTGCTTGAGGGGTGATTCTTTCTCGCAAAACACGGCCGGGATCATGTGATGCTACGCTTATGCGTATAAGGCGCAGCAAGGCTTATGGATAGGGATTCATTGAGATTCTCTAATCTACTTAGCGCTTCACGGAAACACTAAAAACACCGAAATAAATGCCTATGTTATACCTGCCTCTGTTGTTGGAGGTAGGTATGCAATTAAAGTCTGTGTCTTCAGAAGTTCTCAGAAATAAAATTGGCGAGCTTGTCAAAAAAGAGCGCGCAATCACTGCCGAAGTCGTCAGGCACCTCGCCGAAGTTCTTCGGCGAAAACTCTTTGTGGAGTGGGGATACGCTCGGCCGGTTCAGTATCTCACTCAGGAACTCAAATATTCTGAGACCTCGGCCTACACTCGATTGCGGGCGGCCGAGCTTTTGTTAGAAGTGCCTGAAGTCAGCGACAAGATTCACTCAGGTGATTTGAACCTAAGTCAGGTGTTAAAATTTAATATTGCCGTTCGCCAAGAAGAAAAGGTCACAGGAGAGCGGATTTCGACCGAGCACAAGCGTGAGGTCTTTGCCGAGATTCTAAATAGCACCGGGGCCCAGACTGAAAGGATCTTGCACAAGCATTTTTGGGAAGCCTCCTTTACCAAGCCCTTTCGCGTGCAACACAAAAGCGATGGATCCATTGAGCTCACGCTCAACATCCCAAAGCAGTGCGTCGCTAACTTTGAATGAGTTCAGGAAGTCTACTCGCATCTGGAAGCCTCGGGCGACTGGCTTGAGATACTTAAGCTCATGAGCGAAGACGTACTCAATCAAAGAGATCCGCTGGGCAAAAAGCCAAAGGCATCTCTTACACAAAGCGACACCGTGACGGTGGTCAAAGTTCCAAAGACTCTCACTTCGCGACTGCGGGCAGAGGTCTTTAAGCGAGATCATGGCAAGTGCCAGCACAAATACCCCGACGGGAGCATTTGTGGGAGTAAATTTCAATTTGAGGTCGACCATATTACGCCAATCTTTGCCGGCGGCACCAACGAGCTCCACAATCTCTGTACGCTGTGGCGATCACACAATCACTGTCGGTATCAGAAGGGCGCGGGATTTTTTGAGTCACAATTTCATTAATAGAACCTCGTAGACGCGGGCGTGGAGTTTCGTAGTAGTATTTGCTAATCGAGAAAGTACTATCTTTTCTGAAAAAACAATGATCGAAGCAATGTCATTTTTACAGAAACCTCAGCTTACTCCCTATTTTGCAATATCCTATGATATATTTCGCCGGTCTTTAAAATTAGGTTTAGATAATGTATTTAGGATTTTTAAATGAAATACTTTTTGATGGCATTCATTTTTCTTTTCACTTTTTCAACTTCATTTGCTGATACGCTTTGGACTGAAAGTTTTTCTTTGATCGACCACGCATCATCTGGAACAAAGAATGGCCTTGCAACTTTTACAATTGGCGGCAAAGACTTTGTGCCGTCAGAGCACATTGACGGAGCTTCTGGAATAGTTGGAGATAAAATTTCTGTTGTTCTCGAACTTGAGGGTCGTGGAGCGAACAGCTCTGATCAGATTCAAGCACAAAAATGTATTGTCATGGCACTAAGCAAGTTAAATGCAGACAAAGAGTTACTGAATCAAAGAGGAGTCATTTCTAATACTGTTTTTTGGATTAGATTTGAGGACATGTTTAAAAGTAAGCTGATCGACTGCGGCTTATACACTACAAAGATGGTAAACGACGGTCCTATTTTCTAGTTCTTTGTCCAAGAGCCTTCCTTTGCGGACCATTTCTGTAAAGTGCACCCACACGATCCAGGAAAGCAGTCCACGCTAAAAGCGGTGCACGCGCCAGCGAGGCCGCTCTTCACTATGCTTGCTTTTGGCAATTTCTTGCAGCTGAGTTTCTGACTCAAAGAGCTTGTCTTCAGCACTGGTAGCCCCGACAGCCAGGGCAAATTCTTCGGCTGAACTTAAAAGCTCTATGTCGCCGCTTGAGTTGCCTGCTGCCAGCCATGGCTTGATGCCCCCAGTTTGTTTTAGCAAAGCTTCCACTTTGCCCTGGCGAAAAGTCACTGGCCACACCGGTTCACGAGTGATTTTGCCGCCAACCACTTCGGTTCGCACTCCCACCACCTCAATCCCAAGCAATCCCAGCTTTTCAACCGCAGCCTCGACAGCCCAGGCCACTGACGCTGTCACCACATAGATCTTGAACTGGTGGTCCTGCAGAAGTTTCATCAATCTGCGTTGCTCATCAAAAACGCGAAACTCTCTCGAGAGATTCACAGCTTCCTTTGCCCAACCCTGCAATACACTCAGCTCAACGCCCTCACTGATTTGCGCCAGCCACAAAAAGGCCTCGCGCGGATCATTGTTCTTTTTTTTGAGATTCAAATAATGATCAAATGCTCCCTCTGGCAAAGGCACGAGATCGTTTTCAATTTGATATTTGAAAAAAATTTCGCCCACGTCGCAGTCCCAAAGAGTGCCATCGGCATCAAATGCGGCAATTCGCGGGGCTGGACTCTGCTTGTTCTGCGCCAAAGATGAGCCGATCTCATCCCAAAATTGATCTGGAAAAGGTTTATAATTCATAGACAGCGATTATTAAATATGCTTTCACTAGAAACAAGGAGATCTTCGCCTCATGAGTCTTTTTTTACGCACCATTATGTCTGAAGAAATAGATTCTATTTTGAACTATGAGTCGCTCAAATTGAATGAGGGCACAGGAGCCGATCTAGATCGCCAGATTCAGAGTTGGAATGCACGTTGGCGCAAAGAATCGCTTGAGCACTATTTGGCGATGGGCTGGAGTTTTTTAGCCAAAGATGCGGAGCTTACAAATAACGACAAAGAGGGCGAGCTGGTCGGCTACTTCATTGCCCAACCTCTGCTCTTTTTTGATGGCTTTACTCAAAGCCTGTGGATTGAGTATTTATCCTATTCTACGCTCAAGGCTCGAGACGAACTCTGTGATCTCGCGTATCGCATGGCTCGCGAAAAGCACCTGCAAAAGGTCTATTTTCCGCAGTCTTCGGGAATCCAAAACTGCCTGAGCACCTACAAAGCGGAGTCCTGGAAACCAAATGTGCTCTCCCTTCAATCCACAAAGATGGGATAGCCCAAGTGGCCGTCGAGTTTTCTGCCCGCTCACGCCAACAATTTATCGATCAAGCCGAAGGCGAAGTCTATGATCTGTTCATCATAGGTGGCGGCATCAATGGCGCAGGAATCGCAAGAGATGCTGCCTCTCGAGGTATGAAGGTCTTTTTGGCAGAGGCGAGCGACTTTGCTTCTGGAACTTCATCAAAATCTAGCAAGCTCATTCACGGTGGAATTCGTTATCTCGAAAATTATGAGTTTCATTTGGTTTTTGAAGCCCTTTCAGAGCGAAGTCTGCTTTTTGAAATTGCTCCCCACTTGGTGCACCCACTTGAGTTTATGTTTCCGCTTTACAAAGGCGCTCGGGTCGGTATGAATCTTATGGGCTTGGGCATGTGGCTCTACGACGCGCTCTCCCTGTTTCAAGCGCCAGAATTGCACAAACGCTTTGCGCCCAGCGAAGCCGTTGCTTTTAACCCAAGCATCAAAGCCGATGGCCTCCTTGGAGCCTACTCTTACTATGATGCTTATATGGATGATGATCGCCTGGTTCTCGAAAGCCTTCGCTCTGCCGCTGGCTTTGGCGCTGCCTTGGTGAATTTTGCAAAGGTCACAAAGATCAAGTTTCCAGAAGATGGAAGTCAACTCCCGCACTATCTTGTGAGCGTTTTAGATACCAAAACCAATGTTGCGAAAACCGTGCAATGCAAGCACATCTGCTCTTGTCTGGGTCCCTGGACAGATGAGATTCTCGGAGAATTTGTCCCAAAATGGCAAGATATTCTACGTCCTACAAAAGGGATCCACCTGACCTTTCACAAAGACAAATTGCCGCTCAATAGCGCCGTCGTCATGACTGACAAGGACCGAATTGTTTTTGCAATTCCTCGCAATGAAATGACCATCATAGGCACCACAGACACAGACTATCAGAATTCACCGTCAAAAGTGAGGGCCGAAAAAGAGGACATTGATTATTTGCTCCGAGTTGCTAACGAATACTTTCCCAAATTTGCTTTGAGTCGCGACAAAATTATTTCCACCTACGCCGGCGTTCGCCCCCTCGTGCGCGACGACGCCGGTACTTCCGGCAAGACCAGTCGCGAGCACAGCATTTTGTCACCCACCAAGGGGCTAACCGTGGTCGCCGGAGGAAAATACACTACCTACAGAAAAATTGCAGAGCAGACTGTAGATAAAATTCTCAAGTCCTTTTCGTTAGAAGAGAAAATTCAGTTTCGTCAACCGCAGACACGGCTTGCCCTGGATCCCGAAATTACAGGCGACGGCTACAAGAATGCCATTGACGAAGCACCATTTGTACAGCATCCAACGCTCAGTCAATCTGAGATCCTCGAACTCGTTCTCCGTCACGGAGCTCACGCCTTTGAACTTCTTAATAGGTTTCCAAATCACACCTACTGGCAAATCGAAACCATTTTTACACTGGAGACGTCAATGTGTCTGCACTTTGTAGATTTCATGACCCGACGAACACCTTTGTTTTTGGCAGATACCCAGCACGGCATTCAATTTTCAGATCAAATACTTGCAGTATTTGCCGATTTCTACTCACTCTCTCCCGAGCAGATCTCACGGGAACGACAGACCTATTTGGACCTTGTAAAAGCAGAAGCCCAACTCCTTCAATCTTAATCTTAACCTCATCAATCAAAACTGTCTCATCATTAGACAGCTGTTTAACACTTTGCCTTTTAAGCATTCAATCCAATTGGTCATGATTAGAGAGGGTTTAGAATCAGGTGGCCTGATTCTTGAAATGATACAGTTTGAATTGGAGTGTAAGCTTATGATGAAACTAAAGAGCACAATGTTTGGAGCCCTCTCAATATCTGTCATCTCATTGGTTTTGGCCTTTGGTTGTGGTGAAAAACGAAAAAAAGAGAATCCACTTCGCGAGCCTGTCGACAAAACCTCTGGCAATGGAGACGGAAGCGGAGCCAACGCCAGCGCTGATACCGCAGCAAAAATCAAAGAGCTGTTGGCGGCACTCACCGACGAGAAAATGTGTGAAAGACTCGATATTGAGTTTCCTCATACTTTTGAAATGAACTGGGACAGTTCGACGACTTGTAAAAACATTAAAGAAGAATCCACCAGTATTGAAGATTTCTGTAACAAATTAAATAGTAAAGAGGCCTTTAAAGGTTGCTCTCTGGACGAGCGCGCCTATGAGCGCAAACTGTATTGCGGAGATCTCTCTTCTGATCGTCAAAAGGAGAGCACTTCCGATATGTCATGGGCCAAAAAAGTAGAAACCTGGGAAAAGGTTTGTAAGGAGCTAAAGGAAGACGCTGACGAAGGTAGCGAAACTGGCAATGGTAACAGTGGTGGCGATGATGAACTCAATGGCGGCGAAGAGCAGGAGTTGATCGAGCTCGAAGTTACTAGAGTCGAATTGACAGACAAAAATGATCCCACTTCAGAGAGTGGCGACCCGAAATCATACACCTTTAAAGTCCATAAATCTGGAAACAAAAAGAATGTAAAAGATTACATCTACCTCCCCTCCGAAGGAAAGCTTGAAAGAAAGCTGGAAGTTAAATATATGAATGACTCTTCAGAGGGCACCTTCGCTGATTCATTATTTATAAGTATGACTAAAGTAAGTGTTGGTAATTATGAGTCGGCTGATGCACAAATGCGTATTCCTGTAGGTAAAGCAGCAAAAGTGATTCTTGCGTCGCAAGGGGCTGCCAATGGAGAGCTCATCACCATAAAGTCAGCCATCACCCATGATGACACTTCTACGAGACTGGACTGTGGACTCATTGGCATTAACGATACAGAAGTCGGCCCGGGAGCTGCAAATCTTCCAAACTTACGCAAGGGCAGCAATACCATCGATCTAGATAGGTATGCCCGAGGAGTTGCTTTCGATAAAAAATCTCTAAAGATGGACGGTGACGAGGCGGTCCTCACTTTGGATTCTGAAAACGGCTTTCTTCAGTATCGCACTGAATTCCACCCCTTTATTTTTATATTTGCGGGAGAAGAAAAGGACAGTGGCAACACTGGAAAAAAGGGCTTTACACTGCGATGTTTAGATGATGATTTTGTTAGCATTCAGTGATCTATAGCTCGACGTAGCTAAGCTTCTTTCCAATCGCGAATCTCAAAATGCGCAGGATCCAGTCTAGGTCCTGCGTTCTGTTTTTCATGGTGCGTTATTTTCGGGCTAAATCTCTCAATTGACTCTTGAAATCTAAGTCTCTAGATTAAAGTTAGGCATTCCGCAAAATCGTCTTAGTTTGCTCACATGAGGGGTGTATTTACGCAGCCCGAAAATTGAATTGTGTGATGCGGAAAGAATATGGATTGAAATGGGAATATTAGAACGCGTCAGCGATTATTTTACAAATGACATTGCTATTGATTTAGGAACAGCCAACACTTTGGTTTACGTCAAAGGAAAAGGCATTATTCTTGATGAGCCATCGGTCGTGGCCGTGCAAAAGAACGGAAAATTTTTGGCTGTCGGCAAAGAGGCCAAAGATATGCTCGGGAGAACTCCTGGATCCATTCTTGCCGTTAGACCCATCAAAGATGGTGTTATTGCTGACTATGAACTCACTCGCGATATGCTCAAGCGATTTATTGAACGCTCGCTTGGTGAAAAGAAAAGTTTTATTCGTCCACGTATTATTATTTGCGTTCCTTATGGCATCACTGAGGTTGAGAAGCGAGCCGTTCGCGAGGCCGCTAAAACTGCTGGTGCCCGCGAAGTTTATTTGATTGAAGAGCCCATGGCCGCCGCGATTGGCGCGGGACTCCCGATCACTGAGCCGGGCGGCAATATGGTGGTGGATTTGGGTGGCGGCACCACAGGTGTGGCGGTGATTTCACTAGGGGGCATCGTTTATTGCAAATCCATTAAAGTGGCTGGCGATAAGTTTGACGAAGCCATCGTAAATTATGTCAGAAGACAGTTTAATCTTTTAATCGGTGAGAGAACGGCTGAGGCCATCAAAGTTCAGATCGGCAATGCTTATCCTTTTGAAGAAGAAAAGATGATGGAGATCAAGGGACGCGACTTGGTGGCCGGAGCGCCAAAGACTATCGAGATCACTAGCTCTCAGGTCAATGATGCGCTTATGGATCCATTGTCTGAAATTGTCGATGCAGTCAAAACGGCGCTCGAAAGAACACCACCCGAGCTGGCTTCAGATATTGTTGATAACGGGATCGTCCTTACTGGGGGCGGTGCACTTTTGGCCAATTTGGATGTTCTCTTGCGCGAGCGCACGGGTCTTCCGGTGTCCATTGCCGAAGACCCATTGAGCTGTGTCGTTCTGGGTTCTGGTAAGGTCTTGGATAACCTTGATTTGATGAGGCAACTCGTTGAATAGACGACAAGATCAGGTCGCAGTTAAGCACTTTCTTAACTTTTTCTTTCTGCTATTTCTTGATGAAGACTTGGCCATCGAATGCACTTCAAAAGCTCTCAAAGTGTATTCGAAATCTAAAAAGAAAAATGACATTGCCTTGCATTCTATCATCTCGGCAATGCACGTGGTGGGACTTAAGTATCGCAAAAAATTCACCTCATTTCGCTCTCACATCGGCCACGGTGCCAATATTCAAATTACAGTGGATGTGCCCTTTGCTAAATGGCTCGAAGTCCAGCGCACGCTCACCTTTGAAGAGCTCGAGATACTCATTTGGCGAGAGGTTCAGGGATTTTCCATTCAAGACATTTCAGCGGCTATTTCTTTGACCCAAGGAACTCTCAAGTTTCGCCTTAATCAGGCCCTGCTTGATCTCTGTCAAAATGAAAGCCTATAGGGTATTGGAGTAAGATCGTGGACATCGATTTAGAATTTGGTGAAAACTTTAAATGGAAAGAGAAGTCCAGCGCGCCATATAAACGTGAGTTTTTTCAGTACAAGCTCGTCGACTATTGCGACGGCGAATTGGATTCTCAGGAATCTGCAGAGTTTGAGTCTTGGTTAAAGGAAAATCCAGAATACCAAAAAAAGGTAGAGATGGTTCGCAGTCTACGACTGGATTTTGCCAGGCTTCACAATATTGAGTTCTCGCAAAAGATCATTGAGGACATCGCAAAATCTCCCACCTATTTGCCATTTATGATTGAGCGATTGAAAGTGAGAGACTGGCCAGATCTCTACAGTTGGGCCATTCAAGCGCTCGTGGTGGTCTTTGCAATGGTCTTTGTGTTGGTTATCGTACCGTGGGAAAACACTGTTAAAAAATGGATTACTAAAAATCCACAATCGATAATTTTAGCTGAAATCAAACAGGCGCCAGAGGTCATTGAACCGGCATCTGTATCACAATTTTCTGATGAAATTGAAGACTCCGCGACGGAGACCCAGATTGTAGTCAAAGCTCCTGATGCTCAGACTCCAAAACCTGACAAGACTGATCTCCTGGCCCCCACACCAGGGGCCGTACTTCCTGGCCTCACTATCGCCGACATTTTGGCTCCACCTCCAGCGGATGGTCCAACAATGCCGCCCAATTCCGCTTCGCCACCTCCCACCACCAGCCCTCCGCCAAAGCCGCCACCGCCTACGCAACCACCTGCACCTAAGGAAGCGAAGAGCGCTGTGGCCGCTACACAAGAAAGCGATGCGACGACAAAGGAGAAAGCTCAAGGCTCCCTCTACCGCGGTACTGTCTTTGTAACGAACTTAGAAGCCGTTTGGCCTAAAATTAAAGAGCGTCTCGAAGAGATGGGAGCCCGAAAGGCTGGTGATGTTGAGCTTGGTTGGAAAAAATCGAACACTCTTAGATATTTTCACTTTACAATTCCTGAAGCGCAGCTAGAGCCAATGAAGGAGTTCATAGATCAGTATGGGAAGCTTCAATACACCAAAGAAAAGCACGCACGAGTTATGCCCGATGGCATTATTCGCTTGATTATCAATGTAAATGAAAAGCTAAAGGTTGAGCCTGACCAATAAATTGTTCACAATATTTTGATGGGTGGTTCACTTGTCAAAAAACTCGCAATATATTTTGCACTGTTCTCGGTGGTGCCGCTCTTACTGTTTTCTTGCTTTGCGCTCTTTAAGCTTTATGAAAATGCCAAGGGTCAGTTTGATCAGAAATTGATTACGTTAAGTGATCGTCTCACAGCGGACCTCAATTCCAAGAAAAAGCAGGGCATCGATTGGATGCTGAGGGTGAAACAGGATCAAAGGCTTCCTGTCTTTATCCAGGGTGGGGACTCCGCTGATATTCGCGCACTGTTGCGTAGCTTTTCGTTGCTCAAACAAAGCCGCGTAAGAATTTATGACAACACAGGAATGCTACAGGCAAACTTAAGCACTTCGTCTCAGCTCAATTCACTCTCTAGCAAAATCAAGGACTCCTCCCGCTATCAGATTCAGGAGTACTCGCAGTTTTTTCCAAATGCCGGTCTATTGATCTCAGCCAAGAGCGCTATTTTTTCTCGCGCAAAAAAAGTGGCCGGCTCCATTATCGTCGATGTGCTCATAGGCCTGCGAGATCTCGAATCATGGGCTAAAGAAATTGATTCTCCTGTGTTCTTGGTGAGCGAAGTCGGCAAACCACTCTATAGCACCACCGGGCCGTTTCGCCTTCGGAGCGAAAAGGACTTCAACAAAAAAAAGAGTCAATCTCTCTTTCAAGTGAGTCTCGACTCAGCCTCGGGAAGAGAGGTGGCGACCTTTATGCCACTGTCAAAAGACTCCGAAGAAAGCGTCTATTTTGGGGTTAGTCTTCCCAAGTCTCTCATACTCAATCCCGTCATCGAGATAATGATTGTCCTCATCAGCTTTTTGGGCATCATTTTGCTTTTTGTCGCCATTTTTAGTTTTTCTATCAGTCGCTCACTGCTGAGTCCCTTCTACTATTTGGTGCAACAGGTGCAAACCTTTGACGGCGTCAGGCCCATACGCTCTCTGACGATCAAGGAGCCTGACGTGGCCAAGTTGGCCGGCGCCTTTCAAAAAATGGCCGATCGCATTCAAAAGATGCGCTCCGAACTAGAACAAAAAGTCACCGAGCTTGAAATCGCCAATCGCGAGTCGCAGCTCGCTCAGGATCAACTTCTTCAATCCACAAAGATGGCCAGTCTCGGACAACTGGTGGCAGGCGTCGCCCATGAGCTCAACAATCCCATTTCTTTTATTCAAGGAAACATTGCTCCACTTCGCGAATATTGCACTGCCCTCATTCAGGCTGTTGAAGAGCTTTCTGAAAACAACGAAGGCGCGGATGTTCTGAACAAATACGACATCGAGTTTATAAAGAGCGATTTGCCAAAATTATTAGGGTCCTTTGACGAAGGAACAAAGCGCACTCGAGAAATCATAAGTGGTCTTCGCAATTTCTCTCGTCAGGAAAAGGCAGCCTACACAGAAATAAATTTCGAAAATCTAATCGAAAAGGCGATCAAATTTGTTGAACCTCAAATAAAAACTCGCATCGAGATTCAACGCCAATACGCTCCTTTGCCGAAGGTGTGGTGCGTGGAGTCTCAAATTTCTCAGGTTTTTGTCAATTTATTTACCAATGCGATTCAGTCCATTAAGGGCGAAGGAAAAATTTGGGTCAGCCTAGCAACCGAAACCAAGGGCTATGGCAAGGATGGTGGAATTCGCGTTTCAGTACAAGACAGCGGCTCGGGAATCAAGGAAGAGAATCTGAGCAAAATTTTTGATCCATTTTTTACGACCAAAGCCGTGGGCGAAGGCACCGGTTTGGGTCTCAGTATCAGCTACGGCATCGTCAAGTCTCACGGAGGCGAAGTCAAAGTGCGCTCTAAACCCGGAGTGGGCACAGAATTTATTGTTACCTTGCCCGTGCGCCCACCATCGCTCTAGTGGTCTGCCAGACCATCTATATCGAGATTAGCAGCCTCTAGCCTCAACTCGACAATAATTTTTGAGGCAGAACGCGCCAGAAGGCCCAAGG
>CAYMBJ010000016.1:0-62511 GCA_964388665.1 uncultured Pseudobdellovibrionaceae bacterium | reverse complement strand
GAGGGGGGTTGATCTCAACTAACAGGCTCCTGAAAAACTCATAATTTTTTGATTTAAAAATCAAAAAATTATGAGTTTTTCAGGAGCCTGTTAATTGTTGAAGATCGTCAAAGGTGGATTGAGTTTATGGTCAGAGAAGAGTACGGATTCGCTGCGGAACTTCGTTCTCCTCTGAAATCAGGATTTTCAACATTCATGGCCTTTTTAATCGTTGGTGTGATTCCAATGTTGCCATTTATTTTTGGTGCGACTCATTCGTTTGCCGGTGCGTGTGCAATGACTGGAGCGGCCTTCTTTTTGGTGGGCTCGCTAAAGAGTCGCTGGACAACTGAGCAGTTTTGGATTTCTGGAATAAAGACCTTGTCAATAGGGACGGCCGCAGCGGCATTGGCCTATACCGTGGGTTTCATTTTAAAGGAAATCGTCCAATGATTGAGGCGTGCAATGTCTGAGACTGGGCCTTTGCTGGAGGTTTTGGATTATTGGAAGTTCTTTGCGGGCCTTGGGCTGTTTCTTTATGGCATGACACGGGTTGAAGATGCTCTCAAGGAATTGGCCGGCAAGAGGTTCAAACTGTTTCTGAGAAAGTATTCAACAAATCGATTTTTGGCTATTTTAAATGGTGCCATAACTACGGCCATTTTGCAAAGCAGCTCCATTGTTTTGCTTATGGTCATTGCCTTTGCTGGGGCTGGAATCATTAGCCTGTCAAATTCACTCGGAATCATTTTGGGGGCCAATCTTGGCACGACCTTGACTGGATGGCTCGTCAGCTCATTTGGCTTTAGTTTGAAAATTGATACTTTGGCTTTCCACATAATCGCCATAGGAAGCCTCGGTCTGATTTTTATCAATAGGCGAAACTTTTTTTATCATCTTTTTGGATTTATCATTGCCATCGGCCTGCTGCTTTTGGGCCTTGGATTTATGAAGGAGGGAATGAGCCAGCTTGCAACTGTTGTCGATGTTCGTGAACTCGAAAAGTACGGGCTCCTCGCGTTTTTTTTGTTTGGTTTGATTGTGACCTCAGTCATTCAGTCCAGTTCAGCAATGATGACCATTGCCCTCAGTGCGCTTTTTGCAGATGTTATCACTCTGGAGATGGCAGCTTATATTGTTGTTGGCGCTGACTTGGGAACCACGATCACCGGACTTCTCGCGTCGATGCAGGGGGCGGCGGTTAAAAAGCGTGTTGGCTTGGCGCATTTCTTTTTTAATGTTAGCACAGCAGTCATGGCGCTTGCGCTTGTTAAACCCTTCCTATTGCTTATTCATACGTATCTGCAAATAACGGATCCACTCTTTGCTCTGGTCGCGTTTCACAGCGGTTTCAATGCTCTCGGAATTGTCGTGTTTTTTCCACTGTTGGGAGTTTTTGAAAATTTTTTGAATCGATTTTTTCAGGGGCACAAAGGTCAGGCATGCCTATACATTCACAGAGTTGGAACTGAGCTGCCAGAGGCTTCTATCGAGGCCATTCGACTGGAGCTGAATCATTTTGCGATGAAGGTGTTTGAATTCAATTCGAAGCTCATGGGGTTTGCCACAGACGAGGGTGCGGGTGACAGGAAACGAAAATATGTGTTTTTAAAAAATCTATTGAGCGATGATCATTCGGCAGAAGATTACGAACAGATCAAGACGATCGAGGGCGAGCTCCTCGAGTACTTTGTTCAGCTCCAGCAAGAAAAGTTAGATCCAGAGGAGTCCGCGACCCTCAATCAATACATTCTGGCATTGAGAAACGGTGTTCAATCTGCAAAATCCACAAAAGATATACAACACAATATAAAGGATTTTCGACAGTCTGTCTCCGAGGTGGTCGAGCATCTTATTGAAGAACTACAAAAGGAATATCTATCAGTGCAAAAGAGATTGTATCAATTTTTGCAAAACAAAAAAGGCAAAGCTCAATTTGAGGAGTTGGCATCAATTCTTTCTGGCAATGAGAGTGCCTATCGAAATGCCAACGAGTGGATTTACAGCGCCACGCGAACCAATCATGAAATGAGCAAACAGGTGGCGACCTTCCTCAATGTTAACCGTGAAATTTACAATGCGAACTTCGCATTGATTGAGGCTTTGGAGGATATTTTCTTGTCGCCGAGCGAATCGCAAAATCTATCGCGATTGCCGCCGGCGCTCCCCGCTGGCCGATAGGTCAAAAATCACAGTTCTGTAAAACCTATTAAAGAAGTCTTTCCGAGGGCGAGCGAAACTTGCTAGATTCACTCAAGGCCGCAAAAAGTCTCGCATTTATAACACTTTCGTCGTTGTAATCAGAATTCTAAATGTCATCAGTAAAAAATGGATTGATGACATTTAGAAGGACTCTATCTACGAAAAACTTTGCCTCTTTGATGATAACATTTTTTGAGTCGTACTTGCCAATTTCCGACTCGATGATGTGACCTGTGAGAACCTGACCAGATTGGAGCGATGGCAAATTGAGTCTCTGTGCCTGAAATAGAAAATACGCGTGCCCGTCGTGATTTAGTGATTTTCGAACTTTGTAGACTTCTTCCTCCGCACGACTCTCAATGATCAAATGTCCCGTTATTTCCACTTGGCGACTGTGATGTCCAGTGGCGACGAGGTGGCTCGCAAAACTGTCGTCAGCGGACAGGATAAAACCATGTTGCATTTTATGCTCAACCGAGATTGGTGCTATTTCCGCAGCCGATTTGCTGGCGGTACCTAAAAACAGAAACAATATTAAGATTTTTTTCATTTCGTTCTCCTTTTCTGATTGGGGAAACTATCGGTTGTCAGCATTCGCAGCAACAGCGAAATTTGCAAGCGATGACATGCAAAAAACGCATGTCTGATGGAAACCATTCGCTTGAATTGAGTTAAGAATCGCAATACTGTGGTTCTGATGGTACGGCTAAGATTCGCATTGACCTCAGACCAACTCGAACTCCTTCTTGCCTTTGAGCAGTCAAAAGGCCTGGGTGAACTGGCCGAGATTATGGCTAAAGATCCGTCCGTTGTTTCTAGAAGTTTACAGAGACTCGCCGAAGACTATCCCGTCCTCAAAAAGAACAAAGGGCGTTGGGAGATCACTCCACTTGGCCAGCAAATCAATGAGCATACTAGGGCCTTTTTGGCAAAGCATGCCGAGGTTTTATCGGAGTTTGGCAAAACTACGAACTCTAACATTAGGGAAATAGACGACAAGACATTTTTAATTATTGTCAATGCTCAGAAGGGTCTTTTGGATGCTTCTGGAGTGGGAGGTCACAATTTTTCCGGCGATTCTTCAGCAGAAAGGAATATTTTACATATTCTACAGCACTGGCGTTCTAGGCGTAGAGGTGTTGTTCATGTAAAGCATACTTCCAGCAATCCAAATTCTAGGTTTTTTCGAAATGCACCTGGGTGTGAGATTCTCACTTCCTTAGCGCCTCTAGAGAATGAACTCATCATCGAAAAGGAGAAGTCGAGTGCTTTTGGAGACACGAGTTTGGAAGGCCTTTTAGCACAGCGGAATTGCACCAGCGTGGTTCTGGTGGGATTTACGGCAAATGAGTGCATCGATGCAACGGCACGAGATGCAGTTGGTTTGGGCTTTACTGCGATTGTCATTGGCGATGCGACAGCCACCTTTGATTTGCGAGATCCTTCTGGAAAACTAGTCAAGGCCGAGCGAGTTCACAGATTAACTTTGGCAAACATCAGTGCTCTTTACGCCAAAGTTCTCAATACTGCTGACCTTATACCAATTTCGATTCAAGGTTAGGCTTTAGTTGGTTTATCGCCAATGCAAGGGCTGGGACTCATCGATCAATACCGTGGGGTGGATGAAAGTTATTATTGAGGTCTTGATTCTCTCTGGAAATTCGAATTCGCATGTCCCTAAATTGGCCTAAATTTTCAAAGGAAGAAACGACGACGGGAGCTGGCCCGTGTGCTTTCTGAATGTGGTGATGAACTGCGATACTGAATTGTAGCAGACCTCTAAAGAAACATCCGTCACGGTATGTTTGCCATTTTTTAGAAGTTGCTTTGCCTGCTCGATCCTAAAATGTGTAATCAGTTGTTTTGGTGACAGGCCAATCTCAGCCAGAAAGAGCCGATTGAAATTCCTCAGGCTCATTCCTGAGCTGCGAGCAATTTTCTCAGTAATAAGTGAGGTCGTAAAATTCTTTTCGATGACCTCAATGGCCATTTGGATACGAGTATCACCGGACTTTCTTGCCAGATGAAAAGGGTCTCCATCTATGCTCAACCCTGAGCCTTCGAGCATTTCAGAAAGAGTTTGAATCAAAGTTGCGATGAGTGCTTTTGAAGCTTTCGTTTTGGGATGAATCAGTAAATGAAATAAAATTTCTTTACAGAGTTGGCTTGCCGAAAGTACGGCCGGTCCCATTTTAACGCCCTTGTATGCTTTCCAGGCTTTGGCGTTCACGATCAAGATCAGTCGTTCACCCTGAGTGCTTGAGCTGGAGCGAAATGAATGGGTGGTGCCGGGGGGCAGATAGATCATTTTTCCAGGGCCTGCTTTGAATTGAGTAGCGTCAGTTTGAATATTAATTTCACCTTGCAATGGTATAAAGAACTCATGCTCCTTATGCTGATGCTCGGCAACCTCGTTTCCTGGGATGTTTTGGTGAACTATAAAGATTCCGGGAAAGCTGGCAGAAATATCTCGATTCGTCATTTTTGAAAAAATTACCCCTTCAGTTTTTACGTTTCTACCTCAACTGGCCTCAATTCGACAATGATTTTGAAGCAGAGCGCACGAGAAGATCAGACCGAATTGATCAAATTGGCCGTATTGCACAATCTAAAAGGCCAAAAGTGGCAATCATTGTTCTCAATCTTGAAGTAACTTCGCTTCAGTCTTTAATTTAAAACGGAGGTATTTATGAAAATCACTAGCTTTTTAGTTCCAGGAGTTGCGATGGTTTCGTTGTTTTCTGTCGGCTGTTCGGCCGCACAATTAACCGGCGATAGAGTCATGAATTCAGAAAACGGTTCCCTTGGTCATATATATTCGTTTGAGTCAGACGGGAATGGTTTCAACACTAAAAATTTCTTTTACGACAATGGCCAAGAGGTGGTCGTGTTTGATACTCAATTCACTCCGGAGATAGCAAAAAAGTCGCTCGATTTTATTCGAACAAAAACACAAAACCCCATAACATATGTAGTGGTCACTCATCCAAATCCAGACAAATTCAATGGTATAAGCGTCTTTCAGGATAAGGGTGCTCGGGTTGTCGCATCGCGAGCGACCTCGGAGAGTATGCGGGGCGTGCATGAGTACAAGAAGCACTACTTTGTAAATATTGCCAAGATGTTCTCCGAAGAAACTTATCCACAGTTTTCACAAGTCGATATTGTCTTCAATCATTCTTACAAGCTAAAACTACAAAATGGCGAAGTGATTGCGCTGACGGAACTTGCTAGTCCCGGAGTCAGTAGCAATCAAACAGTGGCGTTCGTCCCACCCCTCAATGCTCTCATGGTAGGGGATTTGGTTCATCACAAAGCTCATGCCTGGCTTGAGGGCGGTATCGTGGAGTCTAAACCAACTCCAAGTATTGCGGGTTGGATTTCAGACCTAGAGGAGTTGAAACGCAAATTCGTGGCGACAAATCCTCAAGTTTATGGTGGGCGCGGAGAGGTTGCAAATCTCGATCAGGCGGTGAAATCGCAAATTGAATACCTAAAAACAGCCGACGACATCGTATCTCGGTACATAGCAAAATTGAAGGATAAAAAATCCGAACTTCAAGGAGATCAATCTGGACAGCATTACTCAAAAATTCAAGGCGAATTCGAGAAAGCCTTTCCAGGGTATGGTTTGAGCTACATGATTCAATACGGGGTCTACGGGCTTGTAAATTCCAAACTCCAATTTTGAGGCTGTTGTTTTATTGAAGAGCTTGAAGGTAAGAGCGGTACGCCTCCTGCCCGGCATCGCTTGCGAGGAAATTGAATAGCTCGGTATGCGCCTCATCGTTTGTGTAATCGAAATTTGTGCCTAGAGCTTGATTGAAGACTTCGAAGTAGGCGCGATCATGCTCTTTGCCTGCCGCTTTAGCGAGGATAGGTACATAATACACATCACTTACATCGCGAATGAAAATTCCACCAGTCGGACGAAAATTTTTATCAAATTCAAGAAGCAGATTCTGGAGATTGGGCGCTGTGTATCTGCGTTGATACTTCAAAGCTAATTCGGCTTTGCTCTTCCAAGAGGGCGTCTATAGTGTTCTACCCAAAATTCAATTCGATCGTTGGCTCCGTTTAGCTCAGCAATTTGAATTAGTGAGTAAAATTGCAAACACGCCATAGACTGGATCAGACACTTCTTTTTCTAATGGAGGACTTCAAAGATCCGAATTGGCGGCGAGGCCGGTTCATAATTCCGCATTCTTAGATTTTGAGGGACGCGAACATCACTGTTGATTTTGCGAATCTTAATGCCGATGGATCGCTCAAATTTGCCTTGGGAGTCAGAAGGCTGCGAAAACTCATAGTCGACAATTTCTTTGACCTCTAGACCAGGAATATTGGATAGCCAGGCGATGAGGCCTTCACGCAACACATGACCATTCTCAATGACCGTGTTTCCTGTCTTTGGTTCAGTAACAACAAATTCTCCAGAAACAATCTTAAAATTTGTCTCTGATAGGAGGTTAAAAGTCATTTCGCCGTCTGTCTTTAGCAGGTCAATATAGACCTGCAATACGCGAGCAAAGTCCTCAGTGTAGGAAAGTGGTCCAAACATATCTGTGATTAAATCAACTTTTCCAACATAATGATCCAACCGACCATCTAAACTCATATTTTCCACATAATCACCATCTAGGTATTTAAAGCGATCACCTAAAGCACTTTCGTCTACCGTATCCAATGGGCGTCTGTATGAAATGGCAATTCCCTTGGCAATATTGTCATTTTGTGTGAGTCCATCAGCCAAGGCACGACCAGATCCAGCGCCCATGTCAATCCAAGTCGACTGTGGAGGGAGTTGTTCAACCATTTTCTGAAGTGTGGGAGTATGAACAAATGGCATTTGCATAGAGTAAGTCATCAACCTGCGGCTGACCGTAAAATCATTATTGACCAGATAGGGGTTGGTTGTTTCGATTCTTTTTTTGCCGGAACCAACATCAGCTATGACGGATTGTAAAACCAAGCGACACTCTTTATACGCTGATTTCGCTTGAGGAAGCGCAAAGACTAAGATCATCAAATAGATCGACACCTGTAAATAAAGTCGACACACAGACTTTGGCCTCGATTCACTTGCTTGCATAGGACCTTTCAAGTTTTTATAGATACACAGTCTCTCAAAGCTTGCAGTAAGCATGCCATTTGAGTAAAGGAGCACAAGTTGCCTTGCAATCTAATTGCGTGGAAATGGATCCCCTGGTTGATGCGCTTTCCTGGCGCGTATCTAGGCGCTAGAAGTTAAAAATATCTTTCAGATTTTGTTTTTAAATTGTTCAGTGAGTATCTGATAAACAATGAGTGTCTTGGCATTTTGGCCAGATCATGAATCTAATGCTCAAGCGCAACAGCATTCCACATTTTCGTGGTGGTTGCCTCTCCTTCTGAAATGAATCAAATCGCCGCCAAATGAAACTCAAACAAAAGCGAGGCTCAAGAACTACTTCTGCTTTTCCTATCTTATGCGGGACTTATTCACTTTTGCTCTTGTATTATGGTTGCAGCTCTCATCTCTGAATATTGCCTACGAGTTCGCGCATTATGGAATAGTAGCCAGTCATTGGAAAGGTCGGTGGGTCTTTTCCACCCTCGCCAGATTGTTACGATGCCAGGTACATTGTCGTCCTTACGAGCTAAAAATCCACCTATTTTCTCGATCAGCAGTGCGGAGATGCCGTAAAGCTTGATCAGGCCGAGATATCACAGATTGAACACTGGAGAGCTGCTGACGACATTGTGATTCTGTTTTTCTAGATGTAGAGATTTTCGATGTGGTGTATATATTTTTTTTCGATGTGTTTTCTTTTAAGTTTTAAAGAGGGTGTGATTTCGCCTTCCGAGATGCTGAAATCATTGGGTAAGACTGCATAGCGCTTGATGGTTTCAAAGCTGGCAAGCTCTTGGTTGGCGCTAGTGATGGCCTTTTTTATTTCCTCTTGGACTGTTTTGCTGTCAATCGCTTGCTGCCAATCTTCGATCTTATCTCCCAAACTTCTCAATAGGGAGGTGACGGCTTTGGGATTGAGAGTCAGCAGTGCCACCAAATATTTTTGGCGATCGCCATAGATGAGAGCATGTGAAATCAATGGTGATCGCAGAATGAGGCCTTCAATCTTTTGGGGAGCGACATACTTGCCTCCAGCCGTTTTGATAAGATCCTTTTTTCTATCGGTGATGCGGAGTTCACCTGAGGGCAGAATTTCGCCGATGTCGCCAGTTTTAAACCAGCCATCAACAAAAACCGAATTGGTCTCTTTCTCTTGCAAGTAGTAATTCTGCATTACCTTTTTAGATTTAACTAAGATTTCGCCGTCATCCGCAATCTTGAGTTTTACATCGCCAATCGGTTTGCCAACACAGCCAAAGTGATAATTGAAGGGGGTATTGATAGTGATTGCCGCTGTAGTTTCGGTTAGCCCGTAGCCTTCGAGAATGAGCACATCGCAAGCGTAAAAGAACTTCATCGTTTCGGCGGAAAGAGGGGCGCCGCCGCAAATTGCAAATCGCAGACGTCCGCCAAAGGCATTTTTGATGACATTGAGTACTAGTTTTTTAGCAAGTTCCATTTCTAGCCACAAAACTGTTGGGATGGGTTGCCCTTTTAAGCTATACGCTTTAGCTTCGTAGGCGATAGCGAAAGCTTTTTTGGAAAGCGCGCCTTCGATTTTTTTAGTTGCAAAATGTGATAAGAGTGATTGTTGAATTTTTTCAAAAACTCGTGGAACGGAAACCAAGACGGTCGGTTTGATTGCTACCAAATCAGCTCTTAGGCTTTCGATGCTATCAGCAAATGCAATCGTAAAGCCAAACGCAATTTGTCCCCAATGCTCTACGCGGCCAAGCACATGAGCATAAGGTAAAAAACTTAAACTTGTGTCTTTGGCTGTGATCTTCATTAGCGGAAAAGTTTCGTTAATTTCAGACATGGCCTGTTCATGGTTGAGCACAACCCCTTTGGGGCGCCCAGTTGTGCCGCTGGTGTAGATAATGGTCAGGCGGTCTGCCGGAGTCGTCTTTTTGGCAGCTGAGATGATTTTGGACCGTTGTTCTGCGAGATTTTCACGACCCTCAGCTATGGCTGATTCAAGGCTGAGAGCGCGGATTCCCTCCAATGAAAGTTCTTGTGCCCAATCGTCTTCTAGATCAGCGAAGGTGACGATGATCTTGGGGCACAAGGCTCTGTTTTCGATATCCATACTGCTCAAATTATCTGGAACGGTTGAAATGCCGAGAAACATTATTTTGGGTTGAGTTTCTTCTAGAATGATTTCCATTTCAGACTTCGAAAGACTTGAGTAAATGGGGACCACTGTGAAGCCGCCCAAAATGCTTGCAGCATCGGCGAGGCTCCACGATAGCTGCGTTTCGGCGGCAATTGCGACACGATCGCCTTTGTGCAGATTTTGATTCATTAAAAAGGAGGCCAGGGCCAGAGCTCGATCAAAATACTCTTGCCAAGACAACTCGTGCCATTCGCCATCAATTTTATAGCGAAAGGCAGGACGCGCTGAGGGGCGTGACTCAAAATCTAGAATCGCAGCCGAGAGAGTTGTAAACAAAGGCATAGTTATTTTTTCTTCTTTTTTCCTTTTGTGGCGGCAGAAGGTTTACGGCCTGACTGATTGAGCACAAGCTCAACATTGGTCTTCTGGTTGGCCTTTAGATATATATATCGTTCAGCAGAGGTTTTTGTAAAGGGATTGTAGGCCCGGATTTTGACTCTGGTGTTGGCTGGAATCGCAAAGTTTTTAATTGGGGGAGTTTCACTGAGACGTTGTCCATTGACTTCAAGAACAGGTTTGGCGCCGCCATTGACAACGCTTACAGAGATGTAGGCTGATTTTGGCAGCGGCATCAAAGTCGCGCGAACGGTTGTTGCATTTTCGACCAGCTTCATTGTCGATTCATAAGTGATATAGCCGTCCCTTTTTAACGCGAGGTGAAATTCACGGTGACCTTCAAGCATGGTTCGATGAGGAGTGTATTTGCCGGTGTCCTTGCCATCCATAAATATTTTTGCACCAGGAGGAGTCGAGTCAATCACAGTAATGTATTCAACTCGACTGGACTGATCTTTGGAACCTCGACTTGGATAATTCTGATTTCCCGAATTGGCGGTAGGTGCTTCGAGCTTGTTGTTTTTGTTCAAATATAAATAACCGCCCCCCACAATGCATGCAATGATAAGGGCTCGCAGTATCCAAGTTCCCAGGTCATCAGGTTCATCTCGAAAATTACTACTGCTTCTGCGTTTTGTTGCTCCACGTGATGCTCCTCGCGTGCTAGTGTGGCGAGTTTTTGAATTGATTGATCTGGAGGAGCCAGTGAGGAGCGTCGATGTGCGCGTGGCCATCGTGCCCGCTGTAGTTTTGTCTTTAGTCTTAAGCGGGGGTGGCTCTGGGAATTGAGCCTGATTATGACTCTCGGTCTGAGGTATAGGCACATCTTTGCGAAATGCCTCCAGATCCACTTTCTTTCCACCATTTGCGCGCGACGAAGTTTTGGTGGGAGCCCTTTCCTGTGTCTTCGTGCTTTCTGTAGGTACTGAGGAACCACTTTTTGAGTTGTTGGTTTTGGTAAGAGTTTTGGTGACCTGTGTTGGTTCGCCCATTTCGGCTTTGATACGGGCGTACTCAACCAATCGCTTCTTAATTTCAGTATAGTGTTGCGCGAAAAGATTTTTGGTGAAAACAGAAAAGTCTTGGGACGAGAATTCAGGAAACTCGGTGTTCAAATAGCGATTGAGGTCTCGCTGCATGGCTGCGGCAGTTTGATAGCGCAGACTCTTATCTCGCGCCAAAGCCTTGTTGATGATTCGTTCGAGCTCTGGCGAGACCGATGGATTTATTTTCCGGATAGATGGTATATGACATTCACGGATTTTTCGTAATATGGCCGCCTCATTTTGCGCAGCAAAGAGACGATCATTGGCGAGCAGCTCCCACAAGACAATTCCCAGCGAAAAGATATCAGTTCTCAGGTCGATTGATTGTCCGTCTGCCTGCTCTGGGCTCATATAGCCAAATTTTCCCTTGAGAGTGCCGGCACGAGTGGAATCCATTTGTGTTTCGGCCTTGGCTATTCCAAAGTCGATCACTTTGACTTCACCCTCAAAGCTAACCATTACGTTTTGTGGGCTCATATCTCGGTGAGTGATGTTTAGAGGACGACCCGAGGAACCATCGATGCAGCGGTGGGCATGGTCCAAGCCACTGGCCACTTCTTTAGCGATGTAGACGGCGTGTTCAATTGAGAGGTGAACACTGTTCTTTTTGAGTTCATTAACGACTTGGCGAAGGTTTTTCCCTTCAACATATTCCATAACCAAAAAGAATTGATTTTTTTCGATACCAAAATCATAAATCGAAACCACATTGCTGTGATTGAGATTCACAGCTATTTTGGCTTCCTCCTTGAACATATCAATAAATTCAGGATTTTCTGAGTATTGAGGTAGGATGCGCTTGATGGCCAAAAATTTGCTAACGCCTCCAGCTCCAGCAGACAACGCCAGATACACCTCTGCCATACCGCCGGCAGCGAGTTTCTCGAGCATTATATATTTGCCGAACTGTTCTGCAATTCCAACCATTTAGTTTTTCCTAAAGCCGCCTCTCCATGAGACAGCTAGCGATCAAGTGGACCTAAAGAAACTGAACAAAGGCAATATTGTTCCCTGCGCTTGTTCGATGACTTTTTTGATCTCCTTAATAACCATGAGATCGGTTAAAGGGGCTCAGTACTTTAAGAATTCTCTGTACCTAGACCCAATGTTTTTGCCCAAAGGCACATTCTTTTTTGGGGAACTGGACCTTTGGTGAACTCTCCTGTTAGACTTTTTTGCTGACAAGGTGTCGGGAGCAGGGCCTCCTAGCCTCAACTCAACAAATTGTTGTCGAGTTGAGGCTAGACGATGTCGTGGATTCGCCAGAGTGAGAGCAAGCAGGGAGGAAGATCATGTGGATTGGACTTAGCGGGGGAATTGGCTGCGGGAAGACCACCGTGGCAGAGTTGCTGCGACAAAAGGGCTGGGGAGGCATTGATGCGGATCAATTGGCACATGAGTGCTTGCGTGAATCCGAGATCATAGTCGAGGTCTCTAAAATTTTTGGTAAATCTGTGCTTGGTCCAGGTGGTGAATTGAATCGCAGTGAGGTGGCCGCTCAAGCCTTTGCCGATCGGAACAAATTGAGTCAGCTAGAGAACCTTGTTCATCCTTGCGTGCAAAGGAAAGTGCAAGCCAAATTGAACGAACTTAGGCGAGGCGGAAAAGAAAATATTTTTTATGATGTTCCTTTGCTGTTTGAAAAGAATATGCAGAATCAATTTGATGGCACGATCTGCGTCGTGTGTGAGCGATCAGACCAGCTCGAGCGCTTGCAAAAACGCAGTGCACTTAAGCCGGCCGAGGCACTGGCGCGAATTTCAGCACAGATGCCTTTGGGCGAAAAAAGAAAGCTCGCCGATTGGATCATTGAAAATTCGGGATCTTTATTGGAGTTGGAGAAACGCGTGGACAACGTCATCATGGAAATCAAAAACAAGACTAAAGTTTAAATTTTTTGAACCAAAATAAGGACACGCCCTAGAAATAGTCCAAAGATGGGAAGGCATATGTCGTTTGACAGTTCAAACGGCTGATGGAACCCTAGCGGTAGGCTTCTTCACATTTCACATTGAGTCAAATTTAAGAGGTCTATAGCTTCAGCAAAAGGGAGTCTTCATGGGTGGTCGGCTATTTGCACTCGTTCTATTAGTCATTGCAGGCACATTTATTGGACGGCCTGGTTTCGCGGAGAATTTGCCCGGTGTCAGTCACACCATTCACAATCACTATGTTTCGCCGCGAGCCCTTTCTATGGGCAACGCCTTTGTGGCTATTGCTGATGACTACAATTCGCTATTGTACAATCCAGCAGGAATGGCTCGGCGCGAAGAGGGCGAAATGAACCTCTACATTGACTTTCACCTAGCCAATAATTTTTTGAGTTTTGCTAAAGAAGTTCAAGATGCCTCGAATTCTGGGACCACCGAAAAAGAGCAGCAGGATGCCGTTGTGAAAGTTATTGAAAGTGTTTACGGAAATGCCTATGGCGGTCGACTGTCACTGCCAAATGCAATTTGGGTTCGACCAGGTTGGGGAGTTGGGATCATTCCCATGGACGCCACTTTGGAGGCGGTCATGCATCGTAATTTTGGTCCGACTGTAAATACCACAGTGTATGCGGACTCCACCGTAGCGGTTGGTTTTGCAGAGTCTGAAGAGGATTTTTTTCTGCCTGGCGAGTTTTCGTGGGGGATCACCGGAAAATTTGTCAATCGTGCTTATTTTTCGAAGGGCATCAATTTTATTGAGTTGGCTGCAGATCCCAACTTCGTAAAGTCCTCTGATCTTAAAGAGGGGTACACTGTGGATGCTGATTTGGGTATTTTATGGAGCCCTTACATCCCCGAAGATGGCTTTTTCTCGATTCTCAACTACACCAAACCGACATTCGGTATTGTGATGCGAAACGCACTAGAAACAGGCTTTGGCTCTAGCCTTAAGTTGATCAATAAAGAGACTGTGGGGGCTCCAGAGAAGATGTACAGAGTCATTGATATTGGCACTCGCTGGGAATACCCCAGCCTATGGATTTTTGGCGGTCGTGGAGCCATGGATTTTAAAAACATCATGCATCCTGCATGGACATTTAAAAAAGGTCTTCATTTGGGATTCGAATTTGATTGGACAATGTTCTCGTGGTGGCGCGGCCAATACCGAGTCGGCCTGAATCAGGGGTATCTGACTGCAGGCCTATCGGCCATGTTTGCGATCTTCAATTTGGATTTGCTCACGTACGCAGAGGACATCGGTACTGCGAACAATCCTGTGGAAAACAGAAACTACGAAGTTCGCATGAGTTTAAATTTTTAACCAAAAAAAACAACGGACCGATCTACTGAAAGGTGCAAAAGATCTGACGTTGGGTCTGTTCATCTATCAGCACCGTCGCTGTTAAATAGTCTTCAGGAGCAGGTTGACGAAGGTAATTGCTAAATCCGCCCTTGTATTGATTTGCGCTCTCCACAATTCCAACAACCATAACGCCATCACTTTTTAAATCAATGACTTGAAAGGTGTAGCTAAGGTCAACAAGTGTGGAGTCTTTGACTGTTTGCACGGGGCCGCCTAAACCATCATCATCAGTGGCAAGAGGCAGCATGAACTTGGCACTGCCAATTGACGACTGAGTGCCCGATTCAGGATCAGCTGCCGCGCATTCAATGCTTTTGGGTTTTTCAAGCGTTTCCTGTGCATAAGCTGTGAGCGAGCCGACCAAAAAAAATATTGTTGCAGGAACTGTTAGTATTTTTGCCTTCATTTGCGAGCCTTTCATTAAGAGTAAATATGAATCCGAAATCTGACGCGAGATAGGTGCTAATACATCATCTTCTACCTGCGGCGCAATGGGTAATTGTAACAGCGTAGAGTTTAATCGTTGCGGTCGTTTCAAGCCATTAAACTAGATTTTGTTAGGGCGTGAATCACCTTATCGAGATCCTCATCAGAGTTAAATGCATGCGGGGATATGCGAATTCCGGGCCCACGAAGGGCAAAGCTCACTTTATTTTGCTTTAGAATCTGAACGGCTTTGTCAGTTGTAGATTTGTTTGGTCCAGAAAAATTGACGAAATGCTTCGCCTTGTTTCGTGTTGGGTGGACTCGAAAGCCAATCTCTTCGAGCTTCGTTGACAACTCGTGCCCCAAACGACGAATCTCTTCAGCGATGACTGAAGTGCCGACAGATGCAATCAGTTGAGCCGAAGCTCCGAGAGCAATTATTTCCAAAATTTGCTTGGATCCAGGTTCAAAGCGACTCGCGTCAGTTCGTTTGTCTGTATTGAGCTGAGTGGGATCGTTGCCTGTGTGGTAGGTCATAGCTCCCACTGCAAGTGGAGGCAATGATTTGATCAGATCGCTTTTGCCAACTAAAAATCCTGTACCTGCCGGACTCACCATCCATTTGAAACTACCGCCACAAGCGAAGTCGATATTTAAGCTGCTGAAATTAAAATTTTGGCAACCCAAACCCTGAATGATGTCTACGACCGTAAGAATCCCGCGACTCCTGGCAAACTCGCCAAGCTGAGCCAAATCCGTTATGGCTCCCGTCTGGTATTGGACCCATGAAATCGCAATGACACGTGTTCGCGGAGACACCAATTTTAATAGAGATTCCAGCGGAGTGCTGTAGTCGCTCTCACTCTTTGCGACAACGAGGTGGGCATTGCTACGCCGACAGCGTTCTTCAAAGGGGTTGCGAAGTGACGGATACTCTTGGTCCCAAGTGAGAACTTCATCTCCCTCTTTTAGCTCAAGGCCAAAAGCCACTTGCGACACGGCCGCAGCGGTGCCTTGGAAAAACGCAATTTGTTCGGGAAGGGAGCCGCAAAAGTGCGCCAAATGCTCGCGAGCTTTTGCGACCGCATCCAAGTAATCACCTGTACAATGCGAGCCCTCATGTGCCAGCCGCTCGCTCCAGTATTTTATGCTCTCCAGGGCGGGCAGGGAGATTGGCGCTAGACCGGCATTGTTCAAATGAGTCCACTCGCTGGATTTATAAAAAGAACTCTTAAATCTAAGGAGATTTTCTTGAGCTTCTACCATGTCTTCTTTCTATCATCGAATTCGCTTCCATGCCATCAAATGAGGGACAATGTATTGAAATTTTCTTTCGTGTTCGCGAATAAGAGCGGGCACATTTTGACTCAAAAGTAAGGTAAAATTATCTTTTAAAATCTCAGTGATGGCTGCAGAGCTTTCTAGCCGTTGCCCCGTACCTGAAGTCTTGCCGCCCAACCATAATCTCTGGGGTGTATGTTCGCTCATCCATGAATAGGGAGAGAGTAGCACCAGCAATCCGCCGATGTTGACAAATCCATGTTCGCCAAACATGGATTGCAAACACTTTTCGGGGTCAGGAAGGCGACAAAGCAAGTTGGCCATCAAAACCGCATCAAAACTTCCTAAACCCGAATCCAAATTGCTGGCATCTCCAACTCTAAATTGGATCCGGTCGACGCGAGATTTATGAGGACGTAGCACAGTCAGTGGTGAATGCAGCTGACCCTGGTCTTTTTTGTAAAAGGTGATTTGACCTTTTTCCTTCATCTCCGTGGCATTGGCGATGAAGGACTCACTCAAGTCTATGCCGATCACTTCTAAAAAGTCATTGCTCAAGCAAAAGCTGGCTCCGCCCACGGCACAGCCGATATCCAAAGCTCTTCGTTGCGGAATTCCATGAGACTTGGTAATTTCGGAGACAAGGTTTGCACATCGCTGCGGAAAGGCCAAGGCACTCTTAACGTCCAAATCGTAGGGAAAAGTCTCCTCAGATTTTGCGTAGTGTAGAATCAGATACTGCGAAAGCAATTCGCTGGTTTCATAATTTGAAGAATTGGTTTGCTCACTATTCTTTAGCACCACCGTGCTGCTTTCGGCATTGATGTCCAAATGCCTAGCCATGCGGAATCCCGCATGCTGATAAAAGTGCGGACGAAAATGAAATCGTGCGAAGGGCTCTGCTTCGGCGCCAGTGCTAACAAAAGACCCGCCCATAATCATTTGGTGTTTTCCATCAAAACAAGGGCTGCTGAAGTCCTCGTAGTAGGGGTGAACGGTAAAATCATCTAAGGGGTTGAATTGATCTTCGCACCACTGCCAACAGTTGCCAAAAACATCATACAATCCCTGAGGATTGGCGAAGCTTGTTGTGCTGGATTCTGAGCCAAACATCAAATTGCAATTCCAGACCGTGTCGGCGTCCGGGGGCTCGCGCAAGCGATGGTGTTCTGCTTCTGAAATCAAGCGCCATGGAATCGCAGATCGAGTCTTCTCGGTTTTCCAGTTGCAATAAGCTTTGGCTTCATGAAAATTGACAATCGCTGGCCAATCTTCTGGAAAATCAATCACCTCAAAGAGAGTTCGCAATCGATACTGATTTAGGCCGACGGGGCCATCAGGCAGCCAAAATGCGGGATGCTTTGCATTGCGAAAACTGCGCCATCCCCAGCCATCGTCAGACCAGTATTTGCTGTCGCGATAGCCGCCACTTTTTACAAAATCCAAAAACTCACGATTGGAAATGAGTCTAGGAGTGACTTCGAAAGCCGCGACTTCCACTGTGCGGTGGCCATACTCATTGTCCCATCCAAAACTGGAAAACTCCTGAGGCTTGCCGATCTGAACCGCACCCGCTGATATGGAAACCGGTTTCAGCATAAGGTCGGGCATAGGACTGCTCGAAGACGGATGGCTTGCAAGATTGGGCCATGCCTCTGGACGTCGCAAAAATTTGAGTGGTGTTTCGCGAATGAGCACAGAAGAGGTTTCCAGATGAATTCGTTCATGCTCAAACCCCATGAGCAGTGCCCAGGCTGGACTGGTTTGTGAGAAATCTTGCTTTTGTGGATCAAGCAGCGGGCACTCCAAAATGAGACGGCGAATGATCTGATAGACTTCCTTACGATAATCATTGACCTCCCGCAAAGTAGGCCAGGTCATTTCGTTTTTGGACATATCGTCCCAGGACATTTCATCAACGCCCGTTTCAAACAATGATTCAAAGTAAGAATTGATAGGTTTGTCGAGCAGGTTTGCAACTCTGAGCTTATTTACATAAAGAATTGCCGGATGCGCATAATAGAAAATCAGCGGATGGCGAAGCTGATGATAGGGCGGGGTGAAAAAGGCCTCTTCACTTTTTAGTGAAGAAAACAAAACTTCTGTCATTGTCCAGCCATTATCAAAATAAGCAAGTACATCTTGCTTTGTTGCCATTTCATAATTCAGTTGCGGCAGGGAGTGAATCTTTCCATCCGCATCAACTCCAGGGCAAATTGACGGCAAGGGTGCCAGGCCAGTCCACGAAAGCGAAAGTTGTTTATGCAAATTGGTATGTGAATCTTGGCCGACTGACATGCCTTTCCTTTCAATAAAATCGAAGTATAAGTAAAACTAAATATGAAAATTGGCCAGACTTATTTTGTCATACCAATTGCGGCAAGTTTGAGTCAGGCTATTTGTTGGTTGAATTCACTTGAGAATCTTTTGATTGTTTCAGATTTGGAATAATTCAGGGATTTTTTGTATCAGTTCAAGACGCGACTTCTCCAGTTGCTTTCGCTTTTACTGACCAGTAGGTTAATTGGGCCGCATTGGTGTCGTTCCTCTAATGTAAATTAGGAATATGGGCTTTCCTGTAATAATTAGCTATTGGGTAGCGTTCATTAGCACCGGGAATATTTAGGGGGAAACTGTGAGAAAAAATGCGGGTCTGGGATTGATTGTTCTGCCGCTGGGAGTGGTCGCATTTTTTCAGGCTTGCTCTCCTCTTGAGTCTCAAAAAATAAACGAAAGCTCAAAGGCGACTTTAATGGAAACCAGTATAGGAGAGTCTTACCGAAGTTGGCCCAATGAATCCACGACACTTTTGAATTCGAATAAAATTGCAGGGGCTGTTGTTACTGGAGACTTTGATGCAGATGGACGCTTGGAAAGAATCTTTATTTCTCGATCTGAGGATCAACGTACGCCACAGAGTGTTGTGCGAATTGTGGACGATCAAACACTAGTTGAGATTGCAAACTACTATGACAGTCTCAATCAACCTGCGACAAACCAGACGCTGGCTGTCGAGCCGATGCAAAATTCTGAGAGCTCTTCGATTGTATTTGTTGATCAAAATGCAAAAAGGGTGACTGCGCTTGAGTTTCATAACCGACAAGTGAATCACCGATGGTCAGCGGAGCTGCCAGAATCTTTGGCCCAACCTGCGTCCGGCGAAGAGTATGCTGTTAAGGTTGAATCGCCACATTCTGAATACACAATTGATCAATACAGAATTACAACAGAGGCCGGAGGAGCTCCTCAGGTGGCCATCATGGCAGACACACCAACAAATACGTCGCCAACGCCGACTAAAAATGCTTCTGGCCCAGTTTCGACAGGTCAGGCATCAGATACAAGTGATGTCAATTACTGCACAAATCAATTTATTTCTGGAAAGACGTTAAAAAAAGCGACCGCTGGAAATCTCGATTCAGTCATTTCTGGTGCTGTTGCTGGGGATATTATTGTTCTTGCTGATGGGACGTATAAAAAGGGCTTTACCTTAAAGGCCAAAGGCACGGCAAGTAAGCCTATCGTGGTGCGAGCTCAAAATTTTGGCAAGGTGCAATTTCTGGATACGCTGATCAGTTTGGAGGGGCATTACGCAGTACTTGCCTGCATGAAGCTTCATGACACTAAAGTAAATATTGGAATCTACAAGTCTTCAAATTCTGACCCAGGAACAGGCTCGCGCGTGACTCGAAATTGGCTCACTAGCGACAGAGATATCGACAATGGTGTGATGATTCAAGTGCATTACTCCAATTTAGCACGAATTGATCACAATGACATCGGCGATGAGAAGAACAATTTTCGAAGAACAGGAGTTATGATCCTGAATCAACCAGGTGGAAAATCGCGAGTTGACCATAACTACTTCCACGGAAGTCCTTCTGGAGGAAAAGAGTACGAGGCCATTTGGCTTGCCGGCAGCAGCTACTCGGGAAACTTTGACAAAACAGGTATGCTCGTCGATCACAATCTTTTTGAGAAATGGAATGGAGACAATGAGGTTCTCGCTGTTAAAACCTCAGGGGTCACCATAACAAATAATACTTTTAAGGGAGGCAAAGATCTCAATTTGCGGTTTTGTGAGGGCAATCTCATTCAAAACAATGTTATTGAAGGGCGCGGGATCAATTCTTACGGCGCAAACCACAGGATCATAGGCAATAAACTCTCATCTAGCGCCTACATTAAGGTGGCAAGTGGATCCCTCACCCGAAAAGAAGTGGATGCTGGTAATCATACTGGTTATATGCAAAGTGTGGATGTTATTGTCTATGGAAACCAAGGCGGCACTATTTATGTGGGGGATGATGATTCTCTGGCAGCCAAACTTCCACTTGCGCCAATAGGGACAAAACTCGGTGCGAACACAAGCACCATAAAGCTAAATAAAAACCAAAATACACAAGATAACTTTAAGTATTCTGGAGTCGTAGGAACTCCAAAAGGTGTCTCTCGATCTGAAGTGGGTCCAGAGTCTCAATAGCTGATAGTCCGCATCAGTCGAGAATACAAAGCGCGTCGCCTTCAGGGACGCGAATCAACATTGCGGACGTTAAAATAAAAATCTGCGGTACGAAACACTTGAAACAATGCCTAAGGCCAACATGGTGGTGAGCATAGATGAACCGCCGTATGAGAGCAGTGGCAAAGGGACACCCACAATTGGTAGGAGACCTATGACCATACCGACATTAATGAACATATGCCAGAATATATAGGCGGTGACTCCGACCGTGACGATCACTCCATACTTGTCTCTGGCGTTGGCGGCAGTGCGTAGGGCCAAACCAAACAGTATGCAAAAGAGACTGATGGTTAAAAAACCGCCAACAAAGCCATGCTCTTCACTCAATACGCTAAAAATAAAATCAGTGTGGCGCTCTGGCAAAAACTCCAATTGCGATTGAGTGCCTTGGCGAAAGCCTTTTCCAAAAAATTGGCCACTGCCCACTGCGATTTTGGATTGTATTGAATTGTATCCCGAGCCGCGCGGGTCATTGTTGGGAGAGAGAAAGGTCAGGATGCGATTGCGTTGATAGTCGCGCAGTCCCCACTTCCAAGCAATGGGCAGGGCCATGCCGAGCATCACCAAGCCGGAGATGATGATGCGCCGATTGACCTTCGCAAACAAGAGCAAGCTCGAGCCAATCATCAGTAGCATCATCGCCGTGCCAAGGTCGGGCTGTTCGACCACGAGTATAAATGGGAGCAGAATGGCAGCAAGGGGCAAGAGCAGCTCACGCAGTCCCATGCCTTTGCCCACAGGCGATCGATTCATTAAGATTCGTGAAAGCAGCACGATGAGAGCTAGTTTCATAGATTCTGAGGGTTGATAGCGGAAGAAGCCCAAATCAATCCAGCGCTGGGCTCCATAGGCGACCTTACCAAAAAATGTTACAAAGAGGACGGCTCCGAGATTGAAGATATAGATTAAAATCGCGATGCGGTTCAAAAACAGATAGTCCATCAATGTTACAGCGAAAAAAATACTCCAGCCGGCCAAGATCCAAACGATTTGAGAGATGAAAAGGCTTTCCACCTGAGTGGAATTGGGTCCGTGTGTAGCGCTGTACAGATTGATTAGGCCAATGATATTGAGCGCCAGAATTACTAAAATAAGCAGATAGTCGACTTTTTTGAAAAAAGACTTTTCTTCGACTCTAATAAAATCATTGATCATTCATCACCTTCAATTTTGTCGTTTTGAGATGGTGACAGTGTTGCCGCTGCGGCAGCCGCGGCAGCATCCGCAGAGGCCTTGCGCTTGGCGCGCCATTCTTCAGCCATTTTCTTTTTTCCCTCTTCGATCATTTCTGGATGGTATTTTTGAAAGTAGGCCTGGATCACGTCGCGCACCAAGGGAGCGGAACCAGTGTTGCCATGGCAGGAGTGTTCGGTGAGAGCCGCCACTGTAATCTCGGGATTGTCATAGGGGGCATAGGCCACATACCAGCCGTGGTGGCGCATATGCATTGGTCGCTGGTCACATTTGGTATAAATTTGATCGGCAGAAAATCCCATGACTTGGGCGGTGCCCGTTTTGCCGGCCATTTGCACTCCTGGGATTTTCCACCATTTTGCAGTTCCTCGATCACCGTTGGCCACTCGGCGCAGGCCCTCTTTGACAATCTTGAATGTTGCCGGATCAATTTTCACGCCAGTGCTCTGTGTCTGCGTGACGTCTCGTAACAATTGCGAAAAGTTTTCTTTGAGAACTTTTCCGTCCTGGTCAATTACGTTGCGAATCAAATAAGGCTTATAGACCTTTCCTTCGGTGGCAATGGCGTTGTAGGCGACAGCCATTTGCAGAGGCGTGACATTGACAAAGCCCTGACCGATGGCCGTGCTAAGGTTTTCTCCGCCTTGCCACTCTTCGCCCCGTTCCTTTTTCTTCCATTGTGAGTTTGGCATCAAGCCACTGACCTCGCGGGGAAGTTCGATACCCGTTTTTTGGCCGATTCCCATTGGCCAAATGTAATTGAACATGCGGTCCACACCCAATTGAATTCCCAATTTGTAAAAGAAAACATTCGAAGAACGTTCCAAGGCTTCGTAAACGGTTACATAACCATGACCGCCTCTAATGGAATCATGATAAGGTCTGCGGCCGAAATAAAAAACTCCTGGGGCGTGGACAATTGTAGTGGGTGAAATGACCTTTTCTTGCAGCGCCGCTAGCGCAACGAAAGGCTTAAATATGGATCCAGGTGAGTTATGATCTTGGATGACTTTGTTTCTCAAGGGCTTGTAAGGATTGGTAATGATTTTTGAAAGTGATTGCGAACTTATTCCGGTGGCAAACTCATTGGGGTCATAGGAAGGAGCACTGATCCATGCAAGAATTTCGCCATTGGTCTTCATGACAACCATGGCACCAATTCTTTCGTAGTCAGTGAATGCCTTAAATGCAGCTTCTTGAATGTCGCGATCAATGGTCAAAACGGCATTGTTGCCATGGATAGGCTCTCGCTCGCGAAACTGGTCACCATAAATGTTCGAATTGGCAGTTGCGGAGATGGTCTCGCGCCCGTGAGCATCAACTTGGACAAAACTGGTGCCGTCTATGCCGCGAATGTCCCCCTCTAGAGCCTCTTCTAAGCCGGTTTTTCCAACTATATCGCCTTGCTCAAAGCTCCACTTGCCAGCAAATTTAACGTTCCACAGAGGCAATTGGCGCTTAGAAATCTCACCGACGTATCCCAATAGCTGTGCGCCCGATTGCACCAGCGGGTAATGTCTAACAATGGATTCACGAATTTCTAATCCCGGAATTTCGAGGCGAATTCGCTTAAGGCGAAAGACCTCTTCGCGCGAAAGATTTTCTTTAAGGCGAATTGAAGCAAAGGGGCCATTTTGCTTGCGCGATCGCTTGACCTTAACAATGATTCTTTCGGGATCCATTCCTAAAATAGGTCCCACTCGTTCAGACATCAACGTGATATCATCCACATATTGAGGCGAAACCGTTGCTTCAAATCCAGGTAGATTTTCGACCAACACCTTGCCTTCTCGGTCCAGAATGAGCCCCCGTGGCGCAGAGATTTTTGATCTTTTGATGCGATTTTTTTCAGAAAAGGAGCGTAGCTCCTCGCCCTGAACAATTTGCAAATACCAGAGGCGCGTTGAAAATGTCAAAAAAGTCAGTGCGATCGCAATATAGAGGAGCCGATAACGTGGAGCATACTCTTTTGTCTCTTCTAAACTACCTAAATACTCAGCCATATACCTTAACCTTGCTCATGAATGGACTCCTCTGGCGTTGTCCTCTCCAGAAGGGGCAGCAATAGATTGTAGATCGGGGGTGCGATGATCACTGTAAAAAGAACGCTGAGGATCCGATCCCAAAACAAAATGGGCGCTGGATTGGCTTCCAATATGCGCGAAAACCCCAAATAGAGAAACTCAAACATGAGGTCACCCAGTGCGGCGTTCATTACAAAATAGGTGGTGCCCTGCCAAAACATGCGGCTCTTTAAAAAACGCATGACAAAAAAAATGACTAGCAAAGGAAACCAAATCATTTTTACATTCATGCCACTGTAAAAGGTGATGGAGTACCCACCTAGGTAGGCTAAAAAAATGGATTCCTTTAGCGGAAAATAAATCAGAATAAAAATTAAAATCACAAACCAAAACTTGGGCGCAGGTAGACCACCGAAAAAGCTTGGCCAGAGTGAGGCGGAAAGAGCAGCTCCCACCTGAAGCGCAAGTAAAAATAGCAACCAACGTATAGCAAATCGTCCCGGACTCTTCATTGTGTCGCGACACCTGTGGCACTCTTCGCCGCTGTGGAGTCAGCAGCAGTGGTTGGCTCTGCAGATTTTGGTTCTAAATCAAGATTATTTGCGTCGACCACCACCAAAACCTCTTCGACTTTGGAATGATCCACAATGGGTTTGAGGTCGACTCGCAAGGATACACTGTAGGTCTTTCGCTCAACGTTTTCGACAATGGCGACGGGAAATCCTTTGGGCAATATATTATCCAGACCACCAGTCACGACCAGATCGCCGGGCTTCACGTCTTCGGTTCGCTCGACGTATTTGAGAGCAAGTCCGTCGTTGCGGCCTTCAACGATTCCATGCGCGCGGGATCTTTGGACGATGCCGTCCACCACTGAATATCGATCGCTAATGAGCATGACATGAGAAGTGGCCAGCTCGCTGCGAAAAATATAACCGAGGACTCCTCCGAGCGTGATCACCGCTTGCCCGGGAGCTAGGCCATGCTGTGAGCCTTTGTTTATGGTGATGCTCTTGTGATCAGGAACCAAGTCTTTTCCGATTACTTGCGCTGCTACCAATTTCATATCGTGGTTCTTGCGAAAGTCCACAATTTCTCGCAATCGATTGTTCTCTTGCTCTATCTCACTCATGACTTGCATTCTGGCTTCGAGCTCATGATTGCGATTGTGCAGCTCTTGATTTTCTTTTTTGATGTTCACTAGGTTGAGATATTGTGACGTCGGACCACGCACGGAATCGCTAAACGCAAAAAAAATGCCCTGTGCATAGCCAGACACCAGTTGAAAAGGACGGGCCAGCCAGTCCTCCTGATTGGCCTTCTGCTCCATATTGATGGACAGGAGGGGCAAGGAAAAAATGAGCACCAAAAAAATTATTTTTTTAAGATCCCAGCTGAAAAGATTCAAGGTCAAAGTCCCCTTTTGGCGCCTCTTATTATAGCTTCTAGTGGTTTATAGCGTTCAAATGTGTCCACTCCAGTGTATCGAGCCTTTATACCCGAGTCATCAGCAATTTCCGCTTGAAAAACGATATAAAAAAATGCGTAATGGTGCTTTTGAAGTCGAGGGAAAAATGAAAAAAAGCATGGCTCAGCGATTAAAAGCTCAACTATCAACCCGCAACATTACGGCGATACTCGTGTTTGGTGCGATCATTGTGGTCTTTGTATTCTTTGGTTTTAGCACCGGTGGGCTAGGTGGCTCAGGCGTAGGAAGTGTGGCTCGAGTAAACAACGCCTACATTTCTATGTCAGATCTTTTGCAGGAACAGCAGCGCTTGGAGCAAACTTACGCCAACCTTTTTGGTAAGCAAATGGACTTTGGAGACAGGCGTCAAGAGATGCAGCAGCAAGCTTTGCAACAGCTGATCCGTTCAGAGCTGATTTACCAGGCAGCAACAGAAATGGGCATTTATGTCACCGACAAAGAGGTGGCAGATTATATTTTGAATGAGATCCCACTGTTTAAGGAAAATGGCGTGTTTAGCCGTGAACTCTACAGCCGCTATTTGGAGTACGCCCGCACAAACCCCGGTGATTTTGAAAGACGAATCCGCAAAGAGGTTATCAATTTGCGTATGCGGCGCCTTTTTGAAGCCGGGCTTGCCCCCGCAAAACTGGAGCTTGATAAAATCGCTGAGCTAAAGGCGACGAAAATGAATCTCAGCTATGTAAAATTCAATAAAGATGAATTTTTGAAAAGCCATAAACCTTCTGCTGAAGCGGTGGAAAAGGCAGAGGCCGATGCGGCCTATCAAGAAAAGATCAAAAATTATTTTGAAATGAATAAAGAGAAATTGGCCCAAAAAGAAGAAGTCAAAGCTCAGCACATACTCATTGCCTTTAAGGCGGGCGACACCACGTCCGAAAAGGCGGCTTTGACCAAAATTCAAGAGATTGAAAAGAAGGCCGCGACTGAGAATTTTGGCAAACTGGCGGCACAGTACAGTGAAGATCCAGGCAGCAAATCTAAAAACGGTGATTTGGGCTTTTTCCAAAGAGGCCGAATGGTTCCGGAGTTTGAAGAGGTTGCATTTAATAGTGAAATTGACAAGGTATCGGCACCCGTGAAGACTTCTTACGGATATCATTTGATCAAGGTGACAGACAAAAAGTTGGCTCAGCCTGCAGAGCTCGAAACTCACAAAAAACAGATTGTTGCGGATATCCTCGCCGAAGAAAATTTTGAGAAGGTGGTAACAGAGCTCGAGAAACTTCTTGCCGAAAATAAGCCTGATGAGGTGGATGCTCAGTTGGCCAAAGAGAATTTGCAGTGGCAGGCGACCGGGGAATTTGATCTGACTCAGGACGGAGCTCCAAACCTCAACAGTCCTTCCGTTGCCGCTGCAGTTCGCGAAATCACTCCGCAAAAGCCATTGGTCGGCAAAGTGATTCGGGATGGTGCTGATCGTTATGTAATAAAATTGAAAGATTTTAAAATCAGTGCAGCGCCAGCCGCGGCTACAACCCCCGTGGAAGACGATGCAAGTCTCGAGGCGATAAAGCGTCAGCGTGCTTACTCCGCATTTGAGGATTGGGTGAATCGATACAAGCTGGCCTCCCACGTTGAGATCAATCCGCAAGTCATGACAAAATAGGCGCCAAATCAATATGTCTCAGCGCCACCCATTGTCGGAGCGCCCTTCAACTCAGGCAGGATTTTATCGACGTTATAAAATCCTGGTGCCGCTTTTCTCAAAGTCTCAGGCAGAATTCAAATTGCGAAATTGGCCCTTGGTGTTGGGGATAAGTGGTCCCGTTCAATCTGATACCGGCATGGTATTGAATTTGTCCGAGGTGGACAAAATTGTAAAACGTGTGGTCATGGATCAACTCCCAAAACAATTGCGAGGGAGGCAGGCAAAGTCTTGCTTTGAGGGTTGGGTAAAAGAACTGCAGTCTACGTTTGTGGAGCATCATGTCCACCTGATGGAGCTGACCTGGGGTTCATTGGTTTTTGACGGCTCCAAGTATTCTTGCAAAAAAAGTCTGATTTTAAATACGAAATGCTTTCACAATTCCAAATGGATGATTTTGCCGGTTCGGGTTCAATTGTGGCAGAAGCTGTTGATTGCGAAATCGGGATTTGGAAACAAAAAAGCTGGCTTAAAAGGACACGAATTTCTCGAAGAGTTGGATATGTCACTCAGATCGGCGATTCAGTTGCAAGATATGACTGAGCTTGAAGATCTTTGCAAAAAGCATTCAATCGTTAAGATAGAGGCCCGAAGCGAAGACCGCAGCATTTGGATTCAAGCTGTCGGGGACTTCGCTTCTTAGGTTTTGCGAGGATTATTGAATGGTGGCCATCTTTTGCAGCTCTTCATAGCCGGGAAGACTAGAGAGATCCGGAACGATTGCAATTTCAATTCGACGATTTTGCGCTTTTCCTTCGGCCGTTTCATTCGACTGAATTGGGCTGGTTTCGCCATAGCTCGCTGCGCTCACTCGAGTTGGACTCAAGCCAACGTCAATCATGGTCTTCATCACATTAATGGCTCTCGATGAGGCCAGCTCCCAATTTGAAGGAAACTGAGCGGTGCTTATTGGCACATTGTCAGTGTGGCCTTCCACCTGGTAAGACTTTTCAGGAATTTGCGCCAAAGTTTTGGAGATCTCCTCTATGGTTTGTTTGCCCTGCGCAGATAACCTAGAAGATCCTGAAGGAAACAACACATCCGAACCGAGTTGCACAATCATCTTTCCGTTGGCGACTTTTACTGAAAGAGCACCCGAATCCGTTAGAGACTTGAATCTATTTGAGAGATCCTTAAATTCAGCCAAACGCTTTTGCTGCTCCTCTCTTCGTTCGCGCATTTCATTCATAGCCTGAGTCATTTCATCCAAGGAGGCCTTGAGTTGGCCTTTGTCTTTAGCCGTCGAAATCAGTTTGGCTTCCAACTCTTGGATTTGTGCATTCTTTTTCGCCAAGAGATCTTCGGACACCTTGATTTTTTCATCCAGCTCGGCAACTTTTGATTGGTGGGTGCTTTTAGAAACACAACCAATGCTCGCAGCAAAAAACAAACCTAACAACACGACGCGAATTTGCATGAAAACTCCTTTTGCAAATGAAACATGAAAATAGATGCAGTCGGTATTTTTTTACCATAGTGGACGGGGGTCAATCAATTCTCGAATCGCGCCCTGTCCCAATGGCAAATGTGAACCATTGTTCACATTTTTTCCACCCAGTGCTGCGTCACCGACATAAGTCGCGCCGGAAAATTTTGGAAATCTCATCTGAAAATTTGGTTTAACTACATTAAGTAGAATCGAAAACCAAGAGTTGCAAATTGACCAGAAAGATTTAGACCGCGCGGCTCGCCGTCAGCACGAAGTGCGGCCTCTCCTTTGGCATGACTGCCATCAAAGGTCGTTACGTCTTCTGCGTATTTCCAATCACTGAAGTTGAGATTCTTCTGGCCAATTTCTAGTGAAAGGGTGGTTGTGTCATTCATATGAAATTCATAGGCTATCACTGCTGCTGTCATGGGGGCGGCAGATTTATATTGAACTTTGTGATCACCGGGCGGAGTGGCTGTCACGCTGGAGTAGGTGTTAGCAAGTGAGCCACTCGCAGTTCCGGCATAGCCGCCGCCATAAATGCGCCAGTATCTGGTGGTGTAGAAGTTCATTTCGATGCCGATTTTTGGTGAGTAGATGGCGGCTTCACTTTTTAAAGCAAAGGCTTGGGTGCCAGAGTTCGAGCCGATCACATCCGTCAGCTTTCCTGGGGCCAAAATTTCAAAACCAAAGCGCAGGCTCACTGCGCTGATAGCGTAAAGAAAGCCAAACTCGGCTCCCATCATTGAAGTGAGCTTTTCAGAATAGGTGTCGGCGGCACCATCGCTGGCAAAACCACCATCCAAGTCGTTGAGGGGCGCATAAGAAACATTGAAGTAGCCAGCAAAGCTCTCATTCATCATATTGAACTCGCGCGCGCATGCTGTTTCTGGCGATGAAAGCGAAATCGAAACAAGGATCGCCATGGCTGCAAGAGTGCAAAACCTTCTTATGAGTAAATCAAAAAAATTTAGGTTTTGCTCACTGCGGAAGTAACTCAATGTACAGTTCTCCCTTGGGCTTTTTCAGTGAAACCGCGGTGCGCAGAGTGAGGGGGCGTTTCAACTGGAGGCGCAAATTGTAAGTGCCGTCACCAGGATCTTGGGTCAGGTCTATGTTTCTAACGAATTTTGATTTTTTAAATCTGTTACGAATGGCGTTTTCTTCTATCAAGCTTCGCGCCATTTGTGAAAAATCGATCTGGACCCACAGGCCATTTTTTGAATACTGGATGTGATGATAGGGAGGTGAGGTCTTGATTCCAAGACCGTTGCGATCTCCAAGCGTGATTTTAATCATTTCTGACTTTTTCCGGGGCACGACATCAACTCCCAGCAAGCTAAATCCTGAGCCTGCGACTCCGCCCGTAACATAGCCATCTGCTTTCAGGCTTTTGATGAGCCATTCCGTTCGCTTTTGTTGTATGGCTGCCGTCGCCTGCGGATGGCTCAATAAGGTGCTGATGAATATGGTAACCACCGCAAGGGAAAAGATTTTCGATTGAATTCTATCCGCCACCGTAAATTTCAATTTTTGCGTTGTCATGGGCACCACTCCTCGAGAAATAGGTGATCTTGTATATATTATATACAGAGTCTCATAGACATCGCTATTGCACCTGAAAAATTACAAAAAATCAGCCCCGGGCTCAACCAAAGTCGAACACCAGGATTTAAGTCTAGCTGAAATTGAGAGGATGTTCAGGCCAAATCTCGCAAGTAACGAGTGTGACAAAAGTGAAAAAACTATATCGCCGTTGGCCGCACTTTGTAACGCAGAATTTCAATTCCGGGCAATCGAGCTCCCTGAAGGTACTCGAGGCTTGCGCCACCACCAGTCGATATGTGAGTCATCTTGCTCGCATAACCAGAGGCTTCGGCCGCGGCAGCAGAATCGCCACCACCAACAATGCGAACCCCTTTGCTTTCGCTGAGTGCCTTGGCGACGGCAAAGGATCCAGCAGCAAATTGCGGTTTTTCAAATACACCCATAGGGCCATTCCAAAACACCGTTGCAGCTTCTTGGATCGCAGTTGCAAATCTTGATCGCGTGTCAGGTCCGATGTCGACACCCATTTTGCCCTCAGGTATTGCGGTACTGATCTGTGGCTGGCCATCATTGAGTCCCTCCGCAATCACGTGGTCAGTGGGTAGTAAAAATGATTTATGCCGAGCCTCAATACGATCCATGAGTTGCTTGGCATATTTAATTTTATCGGCTTCCACTAGTGACTTTCCCACGGGCTGTCCTTGCGCCTTAAGGAATGTATAGGCCATAGCTCCGCCGACCATAAAGCCATCCACCAAGTCGATGAGCTTTTCAATGACGTCAATTTTATCTGAAACCTTTGAGCCGCCCAAGATCGCCCAATAGGGACGTTTTGGATTTTCAATGAGTTGATCGAGCATTGAGAGTTCTTTTTCTATCAAGAGGCCTACACCCTTTTGCTGAAGCAGACTCGGAAGAGCATGGATGGAGGCATGCGCTCTGTGACTGGAGCCAAAAGCGTCGTTGATGTAAATATCCACAAACTGCGCCAAGTGCTGCGCCAGTTCGATGGAGTCTTCTGTTTCTCCGGCGTCAAAGCGAATGTTTTCAAGCAATAGAATTTGGTTTTGCTTCAACGTTGGGAGCAAGTGGCTCAAAGAATCAGAACGAGGATCTTCGATCAAGATCACTTCGGCCTTGAGCAATTCCGTCAGGTGCTGGGCAACTGGTTCAAGAGAGTACTTGGCGTCAAAGCCTCCTTTTGGTCTCCCCAAGTGAGAGCAGAGGATGAGTTTGCCGCCGTGGGCGCGGATGTACTCTATGGTTGCCAAGCTTTCCACAATGCGCCGATCATCTGTGATCCGACCCTTTTCGAGAGGCACGTTAAGATCTAGGCGTAAAAAAACTCTCTTTCCGGAAAAATCAAAATCTTTGAGTGTCTTTACGCCAGCAAGGCCCTTGCTAGCGGGCTTTTGCGCCTCTTTGGCAATTGCTGCCTCTGCGCCATGGGGAGTGTCGCCGAGACTTTCACTTTTGTTATCATTCAATGGAGTATCACTCATAGCGGTTTTGCCGCCATGTAAAGGCACATATCAATCATGCGATTTGAAAATCCAGTTTCGTTGTCATACCAAGCGAGAACTTTTCCCATGCGGTTGCCCGAAGTCATTGTGGTTTCTAAATCAACAATTGAAGAATGGGTGTTGCCATTAAAGTCGATGCTCACAAGCTCTTCAGCTTCACAGCAAAGAACACCTTTGAGCGGGCCACTGGCCGCTTTGATTAGGGCGCTGTTGATGGCCTCTTTAGAGATGTCTTTAGATGTGGTGAAAGAAAAATCTACCAAGCTCACGTTAGGGGTTGGTACACGCACGGCCATGCCGTCAATCTTTCCTCTTAAGTCTGGCAAAACCAAGCCGACAGCGCGAGCTGCCCCCGTCGTTGTCGGAATCATGGAGACGGCAGCACTGCGAGCGCGGCGCAGATCCTTATGAGGAGCATCTAAAATTTTCTGATCGTTAGTGTAAGAGTGAATTGTTGTCATAAGGCCTCGCTCGATGCCAAAAGTTTCATGAATGACTTTGGCTACAGGTGAAAGGCAGTTGGTTGTGCAAGACGCATTGGAAATGACATGATGCTGGCTGGGGTCGTATTGATCATGATTGACCCCATAAACCACAGTCATGTCCACGCCGTCGGCCGGAGCAGAGATCATGACTTTTTTGGCGCCGGCACTCAGATGTTTTAAATAGTCTTCGCGGCTCTTGAGAGCACCTGTGCATTCCAAGACGAGGTCCACTCCCCAGTCTTTCCATGGTATCTCTGCTGGGTTTTTTATCGCAGAGTAGTGAATGGGTTTGCCGGCAACCACCAATTTGTCGCCATCAATTTTGACCTCTGGTCCAAACTTGCCATGACTGCTATCGTATTTAAGAAGGTGAGCGGATCCCTCGATGCTATCGAGGCTATTGATTCCGACCACTTCCAATTTTTCAAATCCAGCCCGCAGCAAAACGCGGCCAATTCGTCCAAACCCATTAATACCAACGCGAAGACGACCCATATTTCACTCCTAGTTTTAAAGTTCGAGGTTGTGCAGAAAGGTAGAGAGTGAAACTCGTAATTTTAGGTGGATTTGTCAAAGATTTTTCACTTTGTATGTTCAGATTTGATAGGCACTGACAAATTCTTGGCAACACTTTGGGAGCTGCTGTGATGAATTTTAGGCCCAGCGAATCTTGGGGAACAGACTCAGAGTGTTTTTACGGAGCTGCTGGCTAAGCTGCTGCAAGCTGACCGATTTTAAATCGGCAACGACCTGCGCCGTATGGACCACAAAGGCTGGTTCATTCTCTTTACCTCGATGCGGTATCGGCGCCAGAAAGGGCGAGTCCGTTTCAATGTGGATGCGATCCAGTGGAATTTTTTTGATGGTTTCGCGCAGATCTTGAGCACTCTTAAATGTTGCCACGCCACTGATGGAAATATTGAATCCCAGATCCAAAGCCTTTTCGGCGAGCCAACTGGTGCCTGTAAAGCAGTGGATCAGTCCTTTAACGCGTCCGCGATACTGATTGAGAATGTCAATAGTGTCGGCTTCGGCATCACGAGTGTGAATTTCCACCGGCAATTGCAGTTGAACGGCTAGATCCAATTGTGCTGCAAATGAGTCAAGTTGCGCCTGTTTTTCAGAGTGATTGTAGTAATAATCTAAACCCATTTCGCCCAGTGCTACGACGTTTGGGCGCGAGGCATTGGCCAGTATGAAATCAGCGCTCTCTTGCGACCAGCGCACACCCTCATGGGGATGAATTCCTAAGGTGCAGTACACCTGTTCAGGAAAGCGCTCCGAAAGAGCAAGCACCACCGGCAGATCCTCAGGTTCAGTGCCAATGGTGATCATCTTTTGCACCCCGACCGCCTGAGCGCGCTCAAGAACGGCTTCTGGGGTCAGTTTTAATTTATCAATATGGCAGTGAGTATCAAACCACTGAATTGGTTCTTGCGTTTCCACTTTATTACACTCCGTTCTCGCCTAAATTTGACAATAGTCTTTGGCCACAATCGCCAAAGATTAGCACTTGTCTCTCGGATAGACAAAGGGTCTTCAATCTCATGGTCTATCATGGTCTGCGGGGCGGCTCCCGCTGGCCTACACTGCTCATCAGGTGCACCCACTTATTTGCCAAAATGCCCGCCGTCTTGGGGTGACGAATTTTGGCAGCACTTTTTTCATTTCTTTTCAGTCAGATGCACATTTATTTGACGTACTTTGAATGCAACAAAGGAGACTTGACGTGAAAGCAAACATAAAATTCCTCGCGATTGTAACTTTTTCTACAGTATTAAATCTCGTTCTAAATTCGGCCCTAGCTACGGCCTCAGCTGGAATCGAAATCAATGCGCAAGAGCTTGCTTATGAACAAAAAGAAACTGCGATTGCAGTCTTGAATCTGGCTGCAGCAAAAACTACAGACCCAAAAATTCAGGACTTGTCTCTTAGACTTGTCGACTATTTGGAGCGCACGGAAGTACGAATAGAGATGATTGATAGATATGGACGCTGCCGTGGCAATACATATGCTTATACAGCTTTTAAGGAGAGACAGGGTGCAGACACAATCTTTCTATGTCAATTGGGCTTAGACCTAGCTAAAACCAATCCTGCGGGTGGAGTGCAGATCTTTATTCATGAATCAATTCACCTTTTATTAAAAGTCAAAGAAGAGTGTGCAATTCGGGCAGCTGACAAACTTATCATGCACTTTTCAGGTTTGGGAAATAGAGTCAGTATGGGTTACGATTCCACCTGCCCCTAGTCTTGGGTTTCCAAGGGCAATAGACTCGCGACAAGCCCTTCCATTCCCAAGAGGGGATCGCGGTGAAATTGCTGATCCCGTTGCAGCTCCGCCAATTTTTTGAGAATGAGATCTAAATTGTAGCAAAGCTGTGAGCGCTCTTGATTGTTTCTTGGCGCTTGACCTTGAAACAGTGTTCCCAGCAGCAGCTCGTCGCGAATCACGGCCACCATTGCCGGTATCAGTTCCACCGCCGCTTCGCGATTTTTTAGAGTTTGCTTCCACAAATCATCGCCCACGGGGTTGGCGCTTCTTAGTAGAGTCGTTACCAGTGCGCGCGCCTCTGCCAGCGCTTGCGGGCGACGATCATCGGTGATGGGCTCGCCAATAGATGCATCAATGGAATCGCCATTGGGAGATGTTGCTGTCGAAGCAAAATGTGCCGGTTGATCTGAGCCCTTCAGTGCAATTGTGAGGGAACGCGATGCAATGGTGGCGGTCACTGAGCTGCGCGATGGAGCTAGCAGCACAAATACGGTTCCGGGCGGAGGTTCTTCATACACTTTTAACAGAGCGTTGGTCGATGAGGCGTTGAGCTTTTCGGCATTTTTGACAACGACAAAGCGATGCGAAGAGATCCTTTGCAGTTGCAAAAAGCGTTGGATTTCGTGAATGGACTCTAGCTTTAGGACGTGGCCCTCTTCGGCAATCACCAAAAGTGCTTCGTGCGCATGATTGGCCATTCGCAGGCAATTGCTGCAGACGTTACAGGCCAAGAGCGCGCTGACGTCATCGTCAGCCGCTTTGGGAGCGAGGCAGAGATAAGCCTTTGCCAATTGCAGAGCAAAGGCAAACTTCAGCTCGAGATTCTCCCCTGTGAGTAAGAGGCTCCAGCTGTCGCGCTGGCGATGGGAGGGGGTTAGCAATGCTCGTAACCACTGTGAATTCGTCATGGTTCAACCTCTTTTTCGCCAAGCCCTCTTGTCAATCTCCTGCAGAACAGTTTGAGTCAAAGCAGCGATCGTGTTTTCGCCCTCCAAAATGCAGGTGCGGTCACTGGTGATTTTCGCGGCTCGTAAAAACCCTTCGCGAACCTTTGTGTAAAATGCGGCGCCCTCATTTTCGATGCGATCCTTTTTAGAACTGAGCACAGCTTCAGCTGTGGGTGTCGTATGTGCTTGGTGGACTCCATTTGCTCGGTGGACGTCGTCGTGGCGCTTTGACATACGCTGCTGCGAAGTTTCAAGTGACACATCAATTAAGAAAGTGAGGTCAGGCTGAAGGCCTTCGGTTGCAAATTGGTTGAGCCAATGGACATCCTCCCATGAGATTTCGCGGCCCTGACCCTGAAACGCCAGGGAGCTAGCTGTAAAGCGGTCACAAAGCACCCAAGAACCGGCCGCCAACTGCGGCTTTATTACGCGTTCCACATGCTGGTGGCGTGAAGCCTCATAAAGAAGCAACTCTGCTCGTGCTGTGGGTGCCTGAGACGCATCGAGGCGATTTCTAAGAATCAATTCGCGGATCTCTTCGCCGAGGGGGGTGCCGCCAGGTTCACGGCTCAAAAAAGTCTTGATGCCACCCTTCTGCAGCTCCGCATTGACAGCGGCAATGAGGCTTGATTTTCCTGAGCCATCAAGGCCTTCAAAAACAATAAACGGCATCATTTTGCTCCTCTGTTGAGTGGGTTCCCTTTCGCGGGCCTGATGGTCTTAGCCCAACCTAAAGCAATAGGCAAAATCAGGCCATTTAATGCCATTATTTTGCAGCGCGCACTTGCTCGACCGTCATTTTTAAGCTAATCCATTGTGCTGCAAGACTTCCTCATTTTGTCTTGCACGAAAATCTCCCTTTTTGCGAAAGGTACTCGTTAAACTTATGATGTCAGCAATAATTTTCATTCATGTTTTGGTCGCAATTGCAATGATCGGCCTGGTGCTAGTTCAAGATGCCAAAGGTGGTGCCGCTCTCGGTATTGGTGGCGGTTCAAACAGCGTTTTGGGGGCCACTGGTGCGCAGTCCTTGGCGGGCAAAGCGACGATGATCGTGGCGATTGTTTTTGGTTTGACCAATATATGGCTGGCGCGAGAAGTGGTCGTGTCACGAAAATCGGTGATTGATTCTATGCCGATTCCTGCGGCAACCGCGCCCATGAATGCGCCCACAGCAACGACTGAACCAGCTGCCGATTCGGCAACAGCGAATTCTGCTGCTGAAGGCGCCGCAAATGCTAAGGACATGGCTCCTGGTAAAGAGGGCACTTCACCTGTAGAAGAGGCTGCTCCAACAGCAGATCAATAGCCCGATCAGGATTTTGGTCGAGACTGAAGTCTAAATTCATCTGTCATGCACTCATTAAAAGTACATCCGCGGTGTTCAGGCCTTTCCTAAAGACCTGAATTCTTGCATACTTGAAATCATATGAAGTGGAATCGAATGCATTGGTCCGTTTTTTTGCTCCTTGGTGTGGCGATGATTATTGTCGGCATCAATTGGAATACAGAAAAATCGGCGAGTTCACTAAAAGAAAATGTCATGGCCAAGGTGGTTTGGTTTGATGGCAGTTTCAGGCTTTTTCGCTCTTGGAAACAGGATTGGGAAACTCAGGAGGCTCGAGGCCTTAAGTTGCCTATCATCGAGCTTGGCCGTGCCGACAGAGTTGAAGCGCTTGGAAAAATGGGTCTGACGCTTGAGTTTCAAGGTGGCGAGACTCTGCATCTGGAAAGGGGCGGGTTGGTTCTACTTGATCAGGCCGACTCATTGCCTCTGATTATTGTTCAGCGCGGAATGGTGCAGGTAGAAAACTTTGGCAACAACAGTGTCAATATCAATCATCAGGGCAAGCGCTACACACTGCTAGAGTGGAATTCGCGAGCGTCAAATTTGGCGAGTGACAGATCAGCAGGTGTTAGCAGTGGCTACAGCAAGCGACGAAGTGGCCGAAATGAACCGCATCAGAGCCGAGATGAGCAGCCCTCAACACGAGAAATGATCGATGCATCGATTAAGGCGAATCGAACTTACTTCATGAAGTGCTTTGCCCACCTCTTGCAACGCAAGCCGCAGGCCAAAGGTGGTGTGACGTTGAATTTTACCATTCAAAGCAATGGCAAAGTGCTCAATTCAGAAGTGCTGGATTCAGTCTTTATGGATCGTCAATTTCATGATTGCATCATCGAAAGTCTGGCACGAATTCCTTTCCCGAGCTTTGAAGGAAGTCCGATTATGGCGATGATACCCCTCGATTTCCAATAACAATCACCAATTTCGATTCGCGTTTATATCTTCGTTGGCTGCGGTCCTCGTCGCCTGCGACGTGCGAGGAGCACGCCTCGGCGCCTCCGACCTTGCCGCCTCGATCTAAACGCGACTTGAAATTGGTGGAGTAGCAATCGTGGCGTAGGAATTGGTGGAGTAGGAATGGTGGCGTTGACCTTCGCCGAGCATTAGCGATAGTTGTTGAGGTAGTCGATTCGCTCTGGGATCCACGGCTCGTGCATTCCCTCGAGGGCATAGACGACACCGTTTTCGACCTTGCTCTCTTTGAGGGGTTGCATGGAGAGTGTGAAGTGAGGGTCCATCAAACCCTGCGCGGTAAATTGAGAGCGTAGATTTAAAAAAGTCTTTTCGCTGATCACGCGGCGACGAATCAAATCATCAAGCGCCTTCATCAGCTCCTCAGGAGTGAAGTTGTAGTTGAATATCATGTCCTGGGCGATCACCAACAGCGCAGCAAAGGTCAACCGACCATCTTGATATAGATCGAGGGCGACCTGAAACGTGTTGTAGGTCGGTAGTGTGCGCCGGCCAAAGCGCAGATAGTATTCTGGATCGGTGTCTGTGGCTAAATTGATATAGATTTTTTCGATGGGATCTTGTTCTTTGATTTGACTCTGTAAAATCAAAATCGCATCCACTTGATCGCCCGAGACGTTAAGCTTTGCAAGGACTTGGCGGATTTCATTTGCAGAGAGGCGGCGCGCGCAAATGTCTGAATATAAATTGTAAATCGTGGCATCGCTTTCGCTATCATCGCCGAAGCAGATCTGTTTGACAGTATCACTGAGTCGTGTGCGCAATTGCAGTAGCGCTTGCAGTTTGTAGCCCACCTGTTTGCGAAGCCGCCAAAAGCGACCTGGTCGCAGATTGCGCAGATTGTCCTTGTAAAAACATCCGAGCGGAAAAATCTCGTCAAAGCGAAATTTCTCGGTGATTCGCTCCTCCATTTGCGGTGGCGACGCAGAAATAAAATAACACGGAAAGTAAACCTGGTTTTGGTGGCGGATCTTGCGCTCTTCGGCCAGGCTCTGTAACAGAGTGTTGGTGGCTGGGATATTACGTTTGGTGAAGGCTTTTTCGAGAATGGTCTGCAAAAGCCCACTCAAAGAGTCAATGGCTGTGTCTAGATAGGTTTTATCGAGATCCCAGATAAAAACCAAATCGAGATTCTTTTCCACATCCAGGGACGCATATCTAAAAAAGACAACATCTCCGTGGGTTTCGCTTTGTTTTCGCCAGTCTGCCATGGCAATGATTGTGGACCTCTTGCGGGGCGTTGCCAACTCATTCCACAAGTGGTAATGCAAATTGCACAGAATTTTGAAACGGAGCTTCAATTTGCAATATCGAACAATAGACCCGGCCATTTCATTTGCTGAAAGTGGGCAAGAATTGCTTCACTGCCTGCTTCGCCCAGAATGTCTTAATGGGCCTGAGCTCTCTGTAAATGGCGTGTGGAGCGACTGGATGCCTGCCATAGCGATTGAAGGTCACCTCGTGGCTGGCTGGAGTTCGCAGGTGCCGGCGGCGGTCAATTACCAAGGCATCGACAAAGATCTTGCGCAAAGAATTTTCAAATCACTGCAGCCAGATCTGTGCTTATTTAATTGGCTTGAATTGCAGCGCTGGTGCGAGGCCGTTGCCAAAACAGATGATAGGGTGGCCAGTCTCCTTGATTGGTCTGATCTATTGAAGCAATATCACTTGGATCAAGATCCTCGCTTCACGAAAGTATTAAAAATTCTGCCGGGTTTGCCTGGCCAATTTCAGCATTGGCTATTGCAAAAGCGAGTCAACGCCAAAGAGGCGGCCAGTTTGTTATTTTTTTCAGACACCACGGTGAGCGAAAATTCAAAACATTTGGAATTGCTCACGAAGATTGGCTCATCGCAATTGTCTAAGTCTGAAGGTTTGATGGCAATGGATCTGGGCTTCGAGATTCTTGAGATGGGAGCTGAGTTGCCCGTGCTGAGCGCATTGCCAGAGAATCAGTGGCTGGGAGCCATAAAAGCCAAGCGCTTTCAGGATAGCGAGGCAAGAAGTCAAAAGGACCAGGAATGGTTGAAGCCTTTTTGCAATGCTAAAAGTTTACAAGGGCAGTGGCAGCGACGCGGTGATGTGACTGGTCTTGAGGTGAAGCTCTTTGCGCGAAAGCCTGAGGAGCTCGCAAAACATCAAGAGCTTGTGACTAAGATGCATGAGGCGTGGGTCGATCACAGGCGCGAAAGCGAGTCAGACGCATGTCTGTAGAATTGGATTATCGAGGTCGATTTACGGAGCTATTTATTCATCCAGCGGCAGTGGACACCGGGCTTGCTCGTAGAGCTATCGATATGCTGGGTCTTGAGCCAAGGGTTTGCGAGACTTTGCCATTGGGTGATGAGAGCTCCGAGCTTTCGGCAATAGAGTATGCAAATAGCAAAACGAGACTTTGGATATTGCCGTTTAGAGGAAAATTTTTTAAACGCTGCCCTGGTTCTTCGCAAAAGAAAGTTTTGAATTGCTGCAATTATCATATTTTAAATTTGGGTTCGCAGTGTGATTTGGATTGTTCTTACTGTTATCTGCAGAGTTATTTGCGCCACAAAACTTTGCGGCTCTATAGCAATATTGAAGATGCCTTGCTTGAACTTGAAGCCATGGCCCGCGATCATGGGCAACATCCTTTTCGGGTTGGCACAGGCGAAGTCATGGACAGTCTCAGCCTAGATCCTCTGACACTGTTTTCACACCAGTTGATTGCTTTTTTTCGCGATTATCCAAAATGGACACTTGAGTTTAAGACAAAGTCGGCGCATGTCGCTCAGTTTTTAGATCAAGCGCATGCCGGCAATGTGGTTGTGAGTTGGAGCCTGAATCCGCAATTTATTATTGACTCGGAAGAGGCTCGCACAGCCAATTTACAGATGCGACTGGCGGCAGCTCGCTCCTGTCTAGATAGAGGTTTTCAAATCGCTTTTCATTTGGATCCACTGATTTATTTTGCCAATTGGCGAGAGCACTATGGCGATTTGGTAGATCAGATCTGTGCGCAATTTCGCGCGAGCGATGTCAATGTGGTATCGATGGGCGCATTGCGGTTTCAGCCCGAGCAGCGCCGGCTGATGAAAGAGCGATTTGGTATGAAGAGTCTGGTGACTCAGGCCGAAATGTTTCCATCAGAAGGAGCAAAATTGCGATATGATTTTCAGTTGCGTAATGAAATGTTCAATTTTGTAATACAGAGATTCAAGTCTCATGATTCTGCTTGGCGAATCTTTCTTTGCATGGAAACACCGGAGTCCTGGATTCAGTCTCTGGAAGCCTCTCCCATGAAAGTGGAGGGACTCCAAGATCTATTCAAGCCACTGCCAAAAGTTGAAAATTTGCGAATTTGATCTGCAATGTATATAGAGCCTCAACTCCATAAATATGTATGATTCTGACGGAACCCGCTGCGATTCTGGCGTGTGCGCGTCGAGTCAGTAGGCTGAAACACCTGTAACAATTGCAATTGAAGTCTGCCATCGGCCGTGAAAGCCTAAATTGGTTTGGCTTTTGGATTTGTGGCTGTTAAACGCCAAGGCAATGTATATGCAGTTCATGGGGCTGACCTCTGCCCTTCAATGGATTTTTGGCCTCGACATTATTCGTCGCATACGTTGGGGTCTCCTGGTGATTTTTTGCAGCCTTTGGGCTTGCGATGTGCAACTGCAGAATTCACACTCTGCAGACACTTTGTCGACAGTTCCGCGCTTGATTATCCCCACTGTGTACAATCTCCCAGTATATGATGTCTCCCGTCTGCGCTGCGATGAGAGTTCGCAAAAGCGCCTGCTTGGTAGCAAAGGACAGGTCTTGGCCGTGGCCTGTGCTAAACAGGTTGTCAATTGTGCACGACAAGGAACTTGCATTCTTGTAGAGAGAAGCGGCAAAGCCAAAACCAAATCTCGCGGTGAAAAGGCCAGTAGCAAAATTGGCTGGTATCCAGAAAAGCGCTTGGCATTTAATTTTGTCGCAAAAAGAAATGGCGAGTACATATTTAGGCAAATCAATCTGAACAAATGTAAGACCGGATTTGGTTCCAGTGGCTCTTGTTTGAATCCACTTTATAGTGTCGCTGCAGACATGCGTTTTCATAAGCCAGGTGAAGTGATATATGTTCCAGACATCGTTGGCACCCGGCTTCCCAATGGTGATTTGCATGACGGTTATTTTGTAATCAAAGACTCGGGCGGTGCCATCAAAGGAAGAGATCGTTTTGATTTTTACTTGGGCATCAGAGCGGGTTCTTTTCGCCGCCATCCATTTGTAAAGTTGGGCCTTGGCGACAAACGATCGCGATTTGCCTATCATAAAATTTCCGGATTGACCGCTCAAGTGATTCGCGATCGTCGCGAGTACTATCCAGACACCAAGGCGCAAAAGATTCAGGCTGAGCTTGAGATTCCTGCGCCCAATCTAACAGAATCTGAACAAAAAATTGAAGAGAATGGCATCTGATCTGCAACTACTTTGAGTGCGCGGCTTGCAGGTGGTTCGGTGCTATTGTAGGCCACGATTTAATTTGTGCCTTGGTCAATAAAGAATTGGATTTTTGCAAAAGCTGAGAGCTGTGCTTAGCAAAAATGAGCCTCTGTCAAAAAGATCGACAGCGGTGCAGATGTTGAGGAGTGAATTGTGACAGAGCCAACGTGTTTTTTTAATAAGTTGTCGGGCAGGATGATCGCGGTTCTAATTGCAGTACTTGTCATAGAGCTCTCCACTTTGCAAAGTTTTGGCGCTGATCTCTGTCGATTAGCTGTTGAAAAAGCTCTGGCAGAATCTCATACCTCTGAACGCCAATCATCAAAAACAGAAGTTGCTCATTTTGACATTGATGCTTATCGAGAACTGTTGGCGGAACCTTATCGAAAATTCTTAGGTGTACTTGGCTCACTAGAAAATGTGACATCTCATCTTCGCTCGGCTGAGGGCATCAGCCGTGGTAGTGGCATGACGGCGGAAGTATTTGGTATTCAGCTCGTTCATTCGCTTCAACAGATTGGCAATGTGATCGAGAATGCTCTCAACGGGGCTTCTCCTGGCGAGCAAGCTAGGATAAAGGAGATGGGTCGGGGTTTATTTGACGAAGTTCTTGGTGGACTTGAGATCAATGCCCAACAGCTTAGGGAGGTTCTATTCCCAAAAGGGGGAGCCAGCATCAGGGAGTATAATCTATTGGGCCCTGGTACGGCATCCACCCAAACTTTCACTATAGATAGAGTCAATCGTGCCATTGCCAAGCTTCACAGATTGGTGAGTGCCGCTACTGGTGAGGCGCCCCCGGAGCTTCATTTTGTTGATATGGCTTTGGAACCCTCTCTGCAAGACCTTACAGATCTTCCAGATGGCTTTTGAATTGCAATTTGAATTGCAAAATATTGATTCTTTATTCGTAGCGAAGCGCTTCGATAGGTGAAAGTTGTGAGGCCTGTTTTGCGGGCCAGATTCCGAATACGACGCCGACAATGAATGAAAACGAAAATGAAACGGCAATGGCAGTCCATGAGATGATGGCCGGAAAGCCCAGGTAGGTGGTCGAGAGGCTCGCAAGGCCTGCGCCCAAAAGGACTCCAAACGCGCCACCCAAAATACCAATTAGAACCGACTCCACTAAAAATTGTGACATGATGTCGGCCTTTTTTCCGCCCAAGGCTTTGCGCAGACCCACTTCGCGGGTGCGCTCTTTAACAGAAACAAACATCACATTCATGATGCCGATTCCTCCCACCAAAAGGGAAACGGCGGCAATGGCTTGCAACATGGAGGTGATGATTCTTGTGGTTTGGTCGTAGAGCTCTTTGATGTCATTAGAATTTCGCACCTGAAAATCATTTTCCTCATCATCGCTCAAGCGTCGCAGATCGCGAATGAACTCTTCGGTTTTGATCTGCACTAAAGGGACATACTTGGCACCTTTTGAAGCGATGGTCACCGTTTGGACTGTGCGCCGGCCAAGTATGCGGTACATGGCTGTCCGAAGTGGCACGACCACGATGTCGTCACGGTCTTTAAAAGAATTGCTACCTTTGGTAGGAAGAATGCCCACAACTTCATAGTCGACGCGATTGATTTTGATCAGCGCGCCAATTGGGATTGCGTTTTCACCAAAGAGTCTGGTCACCACAGTTGGACCCAGCAGCACCACGCGGGCTTTATTTTGCTCTTCGTCGGCAGTAAAAAAGCGACCATAGACGGGCCTGAGATTCATAAGGGTCTCGGCCTCGGGAGTTGCGCCCATGAGTTCGGGATTAGCGCTGTTAGAATTATAAGCCACTGCCACATTGCCATATACCTGAGCGTCGACGCCGCGAACTTCGCGCAACGAATGGGTAAAGAGCTTGATCTTTTCAAAGTCGTCATACGAAAAGTTCTTAAAGTCGCTCGTATTGCCTTTTTTAGAATTTTTTGGATTTGTACCGCGAACATTGAGAAGATTGGTGCCCAAGCTTTCCAATTGTGCGGAGATGGCCACTTGGGCGCCAGAACCCACGGCCATCATTGCCATAAAGGACGCAATGCCGATGATCACGCCGAGAGTGGCCAAAGCCGTTCGCAATTTGTTAAGCGAAAGTGAGGTCACAGCCATTCGTGCATTTTCAAACAGGCGTGACGTTTGATTTTTAAAACTGATCTTTGAAACTGAAGGCGCATCTGCTGTCGGTGGTGGTGCCGAGCTGGTGGCAAGATTCGCTCGCACGCGGGGCTCTTTGAGCGTTTGATCTTCATATACGAGGCCGTCTTTAATTGTGATCAGTCGGCGCGCACGATGGGCGACCTCGGGCTCGTGTGTGACCAAGATGATGGTGGTCCCCTGGCGGTTGAGCTCGTCAAACATATTGAGTATCTCTTCTGCCTGATGAGAAGAGATGTTTCCCGTAGGCTCATCTGCCAAGATCAACCGGGGTCTATTGGCTAAGGCCCGCGCGATGGCCACTCGTTGCTGCTGTCCACCAGAGAGCTGATGAGGTCTGTGAGAAAGGCGATCTCCCAAACCCACTTCTTTTAATAGCTCACTGGCGCGCATATGTGGGTTTTCGTCACCGGCGTATAGGAGCGGTAAAGAAACATTATCAAGGGCAGCCGTACGAGGAAGCAGATTGAAAAATTGAAAGACAAAGCCAATTTTTTCTAAGCGCAGTTCGGCCAGTTCATCTTCATTGAGATTTGAGACATTCACTTGATCTAAATAATGTTTACCAGAGGTTTTGTGATCCAGTAGTCCGAGAATTTGCATCAAGGTGCTTTTGCCACTGCCGCTCGGACCCATGATCGCCACGAATTCCCCGGCTTGAATTTCTAGGTCAATTCCTTGCAGTGCATGCACTTTGGTCGCGTCATCACCTTGGCCATGGTAAACCTTGTGCAGGTCACGAATGGCGATCAAGGGAGGTGAAGACTCAGAAGGCGGAAGCTGGCCATCCATCAGAAAAGTCCAAAGGATTTTTTCGCAGGCTGTGGGGAGTCTTGCTCGGGCATCAACACGATTTCGTTTTCGCTCAAGCTACTGAGAACTTCAACAAACTCACCATTTGATAGGCCCAATTGCACGACTCGATTTTCTGAACCCTCTTCGCCCTTTTTAAGACGTAAATTTGCATTTGTACCCTGTTTGCCCTGTGTGACCCATGCCGGGAGGACGAGAACTTCGGACTTATCTAGCAAAATGTGATCGACAGAGATGGACATTCCTGCGCGCAGGGTCTGCGTGATGGGTTCATTCGCTTCGAGAGTGACTGCATAGGTGGTGATGTTTGTGGTCGAATTGGACTGATGACCAATGCGTTTGACTTTTGCCACGATCGTAGTTTCTGGGTAGGCATCGATTTTAACCAAAGCCTTCTGGTCTTTGACAATTTTGCCAATGTCCGTTTCGTCCACATTGCTGACAAAGATGAGTCGATCAGACAATTCAAAAAGGGGTGCATCCGGCAGAACTGACTGGCCAGGAGTGATGCCCTTGATAAGCACCTGACCAGGCGCAGGGGCCAAGATGGGCGTGGGCTTGTACATATCTTGAAGCTCGGCCTTTTCCATATCTGAGATCTTTTGCGTACTGATCGAGTCCATCAGTGCTGCCCGCTCCTGAGAGCTCATCCACGCCAAGATCTGTCCTTTTTCGACTTGATCTCCGTCTTGAACCAAGACCTCGTCAATACGGCCAGGTACTGGGGCAGCAATGTTGATTTTGTTTTCGGGTTCAATGACCCCTGTTGCTGAAACTTTGATAATGAATTGAGTCCGAAGCGGCGACACTTGCTGAAAGTGAAGGGTCTTGCTACCAAACGGAAATGAAAAATTCATAAAAGCCAGGATGAGTACCCCAGCTCCTAAAACGATGAACACCCCTTTTTTCATCCCTATCCCTCCATACCCCTAGGATTCAATGTCCTGTTGTAACTGAAATAGCGTATTTTGTCGATGTTGAGTGGCGGCGTCCAAAGATTGGTCAGCATATTCTACATGGTAGTTACGCTCCTACTCCTCCCAGCGTATCCCCAAGGCTCCTTCTAGCGAAGCTCTTTGCTCCAGGAGGGCCTCTTCAATATCAAGAAATTCTTTTTCCACTTCGGCGAGCTTAGTCTGAGCAACTTCCCAATCAGCATACTTGCGTGTGCCAAGTTGATATTGCGAGGTCACGGTGTCAGAGCGAATTTTTAGGACTTTTCGCTCTTCTGATTTGTTCAAATATCGCTCTTTCAAAAGCTGAAAGAGCTGACTCTGTTTATCGATGTCCTGTTGTAACTGAAGCAGAGCATTTTGTCGATGTTGAGTGGCTGCGGCCAAGGTCTGGTCAGCCGAATCGACTGAATTTTTGGTGGCTCCGCCGGTAAACAAATTCCAAGTGAGTTTTAGTTGGACTTGTTCTGAATCATTTTCCACACCTGGCAAGTTGGGTAAGGTGGAGTTTGCTACGCCTTTTTTAAAATTCAGATCCAGTTTAGGTAAGAAGTCAGATTGCGACTGAGATTTAGAAGCGGCTCGCTGCTTAATATCGCTATTGTAAAGCTTCACTTGTGGATGATTTTCTAAATATCTCTGAGTCATTTTTTTTGAAAGATACTCTGACGTAGATAAGAACTCATCGGTGGGCAGCCCAACCTCCCGACTTTGAAAATCAACTCCTAAGAGTGTTCGCAAATTCGAGAGCGAATCTTCAAACAGCTGTTTTGCATTGCGCACCTCAAGCTCTGCCGAGCCCTTTTGAACTTCGAGCAAATTTACAGCCCATTTGCCTTCCAAGCCAGAGCTGTATTTGAGTTTTACCAATTGCAGATTCTTTTGTAGGCGTTCAGTCAGGTCCGAGTAGTACTGAACTCGCTTTTGCTGATGCCATGCTTGAAAAAAGTTTTTCCGCGCCTGGCGTCGAACGGCAGCTTCTTCTAGTGCTAAATTTTGTTTGGCACGCTCAAGCTTGGCCTCGGCGAGGGACTGCTTAGCCACAGTGCTAAAACCATTGAAGAGGTTTTGTGTGACCACCAAATAGGACTCTTCTGTTTGCGCGTATTGTCCTTGGCTTGCTGGCGGCACCGCTGAATTGATCTTGTCAGAACGTTCGCGTCCAACGCTGGTCTCAATGCCAACCGCTGGAAACCACTCGGCCTGCGGCACCCCGAGTGCCTCGAGCTGCGCGCGCACCTCTGACTTTGCTGCGCTAACAGCTGGGTTTTTTTGGGCCCGGCCAAAACTTTGCACATCATGCCAGCGCAATACAAAAGGAGCTTCGACATTTTTTGCCGAAGCTCCCCCAAAATTAAATAAAATCAAAAGTGCCATTGTGGCACAATGTCTAATCGTCATACACCTTCATCAAAATTAAGTTCTCATTCGTGTTATTCATCTTCCACTTCAGTAAAGATTCCATCTAGGTTCACTCTGTGGCTATAAAAAACTCGTGCCCAGGGAATTAAATTGCGTGTTTCAGTCAATAATTTTTCATGTAAAACCCGATCAGTTTCAAGACTCAGGAGAATGGGATTGAATGGCGACTTCTGATTTGCACCAGCAATGGCTTCAAGCTTAAAGGGTGCTAAAGTTCCCTTTAGTGGCAAGCGAGTCAACACCAGTTGATTCTTTTGCTCGGGATTGTTGGCTTGCGGAATTCCGTCAAAGAAAATCTGCTGACCCACCTTCATGCTCAAAAGAAGGTCTTCTTGCAAAAGAGCGCTGGGTATATGGATGTTCATATTCACTTTTTGAAAGTTTGCCACAGTGGTGCACAGTTTGGCTTTGATCTTCAAAAGCAAAACTTCGCTTCCAGCAACCTTGGCAATTTTGTCTCCGGTTTTTCCTGTAGGCTCGATGGCCAAAACCAGTTTCGAACTGATCAGATTTCCCGAATCATCTTTGCATGTGTCTTTTAGGTTCTTTGCGGGCTCAAGATGATATTTGAACACCAATCCCGCGGCGGCAGGTGATGTAATAGCCAGAGACATGAGTGGCGTCATTAGGAATTTGGCAAAACGAATCCACGAAATGGGCGTTGATCTCTTTTTATTCATATACGTTCCTCTTTGAAAAAGTTAGGGCTGATTTTAAGCGCATAATTCCTGCATATAGATAGGTGTGTACATAGAGAGGCAGCGTGCGAATGACTTCGCTCTTGACTGTATTGTGACCATAGATCACAGCCGGTATCCAGCGCCGCAACAGCGCTTCAGAGACCTGTATGTTGGGAAGTACATAGACATTCAATGCTTGCACAGCATGCTGTGGCTGAACCAGTAAGCGGCGAAAGCTCAGCACCGAGCTAAAACCAATGAAGCCCTTTTGCTCAAAGCCTTCGATTCCGGCCTCCGAAAGAACTCTCATGATCCCTTGATTGCAATTATTAAATAGCAGATTGAAGCGCTCACGACGCCAGCCTGTGGCTGACAAGAGATTTTGAAAAATCGCCATCATGCGGTCGACTTTGTGCTTTTCAACTTTGATGGTAACTCCAATCGAAATGGGTGCCATGCCAAAACGCTTGTATTTTAAATACTGGCTGCGAAAAAATGGATTGTTAAATAAAAATGCTCGCGGGCAATCAGCGCCGCCGTCGTGCACGCGCCAGCCCTTTGCCGACATTTCATAGAGTGATCTGCCCACCCGAATAGAGGTATGGCCAAATGGTCGCCAAAAGGAGTGAAAATAAATTTCTAGTGGAATCAATTCATGTGGTTGGGCATTTTGTAAAAGCTCTTCTTCTTGGCGAAAGCGCCGCTCAGTCGGGGTTCGCCCAGCGAGAGAAAAGATAAGTCTTTGGCTGCTTGCGGCCACGATGCTAACTTCTTTGCGTTTTTCGCTCCAGATGCTCTCACAGTGAGAGACCTTAAGGGCTTGTAGCGAAGCTTTGAGCTCTGAGGAGATATCAGACTTGACCTCGAGGCTATGAATTTCGGCCTGACTGTTGCTAGGCAAATTCGCCTTTGACGAAGGGATCTTCGATTTTCTGCGCATGGGATCAAAAAGAAAGTATTGCTCACGCTGAATCGGATTTTGGATCACCAAGACAAATTGCATGGATTTGCGCGAAAGCTTTGCTGATGGAGCATGAGTCTGATGCTGGGGCAGGTCCGCGCCCTGAGTTGGCGTCAGACTGTGCGCAGGGGTGGGCTCCTTTTGTAGCGGAAGTATTCGCGTTTCAAATTGAGTGAATCGCTCAAATAGAACCTGGGCAATGATGCTCATGGAAAGCGAGCGACGAGTTGTCCTCTTGGCGATCTCTTCAAAGTAGAGAGTTTTTGAGACGCGTTCCTCTTCATCAATTTGTGTAAAAGAAAGGCGCATCTCACGAACAATCTCGCGAAACCCGTAGGTGGTGACCACGTGCTCAAGAAACCTCTCAATATCTTCTAACGATAAGTTTTCGACGTATCGATTGAAATAGCGTTGTAGGCGCATGGCCAACCATTCACAGTCCTGATCAACGACAATTTTGAGATTGTCTGCAGAGCTGATCTTTATCTCTATTGTAGAGTAGGCTCCCAATCGTGGAATTCGTTTGAAATACGTTCCCAGGCTTTGCTGTTCAAGGCCAGCCTGTTTGCGATCTGTCGATAAGGGAAGTAGCTCAGTTGTGTCCATGTTTGATTGTCCTCATCGCTTAGGTAATTTTAAGATGGCTGCGTGAGCGAGCCTCTGCTTGCTGTTCCTCGTCGGAGTCATTCAAAAGCATCTCTTCTAAATATTCGAGATCTGGTCTGCCCATCGAATAGTAGGTGAAACCTTGGTTTTCCATAAACTCTTGTGAAAACAGATTTCGGCCATCGACGATGATGGGCGATTTCATGCGTAATTTCATTTCTGAAAAATCAGGCTCACGGAAGCTCAGCCACTCTGTGCAGATACAAAGAACATCGGCATCCGCCAAGGCATCGTATTTGTCGACTGTGAATTCTAAGTTGTGGCACTCTTTGAGTCGGTCATGTGCTTTGGCATTCACCACAGGATCATAGGCGATCACATTGGCGCCTGCGGCTTGAAGCCTTTCGATGAGATCAATGGCCGGGGCTTCGCGGACATCGTCAGTGCCAGGTTTGAAGGCGATGCCCCACACTGCGACTTTACGACCCTGAAGATGACCATACTGCGAAAGCTTCACTTTGCGGAAAAACAATTCTCGTTGCTGTTGATTGACAGTCTCAACAGCTTTTAAGATCGCCATTGGCTCATCATACTCTTGCCCAGTGCGGATCAGGGCTTTGACGTCCTTTGGGAAGCAGCTGCCGCCATAACCCAGTCCTGCATTTAAAAACTGGTGACCTATGCGTGGGTCTGAGCCAATCCCGTGTTTGACTTGATCAATATTGGCGCCGACCTTTTCACACAGTCGTGAAAACTCATTCATAATAGAGATGCGCGCGGCGAGCATGGCATTGGCTGCATATTTTGTCATTTCAGAGGAGAGTGGGTCCATTACGATATAGGGGACGCCTTCAGTTATAAATGGATTATAGAGTTCTTGCAGCACCATCGCAGCACCGACAGAGTCTGTGCCCACGACAATTCGCGCTGGGCGCAGGCAGTCTTCAACAGCGCAACCTTCACGGAGAAATTCTGGGTTTGAAACCACAGAGCAGTGCAAATTGAGATCATTCTCTTCAAGGACATCTCGCATTTTTTGTAGCACCTTGAGATGAGTGCCTACGGGTACGGTACTTTTAGTAATGATAATTTTATCTTCGCGCATATAGCGTGCGATGGTATCAGAAACATCGAGAACATGGCTCAAATCGGCAGATCCGTCTTCGTTGGGCGGCGTGCCCACGGCAATCATTATCAGATTTGAAAAATTGACGGCAAATTTTGGTTCAGTTGTGAATGCGATTCGCTCAGCAGCAATGTTTTTTGCCAAGAGCTCATCCAATCCCGGCTCATAGATTGGCGATTTTCCAGAGCGCAACATATTGACCTTGGCTTGGTCAATATCGACACAAAGGACTTGATGACCCTTTTCAGCAAGACCGACGCCAGTCACAAGTCCTACGTATCCGGTTCCGAAAATAGCAACTTTCACAGAGCCTCCTTAGTCTATTGTTGTTTAGCAAATAGAAATCGCTAGACAATTGCTAAAGCAATTCCAGGACCAGGTTTTTATAAAGGATGTTGTTGAAATTGCAAAGGATTCTCTGTCTCAATTGAAAACGTTACGTGTCCAAGGATTTGACAGCTACAAAGAACGGTACCAAGTGACCACTTGATCTATCCCTTTAGCGAAGGAGGTCTGTGGCTTATAATTCAATGCGGCTTTTGCCTTCGAAATGTCTGCGCAGGTCATATGCACATCGCCGGGTTGCAGCTTTTCCCACTGAATATCGGCCTTTAACCCTAAAGAGGTCTCGATGGTGTTCAACATTTCCATGAGCGAAATGGGTGAAGAGTTGCCAAGATTGAAAATCTCATAATGAGACGATTGCGCCCGATTGAGGTGTTCCAAAGTGCCAAGAATTCCCGACACAATGTCTTCTACGAAAGTGTAATCACGCGAAGTGCTGCCATCACCATAGAGTGTAATTTTTTCAGATTTAGAAATTGCGTCAACGAATTTGCGAATCACCAAGTCGGGTCTTTGCCTGGGGCCGTACACAGTAAAGAAGCGCAAACAAGCTACCTGCATCGCATACAGATGGGAATAGGAGTGGCACAAAAGCTCTCCAGACCTTTTTGTGGCTGCATAGTGAGAGATCGGGAGGTCACAGCGCATATCTTCGCGAAAGGGCGGCGCAGAATCATTGCCATACACCGACGAAGACGAGCCAAAGGCGATCTTTTGCAAATTATGAGACCGCATCCACTCTAAGAGAATGGCGGTGGCCGTCAAGTTTGCGCGAATATAGCCGGCGGGATCTAGCAGGCTGGGTCTCACACCTGCCTTTGCGGCCAAATGGACAACAAGGTCGAAATTCTTCGGCAACGATTCTAGGTTTTGCGGTTCGCACAGATCCATCTCGTGAAAATCAAAGCGAGCCCCAGGATGGGCGCTGCGAACTTCTTTACAGATTTTTTGCAAATCACTGACATTGGTTTCCTTGAGCGTGCGAGCATAAAAGGGATCAAAGTTATCAAGGCTGGTCACCTGAGCACCCAGTTGCAGCAATTGGCGGGTTAAATGGAAGGCGATAAAACCAGCACCACCGGTGACGAGCACCTTTTTGTCTTTTAAAAAATCAAAATTTCTCAACTTTTCTATCCTTCCTTTTTTTCTAATCCTTTATTGACTCTTTTGGCCATTTCATTGACGGAGCTACTGCAACTTTCGCTTCTCTGTTTTGGTTCGCCACAGTGAATGGAGAATCTCGCAACTGTGTTTGGCTCCCAGCAGATTGACGGAAGATTTTTCTGGGAAACCATTGAGGTGCGTCTTTATTAAAGGCACAAGATGACTGGGTTCAAGATCCGCTTCGCCAAGAATTTTCAGCGCGCCTATCTCTTGAAAGCGCAGACCACGCAGAGACTGCTCTTCATTGGCCGTGTAGGGATAAATGAGCGACATGGTTTTGGTATTGAGCGCATTCATCATGGTATTGTAACCGGCCAAACTGATGGAAAGTGCAGCTTTGGAAAGCTCCTCTTCAAAATTTGGTAAAAAGTCACGCACTCGGGCCAACCCCAACGCAGGAGAGGCTTGTAGAATCGCTTCTAATTTTTGGCGCAGATCGGGAGGAGAGTAGGGGCCAAGAACAAACTGAAAAGGTGTATCAGGCATCAGACGGGCGGCCTTTGCCGCGGCAAGCATCAGTTCTTCGCCAACACTGCCTCCGCCTTGACTCACCAGTACACCCCGTCTTTGATTGGCAGCACACGCAGAGGTCCATTTCGCAAGCGACGAGTCAGCAGAATCCACGTGCGTCTCTGCAACGAATCCGCTGTAGCGAATCTTGTCAGCAATATCTGGGGTTCGCAAAAAAGTTTCCTCAAATCTAAGAATCTTTTCATCGCTGTGAACAAGCACCAAGTCATAATGATTCTTGACGATACCCACAACCTTGTCTTCAAACCCTGGTTCTCGAGCGACCAGAATATCACGAACCGAGGCGGCCACAAGGGCGCTTGGATTTCGAGCCTGCAGTTGGTTGATCATTGCCAAGACTTCGCGACGAAATTTGTTGCGTCCAAAAGGAAAGAGCTCCGTGACCACCACATCAAAACCGAATTTCGCAATGAGGCTAGAGATTTTTTCCGCCCTGGCAGAAAAAATCTCTGCCACTTCACGGCGCCCCTCCGGATCATAGAGAGAGCTGTCACTCTCTCTCATGAGAAGTGGATCAATAAAAATGTGATGAAAGTTCTGATGTGTCAGGCTCCGGTGAATGTCGGGGCCACCCTGGAGAAAATAGACATCAAATTTATCAACCAGTGCCGAGGCGATCGCGAGGCTTCGCGTGACATGGCCAACGCCCAGCAGGTGTTGGCAATAAAAGAGTAATTTAGGTTGGCTCACTTGACCTCCTTAATTTGAGAAACAAATGGGCGTAGCAGATCGGCGCAGCGATGAATCCACTTTTTGGCATCGAAACACTTTTCAATTTGCAGGCGTGCAGACTTTCCAAGTCGTGAAGCGAGCTGTGGATCTTCGATAAGTCGGATCAAAGCCTTGGCCAGCGCTTCAGCATTTCTTTCTGGGACCAAAAGGCCCGAGACCTCGTTTTCGACGATCTCAGGGATTCCAGAAACGGCCGTCGCCACAACGGGAAGCTCCATGGCCATAGCTTCGGCCAGAGTGTTGGGCACGCCATCGCGGTCTCCATCACTACCAATGCGACTGCCACAAATAAAAATTCCGCCCTGCTTCATTCGCGCAATGATCTGCGGATGGGTGGTGGTGCGGTGAAAATGAATCTGTTGTTGCAGGCCTAGGTCTTGAGCCAATGCACGCAGTTCTTCGAGCTGTGTGCCATCTCCATAGATATCATAGTTAAAGTCGAACTGTTGCTCTTTTAGTCTTTTTAAAGCCACAAAAATATCTGGGTAGCCTTTCTTTTCAACCAAGCGACCCACTGACAAAAGCAATGTCTTTTTTGATTGAGAACCGAATTCAGATTCGGCATTAGAGCCAATTTCGGATCTAGCGGTGGTATCGGATAAAGGTTTCTGACTTTTGGTGCCTTCAGGTGCAAAGGTCTCCAAATTGATGCCGTGATAGATATGATGAATTTTATTTTTGTCCACGCCGTTTAGCGCCCGCATATAAGAATAGTTATAAGAGGTGCACGTCATGATCAGCTCTGATAAGTTGATACGTCGGCAGAGCTCTTGTTTCGAAAGTGTATAGATGTCTTTGGCATGTGCGCTGATTGAAAATTTCTTTTTACTCAATTTAGCAGCAAAGATGGTGAGTTCAGTGGGTGTATGTGCAAAGTGAGAGTGAAAATGCGCAATCCTCACATTGGAATTCTTACTGATAAAATTAACCAGCCAGCATGCTCTAAAAAAGAGGTGAATTGAGTCTTTGTTGCCGTTTTGCAGGCTCTGCTGCACAGCCTTTGCAAAAGATTGCAAGAGTACCAGTGGATTCGCCTTTAATGCTCCGGCAAAGGCATTTAAAAATTCGCTGAAAGCGCTATCCGAAAAACCACTTCGAAATTCGGGAATGTAGGTCACAGTGGCTCGAATTTTTGCAACGATGGGCTGGCGCTCGGGCTCACGAGCCTCCTTTAAAGAAAAGATGTGAATGTCAAAACCTAGCTGCTCAAGCTCATAGATCTCTTGGGCAATGAATGTCTCCGACACCCGCGGATATCCTTTGAGAACAAAGCCAATGGTTCCCAGCGATGAATGTTTCACAAAAGGCTCTCGACCGCATGTTTAAAAGAATCAAGACCACGCAGTGTGATTTGAGTTTTGGGCTGAATTGGCTTGGCCAGTCTTTCGGTGATCTTTTGCAGAAGACTCTCGGCAGTGAGTTGCTCGGGGGCCAAATAATCGCAAAGTCCGAGCTTTGCAAAGGACTGAGCGCGCAGGAGTTGCTCTTTGCGGGGATTCACACGTGGCAAAATCAGTGGAAATTTTTGTAGATAGAGCAACTCCGTCATGGTGTTGTAGCCACCCATGCAGATTACCAAATCACTGCGCTGAAAAAGGCTGAGGGTGTCTGGGATAAAGTCGCTCACATGCAATTCTGGCCTCGCCATGGCGATTGCATTAAGTTCATTTAACATCTTTGGAGAGATGAAGGGGCCGGTGAGGATAAACCAATTGAATGGCAAGCGGGTGTTTTTTGCAAGAAAGTCTTTTGCAATCTCAAGAATCTCCATGCCGTCTCCACCGCCGCCCAATGTTAAGGTGACCAGAGGGCGGCCTTTTTCAGCGCCTTTATCAAAGGGAATTCTTGGTGCCGACTTTGAATGGGCATTTTCATCCGGTGGGATGAACCCCAAATATTGAATTTTATCGCAAAAGGATTTCGGCAAGCTGTATTCGGTGTGGTAGTCAAAGAGATCCTTTTCGCCATATACAAATATCGAATCAAAATACTCATCCAGGGCCGCCAAGGTGTCCCGCCGCGCCCACTCGCGCAGAACGGCTTCTTTTTCGTCTAGGATATCGCGAAACCCACAAACCACATGACAGCGCTTTTGGTGAAACTTCAAATACTCGAGTGTGGGTGTGAGCTCTCGCTTTACACCCAAGGGCTCTTTATCAATAATCAAAATATCAGGATCAAAGCTTCGGGCAGCACTGAGCAAAAGGCTGCCGCGCAAGTTGACAAACTCTTCCACAGCCAAGGGTAGGCTGCGTGGAACGTAATCTCCAGTGACCTGCTTAGTAAAACCTGGCAAATTCAAATATTCAATACCGGGTTGGGAGCCAAAGCTCGAGGCTTTGGGAGAGGCACAGGCAATGAGGATGGCCCGCTCCGGCCCCGCGCAGGCGTTGGCCAACTTTTGAGTGCGGCGAATGTGACCCAAGCCAAAAGTGTCGTGGGAGTAAAACATGATCCGCGAAATTTTTTTCAGCCCCTGAGGTCTGTCCATCACTTCGTTACTCCCATTTTGTTAACCAAATCTTCAAAAAAATAAGTCTTCATACCATTCTTGTCCATTCGCTCTATGAGCCCTTGTAGCACTTTAAAATCATCTTCCGACATGTACTTGTGGTGAAGCATTATGCCGACATGACTCTGCTCCGACTGCTGCTTTAAAATCTCTTCCCAAAGCTCATCCAGGGTCTGTCGTTCTGCGCCCTTTTTAGTATGAACATCGATGCTGACATTGATATCGATGAGTCCAGGCGTCGCACTTTGAGAAGCACCATCGCGCGAGAGAACCCGATATTGACTCTCGACGAGCAGTGGAAAAAAGGCAGAGTCCATACGATTCCAAGGTGGGATAAAGGCGGGGTAGTACTGATCGCCAAAGAGGCTTTCCAAAAGCTGCTTTCCTTTTAGAAGATCGCGCAGCACTCCTCGCTTGTGGCGATGTGATCCAAATTCAGCCTTCTTGCCAGCGTTTTGGTGATCAAGATGAGTAAAGCCATGAGTGTGAATTTGAATGACTTCTTTAAAGTCTGCGACAGGATTGGTAGAAAAGGCCTCATGGCAGTTCATGGGAATGGCCGCGACATTGAGTTTTTGGCCGGAGCGGCGAAAAAGCTCAATGGCTTTTAAAAATTGGCCATGGTACCAGCCGAGATCATCCATTCTAAAAAAAACATCGCCTTTGACTTTCATCATACAATCACCTCAAACACCATTAGCGAATTCCTTCAATGTACCTTTTCTTAAAATTCTTAAACAGGTTCCCCATATGGTATCTAAGAATTGTTCCCGAAATTCCAGAAAAACGAACATTTTTATGTTTTTCAAAATGGCGAGTGTAGGCTCTCAGAACTCCGGGTCTAGATAAAAAGCCAGACCACTGAGCGCATTCACCGCGATTGGTATTGATATCCACAATCCTTGCCACGTGGTCAATGACCATAACATCCAAGGCCCAGGCCTGACTATCTAAAAAACTTTCTGAAAAATGTTTGAGAAATTCAGCCACGAAGCTCTCAGCACGCATGAATTGTGGATTGGAACGAACTGGATTGACGGCCCAGCGAGAGTAAGTGGCCCCCGCAACAACTTGATTTTCATAAGTGTGGACACGAATCTCAGGATAGGACTTCGCAAGATGTGGCTCTTTGTCGGCAATACCAAAGATGCTCTCTTGAAAGCACAGTTCTTCGTTGGAAATTTTTCGACCTAGAAGCGGTGATGCATAATCTTGCTGGCGCATATAATTTGCTCTCAACAGAGCGTGGCCATTTTTCCAGTCTTCCGCAAATTGATCCATAAAGAACCAGTAACCCGCAGTCTCGCCACCCGTATTGATGATGGTTGTCGGTTTGACAATAAATCCTCGCGGAAACTCTTTGTTTAGTCTCTCGAGCAGGGCTGGTAGCGCTGCCTCGAAGGGCGTCTGCCAGTGATTGTCACCAAATGTGTTGTTTAACATTTCGGCAAATCCCATGGTCTTTGGATGAAAGATCTGTGCCATTTCTGCGCCCATTTCAGACGAGATTTTGCGAAAAAGATAAAGTTTATCAGCATAGGCGGCCGTTTCGGAATTGGCAGTCACCAGTCCGTTTTCATAGATGGCTTTTAGCCAAAGATTTCGTGTGGTGCCGGCGTGAAGCATCTTCATTGCCGCTCACTCTCTGCAAAATCACTGACAAAAGGAGCGTACTGAGGGTGCGCCTTTATCAATTCATCGTGAGTGCCAAGTTGTGGATTGTGATGTGGGGAGAAGAAGAGAATTTGATCAGCATGTTGCAGGTCTTCCAGGCTGTGTGTCGAAAAGAAAATCAACTTTTTGCTTTGCGCATATCCTTTCAACTCCAACATCACTTGCTGCGCCGTCACTGGATCTAAGCCCGAGGAAGGTTCATCCAAAATAAACACCTGAGCTTGATCTCGCAAGAAGGCCCTTGCCAAGTGAAACCTTTTTAGTTGGCCGCCAGAAAAAGTAATTCCTCCTTCACCCATCGGTGTCTCCAAGCCGAGAGGAAGTGAAGCAAGGGTGGGTGCAATTTGGCATTTTCGCAGGGCCTCCATGATTGCACTGTCGGTGGGAGGCTCGCTCAGGCCCAAAATCAAGTTTTCACGAATCGACTGACTCAAAAAAAAGGGCTCTTGAGAAATGGAGACGATCTCTTTTCGTAAATCCACAAGTGGGACTGCGCTGATAGGCTGTTCATTTTGCAATATTTCGCCGCTAAAGGGATCTTGGAGGCGATTGAGAAACTTTAAAAAAGTCGTCTTGCCAACGCCGCTCTTGCCAACCACCGCTATCAATCCCGCCTTTGGAAAGGTCACCGACCATCTGTCAAACAAGATTGGGGTATTGGGTGAGTAGCGATGAGTGACATTGTGTACGCGCAGAGGGAGCTGCAGTGACGAGAAATCCGTTGGTGTGGGAGAAACTTCCGGATGGAGCAAGAGTCTTTGATAAAACTCCTCTGTTCTTTCGACACTGGCAAGTGCCTTTGAGTAGCGCGAAATAAAGTTTGAAATTTCGCTCATTGGCTGACTCATCATTTCTAAATAGCTACCAAAAACAAAAAGTACGCCCAAGGTGATGTCACCCCTGAGTGCCAAAAAGCCACCGACAAGAATCACAATCATGCGAATGATGTATCGACCCATCATCAAGTTTGAACTGAAAAGGCCAAAAAAGAGTCGCACCTTCATAAATGAGTGGTCCAACTTGGCTTGATCTTTTAAAAGCGCTTGGCTTGTGTCCTTTTCGGCATTGAGAGACTTGAGGATAGAAAGTGCTTGCAAGCTTTGAAGAATATTTTGATCGAGGTGGACGGTGTCAGCACGAAACACACGCTCCCACTTTTTCATGAGTTTGGACAAAATCTGTGAGATCAAGTAAAGTATTGGCAAAATCGCCAAAACAATGATGGCCATCTCCCAGTTGAGATAAACCATCGCGAGGGTCAGCACTAACAGAGTCGGAATGGAGCGCGCGGCAACGATGAGTCCAGAGGCAACGATGGCTTCATAATTTTGAACATCGGAGCTCATGCGGCTAAGCACATCCACCTTTCGCTGTGATTCAATAAAATTGAGCTTACGGGTGAGAGCGAGTGTAAACAATATCTCACGAGTCGAAGTGACACAGCTGCGGACGCATTGCGAGGTCAGTCGCTCCTCAAGAAAATACAAAATCACATGCAGAGCGCCTAGAAGAAGAGCCAAAAGACCAATTACTATCAAGGCCTGGTTGGTGGATAGGTCGTGAAGTTGCCAAAACATCCAATTGTCAGGGCGAATGGTAGACTCAGTCCCCAGCTTCTCTGTGACCAAATCCACGAGCCAGCGCAAGGGCAGTGGAATGAACGGGATCAATATGGCCTGAAGTAACAGTACCAATGCGGCTTGATAGAAGCGCTTTCTGTGGCGAGTGATTTGCGAAATAAATAAAGGGTAAGTGTTTTTCAGCATATAAAGGCCCCATTGATCGCTTCTCATACCAACTCCACTCAATCCGTATACCTTTGTTGCTCCATCGGCCGTCTTGTGCGGCCTATGTTTAGCGACCTTCGCGCCTCTCTCAATCGTGCCTCGGTCTACGAATAGATTGGAATCGGCATTATAGTACCACAAATCTGGTCAGAGCAGGATTTTGCTCTCAAGAAGTATGAAGTTTTTCTATGACTGAGCAGAAAATTGTCGAAAAACAAATTCACGGATTTCATTCACCTCAGGTAGGTTGTGTTTGCCATAGGCATCTCGTGGCTCCATGATGCTCACGCCTTGTCCCAGCAAATGCTTGAGACTCCGATCCAGTACGCTATTGTGCATATCTCCATGCATGCTGGGGACCAAAACCATTTTGAGGCCATTGTTTTCCACTCGAGTCAGTCCCACGGCCAATAACGAAGTGACCAAGCCGTCGGCGATTCCTTGGGACAGCTTGTTGATAGTATTGTAGGTGGCAGGAGCCACCAAATAGAGATCAAAGGGATTGTCGTAACTGAGATGTTCGGCACGCTCAGAAAACTCAGTGATGACCTTTTGGTCCGAAGCCCAAGATAGGGCCTCTTCTGCCACATAATTCAAGGCCTCTTTGGAACAAAAGGGAGTCACCTGCGCGCCCCATTTTCGCAGTGATCGCGCTAAATCTGGCGCACGATAGGCGGCAATGCTCCCCGTGATGACCAACGCAATTCGCTTTCCCAGTAGTTTTTTTGATTCTAAAGGAGTTTCGTGATCAGAGAGCGAGCTCGATTTCGGCCGACGCAGAGGCTGCTGAGATGAGAGTCTTTTCGACTGAGTTGGCTTATTTTGTTGAGTAATTTTTTTATTCTTCATTTTTATACAGGCCTTTGACTAGGTTAAATTAATCAAACTTGTTTAAGATTGTCACGAATAAAGACTTTGAGAAAAACTATAGCTATGCACAAAAGAAAAATTTCAGTCATTGGATTGGGTTATGTGGGTCTGCCAGTGGCAGTGGCCTTTGGTCGTAAAACCCAAATCATTGGCTTCGACATCAATCAGACTCGGATTGCTGAACTGCAAAAGGGGCATGATCGCACCAAAGAGGTCGAGAGCGAGGAGCTCAAGGCGGCCCAGGTGCTCTACACGACTGATCCGCAAGAGCTCAAGAAGGCAGATTTTCATATCATCGCTGTACCGACGCCAATCGATGACTCACACCGACCCGACCTCATTCCTGTGATCAAGTCCTCAGAAACGGTTGGCAAGATCCTAAAAAAGGGCGACATAGTCGTTTATGAATCCACCGTATATCCAGGTCTCACCGAAGAGATTGCGGCGCCTATTTTGGAGCGAGAATCTGGCCTCAAAAGTGGCGTTGATTTTAAGTTGGGGTACAGCCCAGAGCGGATCAACCCCGGTGACAAGGAAAAAACCTTTACGAAAATTTTGAAGATTGTCTCTGGCCAAGATGCCGAATCCTTAGAGATCGTTGCCAATGTCTACGCCAGCGCGGTGGAGGCCGGAGTGTATAGGGCATCCAGCATTCGCGTCGCAGAGGCAGCTAAGGTGATAGAAAACACGCAGCGGGATTTGAACATTGCACTAATGAATGAGTTGGCTATCATTTTTGAGAAGCTGAATCTGGACACCCGCGAAGTTCTGGCTGCGGCTGGTACCAAATGGAATTTTATAAAATTTTTCCCCGGACTTGTTGGCGGGCACTGCATTGGCGTTGACCCCTATTACCTGACCCACAAGGCAGAAAAGATGGGTTACATTCCGCAGGTCATACTGGCGGGCCGAAGAATCAACGACGGGATGGGAAAGTTTGTCGCGCAAAAGGCGGTGAAGGAGCTCATTCATGCTGAGCAGTCGGTGCTTGGTTCGCGCGTTTTGCTCATGGGATTGACTTTTAAAGAGGACTGTCCAGACACTCGCAACTCCAAAGTGCCGGATATAATTACTGAGTTGATTGATTTTGGCATTCAGGTGGATGTCACCGATCCTGAGGCCGATGTCGAAGAGGCGAAGCACGAATACGATATTGATTTGGTGCCCTGGGATCAGGTGGATAAAAAAAGTTATAATATGATCATCGTGGCGGTCGGCCACCAGAAATTTACAAAATTGCCATTGTCATTTTTTCACAAAATCTCCACCTCCAAAGTGATGATTGACGTCAAGGGTATCTTTTCGGGCAACACTTTTGTTGAACAGGGCTTTCGCTATTGGCGGCTGTGATTCGTAAAGAATTGAAGAGGATGCATTGAGGATTGCCTTTTTTGCGCCCATGAAACCATTTGATCATCCGGAGCCCTCAGGAGATCGAGAAATTGCTCGCGGGCTGTATGAGTTTTTCTTGAGCGAAGGCTGTCAGGTTTTGGTCTATTCAAGACTGCGTTTGCGCGAATACTGGCGAAGTCCATTCACGATGGTCACTGTCATTTTTTCACTGCCACTGATGGTCTGGCGTCTATGGCGGTTTCGACCAGACATTTTCTTTACCTATCATAGCTACTACAAGGTGCCTGACGGAGTTGGTCCTTTGATGGCAAGAGTTTTTCGTCGCCGTTACTATATTTTTGAAGGAATGCATTCAGCGCGCAGAGCTGACGAGACCGAGTGGCGACGCGGCTATCAAATCAATCGCAGAGCGCTCTTGGCGGCGAATCATATTTTTACAGACAAATCAGATGATGTGCCAGGCTTGCGAAAACTTTTACCTGCCGATCGCGTGACCTTGATACCACCGTCTCTTAATCTAAAAAAATATCCAGAGGAAAAGGTGAAAGGTGATACAAAAAATTCGCGGCTAACGATCATTTGTGTTGCGATGCTGCGACCCGATCGCAAGACCGAGGGTGTGCGGTTTCTTATTCAATGCTGTGAGGAACTATGGAGTGCTGGTGAGGATTTTGATCTGCAGGTCGTCGGTGGAGGCCGTTGCCTTGAAGAAATTCAAAAGCTCGCAATACGAATGGGACCTCGTTTACAGGTGTTGGGAACCAAGTCGCAGCCGGAGGTAACGGAACTTCTTAAACGAAGTCACATTTTTGCTTTTCCGGGAATTGATGAGGGTTTTGGTCTTGTGTACCTGGAAGCTCAGGCTTGCTCTTTGCCGGTGGTGGCTTTCGAAAATGGTGGTGTGCCCGAAGCTGTGGAAAAAGACGTAAGTGGATTTTTAACTCCGCTCAACGACAAAGGCGCATACAAAAATGGCCTGCTGAAGCTCATATACAATCCCAAATTGCGTGAAACTATGGGGATGGCAGGCCGACAAAGAGTTGAAACCAAGTTCAATCAACAAACCAACTACGCCAAAATGCTCGAAAAGATCTGTGCTC
>CAYMBJ010000015.1:0-63674 GCA_964388665.1 uncultured Pseudobdellovibrionaceae bacterium | reverse complement strand
TCTAAGGATGCAGCCGCCCGTCAGGCGGCCTCACACACAAAGGGACCAGTTTAAGTTCGGTGCGCAATTTCATGTAAATCTGGTAGTATTTCCAAGCCAGAGCCCCATTGGGGTCCTCAAGGTGGTCAGGTCGCAGCTTCAGATCTCCTGTGGCCAGCAAGATTCGTTTTACTTCTGGGTTCTGTGCGATTTTGGCTCGGGTTGCACGAACTATCAACTGATAGAACTCACTCTCTCCTTGTTGCCGATAAACCATCTTATTTCCTAGATAAGAAACAAAATCAATCTGCAAAGTTTTCATAACCTGGCTGCCAAAATCGCCGGCCTTTTTGGCGTCAAAGGAGACAAGATTTGCCACTTCATTTCTGCTCATTGGCCAATTGATGCTGCTGTCATTGCGCGGATCATTTTCGATTGCAGAATCTGGAAATTTCATCATTTGCCAAAATCCCTCAAGGCTTGCGTAACGATGGCCATCCAGTTCAAACGGGGTAGCTGCAAAATTAGAAAGAATACCGAGTTCGGTGCGTTTGGATAAGATGACTTCGCCAGGTCCGGCTTCTTGGGGCAATATTTCCCAAGACTCCTTTTGATCCTCTGGAAACTCAGCCCACCATTCTTTTGGATAGTTGGAGCTTGGGTCCACCATCGGTGAATTCTGATCGGACTCGTTAACCAAGTTGGCAAGCAATGGAGTTGCCGAAGTTTCGCAAGCGTTGGACCAGGAAACAGTCAAAATTGTAAAGGCAAGAATAGGTGTAATGGCAGAAATCAAAGACATGAAAATACCCCTCAGCATGTTGTTGCTTGGGGGGTAGGTAGCCTGTTTTAAAGCTCGTCGTCAAGACCGATGTTGGAGCTGATGCGCGACCGATATTTGCCAATCGTCTGCTTGGCTTGGCGCACCTCTTTGAGTTCAGAGATGATTGCATCTTTGGCTTTTTGAATAAGGGACATGATCTTTAAGTCTTGAGAGATGATTTCCTTTACCAAATGATCCTTTTTATCAAGCGCTTGGCGCAAAGTGTGGCGATCCTCCGGCTGAATGCTCATGCGCTGTTCCAGCATTCCAGACAGTTTTTGATCGACCTCACCAATGATTTTTAGCAGATTTTCGCGGGCCTGATAAAAATGCTCTAAGCCCTGAAACTCAGCACTCATTAGACCTGTTATCTGCGTGTCATTAAGAGAAAAGAATTTCTCAAGAAAGTGATTTTTGTGATGTACGAGGTCTATGATTTTTTGCACCATAAAATTTTTCATCCTTTTATTCGTTTACACTTGAAGGTTCAATGGACTCTGCATCTTTTTTCAATTGCTCAATCGCGCCTTGCCAGCCCTTGTACAGATTGTCGAGAATTTTTAAGGCATTATGAAAGTGCTGGGGATTGCTGCCAATGTTGCCTTTAGTGTATTCATCCAAAATGTACATATAGAGCTGCTCGAGTTGAGATGAGAGCTCTCCTCCTAATTTGTGGTCTAAACTATTATTGAGTTCCATTACGATGTCATAGGCCCGTCCAATATTATAGCCCTTTTCAGCAATCTTCTTCTCTTCAGTCGCCTTGATCGCAAGTTTGGTAAATTTGATCGCGCCTTCATAAAGCATAAGTAGAATTTTTTCTTTGCTGGCACTATGAACGCTTGTGGATTTGTACTTTTGAAACGCATTCTTCATGAAATGATCACCTCTCCGATGGAAATCAATTTGGATAGTTTATTCTTCGGTCTAAAATTTGAGAACTCGAGTCTAAGTTTGGCTAAGCAAGAGCTAGAAATGGGCGCTGTTGAATTTTTTTGTTTCATCTAGCTTGACCCCTGTCCTGGGCTTTGCAGGCCTTTGCTCATTCCTTGAAAAGTCGATCCCTGGGCATTGAGCTTCGTCATCTTCTGCTCCAGATCGGCAAACTTTCGTCGAAGCGAATCTTCTTTCTTTTCTAATAGTCGTTCTTTGTTTTCTATTCGTTTGTCCGCTTGATCGATTTTGTCTTGAATGCCCTTCTTGCGAAAGCCAAGGGTTCCAAACTGTCCATTGGTAAGGTTCGAAATTTCGCGCTTTACGGTGGTGATAAACCCTGTTGCAAAGCCATCACCCCGAAAAAAACCACCCACCGACTTTGGATCACTTGAGAGAACTTTGGTAAATTTCTCCTGGCTATAGTCGAGAGTGCCGTTGCGATTAAAGGTGATTCCGAGCTCACTGACTCGGGCGATGTTGCTATTGACACCCAACTGGGGATTGAGAATCGTCCTGCGAAGACGGTTCTCTACTGTTCTCGTAATAGAGTCGCCCCCCAAGGGGCCTAACCTCTCTTTGCCATCAGGACCCTTTGTTAAGCGACTTTGGGTTTGAATGAAGCCAAGTGCTGCGTTGTAGGAGTCGACAAAGGCCTTTATCTTTCCAGTAATGGCTTCGATGTTTTCCTTTACGCTGAGACGAATCTCTCGGCCAGGAGCGGACTGTTTTAGATTCAGCGTTACGCCTGGAATGATGTTGTTCAATTGATTTTCGGAAACTTCAACCTCGAATCCATCAATTTTGATGATCCCGTTTTGCGCAGGTCGTGACTGATCAAAAAACATGTCTTGATCGCCGTCCAAAAGATACACGGTAGGAAACGTAACGTCCTTTTCGTCTCCAGTGCCGAGCCCCGAAATGAGTAGACGATAGGGGTTTTCGGAGTCTTTTTTATCTTCTAGTACACTGGCGCGAACACCTACGTTGGCTCCATTGATCTGCGCAACAACGCCCTCAAGCGTGGAGTTTTTACCAGATATGTAAACGTCTTTTGATCCTTCCGCAGTTTCAAACTTTATGTATCCTGTTCCCATTTGTGTCGTGTCTTTGTCCGCAAAGCCGTTGGAAATCGCCGCGGGTTTATGTGCAAGTTGAATGACTTCAATATTGTATTCGCCATTGACCACGGCCTCGGGGTCGACAGATCCATCAATGATATTTGTGTCGCTGGAATTCAGTTGCATGTCTGTAAAGCCACGAGTTCCAGTTAGCTCACCCAAGTTCTTAGCGACGTCATTAAGTTTGGTCTCGAGGTCAGTCACTAGTTTCAAGCTGTCTTCGTTTTTCTTTTTCTTTTCTTCCAATTGTTTAACAGGAATGCGCTCGGCTTCCATCAGCTGTTCTACAATGTCAGGTGGTAGGCCAGAAGCCATACCCATAATGCGAATGCCAGCCATGAGTGATCCTTTCTACTTCTATTTTCACTCATATTTTGCAGATTGGTGGTGTCAATAATATGTCTTGGACGTCTTTCGGCCTGAGGAAGGGGAAATCCCTAGTACCATAGGCTGGAACGAGAAACTAAGGTCAGGCGGACTTTGAAAATAAGTGACCTTTTTTTTCGTTGTCATCAAGACTCAAGTCCCATAGCTCGCTCTCAGGAACTACGCGTATGACGTTTCCCAGATTGTCTTTGACGATCAAAATTCGATTGAATTTTTCATGAGATTCCCAGTCCACTGACCATTTGTGCTCTTTAAAAGCGCTCAGCTGGGAGAATTTTAGCAAGTACTGTTGAAATTCCTCTTCAGACATGGGCCGATGTTGATTCTTAGAATCGTCACGTGTTTGTTCACCATTGGCATCGCGGTCGTGGGAAGCGTCGGACTTTATAGAGCGCCCTACTTTTTCCACTGGACTCAATGGCGTTGGTTGAATATTCGTGATCAATCCCTTTATATTCATGGCTATTGTATCTATCGGAAGGATTGGCAGATGGCTAAAGTACCCCAGAAAGACCACTGGTCTTTCTGGGTAGGACGGTACCGGGTCGGTTTGGAGATCCCACCCTTAGGATAGCTCATCCCATCACTCATTGCTTGACGATGCATCAATCAAGAACTCTGGGGCTGAATGCCGACGCTACGCTAAGATCTCAAGATGCAATTCCGGTCATAGCATTGAGTCAGGGCATGAGCTTGTTTTGCCGGGTACCTAATAAGGAGAACCCACTGAGCTGAGTGAGTTGCTCTCCCTATTGCCTCTATTTTTATTTTACAGTATCAAAATTTTTCAGTTGATCCTACTTAACCAATCAACTTTAGTGCCATCTGCGGAACCGTATTGGCTTGAGCCAAAACAGAGTTACTGGCAGAGAGCAAGATCGTATTTCGAGTGTTGTCAGCTGAAGCTGCTGCGATGTCAGTATCTCGAATTCGCGAATTGGCGGCCGAAATATTTTCATGCATCACCTGCAAGTTATCAAAAGTCGACTGTAAACGATTTTGTAGAGCACCCAAATTGGCGCGATATCCGTTCACCTGAACTTGTGACCCATCAAGAACCTCTAGAGCTCCTTGTGCGCCATCTTTGCTACTAAAGTCAAAGGAGTCAATGTTTAGATTTGAAGCTGTGGCATTGGTTTCACCGGGCATAAAGCTGATGCGATCGTTGAAACTGTCATTTTGAATTCCGACTTGAAAGTCAAATTGATCACTGGTTCCGTTGATCAATTTCACACCACCAAATGCTGTGGTTTGAGAAATTCGCTCAACTTCACTCTTTAGCTGCTGAACTTCTTTATCGATAAATCCGCGCTCACGATCCGCGACTGTGTCAGAGGCACTTTGAATGGCCAATTCACGCATGCGAGTGAGGATGTTGCTGATCTCAGCAAGGCCGCCCTCTGCAACTTGCACCATCGATATACCATCGTTGGTGTTTCGACCAGCCTGTGAATAAGAACGAATCTGTGACTTCAAGTTTTCACTGATAGCCAAACCAGCAGCGTCATCTGATGCCTTATTGATTCGCGACCCCGAAGCCAACTGATTCATACTGGACTGAATCTGTCTCTGAGTGCCAACTAGTGATCTCTGTGCGGCGATAGACGTAACGTTCGTAGAAATGCGCATTCCCATTGGGAACCTCCAAAAAAAGTTAATCTCCTGACCGATAACCTACACCGGTCAGGAAATGGTTAAACACGTTGGACAGGCTTCCATCAGTTCGCCTGAGCTCTTTGCCCTCACCTTGGTCTTTGACTGTCACCTCTAGGACCTTAGTTTTTTTTGAGAGCTCATACCTCAGTCGAGTCTGGTTGAACTGTCTACACCTTCTTTCGGCTAGGTCTTGGAAGGCTTTAGTCGGGTCGAGAGTTTCTGGACCTTGGTCCATTTAGAACTGGACTTTGGTTTTGAAAAATTGATGAAAGTCGAGGATTTTTCCTAGACCAAAGTGCAGAGAGACAAACATCTAGTGGTCATAAGTCCTGAAAGCTGAAGCATCTACTTTTATGTCCGCAGTGATCAGTTTGCGCCTATGGGAGCTCTCTTCAGATGTGGATGATGTGGATTGAATCTCTGGTAAATTGTGCTAGCAAAAGGAACACGGCATTCCTTTTGCTTTAGTCATCAACGGGTGTTTTCGCTGGTGCCATTGTGACCACGATTGAAAAAAATACTTTGCAAATTTTTAATTGAATTCAATCAGTTATACGCAAGGTGAGGAGAATGAAGATGATCATTTACGCAGCACGTAATTTCCTTTATGGTAGCGCCAAACAGGGTGAGGAATTTTTGATGCTTTTAAATAAAAACCACAGATTAAAAATAAAAACGTGGCTCGTACAGCAACTGATCCAATGCGTGGCTCATGTCAGAAGTGCAATTGTTTATCGAGTTGCCATGTACAAAGCAAAACATCCCGAGCAGATGCAGAAGCAAACTCTAAAGCGAATTCTCAATCAGCAAAAAAATACTGAATTTGGCAAGAAATTTGATTTTGCCACCATCAACAAGCCTGAGGAGTATCGCCGCCGTTTGCCACTTTTTGATTATGAAGAATTGCGACCCTACATCGAAAAGCAAGAGGCCACAGGTTTGCCCATTCTCAACGCCGAAAATCCAGTGCTGTACGCACTGACAAGCGGCACCACTGGTAAACCAAAATACATTCCAATATTGAAGTCGACCTTGAAGACCTTTAAAAAAAACCAGAGTTTGTTTTTCGCAGCTGTATTGCGTGAGCATGCAGATGCGCTCAATGGTCGGATTGCAGCTATTGTTAGCCCCGCAATTGAGGGCACATATCCGGGAAGCAAAACTCCGGTGGGCTCTAGCTCTGGACACATGTACAAAGACATGCCGGCAATGGTGAAAAACAAATACATTTTTCCTATAGAGATCTTTGAAATCGAAGACTATGATCTCAAATACCGAACCATTCTCAGAATCCTGCTCAACGGTGCTGACGTTTCCTATTTTGGCACAGCAAATCCCTCCACTCTGATTAAGCTAATTTCGGTATTGAACGAACGAGCAGATGTGTTTCTAGAGGATCTTCGCGATGGCAAATTTTCGGATATGGACCGTCTGCCGACACAAATTCAAAATGTGGTAAAAAAGCACATTTTTGCTGATAGAGTGTGGGCCCAGAAGTTGGCAAAGATTTCTTTAACTGAAGGTCAAATTAGATTTAAAGACCTTTTGCCCAATCTCAAAGTTGTCACCACTTGGACCGGTGGAAGCTGCGGAATTTTTATCAAGCAGCTTCAGGGTCAGTTCGATGACACCACTGTTATTCGTGAGGTCGGCTACCTATCGAGCGAGTTTCGTGGCAACACGCCAATCAGTTTGCAGGCCAATACGGGTCTGCCGGCCCTGGACACCTATTACTATGAATTTGTAAAAAAGAACGATTGGGAAAATGAAAAGTTAAATTTTGTTGGATTGCATGAGCTCGTAGACAAAGAACTGTATTATATTTTTATCACAACCGACAGTGGTCTCTATCGATACAAGATGAATGACATAGTCGAAGCTGACGGCCTTTGCCACAAGACGCCGCTGATTCGCTTTGTGCAAAAAGGCAAGGGCGTCACCAACATTACTGGCGAAAAACTCTACGAAAGCCAGGTCATCTATGGTGTTCAGTATTTTGAAAAAATATGCAACTTGACCTCGAGTTTTTTCATTTGCGGCGCCAATGAGGTGACCTGCGGATATACACTCTATTATCAACCTGTTGCCGACTCCAGTGATGCTGTTGCTGCTAGGCTGCCCAGTCTTGAGCTTCACTTTGATAGCGCGCTCAAAAGCATTAATATGGAATACAAGACCAAGAGAGAAAGCGGTAGGCTTCGTGCTCCAACTATAAAAATCCTCGAAGAGGGAACATTTGAAAAATTTAAAACTCATTGCCTCGGCCTGGGGCAACGAGAAGGGCAGTTTAAAATCATTGCTCTAGGGTTTGAAAGAGAATTTAGCTTTGATTTTGCAGGGTGCACAATCAATGCTGCTCGCAAGTCTGCAGCTGAAAAACGGGAGAGAAACGCATGGGTCTAGAGTTTGCCCCGTTGAATATTCCGCTTAAGGTAAGTTTTAAGCACGCCTCTCATGAGCGAAGCGAGGGCTCCAGCGTGTGGGTGGAACTCGCACGAGACGGATTTGTCGGTTTGGGTGAAGGTTGCCCTAGATCTTATGTCACCGGAGAAACTCAGGAGTCGGCGATCGCTTGGCTGCGGCTGCATCAGTCACAGCTTGAAAAGATCAATACCCTTGTTGATCTTCAAGAGTTTTCGAACAGAGAGAATGAATCTATTAGAAAGAATCCAGCAGCATTTTGTAGCTATGAGCTGGCCTTTTTAGATTGGCTTGCGCGAAGCAAAGATGTTTCTGTCGAGCAACTGATCGGACTCTCATATCCTGATAAAATCAATTTTCAATACACGGCCGTGATCAGTGATGGCTCGCAAGAGAAATTTGAAAAGACCGTGCAAAAATTTATGTTTGTGGAGTTTTGGGACTACAAAGTCAAGATCACTGGAGATTTGAGTCAAGATCGTGCGCGTCTGATGTGGATTATTGAGAATGCGCCTGAGACCATTCGTAAAAAATTGCGCCTTCGGATTGATGCCAACAATCTGTTAACGAGTGCTGATGAGGCGATCAAATACTTGAGCCAATTGAAGATTCCTTTGCTGGGGGTTGAGGAGCCACTGGCTAGTAAAAATCCAGAGGAGCTGAGTCGAGTCAGTCAAGAAACGGGCTACGCTATCATTTTGGATGAGTGTCTTTTGACAATTCAAGATGTGGAGCGCTTTTCGAGTCTTCCTGGAAAATGGATTGGCAATGTTCGCGTCTCTAAAAATGGCGGCGTGATGCGCTCAATTGAGGTTGGCCAGAGACTTCAAGATCGAGGCATGGGGACAATTCTTGGCGCACAGGTTGGTGAAACATCAATTCTGACAAGAGCTGCCATGACTGTGGCACAAGCTCTGGGCAGCCAAGTTTTGGCTCAAGAGGGTGCGTTCGGTAATCTCCTTTTGCAAGAAGATCAGGTCGCTCCTTCCATTTTATTTGGTCCAAGTGGAGTTTTGGATGTGAGTCTATTGAATGAGGATGACGAAACAAGAATCGGCCACAATGGCTGGGGATTAATAAAAAAACCAAACATTAATTGAGGAGATAAAGAATGACAAATGTACCATCTAAAAGAATAGCTGAGAATCTTGTTCACTTGTCCATCCGGACAATGAAGAGCCAAGTTTCAGCATTGGCAATGATTCCTGCACTTGCTGTCGGCATGGCCGTAACTGCGATGTCAGCACCGAGCCTGGCAAGCGAGGCGATTCCCTACGCTGTAGGTGAGTCTGTCACGATCAAGAACAACGCCGGACAAAATCTTCATGCCTTGGTTTTTAAAGCTGAAGAAACCAAAGCATTGATGGTGGCATTGCATGGCATGCAATCTCATTCTGGTTGGTTTATGTCGGGACCGGAGCTGGCTGAAAACGGAATCACCACGGTGGCCTTTGACCGCAGGGGTTCTGGTCTGAGCGAAGGGCTGCGCGGTCATGCTGACAGCGCCGAAGATTTTCTGGTGGACCTAAAAGCGGCCGTTGACTACGCAAAAGCGCTCGCGCCAGGAAAGCCGATTCATTTGCATGCAAACTGCTTCGGTGTGCGCACCGCGATTCCGTATTTGAGCTACTGGGATCGTCGTGGCGACATCAAATCCATCATCATGACTTCACCAGGAACAAGCATGAGTCCCGCTGCTGATTTTACCTTGAGCGAAAAACTCTGTATCAAATGGATCATCATGGGTTTTGCATCTGACAATTGCCAGGCGCTCATGGCCAATGAGGATTATGTATTGAGTCCGCTGAAGGATGAGTTGTTTGTTTCCCGAGGCCCTTGGCTGGAGCAATTTGTTAAAACAGATAAACTCGCAGTGAGAATGCTGACGCCTGAATTCTTACTAGCCACAAATGCGCTCAGCACTTGGATGAACGCTGCTTTGACAGATGGCTCATTCAAGACTCCTATGCTCGTTGTATTGGGTGACGGAGACAAAATGGTATTGAACAACAAGATCATCAATGAGTTGGTCAAACCACATAAAGGTAAAAAGCAGGTCCTGCAACTTCCTTGTGAACACGGCTTTGAATTTTGTGATGCGAATTCGGTGCAAAAGTATCGCGATACGATGGTAAATTGGCTTCTGCAGGGCTCTTGAGCTCAGTTATTGCCAAAAAAACTCCAAACCTGTGTGTTATAAAATTCTAAAGATAGGCCTCGACGTCCTTGGCGAGGTCCATGGGTTCCGTTTGCGGATCAAAGCGTTTTACAACCTTACCTGTTTTATCAATTAAGAATTTTGCAAAATTCCATTTTATTTCTTCCGGTCCGTTGGGGCCGGCCGTCTCTTGCTTTAAAAACTGATAGAGTGGATGAGCCCTTTCGCCGTTGACATCAATTTTAGCGAATACCGGAAAACTCACGCCGTAGTTCAGTTGGCAAAACTCTTGAATTTCGGCATTGGACCCTGGCTCCTGAGCGCCAAATTGATTGCAAGGAAAAGCAATGATTACGAATCCCTTATCACGATATTGGGTGTAGAGATTCTCCAGCCCCTTGTATTGAGGAGTGAGTCCACATTTGCTGGCAACATTGACAGCTAAGATCGGATGGCCTTGAAACTCCTTAAGTGAGGCTTTGGTGCCGTCGGATTTTTCTAATTCAAAGTCATATATATCTTTTTTCATTGCCGTAGATTAACTTACGATAGGTAAAACCACAATGAGATACGGCTTTGGAAGCTCTGTTCTATTTCCTATGAACACCTTTATAGGGGCTACAATGACTTATGCAAAGGGATATTGGTCATTAGAAGTTTTAGTTTTAGCTGCGGGTCGTCTTGGTGAGCGGAGCTCGAGTGAGGAACGCTGACGGACACACTGTGACCACAGTTGTATCTGATCTTTTGCGGTGGAGGTCCCTCAAGTGTCCAACCCCAAAGCAACGAGTAGAAAGCCATAAGCCAGCCCTTGTGTGTAACGAAAACTACACGGCCACATGGTGGTGAAAAGTGGAAAAGCGCATACAAGATACTTGATTGTACGCGTTGGCGAACTTGCCGAACCGTTTCACCATTTGGAAGCGGGTGATCCATACCGAGCCACTCTCTGCCAAAACTCAAGTTGAAGTCTTGATATTCGGCCAGTTTTTTGCCTTCAAAATCTCCATAGGACATTTCGCGCAAATCCTTACAGACTTGTGGTGTCTTTAGTGTAGCTAGACTAGCCGTCTGCAGGGCTCGTTGATAGGGACTGCTCAGAACAGGCGCACCACTAAATTCTTTGGGAATCTTGATTCGTGAAGCTTGATCGATTCCAGTCGAGTTCAAAGGAATGTCGTTTTGACCTTGAAGAATTCCCAAGCGATTCCATTCGGTTTCACAGTGTCTAAGAATTAGAATTTCAAGTTTGCGCTCTGCTGTTTCCAAATTTAATTCGTCCTGTTGATGTTTATATAGGGCCTGTGAAAATGAGGGTACGCCCTAAGTTTACATAACAATAAAAAAAAGACGATGATTTTCGCTAGCCAGTCCAAAGTAGCGAAAATCTAGTTTTGGTTCTTGTCGGAAGAATAGGAAGTCCTTACCATATTGGAATGGCTCAAGAGCAAAAGAAAAAGATTCTGATAGCCCTGCATGACAAGGAGAATTTGATTGCAGTCTCGGGGGCAATTTCCGAAAGTGTGCGCCATCACCTGATCTATTCTGCGGCGGATGGCGGAATAGCCTTGTCGAAACTGGAAAATGATCCACCTCATTTGTTGATCACTTCGGTGGAGTTGCCAAAAGTGTCAGGTATTGCCCTAGTAGAGAAAGTGATAAAAGATAGAAATTTCGGGGTTGTCTCTTGTGTTATTTTCGGTTCACCACCAGAAAGTGAATGGTGTCTGGATGAAATTGTAACCGGACGAATTCAATTCATAGAAAAAGACGCCAATAAAAAAACGGCTGTTGCCGCAATTTTAAAAGGCTTGAATTGCTCTCTCCACAAAGAAGAAGCTGAATTTTCTTTGCGTCTATTGGCGCCAGGCGAGCAGTTGATTCGCGAGGGCGACAAGGCAGATTTTATATATTTTGTGAAACATGGGCAATTGAAAGCCTTTAAAGGCGAAGACATCGATGCCAATTTTCTTGGGAATATCAACGCGGGTGAGTTTGTCGGTGAAATGGCCTTCATCAATTCAGAGCCGCGAGTGGCAAGTGTGGTGGCATTGAGTTCTTGTGAATTGATCGAAGTTCCGATCGGCACTTTTGAGCGAGTGGTGTATCAGCGCCCGTCTTGGTCCAAGGCGCTGATTCAAACGCTCTCTCGTCGAGTAAAAATTGCTATCAGTGAGAAGCACTAGAGAATTTATTCAATATCAAATCTAGCACGGCTTGGGTGCTCTCTCTTTGCACAGAAAGCCCTGTTGCAGGAAGAGTCACGTAATCAAAATCAGGACGAATGGCGGCAAAGTTGTCAGCACTTTCAATCTGAGCGCTGCCGCTAGTAATGGATTCGGCCTCAGCACCAAAAATGGCCAAGACCGGCACATTGACACCCATTTGTGACTCAACAAAAGTTCGCCAAATTCTTCCGCCGACAAATGCAAAGGTCAACCATCTTTGGTCTTTAACCTGTTTTGCGATTCGTGATTCTTGCACCAGTAGATCAGTTACCAGGCTGTCATCATAGTAGGACTTTTCTAAAAAATAGCGAACCGAAGGTTTGCTCAACACCAGTTTGTAAAAGCCCAGTCCTGCTAGCTTATTTTTCCAGACCGAATTAAAAATGAGATTCTGAGTATCGGTCGGTCCTTGCGCCAGAGTGTTGACCCCGGTCGGCGATAAAAGCACCACGCCGGTACAAAGTGCTGGTAGCTCAGCTGCCGTTCGAAGCACACTGGCTGTCAAGATGGACTCACCAACTAGCACTGAGGGTTGACCCACGACATTTTGTAGAAAGCTTTTTACAAAATGATCAAAGACTTCAATTGAATATTCGCGCTTTGGCTTTTCAGATTCGCCAATGCCAGGTAGGTCCATGATGTACACACGAGCTCCAGCCTGATCCAAAGCTGGAAGCAATTCGCGATAGGCACGATGCGTGGAGCCCCCATAGATTCCATGAAAGAGCGTGATAACGGGACCCGTGGCGCCTTCAAGCGGGCCTCGATAGCGAATTGTGCCAAAGCCCTCCAACTGAATCGATTGATCGAGCGAACTCTTGAGTGCATCCGGTAGCTCATCAACGTCATTTGCATTTGCAGGAGTGGTCGCAAAGATTCCACAGATAAAAATCAGGCAAAAAGCAGTCATCTTATTTCGCATTTGTCTCTCCATTCTAAAAAAACCAAGCCTCGAGTGTCTCCGAAACCAGTTGCTGAAGCAAGCTCAACCGGAAAATGTTGGCTCAGATCAACCGAAAACAAACGACTATTTTTAATAACAATTAGGTACTGTATGTTAATTGGGCAGTCTCTCAGCTAAAATCAACTGAGAGGGATGGGAGCATTACAATAGCAGGTGAGCGGATTGCGCGCGCCAAAAATGAGGAGCAAAATTATGGACCAAAATAGAATTCGAAAACCATTGGCGGTGATCACTGCAGCTTCAAGTGGAGCTGGATTGGATCTCGCTAGAGAATTTGCCCAACGGGGTTTTGATCTTGTTATGGTGGCGGCGGATCCAGGCATTTACCAAGCTGCTTCAATGATGGATCAATACGGGGTTGTTATTAGGAGTTATCAGATTGATTTGACCTATTTCCACGGCGTGGAATCTTTATATGAACATCTTGTTGAGATGCATCGCCCAGTGGATCTATTGGCCATCAATTCCAGTTTGGGCGAGATCAGTGAGTTTAATCTTTCTGTCGAAAATGAGCTTATGGAGGCTGAACTTGGATTTTTGAGTTTAAATTTAACTTCGGCAGTGCACCTGTGTCGCCGCCTTTCATCAAGTATGATCGCGCGCGGACACGGGCGAATACTATTCACAACGCTGGCAGACACTGAAATCCCTTCTCCGCTGATGGATGCACAGGTGGCCACCAAAGCCTTTCTAAAATCCTATATCAATTATGTGCGGAAGCAGTTTTCAGAATCAGGCATGACGCTGACTTCACATTTTCCTGAGATAGCAGAAGAATCTGGTACGCCAAGTACCAGAATTTCAGAAATTTTTGTCTGGGCAAAGGCTACTGCAGAAATGAATCACTAGCCTCAACTCTTCACTAACCTTTTGGCGGGTTCCGCGCGTCCCACTATTCGGGAGGTGATTTTTTGCCTCCTTGATATTCTGACCAAGGAGGGTGAATTGTCGAATAAGGGATGGATTTTTAGTGGTTTGGTGCTTCTTCTTTGCGGCTGTGGCGCCTCACCGGATTTGCATCAGGCCGATCCTCCAGACAGTCCCCCGATCAATTCGCCAGGCGACTCGAGAAGCTCCCAGTCTTATATTGTTGTACTCAAGTCAGCCAATGTACAATCGAAAGTCGCGCAAGCCATCGCGGCGGCATCTGGGGGTGCAAACACCCTATCCGCGAACCAGATGCGACACCTGCGTGAGCGAGCCGTGACAAACATGATACAAAGCCTTGATGTTAGTCACGGAATCTCAACCGCTCAAAGAGTCTTCACTCATGCGCTCGTTGCCGGCGTTTATCAACTGCAGGCTCACCAGCTTGCAGAGTTGCAAAGTGATCCAATGATCGCCTACATCGAAAAAGAACAGATGTATCATACGAGCAGCATCCAAGAGAATGCCCCTTGGGGACTTGATCGCATCAATCAAACTCAATTGCCACTTGATGGTCTCTATGAGCACACCTCTTCGGGAGAAGGAGTTCATGCCTATGTCATTGATACCGGAATCAACCTGCTTCATCAGGAATTTGCTGGGCGGGCGCTGACTGGCGTAGACATCGTCACATCCGGTGGGGATGCAATGGACTGCAATGGACACGGCACTCATGTGGCCGGAACCATCGGCGGGACCACCTACGGTGTTGCCAAAAAAGTCTCCCTGCATGCAGTGAGAGTCTTGAGTTGCAGTGGCTCGGGTTCCACGTCTGATGTCATTGCAGGAATTGAGTGGGTCACAGCAAATCACATCAAGCCGGCCGTCGCAAATATGAGCTTGGGCGGAGGAGCTTCTAAAGCCATAGATGATGCCATTGCCGCGTCCATTCGCGAAGGTGTCACCTACGTCGTGGCCGCCGGAAACTCAAACACCTCAGCATGCACCAGCTCTCCCGCAAGACTCCCCGAGGCCATCACAGTTGGAAGTCTTACGGCCACAGATTCACGATCCTCATTCTCGAACTACGGTTCGTGTCTTGATATCTTTGCTCCCGGTAGCGATATTCTCTCCTCCTGGTACAATTCAAGCACTGCCAGTAAGACCATAAGCGGAACCTCTATGGCTGCGCCCCATGTGGCCGGAGTCGTGGCGCGCGTTTTAGAAAAAGAAAAAAATCTCATGCCTTCCGAAGTCGCCGCAAAAATTTCGGCAGGAGCTACAGCAGATTTAGTAAGCGATGCCAAGACGGGCTCCCCAAATCTCATACTCAATACCCATTTTTTGGACAGCGTTCCCCCCAACCCTGAAACTTTACTGATTGAAGATCTCGCCGGTGCGCGCGGAGACCAAAAAGAATTCACCTACACCTTAAGCCAGCCAGCCGAGCGTTTGATCGTGCAAATTTCTGGGGGCCGCGGTGATGCCGATCTTTACTTGCGTTTTGGAACACGACCAACCTTGCGCGACTTTGACTGTCGTCCCTATCGCTACGGCAATGCCGAGATCTGCACTCTCGACAATCCCCAGGTCGGCGTCTACCACCTCATGCTCCGCGGCTACCTTGAATACTCGGGCGTACAGTTAAAGGTGGAACAGAATTAGCAAAAGGCCCAACTGCACCAATTTTGAGACAACTCTGCCGGTATGTTTTCCTTCGATAGGACGTGCTTATGTTCCGGCGATGAGTTCCTGCTAGTATAAACTGCGAATGTTGATCGACGAGACCCCAGTCCAGAAAGTACTTAATTCATTCCAAAGGGCAGAAGAGCTCGTATACTGTTTCCAGATGCAATTTTTTAAAAGGGAGATTATGAGAAACTACATTCTATTTTTTGGTTTGGGTTTGGCGGCCGTGGCAGGTTGTGTTCATGGGCATAAGAAAAACACCGATATCAGCGAGAATGAGTCAATCAAGCGTGGCGTGGCGTCTAGAGAAGCACCCGAAGGCTATGAAATCCGCTGGGATTACAAAGGTACGTTTCAGGATTTGGTGGATGCGTTAAAGCTCATGCGAGGAAATCTGGAGCGAGAAAAGGTCCTTGAAATATCAACTCGTCGAGATGAAATGCTCGCAGGAAATCTTTATGATACGGGAGTGACTCCCAATGGATACGATGACAATGGTGTTCGTCAGCCAGAAGAATTGAATTGCAGTCAGCAAGTTCCAATGATTGATGGCTACACGCTTTATCATCGAACTGCGGATGGCAACTGCTATATGTACAATCAGGGAGCCAATTTTAATAAAAAACCTGAGGAAGCAGATCTTAGTATTCTTAGTAAAATGGGAAACAATCGCGCTCGCTTTGGGCGCAACACAAGTCCACAATCTCCCAAGCAACAAAAATTTCACGATGACAATCTGTTGCACCCCAACCCGATTGAAGTCAGCAAACTGTTTTTTTCGCGAATACCAAACTCTAGTAAACCAGCCGGTCCAGATAACACAGGATTCCAACCGGTTCCATGGGTTAATCTTTTGGCCACAGCATGGCTTCAAGCGGAGAATCATGATTGGTTCACTCATGGCAAAAATGTAACGAGCGAGCATCTTCCCAAAGATCCACGATGGCAGAGATATGCGCAACTTTTTGCTCCTGTGAAAATTGATTACAGAGATGGGTCTGATCTTTTCTCATTTATAATACCAAGGACGCTCCCAGATTATTCTGCATTGATCGGAAAATTTCCTGGCCAAGAGTACAAGGCTGACGGTTCGCATACGTCACTTGAGAGCGGCGCAGACAGTTATGGTCGGAAATACCGTAATCAAGTGACCCATTGGTGGGATGCATCCCATATCTATGGAAGCGACGCAGAGACCATCAAGCGAGTTCGAACCATTCCGGAAGGAGTCACCGGTGTCGTAGATTCTAATAATAAGGCCTTGTCCCCAGGTGAAATGTACCCGGATGGAAAGATTGCCGTTGATGAAGTGAATCGAAAACTCTACTACCGAGAAGATCCTAAAAATGATCAGGAAGTTCTTCCAATCACTGGATTTAATGACAACTGGTGGGTTGGATTGGAGATGATTCACACTGTTTTTGCTCTCGAGCACAATAAGGTCGCTGCGCGCCTCAAGAAAGACTTAGATTCCAATATTGATAAAAAGGAGCAGCCCTACACCTACTGGAAGCGAATTACGACAGATGCTGCGACCAAACCTACAGAAAAAGAAAGTTTAAGAAGTGATTTTCTGTTTGAAAAATCCAGAATGATTGTTGCTGCGCTCATTGCCAAAATCCACACGGTTGAATGGACTCCGGCGATTCTGGATAACCCAGGATTGAGAATGGGGATGCATGCCAATTGGTATGGAGCAAAATCTGTAGTGCAAAACGTACCATTGGTTAATCGTCTTTCAGGCAAACGGATTATGAGTAAGTCCACTCAACTCGTTTACAATGGCTTGACTGGCCCCGGAAGTCTGAACTTATACAATGTTCCATTCACTTTGACTGAAGAATTTGTCTCTGTCTATCGAATGCACTCCTTGTTGGCGGACAAAGTGGACCTCTACAAGGTGGGGAACAGTGAGCGATCGACCTATCGAATGATCAATGACGCTCGGGATGGAGATGTTGCAACGTCTCTGACTGCTCATGATATGAACTCTACGGACTGGATGTTTTCTTTTGGACGAAATTATGCGGGTTTGATGACTTTGCATAACTATCCGCAATTTATGGAAGACATGGAGGTTCGTCGAAATACTCGAAATCAGAAAAAAGACCACCCTATTAAGATGAACATGGGAGCAGTTGATGTTTTTCGAGACCGTGAAAGGCACGTCCCACGATACAATGAGTTTCGGCGGCAGTTTAACATACCAGGCGGCCCGATCGAGAGATTCGAAGAGCTTTTTATTACCTCTAAGATACTCTATACACCACCTGCACAGCCCGGAACTGAGCAGGTCATTGAAAAACTTCGACGTGTGATTGGTGAAAAATATGACGTGCCATTGATTGAGCGAGATATCGACAAAATTGAAAAATTTTCTATTCCGACTGTCGTTAAAAACTTTGCAGCTGGAGGCAAAGAAAACACCAACAATTCAAATGGTCTAGTTGGCATAGCAAAGTCATTTTTTTCTGGCGGAAAAGAAGGAGTGATTACTGATGGAAAAAAATTGATTGGGGAAAGGGTATTTTACAATGAATATCTTTTTAATGACAACATTATAACTCCAGCGGAAAGAGCACTTCTTTTTACAGATCAAGAAAAAATTGACATTGCCAATATGAAGAGGATTTACGTCAACCGAGATACGGGTGAACCCGACGTGGAGCTCTTGGATCTTCTGGTGGGCACTTTGGCGGAGGAAGATCGCTTTGATATGTTCGGTTTTGGAAACTCTCCGTTTTACCTTTTTGCACTTATGGCATCCAGACGACTTATGACGGATCCGTTTTTGAGCGATTTATTTGTGCCTGAGTATTACACCCAAATGGGAGTTGATTGGGTAAATAATCAAAGCATGGTTGATGTATTGGCTCGAAACTATCCTGAGCTTCTTAGCACTCCTTGTGATCAATCCATGCCGAACGCAGATTGCACCTATGATGGCCACTTTACTGGAGTCGTGAATGCGTTCCATCCATGGAAACCGACCAAATAGTGCAATCCATTTTATAGATCCAGGGGCACCAAAGCTTCACTTTTAGAAAAGGTGGGGCTCTTTGGCGACAAAGACTTCCCCGATTGTTTCGCAAGTAAGGCAGCAATCAATAGCGGACTCGTGTTGACCAGGGCAGTATTCCAAAGAGAATCAGATCGAATCGAAATCCCATTTAGAGGTAGCACATTCTACTTCGATGTTCGATTTGGCACCTGCGGCCTTGCACCTTTACCTTTTTATGAAGCCTGTATTTGAGTTCTTCAGGAGCCTGTTAGTCGAAATAAAGTCACAAAAAGTATGTCAATTTGTGCGAATCGCGACAAATCCCATCCCAAAATTCCGAGTTCGGCTTGGCGCGAGAGCTTGCTCTGCAAGCTTGAGTGCCAAACGTATGTCTGAGGAATTTTGGGATGGGATTTGTGGTACCCGAGACAGGACTTGAACCTGCACACCTTGCGGCACTAGATCCTAAGTCTAGCGTGTCTGCCATTCCACCACTCGGGCGAGTGCTCTTAATTTTATAACTCAAGGCCAATGTAAGACAATGTCTATATCATTATCATTATCATTGGCTCACAATCTAGGGAATCTATTTGGCCTCGGCAACCAATTTCTTGTAATCAGGGGCGCGCATCAGATTGGCAAGTTCCTTTTCTGTGTCCATTTCAATGCGGACCAACCAGCCTTCGTTATTGGGGTCATCATTCATGATGCTGAGATCATTTTCTACGTTGCGGTTGACTTCGATGACAGTTCCAGAAACGGGAGCGTAGAGGTCACTGGCGGCTTTAACGCTTTCAACAACGCCAAATGTTTGTCCTTGAGTGACCTTTTGGCCTTCTTCAGGCAACTCAACAAAAACAACCTCTCCCAGTTGCTGCTGGGCAAATTCAGTCACACCAACTGTGACGATATTCTCATCGACCTGTGCCCACTCGTGATCTTTGGTGTAATAGTATTCTTCAGGTACATGGATCGCCATAGTGCTTCTCCTAATTTGTTATCCAACCGTTTTAAATCTCGTCGCTTTAATCCGATAGTTTTTTATCAATATTCCTGTTCATACAATCTCGGCTAGGATTTCGCAACAAAAGGCGTTTTGCAGACCTTGGCTTTGATTTTCTTTCCCCGAATATCTACATAAATTTCACAATCTTCAAATGCAAACTGAGCCGCGACGTATCCAATGCCAATTGGGTGATTGAGGCTGGGGGAGTGAGTGCCGCTGGTGACTTGCCCAATTTCTGTGCCTTTTGCGTCATGAAGAGTGTATCCCTGCCGCGGGATGCCCTTCTCGAGCATAGTAAAGCCCACCAGTTTGCGTTTTAGGCCCTGCTCTTTTACGGCAACAATTTGGTTCTTACCGATAAAATCTTTTGCTGCTGGTTTGATCACCCAGGACAGGCCGGCTTCATAGGGATTGCTTTGATCGTCAATTTCGTGGCCATACAGAGGATATTTGGCCTCAGTGCGAAGCGTGTCACGAGCGCCCAAACCGACGGGACCAAATCCATGCTCTTTGCCCTCCCTGAGCAGTGTCTGCCAGAGGGCGGCCGTGCCAGCGGCGGCGATAAAAACCTCACAACCGTCTTCACCAGTGTAGCCGGTGCGAGCCACAAGGATTTCATGACCTTGAAATTGACCACGCAAAAATGTGAAAGGCTTGAGTGCCGATACCGGAAGTGCCAGCACTTTATCACAAAAGCTCAAGACCTTGGGGCCCTGAATGGCAATTTGCCCCCACTTGGCACTTTCGTTAGTGAGATCAGCGCCGCGATTGCGTTCGACCATCCAATTCCAGTCGTTTTCGGTGTTGGAGGCATTTACGCACACCAAGTAATCTTGATTGGGTTCTAGGCAATAGACGATGATGTCATCCACTAGGCCGCCGCGATCGTTGGGTAACAGCGAATACTGTGCATCACCTGCTTTGAGCTTTGCCACATCATTGGTGGTGAGATACTGAAGCGTTGCCAATGCTTGAGGGCCACGAACACGAATTTCGCCCATGTGAGAGACATCAAAAAATCCCCCACTCTTTCTCACCATCAAGTGCTCAGCAATCAAACCCTGATACTGAACAGGCATCCACCATCCCGCAAAATCGACCATGCGTGCGCCACTGTCAACATGCTGCTGCGCTAAGGGTGTTTTCAATACTTCATTGCTCAACAATATAGCCTCCTACGATAATTTCTAGGTCGCATTCATTTCGGACTCATCTATGCACGGGAGAGATGAATCACGGCACTATATGCTATGATCCAAGGGCTCGGCAATGCGGATTTCTTCAGACACGCGGGGCAGTGTTCTTGCGACTTGAATGCGGTCTCCACGAGGAACCTCCTGTGGTTTGCCATGACGATGGAGCCAGCTCAAATACTTGCGATCTGCGACAATCGTGGCATCACCAGTGCCGTCTTGAGAGCTGGCTTCATGATTTGGTCCACACGCGAGTTGGCGCGTTTTGCCTCGTTCATTTAAAGCATCTCCTACCATGCGGTAGGTAACAAAGTCTGAAGCTGCGTCGGTTGCGGTTGTCATTGGTGGCGGTCTTTTTGTGATGCATAAATAAGAGTAGGTGAGTGACTTGTTTTCCATTGGCAGCCGTTTTTCGATTTCTAAAAACCATTCGGGTCGTGACCATAGCAGGCGATCATGACACCAGTCTTTTTTGCTCAGAGCGAGGAGCGGACAGAGCTGCTGATGTGTGCAGGGTGCTTGTATAAAATTACCTGCGGCAATGTTTTGATCACGATAGCTCATAAGGCGGCGCCCATCTTGGTGGGTACTGGGCTCAATGATCAAAGAGGTGTACTGTTGGTCACTGACCGGAGTTAAGTTCACCTCTTCGGTCAAAGCATAGCTGAAACTCAATAAATCAGATTCAGTCAATGACAGAGACTTGAAGGAGGAGCTGAGTGAGCCACGGTCATGGCCAGAGCCAATTCGCTGACTCATCGGAAAATGCTTCAAAATAAAATCTGCAGCGACATTTGCAGATTCAATATGATGAAATTTTATAGCACTGCGCGCAGGCTCCGAGGTCCAGCTGGCTAGCGGTGATTGCAAATGCGCCTCTAGAGCCCAAAAAAAGGGGCCAAGCCCGGCACCGCAATCCACCCAACGGGAGATGTTCTTTTTGCCAAAAAGATACTCCTTGGCAGCGATGCGGTTGAGCGCTGCCTGAGCGCGAAGCGTATTGAGCGGCAGATAATAAAACAGCTGCGCGAGATAGCACCAGTTCTCTTCCCAGGGTGTGCGCTGATCAGGATGCTCAATATAAAAATCACTCATTTTTTTAATGGCATTAGCAATCTCTTTGGGGGAGTGACGTGCGTAGGTTTCTGACAAGACTTTATCAAGCCGCTCGGGAATCTGATAGATCATACATTCTCCAGATGCGTTTTCACTTTCTCAACAACACTTTCCACCGTAATGATGTCCATGCAGTCAAAAATTTGACACTTATTGCCCCAACATTTTTTTTGAGCGGGACAATTGATGGGCGGAGAAAGGCTCTGCGCCTGGCTGCCCATGGGGCCCCAGCGAACCGCGCGCTGAACTCTGACCGGTGAGTAAATTCCAAGACAGGGCTGATCCAAGCTGGCTGCCAAATGCAAAACGCCCGTGGATGGGGCGATCACAAAGCGAGACTGTTTTATCAAATCAAGGAGATCCAAAAAAGACAGGGAACCTTTCAGATTGACCACACGGGGTTCGCCAGCAAAATTCTCGGCAACGGGATCGACGTATTTAGAGTCCATCGCCGTTCCTGTGAGTGCAATCTGCAGGCTGGGGTAGTCTTTCAAAAGTTTTGCAATCATCTCGCAAAACTTTGCGGTTGACCAATTGCGCGCAGATCCTGCCATGCCAGGATGTACAATCACAAAGGGCGAATGAACAAGGGGCTGAGTGGCGGCCACAGCCGCTGCGCTTTTGGGGCAGGGTTCCGGTAGAGCCATAGTGACCGCTTGGTAGAGATGCTGTTGGCCCATAAGGGAGTTGATGATCTCTTGGTTGTATTGACTTTCGTGCATTTCGGCAAGGCTGCGCTTTTGTCGCAGCCCCCGGTTTAGAAATACAAACGAGTGCCACTGACTCTTGACTCCAGTTCGCTGCGGAACTCGCGCCAAAAATGCCGCAAAATTCACCCACCACGAACTTTGAAAGCTGCAAAAAACTTCGGGCTTTTCGTGAAGTAAGTATTTTAACAAAACAAAAAAAGCGTACCATGCTGCCGATTTATCTAAAAACAGAGCATGAGCTGCGCGCGACGGATTGGTGTAGGTAAGCAGATTTTCCATGCCTTTGGCCACGACCCATCGCACTTGATATTGGCCTAGCGACTGATCCACTCCCAAGGTGCAGATCAGATCACCAATTTTGTCGAGCCGAACCAAAACGGCTTTGGGCAATTCAGAATGCGGTGAAGGTGCCGACTCGCTTTGTTTGGAGAGCGGATGAGTGGACAGATTAGTGGACAACTTCATCCCTGTACGACTCAACTGTCGGGCAGGTGCAGACAATATTTTTATCACCATACACGTTGTCAACTCTGCCAACAGCAGGCCAATACTTGCGCTGCTTCACCCAAGCCAGCGGGTAGGCCGCCTCCTCACGAGTGTAAGAATGTTTCCATTCCGTTTTTAGCAATACCCCTGCGGTGTGCGGTGCGTTTTTAAGCGGATTGTCTTCGGCTGATGATTTTCCTGATTCAATGGCTTTGATCTCGCTGTGAATCTGGATCATCGCTTCGATAAAGCGGTCGAGCTCCGCCTTGGATTCGCTTTCTGTGGGCTCTATCATCAGGGTGCCCGGAACTGGCCACGACATTGTCGGTGCATGAAAACCAAAATCCATAAGGCGTTTAGCAACGTCATTGACATCAACGCCAGTGAGGTTTTTGATTTCGCGCAAATCAATAATGCATTCGTGCGCAACTAAGTTATTTTTACCTTTATAAAGGACCTTGAAATAACCGTCTAGCTTTTTGGCGATATAATTGGCGTTCAAAATGGAAACTAAGGTGGCCCGTTGCAAACCCTGGATGCCCATCATTGCAATAAAAGACCAAGAGATGGGAAGGATGCTGGCGCTGCCCCACGGAGCAGAGGTGGTGCTGGTGACACCTTGATCGGGACCAGATCCCGGCACCAACGTATGCTGTGGCAAAAAGGGTGCTAGGTGTTCGCGCACGCCAATCGGGCCGACGCCTGGACCGCCACCACCATGAGGAATGGCAAAGGTCTTGTGCAAATTCATATGGGCCACATCAGGGCCAAATTCGCCAGGGCGACAGAGTCCAACCAGTGCATTGAGATTGGCTCCGTCCATATAAACCTGGCCACCATTTTTATGGATGATTTCGCAGATCTCTATGATGCTCTCTTCAAACACACCATGTGTAGAAGGGTAGGTGACCATAAGTGCAGCCAAGTGGGGTGCATGCAGTTCGGCTTTTTGTTTGAGGTCATTAACATCGACATTGCCGAGTTGATCGCAGTTAACAACGATCACTTTCATTCCGGCCATGATCGCACTGGCTGGGTTTGTGCCGTGTGCAGAAGAGGGTATCAAACAGATATTGCGTTGCCCATCGCCACGTGAGGCAAAATACTTTTTGATCACAAGCAGGCCTGCATACTCACCTTGAGACCCGGCATTGGGCTGCAAGCTTACCGCATGAAAGCCGGTGATGTCGCACAATTTGGCTTCTAGGTCGTGAATCATTTCTAAATAACCTTTTGCTTGTGAGAGAGGAGCAAAAGGATGGATTTGATTGACCTCAGGCCACGAGATGGGTGTCAACTCGGAGGTGGCATTGAGTTTCATCGTGCAAGATCCAAGAGGAATCATGGATTGAGTCAGGGTGATGTCGCGCTCTTGGAGCATGTGTATGTAGCGAAGCATCTGCGTTTCGCTCTGATGGGAGTTGAACACCTCATGAGTCAAATAGGCAGAAGTTCTCTCTGCCCATTTGAGAAAGGTGCAATCGGCTTTCTCAAAAACCTCTTGTGCATCAATTGGCGCCGCATTCCCGCCATGAAAGGCCTGCCAGAGTTTCTCTACGGTAGCTAGCGTGCAGGTTTCATCAAAAGATATCCCCAAGGTCTCGTTATTGACCTTCCAAAGGTTCAGGCCCAAGTTGGCAGCCGCTTCTAAAATTTGTGTCGCTAATGGAGTCTGCACACGAATCGTATCAAAAATGTTTGTCGATTTAATTTCAAAACCAAGGCGCTTCAGGCCCAGTGAGCAAGTGACGGTGAGCTTGTGCACACGAAGCGCAATGTTTTTCAAGCCCAGTGGGCCGTGATAAACTGCATACATGCTGGCCATATTGGCCAACAGGACTTGAGCCGTGCAAATATTAGAGGTCGCTTTTTCGCGGCGGATGTGTTGCTCGCGCGTTTGCAAAGTGAGGCGGTAGGCGCTTTTTCCTTGGGCGTCAATGGAGACACCAACAAGACGTCCTGGCATGAGGCGTTTAAATTCATTCTTGGTTGCAAAAAATCCAGCATGAGGTCCGCCAAAGCCCAAAGGCACTCCAAAGCGCTGCGAATTTCCGTAAACAATGTCTGCGCCCCATTCTCCCGGAGGAGTCAATAGTGTCAATGCCAATAGGTCGGTGCCAACACAAAAGTAAGCGTTATTGTCCTTACATTTAGCCGCCAGCTTAGAGTAGTCACAGATCTTGCCGGTGGTATTTGGGTACTGTGCAAACACGGCAAAGAATTTTTCGTCGACAAAGCTGGCCTGTTGACTTGGACTCTTGGCAGACTCTGCCTCGGCCTCCTGCCATAGCTGCGGGTCGCCGATGACCATCTCAAGGCCTAGTGGTTCAGAGCGCGTCTTTAAGACCTCTAAAACGTGAGGGTGGAGATGTGGGCAGACCAAGAACTTATTGGAACTGGCTTTCTTGTGAAGATTGTAGGCCATGTACATCGCTTCTGCCGCCGCTGTGCCCTCGTCCAAAAGAGAGGCATTGGCAATTTCCATTTTGGTCAGATCACAGACCATTGTTTGGAAATTCAATAGCGCTTCCAAGCGACCCTGAGAAATTTCTGGCTGATAAGGGGTGTAGGCCGTGTACCAGCACGGGTTTTCTAGAACATTTCTTTGTATCACTGTGGGGGTGTGAGTTCCATAGTAGCCCATGCCGATGAGCGACTGTAAAACTTGATTTTTGGACATCATGGTTTTTAAGGTGTGTAGCGATTCGACTTCAGAGAGTCCCCGGCCCAATTCAAAGGGGGATCGGCTCAAGATGGCAGCTGGGATGGCCTTGGCCTTGAGCTCTTCAAGATTCTGAAATCCCAATGTTTGCAACATTTCTGACTCTTCGCTCTGTGAAGGGCCAATGTGGCGTTCCGTAAAAGAATCGCGCAAAAAAGCAGCCGCGTCGCTCTTTTGTTCGTCTGCAGGAGAAAGTGGTTTGATCGAAGACATTTTAGAGACATCCCGTGAAGTGTTAATTGTATGCATATGTAAATTGAGGAAATAGCACAGATGACAAGTCCCCTCAATGGGGGCTTGTGTGGAGAATACAATTAATCCGTAGCGTTACTCTGCAGATGGTCCCTGTTCGCAAGCAGCAGCAAGCTCAGGAAAGGCAGTAAAGAAGCGGCCAAATCCTGCCACGTAAAGGGTCTGCTTTTCGCTATTGGTATCTGGGATTTTTTCCAGAAGCCTTTTGATTTCGGCCAGCGCCAAACATCCCTCTTGGTAAGAAAACTGATCCATTTGCAAGGCCGCCTGGAGGCGGTTCACCATTAGGTTGTGCGATGCCAAGAAAAATCCCACATAAATGTTTAAGTTTTCAGGAATATCAAAAATTATTTTTTTATCTGTAAGATCATACTTCGTCAGCCAATCGTAGTAAGATTTCCATACTGCGCGGGCCGCCTCAAGGTCTTTAACCTCTGGCAAAGACGATAAGGGCATTTCTGAATCTGGCCTATCAAGTTCCATCGCTCGAGAGCGAGCATGCTCCTGGGCAGCCATAAATTCAAGAGCGCTTTCGGTCCTGAGCTTCAATGCCTTCTCAAGGGTATCATATTTTAAGCGCTCGCTTTCGATAGCCAGTTTTTTTAACAGCTCTTTTCGTTTGCCGTTGGACTCAAGGAGAGAGTCAGTGGCGGTAGCGCCAGAGGCGTCTGTGACGGTGATGCCAGAGATTTGCCCTGAGATTCTATTAAACATCTCGCCCGATGGTGTCTCGGAGGCGAGATTGGTGAGCGTTTTCACAAAAGCATCGTAGCCAGCGCGCTTGTGGGCTCCGTCATTGTCAATTGCAGCATGCATGGACACGCGAAAGTCGGGCCTTTGCGCCAATAGCGTTCGAACCTTAGTTAGCAAAGTTGCAGCAAAGGCCGCTGAGTCTCCATGCACAGACTTCATTGTGCTAAATGTCGTCATGGTCATTGCGATGATCTTTTCGTGTTTTGGCACGGACACGCGAGTGGCCTCGTAGTTGTCGAGAGGGACTTGAAAAGACAGGTTCGTAAGAGAATTCATCTCTCGTCTTAGCCAGGCGCCAAAATCTTGCTTGATCAAAGCATCGTAAATAGGAATCACCTGTTCCTTTTTTTCTGGAAAGGATTTGCGGGAGGTGACGAGTCTGTCGAAGAGGTTGATCTGATCATTGTCAGCATTTTTCGCCAGGTCTTTAAAAAAGGCATCTATTGTCTCTTGAGTGGCGGTCTGCCAAATGGGTTTAACGTAGTCGGTTCGGAGAGAGTCAACCAGATACTCTTCTGGCTTGCGATTGATGAGGTTGTTCAAGGTATAGATATCATCAGCCCAAGCCAAGAGTGTATGCCCAGCTCCCACCAAAGACTGCTGAGCAATGAATTCGCCGATCTTTTTTGAGGCCTCATTAAGGCTTGCGATGTACTCTTTCACTTGAGTTTTTTCTTCTTCATTCATAGGTATGCGACGCGAATCGTTCTTTGCGCAGCCTGCGGCGCCTGTAATCAGACCCAAAACGGTGGCAAAAATCAGCAAATAGGGTGCGAAGTGAAGACGGCTCGGCAAGCGGTTTTGTTTGAATGGCATCGGTCCCTCCCCCAGTTGTGCAGTCATAGCAAAATCTCAGACGAGATCCCACTGTCCATATTGTGTATAGTAACTATTTCATTGGGTAGGCCAGAAATGGCGACGACCTAAAAACCCATCGATGATTGCAGATGGGCTAGGAATGTACTGACGAAGACGAAAATTAAGGTCCCTTTTAATAATTCCCCGTCCGCACCGCTTGCTTGCTTACTTGCTGCCGCGTTTCGAAGCGGCCGTAGGTCTTTTCATCTTTGGAGTGGCCTTTGTTCGAGAACCCGTTTTGGATTTGGCTTTCGAAGCGGGTTTTGCCTTTTTGCTAGCTGCTGATTTGGAAGTGGTGGCGCTCTTACGAGTGGTCTTCTTTTTTGTACCAAAGTCTTTGTTAAACAAATGAATGTTTGAGGTTTTGCTATTTGCCAACTTTTGGAACTTCTCTAGGTCTCGTCGCACTTCTTTTGCCGACTTCTTTAGCAAAGTTGCAGCATCGTTCAATTCATCTTTGAGACGGCTTTGAGTCGTCTGAAATTGCTTCAGCAAATGCTGATAACGAGAGCGGGCCTGCTTAAAAGCGGTCTTTGCCTTTGGATCAATTTTGAGGTCAATCATATTGATGTTTCGCGATTTAATGTCTTCACTGAGTTTTTGGAACTCCTGCATCAGCTTTTGAACATTGCCATTTCGCGAAAATGAATTTACTAAGCGCTGCAAAGTTGAATTTCGTGTTGAGCTTCCATTGGCCATAAAACCTCCGTGCAAAGAATCTATTAACTTTCGCAAAAAAAAATCAGCGCAGCTATAGACCCGTAAAGAATTTCGCAAAGTTAAGCACAAATTTTTTTGATTGGAAAGTAAAGATTCGGCAATTTTTGTCGAACCTGCTAAAAAATCACAGGAATTTGTATCTTCGCTTGTGTTTCAGAGTGTGAACTCAAAATTCTTAATGAGCATTCCCGGTAGGCGAAGGCCGCCACTGGAGCGCTCTTCATAGGTTAAGGTGCTGGGAATCACCTCAGTCTGCTGTGTAAGCGACTCGAGCTGCGCTCCCCAAATGTCAAAAAGACTCACGTCAAAACGCATGTCTTGAATAGGGCCTACTATTTGACCATCTTCAACAAAAAAACATGCAAAGCGAGTCATCCCCGTGACTTTGGCACTCTGACGATCGCTCCAATTGGTGTAGTGCAACTGTGAAAGGTACACGCCAGTCTGTAAGGTAGCCAAAATTTGTGAGTTCTGCAGAGTTCCGGGCAGAATCTCTAAACTTCGCGGAGATTCCATTGCATTGGCAAAATTGCTAGTGGCACTAAACTCTTTGGCGCTGCGATTGTTGGTAAGAAAATTTTCAAATCGGCCCGCTCGTACAAGGTGTATGGACTCGGGTGCGATCTCGCCAGTTTCGTTAAAGCGAGGATTTAAACCCAAACGAAAATTTTCCACGATCTCCAATTGGGGCGAGAGCTGCAGACCCTCGGAGTGCCATTTGCGAAAAGCACTCGAACCCTGCCGATAGGCTTGGTAGCTCCAAGCTTCCCATTCCGTGAGCTGTACGATTTCCGCCACAGCATGAGGTGAAAGATAGGCACGGAAGGAGCCCGGCTTCAAAATGACCTGCGGAAGAAGCAAAGATTTGAGGTGGGTTTGCGCTTCGACGAGTTTGGCCTGCCACTGCTCCTTGGAGAACTCAGAGCCAGAGTACACACCCTTTGCCGCTTTGGGGCCGTCATATATGGAGTAATCAATAAAAAACGAGTGATTGGCGTACCAATGACTGAGGCCTTTGCTGTTTTGCGTGGCTATGACTTTCTCGCCGAAGGCAAAAAATCCCACAAAGTCCAAACCTTTTGCCAGTTGCAGAGCTGTTTCAACGAGCGCCAAGGGGTCGTCAATCTTTGAGGGCGAAGAAAAGTGACTCGTATCGCCCTCATTTAATGGCAAGAAAAAGGGATCGACGGGCAAATTTTGCAGATTCTTTCGAGCCGATGCTAGAATTTCTTTGTAGGCTGGAAAGTCGATGGCTTCGTTAAGGGTCAAGGGGTACATAAGCGTTGCTGCTTTTTGATCCTGTTTTAATATCAAGCTGACAGAAAGTTGCTCCACTTGTGAGTTTTGTCTGATCTTGGCATTATTGGCGCGAACATACAAAGTGTTCTCACCAGACAAAGAGAGTGTCAGACCTTCTTCGGGACGAAGCTGTGAGAATAGATTCTGACAAAAGCGATTCCAATAATTTTCGACTTCACGTGGCCAATTTTGCAATTTCTTTATCGCCTCATGATTCATACATCACCGCCAAAGACTTGGAGTTTACTAAATTGGCAATAGGGCGAGGCGTGACCCACGCGAATGCCCTGTCCCGGCTCACCCTTGCCACAAAATGGCGTACCAAAAGTCTCGGATTCATTGCCGACTCCCGCCAGAGATCCCCAAAAAGAAAGTGTTTCACCACGATAATTTGGATTCTTTAAAGTTTTTGTGATTTTACCTTGCTCAACCATTTGCGCATATTCACAGCTGAATTGAAATTTTCGGCGGTAATCGTCGATTGACCAGGATTTATTGGAGTGCATAATGATGCCTTTTTCCATATTGCTGATCATGTCCTGAAGCGATTTGCCTCCAGGCACCAAATTGATATTGCCCATGCGATCTATTGGAACGCGATTCCATCCCGATGAACGAAAGTTAGCAACACCGGGGCGGCCAGAGCGGCTCTGGCTTTCGCGTCCGCCCAAACCACGCACCAATTTTCCTTCTTTGATCAAATACTCAAGGGTTGCAGGATCTCCACCATCATCAAATCCAAAGGAGGCCAATTGCTTTGCTTGCGTGGGATCATAAACCACATTCATCAGAGGGCTGCCATACTGAAGTTTGCCAATGTCCTCTAGAGTGACAAAGCTCCAACCGGCATAATTTCTTTCATCACCCAAAATGCGATCCAATTCTAAGGGGTGTCCAATGGATTCATGAATTTGCAACATCATTTGATCCGGCGCCAGAATCACATCGAATTTGCCGCTCGGGCAATTTTCTGCGCCCAAAAGCTCAACGGCCTCTTTGCCTATGATCTCAGTCCGCGGCAAAATGATATTCAGATCAAAATCTTCGATACCGGTTTGATAACAGCGGGCCAGGCCGCCCTTGTCTGAGCGAACCTGCACCTCGGAGCCGCGTTTGGCGGTGGCATTGAAGTCCGTCATCATCATGCTAAAATCCTGGTGGACTTCTGTTCCCGACGAGGAAACCAAAGTGATGTCTGTGTCCAGCCACATCAATTTTGCTGACCTCACCAGAATCTCGCTACCAACATTCATACTGTCGCTGATCTTAATGAGGCGACTGACGGCTTCGGCAAGTCCCAGAGAATCAAAACTTTCCTGCTTAGGGCTGGAGTAAGCGCCGGTGACTTTAGGACGAACTTCATTTGCAGAAAATTTTGTTAGCGCCAAGTTGGCAAATCTTGCTGCTTGGGTCTTGGCTACCAAAAATGCTCGCTGAATGCCCGCAAAAGATAAATCCGCTGTGCCGGCATAGCCAAAGTGCCCATCATAAAGAACTTCGACCATGAGCCCTTTGTCCAAACGCTCTTTATGAAAATCAAACTTTTCATTTTTGACGGCAATGTACTGCGATTTTTCTGAATAGCCTCTGAGGCCAACCCAATCACAATCATTTTTTAACTTAGCGACCGCTGCGGGCAAATTCTCTGAAAAGTCATAGTTAATCATCGATAGAGGGTAATCGCATAAGGGCTGGCAGTCAATTGTGTAAGCAGTTAAGTGGAAAGTTGAATTTTGATTTAAATTAGTGATACTAATAAGTTATAAAATTGCTCTTGCAACTTCAGATCTGACTGTGTTAGGTCTAGCTATCTATGTTATACCAATGGCTATATTCCCTCGCGAATGAATTTTCGCCTCTCAATGTTTTTCGCTATCTCACAGTTCGAACATTTATCAGCTTTTTTACGGCCTTTGTGCTGTGTTGGATGTGGGGTCCCTACTTCATTCGTAAGCTCAAGGAAAAGCACTTTGGCCAGAGCATTCGTCTTGATGGGCCGCAGACCCATCAAAAGAAGTCCGGAACGCCAACGATGGGTGGTGGGCTGATTTTGCTCTCGACCTTGTTTCCATGCTTGCTGTGGGTGGATATGTACAACCCCTTTGTTTGGGGAGTGCTGCTTGTCACCTGGCTATTTGGGTTCATTGGCTACATTGATGACTATTTGAAAGTTTCAAAAAAAAACTCAAAAGGTCTATCTGGCCGACTTCGCTTGTTTGGTGAGTTTGCGATTTCGCTCTTGGTCCTATATTATTTGGTGCATTTTCATGAGTTTTCGACGGTGCTTCATTTTCCTTTTTTAAAAAATTTCACGCTAGAGCTTGGCTACGGCTATCCAATTTTTGGTGCGTTGGTCATTGTTGGAACTGCCAATGCCGTTAATTTAACAGATGGACTTGATGGCCTGGCGATTGTTCCGGTGATCATTGCGGCGGCAACGCTTGGGCTCTTTGCCTATGTGGCTGGTCATGCTTCGATAGCTTCCTATTTGCAAATTCCTGGCGTCGCTGGTTCTGGCGAGTTGGCGCCCATCGCGGCGACGGTGGTGGCAGCTGGATTGGGCTTTTTGTGGTTCAATACCTATCCCGCCCAAGTTTTTATGGGTGACGTGGGTTCACTCAGTTTGGGTGGTTTTTTGGGCGTCATGGCGGTCTTTACAAAGAATGAGCTGACCATGTTGATTTTGGGCGGAGTTTTTGTCGCCGAGGCTTTGTCGGTTATAACTCAAGTGGCATCATTTAAGCTTACAGGAAAGCGTGTTTTTAAGATGGCGCCGCTCCATCATCACTACGAACTCAATGGCTTAACAGAAACAAAAATTATTGTGCGGTTTTGGATCATTTCTATTTTACTGGCAGTGCTCAGTTTGTCGACCTTGAAATTACGCTAGAAAAATTTTGATTATTGAAAAATGAATGTGAGAAATGTGAGAGAGGAAAGCGATGTATAAAGAACTTTCGGAACTAAAAGATAAGCGCATTTTGGTTGTGGGCCTCGGGAAGACCGGAGTGTCTCTGTGTCACTTTTTAACTACGCAAGGGGCGCAGGTTACGGTTACAGACCACAAGTCCAAACCGGAGCTTTCGGCGCAAATAGAGCAGCTCGATGGGCTGCCCATTAAGTTTGATTTGGGTGGACACTCGCCAAAAACCTTTCTGCAACAGGACCTGGTGATCTTAAGCCCGGGTGTCCCTTCTAAGTTGAAGATTTTTGATTATGCCCGCGGACAAGGAATCAAAATCACTGGTGAGTTTGAGTTCTCTAGCAATTTTGTTAAAGAGCCCATCATTGGTGTCACGGGCACCAACGGCAAAACCACTGTGGCAAAATTGATTCAGTCCTTTCTAAATGCCAGCGATATCAAGACCTGGGTGGGCGGTTCCAATGACAAGCCTTTTGTTGAGTACCTTCGGCAAGAAGAAAAATCTCAGGTGGTCATTGCTGAGGTGTCGGCGTTTATGCTTGAGCACTGTGAGAACTTTAATCCTCAAAATGTCGTCTTCACTAATTTGGCAGAAAATCACAAAGACCGATACAACCACATGGAAGAGTACATCAATGCCAAGCGCAAGATTTTTCGCAACACCAATCAGGCCACGACCTCAATTTTAAATGCCGATGATCATGCGGTGGTGGAGTTGGCCAGAGACCCAGCTGTTCAGCGTGGTAAGATTTTTTATTTTTCAAGAAAAGCGGTTTTGGAGCCGCAGATCATGAACATTGGTGGTGCTGTTAATATCGGTGATGAGATCAAGGTCCGCACGGGTCCAGAGATTGAGACCTACTCTATCAAAGATATGCGTATGCGAGGTCGCCACAGTGTTGAGAACATAATGGCTGCAATTCTGACCGCGCGAGAACATGGTGCCAAGCATGATGCCATCCAAAGAGTCATGGTTGAGTTCGGGCAATTGCCTCATCGGCTTGAGTATGTGCGAAAAGTGGGTGGCGTTCAGTTTTTTAATGATTCAAAGGCCACCAATGTTCATGCGGTTTTGCGAGCTTTGGATTTGGTCGACGAAAATATCATCTTGATTTGCGGAGGTAAAGACACCGACTGTACCTTTAAGCCACTGGAGAATGTCATTCGCAAAAAAGTGAAGACATTGATTTTGGTTGGCGAGGCCAAAGAGCGTATCAACCGTGAAATCGGAGAGCTAACAGAGACATTTTTGATTGGGACGTTTGAAGAGGCCATTTACATTGCTTATCAAAGGTCTAGGATTGGTGACACGGTTTTGATGTCTCCGGGCTGTCCAAGCTTTGACATGTTTGACAGCTATGAAGAGAGAGGCGATTATTACAGAGATATCGTGAAAAAATTCAGATAGAGTTTGGATCCTCTTAAACAGTTTGAATTGGCCGCGATTCGTTTTGCATGAGGAGAATGATCATGATGCCAATTTTACCAGCGTACTTTTTTGCCAAAACTAATTCAACTGCAGCAGTAAAATCGATCTGCTGGGTGGCGACTCTCTCAATACTATTGAGCGCCTGTGGGGGGCGGGTTTCACCACAGCGCTCAGCAGAGCGAGACAAGGCCGCAGCACAGGGTGGCGGCTATTGCAATTTTGTCTCAGGAGTTGAGTATCCAGATGTCGAAGTTGAGCTCAGCCTCCAGGTCAGCAAAAAATGCGATATGAAGCAAAGCTTCAGTCTCACTGAATACCGCACCGACAAAAACAATCAAGGAGTGCTGTTCTGTTGTGGTAGCAATCCCGCCGGCTTTAGCTCTAGCAACTCCAGGCGCAGCTCCACTAAGTCTACTGGTAATTCAGGAAATTCTGGCAGCGCACCTGCAGCGGCAGCAAGTGACGACAAGGCGTCCGATAAAATCCTAAATCTTGATCAATAACGAGAAGTTGTTTTCAACATGAAAAACATCCGCCTGTCTCCGACATTATTGGTACTCATTGTTTTGATGGGAATTGGCCTGATTCAAATCTTTTCGGCCAGTTTTATATTCGCTTCCGAAACCTATCAAGACGGCTTCTATTTTTTAAAAAAGCAGCTGTTGTTTACATTGGTGGGCGTAGCTCTAATGGTTGCTGGCGCCAAGATTCCCCTTCGCGCTATAGAGCGTTGGAGTTTTTTGCTTTGGCCCCTTGGAATTCTGTTTTTGGTGCTGACATTGATTCCTGGGATTGGTGTAAAGGTGGGTGGGGCGCACCGCTGGCTAAGCATGCCAGGCGGCTTTCGCTTTGAACCGAGCGAAATGATGAAGGTCAGTTTTTGCCTGTTCGTAAGTAGCTTGTTCGTCAGGCAAAGTCTGTGGCTTAAGAAGGTTCCTGTCATTGTCATTTTATTGGTGCTGCTGATACCGTTTTTTCTTCTGCACAGGCAACCAGACTTCGGCAGCATTGCCATTTTGTCTCTGATTGGTTTTGGAGTGCTGTTTGCATTTGGTTTGTCGACAAAGTTGATCACACTTTTGGGTTCACTGATGGGAGTGCTCTTCTACTTTTTGGTGATGAGAGTTCCCTATCGCCGCGATCGGGTGATGGCTTTCTTTGATCCCTGGTCAGACCCAGAGCAAAAGGGATTTCAGTCGATTCAGAGCATGTTGACCTTTCACTCGGGGGGCATTTTTGGCACAGGGCTCGGACAGGGCCAAGGGAAATTGTTTTTTCTTCCAGAAGCTCACACAGATTTCACACTGGCTGTCTTTGGCGAGGAGTGGGGTTTTGTTGGCTTTGTGGTGTTACTGAGTTTGTATGGGTATTTGACATACCGGTGTTTGTCATTGAGTGTGAGGACGCAAAATTTGTGGCAAAGAGTTTACTGTTTGTCTGCGTCCATTTATTTTGCTATTTCGGTTTTTATTAATATGGGCGTCGTCCTCGGCATGTTGCCGACCAAAGGCTTGACCTTGCCCTTTTTAAGTTATGGTGGAAGTTCGTTGGTGAGTTTTTGTTTGTTGTTTGGTGTTGTATTAAATATTGAATCTTCTCTTGAGTCGTCGTCAGAAGCGCCGCAGGACACACCTGCGGGGGCGAAACGGTGAGAGCGCCGAAGAGTCATTTCCACTTTGTGGGAATTGGCGGGATTGGTATGTGTGGCGTGGCTGAGCTTCTCCATGCTATGGGCGCTGTGGTTTCTGGAAGCGACCTCAATGAAAATGTGAACACCCACCGCCTAGCCCTGATGGGCATAAAGATCTTCAGAGGGCATCATCAAGAAAATTTGGGAAATGCAGACGTCTTGGTGTATTCAAGCGCCATTTCTATGCTCAATCCTGAAATGGCCGAAGCCAAGCGTCGTGGAATTCCACTCATTCAAAGAGCAGAGGCGCTGGCAGAGGTGATGCGGCTCAAGCGTGGCGTGGCCATCGCTGGGACTCACGGCAAAACCACCACCACATCCTTTGTATCTTCGATATTTGCGGCAGCAGATTTAAATCCTACGGTCTTTGTAGGAGCGCGGTTGAATTTTATAAATTCTACGGCAAAATTGGGAACGGGAGATTGGGTATTGGCTGAAGCCGACGAAAGCGACGGCAGTTTTCATCGCCTCTCTCCTGAGATTGCCATCATCACCAATATTGATTCCGATCACATGGATTATTATAAGACCTTCGAAAATCTGCAAAGATCTTATTACGAGTTTGCGCTGCGCTTGCCGTTTTATGGCCACTTGATCGCTTGTGGTGATGATCAGTCGATTCGACAGGTTTTTGAACATTACCCCAAGCGTGTGAGCTACTATGGTTTTGATACCAAGAATGATTTTTTTATTCGCGGTAAGCTAGGTCTATATGAGGTGTTTGCACGCAGTCGAACTGATGAAAGCATCGAAAAAATTGGCGCCTTTGAACTCTCGGTGCCAGGTCAGCACAACGCTCTCAATGCGCTGGCCGCATTCTTGGCGGGTCGCTTTGCTGGTATCTCTTCAGAAGTTGCAGCACTCGGTTTAAAGAGCTTCTCGGGTGTTGATAGACGCTTTCAATTTCGTGGCCAGACGGCTGCAGGCGCAAAAATTTATGATGATTACGGGCACCATCCCACGGAGATTCGCGCCACTTTGCAGGCGTTTCGCGAAAAATTTCCAGATCAAAAAATCTTGGCCGTCTTTCAACCCCATCGCTACTCACGCACAGCTCACTGTTGGTCGGAATTCATGCAGGCCTTCGGTTTGGCGTCAGGTGTTGTTATTACCGATATCTATTCTGCTGGGGAGTTGGCCATCGATGGTATCTCTGCCGAACGCATGGCTGCAGAAATGATTCACGATAACTGCGTTTATGTGCCGAGGTCCGAAGATTTTGCTGGCACTATTTCGAAAATGATCGATGAGGAACAGTACGAGGTGGCCGTCTTTTTGGGTGCTGGAGATATCTATAAAACCGCCATTGATTTGACCGAAATCACTGACGCCATCATTGTTGCCCAACCTGAATAGGTCGTAAAAGCATGGCCAGAGAGATCATCGAAAAATATCCATTACGACAGCTCAATACTTGGTTGGTGGGCGGTGCAGCTGAGCACATTTGTTTTCCAGAGTCTGAGAATGATATCCGCTTTGTTCTTGAGTACGCACATTCACATAAGCTGAAAGTTACAGTGTTGAGTGGTGGCAGCAATGTATTGGTGGCGGATAAGGGGATTTCAGGGCTTGTTATCAACCTTAGGCAATACTCTGGGTTCATTAGCATTCAGGATGGTGAGTTTTACGAAGTGGCGGTCAAGGCAGGCACTTCAAAATCTGAAATTCTGAAGTTCTATTTAAAGCGTAAGCTTGATCCAGCTATTTTCTTGGCGGGCATCCCTGGTGATGTCGGTGGCGGCGTGGTCATGAACGCAGGTGTGAGTGAGGCGATTCAGCCTCGCGAATTTACCGAGATCGTCGATTGGATTGACGTGATTTCTCTGGAGCCGCCTTTTAAGACTCGTCGCTATGCTCACCGCGAACTGACCTGGAGCTATCGTCATTGCGAAGGATGGCGGCCAGGCATTATTTCCATGGTGGGCCTGAAGTGTCCTAATCGAGAAAACAATAGTGTGATCGAAATTGTTCGACAGGCCAATCGTATACGGTTGCAAAAACAACCCTTGGACATGCCCAGTTGTGGATCGGTATTTGTAAATCCCCCCGGTCACAAAGCAGCTCAGCTCATTGACTCTTGCGGGCTCAAGGGTTTTCAAATTGGCGGCGCACAGGTCTCCACAAAGCATGCAAACTTTATTGTCAATACGGGGACGGCAACAGCGGTCGACATTTCTGATGTGATCGTGCATGTACAGAAAGTTGTCATGGAAAATACACAGGTTGCGCTAACGACTGAAGTGATCCGCTTGGGAGAATGGTGACCTATCTAACAGGCTCCTGAAAAAGGAAAATCTGTTCGCTTATAGGTTAATCAAGAAGTGTAATTTTTATCTGCTGTCGAACTCTAAATCAAACCTTTCTATACTACAAAACGACAGCCAAACTATTGCTTTAATTTGCCCATAAAACAATAATCGGACATGAATTTCATCTCTATAATATTTTTCGCAGTTGTTTTTCCTCTTTCAAGTTTCGCAACCATCTGGTTCGGGTTTGTAAACCGGCAAACAGATGAAGCGGTGGTGTCCGGACTATCCAGTGGGCCTATTTGGGGAACTGGGCGTGAACTCGGATACATCCAAAATGATCGATTTATCTTGGGCGTTGGCGGCTATGCGATGTTGAGAACCGACTCGAATATCATCTCAGGGTATAAGGGATCTGCTGAAGAGCTTTTGAATCAAATTAAAGACTATTTTCAAGTTTCACGAAGGCGCTTTGTGCTGGCGACAAGGGACGGGAGCCTATTTTATACCATCGGTGATCGTGGCTGCCACGAAAGAAACGAATTTTGCGGAGCTATAGAAGATAGCAATTTTGTAGCCGTTGGCGGCGGTCTGGCCGGTGAAGAGGTTTTGAAGTCGGCAAGAAGGGAATTCTTAAATTCAAGGTCTGATAATAGTGCATGTATCTTGTCAGATATCCTTTATGGGATTCTGGCTAGCGGTGGCGAAAAGAAAGAATTTAAAACCGCATACACTATGGTCTTAAATCTTAAAAGCGGAAATGTTGACGTTGCAAAATCTAAAGACAGGCATGAGCGTGAATTAGTAGAAGATATCTTAGCCCAGTTAAAGATCAACTCTGCTCTTTGTCACAATTAGCAGGCTCCTGAAAAACTCAGATACAGGCGCCTCTTGAAGAGGTGGTTCATCTATGCGGCTTTGGCAACCGAAGCTGCAGGTGATGAGGTATTTTCGACTGAGTCGTTTTCAGTCGAAGAGTCCCCTTTCTTTGCAGGCAAGGTCAAAACAAAGCAGGTATTTTTTGAGGTGGCATCGTAGCGGAGGTCTCCTCCGTGATCTCGGGCAAGACGCAACGAAATGCTCAGCCCCAGGCCGGTACCGCGACCCACATCCTTGGTGGTAAAAAACGGATTCATGATTTTGGTGGCGATTTCTTTGTCTATGCCATTGCCTGAATCAAGCACCCGAAACTCAATCCAGTCTGCCGATCTCTTCAGCTCGAGTCGTACCCAGGCTTGCGGGTGATTCTCCACGGCATCAAAGGCATTGTTAACGAGATTCAAAAGTATTTGTTCGATCTGCGCCTGTCGACAGAAGAGGCCCTCTGTGAGTTCGGATTCGACAGTCAACTTGATGTCTTTTTCCTTAAAGCGCTCTTTACTTAAGGCTAAAATATTATCAATGACTCTGTCAGCGGCGACATTGACGAAAGGATCCCGAGAGCCTTCACGTGAAAGGGATCTGAGTGCGGCAACAATTTTTGCAATTCGGTCAGCTGTTTCATTTATCTTTTTAACGAAAGGGACAATGCTTTCACTATCCAACTGGGGATTGGCTTTTAGCAGTGATCTGAGGTTATAGCAGGTCCCTAAAATGATAAACAAGGGATTGTTAATTTCATGGGCGATTCCTCCGGCAATTTCGCCCATTGATGCCAATTTTGAGGTGTGGTTTGAAATGAGTCTTTGCTCCTCAAGTGCATGCTCAGCCTCCTGCCTTTGCAAAAGGTTTCGCCTAAAAAGTACGTATGTCAGGGCCCAGATCGAAAGTAGCAACAGAAAGACAAAGCTAACGAGTGCAATACCTAGCTTCATCTGCAACGAAGTTTCTGCAAGGCGCTGTTCATTCTCTAGTGCGAGTTCTTCAGCGTAAGAGCTTAGCTTTTGGTGCAAATTCGCGGTCGCCTCGTCCCACGAGCCTTGATACCGGCTCTGCGCCTTCACCCAATTTTTGTTTTGAATTTCTATTTGCAGCTGGCGAAACTCCTCTTGAACTTGTAGAACAATGTTCTCTGCGTCAACCTTAAATTTGCCGCTCTGGGAGGGCAGAATATTTAGTTGTGCGATGGAGTCAACGAGTACATTTAATGCTTGTTCACGATCGCCAATCTGGCTGGAGTTCTTCTTGAGAATGTCAATTTCAAGGTCTTTGTTGAGAGAGTCTCCAATTCTCAAGAGACTTGCGATGTCCAGCAGACTGGGAAACTGCTCACGATAAATCTTACTCATTTCTTGCTTCGAGTTCCAGATTTGATAAAAAACCAATCCAAAAAGAGATAGGGTCATTATCAATGCAAAGAGCGTTAGCTTTACCGGAAACTGGTTTTTGGCATCAATCTTCTTCACTACCATCTTTTCGGTATTGTGAATGAATTCAACAGCCAATCGGACCAAAGAAAATTATTATATTAGGGAAATTGACTTAAGCTCTCTGATGATGCGAATCAAATTGAGACGTTTTTAGAAACTTGAATCAAAAGCAAACGCAACCGTTTGAACCTTATTAAAACCGTTGGGATCATTTGGTGTCTGTATCGTTCCGGTGGGATTTCCCATTGCAAAGGCTTCGTCCGGAAAGCTGGTTTCAGAAAACTCAAGTTTGACGTCCAATGACTTACGCATTTTATACACAAAGGTTATCGATTGGGTGCTCTGTCGAGAGTCAATGGGAAAAAGTGGCACGCCCGGGCTCAAATCTATACTGTAATCATTGTCGAAGTCGCCAGCGAGAAGATAAGACTGGGTCAGAAACACTCCCAATTTTTCGCTAAACAAATACTTTCCAAGAGTCAGGTAGGTTCCCGCACGACGTTTGACTATTCGCTCAGCTGATTGATTGGCGTATTCAAAATATGCGGCGTAGTCACCATCATCATAGCGGGCGCCAATGCTTTGAAAGTCAATATAACCAAAATCCAAATTCACCGGTGCCACGACATTCAATCCCGGAGCTGGAATTCCTACATTAGACAAAGCGATCTGTTGATCATAAGTAACACTCACTCTTGCTCGTATTGCGCCAACTCTAGCCGAAAAGGCTCCCTGGTTATAAGCAAGGCTCGCACCCCAGCCTTCAAGATCCTTGTTCGTCTTTACCCGAGTCGTAGGACTTAGGTTGAACTCTGTGCTGCCACCAATGACATCGGTTTCAAAAAGGATTTCTCCGGCGCCCACTAGCCAGTTTCCAGTCCAACTCAATCCATTTGCTGAGGTCAATGGATTGAGAGAGTAAACTTCCAGAGGCGGTCTGACCCAAGGATAAAGGCTACCTACATTGATGTAGTCGGAAATAAGCCATGTACCAATTCTCTGTCTGCCTATAGAAAACTTTGAGCTATTTCCCAATCGCCAATTTATCAAAGCAAAATCCACTGCGGAATTAAAATTAGGACTCCTGTCGCCCCTGGCCACAATCTGAAACATGGCTTCCAGGTCATTTTCAATTTCGGAAGTTCCCGTGATTCCAAATTTGCTCAGCGAGGAATAATTGAATTGGGGACCCACCCCATCGTCAAATGACAACTTCTGATTTGTTTTTGCACCCCCTAGGGTGAAAAATCCATTCCATTTGAGATTGCTGTCGTCAGATTTTGCGTAGGAGCAAAGAAAAACCATACCAAAAATAAGCGAGTATTTTTTCATGACTTTATAGTGAAGAGTTTCAACTGGCACGTCAATAGTTGTTGTTCCTTCTCACAGTGGCATAATGCTTTGACAGAGTTCCTAAGTTTAGATGGAATGGCCGGGCCTCTCATGAGCAGAAGAAATTGAGTTTTTTGAGGAGACATTGATGCAAATCCCTTATAAGTTTGTTTTGGGCGTAGGACTTACTTTTATTTTGACCTCTCAAAGTTCAGCAGCCTCCTTTGCTGTGATTGCAAACAAGAGTCCCGGCGAAACCAAATTGGAGATCAGTCAAGTGCGCGAGATCTATTTGGGAAATCGCTCGTTTTGGGGCAGCGGCGAGCGAATCCGAATGGCGCGGTTGGAGGATGAGGATCCTTTGACTAAAGATTTCTTAACTTATGTGACCTCTATGAATGTCCAAGGTTACCTGCAGCTATGGCGACGCAAGCTCTTTGCAGGTAAGGCCCTGCCGCCGCGAAAGTTTTCTTCGTCAAAGGAGATGATAGACTATGTAGCAAATACCGAGGGTGCGATTGGGTTTGTGGGACGAACAGAAAATCTGGATCAGGCGGGAGTGCAGGTCATTGAACTCGACGAGTGACCACTGGCTGAAAATTATTGCTATGGCATGTTTGCAATTTTAATCATAAAGTCAAATTGCAAACACTCCCTCATTTTCCGATATCAACGACGAGGGAATTGTACAGCTGAAACCACTTTGATTGATTTTTGAAGTCGGTATAATTGAGTTTGGGCAGGTGCAGAAAGCCATAGTTTTTTAATGACCAAGTCTGCGCATCGACTTTAACGCAAATTTTTCCATTGGCAAAAGATAACGAATTTTCGGAGTTTGTTTTGGCAAATTGATCGGCCATTGCAATGGCGGCGCTGACCTGATTACAAATGTAGGTATTCTCTGGACGGGCCGCAGTGGGGACCTGAATGGGGTAGTTGAGCTCATTGGCAAGTGAGATTGTTTTTGCGGAGAGGTGGCGGAGCTTTAGTGGCAAGCCCAACTCCTGTGGCTGCATTTTGGTTTCAGCCGTGACAATATTTAAATCTGAAATCGGCGCATTGGTCGGAATGGACATTCCTTCGGAGTTAAATCCACACATTGACGCTGCCTTGATCAGTGCGCCTGCTTCAAGGATGATGGAGTCTTTACCCTGTCCCATCATCAACAAAGCACTTGGTGATAGCAATTGGATTTGATGAATCAGTACAGCGGCACTGAGATCCCAAATCACCGGCATTACAAGTTGGGCTAGAAGCACCTTCTTGCCTTCAATGCGCAGAATTTGGTAAGCGAATTCCAGCCACACGGAATCAGACAGCACCAGAGTTGCAAATTGGCAGTGAGGTTGCTTTTGAATTTGCTCAGAGATATTTATCTCGCCGTCTGTTTTGATAGCGGGATCAGAGCTTATAAATTTCTGAAAACCCGAGGTCATGACGACTGCAGCAAAGTCTTGATCTGCAAACGGCAACGGAATTTCATGAACCTTTTCTAGATAACAGAGATAGTGCGATTCAATTGTACGGGCTTCGGTCTCATCAAATTCGGCCATAATTTGTATCAGTATCTACTGCCTATTTGCTATTGATTTTCACTCCCACCGAGCGTTTCACGCGCTCCTCGGCAGACATATTGTCTAGTGCAGAGCCTTGAATCTTAACTTTGGACCCCGTTGGGTTGTCAAAATTTTTCTCCAGACGAATCTTTCTGTGCCCGGGAGCTCTTCCGCTAGCCACTCTTTTGCGAGAGGAGGGATCAATATTCGGTGTGCGCTTAACCTCTGTCTTGCGCTTGGTTGCTGACTTTTTGACAGGTTTAGTGGACAAAGGCGTTGCCGCGTCCAATTTTTCCCGAGTCGACGAGATTTTTTTTCTTTTGACTGTCTTGGTCTTTGATCTGGAAGCAGCCGGTTTTTTGGATTTTGTATTTGTTGATTTTCTCTTTGTTCTTAGCACGTTGTGGCCTCCTCAGCAATAGAACCTGTCTCAAAAATGCCCCCCCAATGCAGACCGCATTGCGAGTCTTCTGGCGTCCTATGTATCAAGACAAGCAAGACTCGTACCTCTGTTGAGCTATCAGCAGAGCAACGCGCAAACTCAAAGCTCGTCACTTCAACAAATTCTAGAACTCTCCCAAGTTGAAGGCCTTATCGACGGCCATCTCTTCTGTTTCAATATTGATTCGAGTGGCATAGCCCAGATCGGAGGCATGTAGCGAAAACAAGAATTTTGGCGAAAGCTCGACCTGAACACCATCACTAATAGGAATTGATTGCTGTGTGCCCAAGGATTTGAATTCGTGGCGCACAAGAGTGCGGGTCTGTTTTTGCTCATTTTTGTCGGCGAAGGGATCATAAGGTGCATCTTTGCGATCAATGTAGGTCCACTGATTGCGCTTGAGATCAAGATGAGAGGATACAATATAGCGCGGCCGTTTTGTTAAGCTCAGTCCTGCAACTTCATTATTGTCGAAGCGAACAATTTTTATTTCATCGGTAAGCGCTTTGTAGTCATCGCGACTCGATGAACCAAGCTTTCTAAGAATCACGTGAGGATCATAGGCTTTGGAGTATTTTTCGACCTGATATCCATCCGTATCTAAGGAGCTGATAACTGATTTTGAGCTCAGATCAAGGGCTGCGATCTGCCCCTCGGATCGCACCAAAATCTGGTCAGAGGTTCCTGGGATCGGGGCGAGCCAGCGAATTCTCTCAAATCCCAGATCGTCTATGCTAGTGTACTGCCATTGTGAGCTTGCAATCGTCGCTTCAAGATCTACCAGTGCAAGGCGATCTCCGTTGGTACTTTTTTCTGATCGCAGCGAGAGCACCAGAGTGCCTTGGGCGTTGATATCGCCAGCTGCAACAGAATATCCATCGCCCAATATGGGTCCTCCGATCCACGAGCCTTCAATCTCTCCGTTGTTATCTATTTTCAAAATGCCGATAGAGTTGGTGTCATCATAAAGAACGAGCCAGCCGAGGTCTTCGCGAAAGGCTGCGGAAAGAGGTTTTCCCTGCATGCGGATGGGGTTCATTTTAACAAGGCCTTGAATTGAGTACACCGCCAAGCCCTTTTGGGTGATGTCTATCACATACCCATTGTCTTTTTGCAGGACATAGTGTGGAGACTCGGGAAACTGAACTCCAAAGGCACGAAGATGCTTCATTTTTGCGAGATCAAACCAATGCACCTTGCGGATGGTCTCGTCAAAGAGCGCTAGATTTTGAGGTTCCTCGCCGTTAACAAGATTGAGAGATGAAATGTTTTGTAGCCGTACGCCGATGATTTCCTCATCGGGCTCTCCATTTGGAGCTTCTGTGCAGGCAACTTGTAAAAGTGCAGTGCAAACCAGTGCTCCACACAGCGATCTCATGGGTTTCTTAAAACCCGCGCGGCCAATAAAAAATGCTCTAAAATCCATAGTTCGCCCCCAAACTGATCATTGTCTGTTTCTTTTCCTCAGATAAGGAAAATCCAGGTTTTAATGATGAGTATTCGTAGTTGTGTTGGTTATACCCCAACCCCAGTGAAACCCAAAAGCCCTTTACAATAGGCATGAAATAACTGCAGCTCAGGCTCCCGCCCCATCCCTCGGCGCTGTCGCTTAGAGATATCGCCTGATCATGAATCTGGTACTGGGCCTGGATTCGTTCAATGAGTGCTTGAAAAATAAAATGCGACTGTCCAAAAAAGGTCAGAGGGTCAGAGCTCAAATGCAGTCTACGGCTCACACCGAGGCCGAAAGCCGTAGAGGTTTCAGAGCTCTTTGCATGATTGAGAACGGAGCGGTCACCTGTCGCGGTTCGCATCCTCCCCACCAGGCCCCAGTCAGAAATGTCACGTCGATAGCTAAGCGTTGACATAGTAAATTTTTCAACGGACAGCTTTGAGTCTCCCTCGGATTGGTCGCTTGTTCCGAACTCCACACTGAGCCAGTTTGCCTTGCTCTTTTGCGAACGCCAAAGTTTGCTGCCATATTTATTAAAGAGATTTTCGCGGTAGCTAGTTAAGACAATGGAAGCGGCGGCAGCATTGAGCAACTGCCGTCCGCCCACAGGAGATGAGAATGGGCCAATTTTTTGTTCATCATTTATAAATCCCTCTTTGGTCTCAATAAGGTGAAAGAGCTCATGGGCTAATAGGTATTCACGCTCATGCACGTTGAGTCCCAAAAACTTATCTCGTTGAATGACAATCTCTTGGCTGGAGTGATTTGCAATGGCATCTACTGGCAGTGACTTGCCCAGCTCTTGGACTTGCAACTTTTCATCAGTCCACTGCACTTTTTGACGATCGATTGAATCGAGATATTTTAGGACTTGTCCAGAGTTGTCCTTCATAAATTGGCTGCAATACTTTTGCTGCTCTTTATTGAGGGCTTTAAGGGTGTCACAGATGGGATGATCCTCAAGGTCAGCAATGCAGGTGCAAATTTCTTTGGGGTCCTCGGCCTTCTTCAGGCTACTTAAGGCATCACGAATCTGGCGAAGGCTTATGTGAAGCTCGATGTCTCCTGCATTGCCACCATTTCCGACAAAGGTTGAGCCAAAGCTCGCCGGTGGCGCAAGAATCATCATCCATAAAATAAAGAGTTTCATATATTTCCTCCGCCCGTGGGGCTGACATTAAGTATGACTTGGTAAAGCCGCTCGCCATCTTCGACCGTGTTTTCTGCAAAGCTTTGGAGCTGATGAGAAAAATCACTGATCATTTCTAGCAAATGCGAGTGATTTTTTGGATTGAGTGGCATTAAGAGTGTATTTGCAAATCGTTCTGCAGGGCCATAGACATCTAAGCCCTCTCTGGCGATCTTTAGGGCCCCTTTGTGAAATTGTTTCACCTTTTTTGATGGAATGGGGGTGTTGGTGATTGTTAGCTGCGTTTCTGGGACAATTCTCCCATCCATCATTTTGCGCAAATGGCCTTCGCGCATAAGGAACTTCAGAGAATGGTCGATTCTTTTAGGAGAGGCGATGTGAGCTAAGAACTTGTAGAGGAGGCGCGGCTCAGTTTGAATGGCTTCAATTTGAAAGCAGTCCTTTACATAGGGGTTAACCCAATCAGAAAGCAGTTGAGAGGAAACCTCTTTACGGCCATTGGCGGGGTTGGAGCCTCGATGATTTTCTGTGGCAGTTGGCGACTCGGGCTGAATCAAAACTTGCTTGAAGTAGGTTCTCTCTGAGGGCCGCAGCGCCAGTAGCTTGGCGATCTCATCGACTCTGTCGAAAGTCAGTCGCCGTTTTCGTTTGATAAGAAGAGAAATCAAAGTGGGGGAAACTCGACGGAGTGTTCTCGTAGCCTTTAGCACTGAAAAGTCACTCTCACTGGACTTTCGGTACAGTAGCATGTCCTGCAAGAACTGGATGGGATCGATATAGCTTTCAATCTGTGGGCGTTGATTCACCTGAACTCCTTTGCTTCACTGTAAATAGAAGCATTGGTGCTATGATATGTGAGTTAGTTATATATTTTCAAGTAGTTATGTAAACTCTACCTTTTACAAAGTAAAAATGTAAAGCCAGCCAGACGCTTGCTAAGTCAGACCAACGAACCACTATTCAAGAATGAATTCGGCAGTGCTTGGTTTTTCCCGGCTCAACTTAGTAATGGGCAGGCCGATAAGTGAAACAATGCCACAATCGCTTGCGAAATATCACCAACGCTTCCCGAGATACATACTCAATACGGATGATGATTCTTTGATTCGTTTGGCGGGTCCACGACAAGAGCCTTGGGAAGAGGGAACTGAGATACAAAATGTATCTTTGACTGGTCTGGCCTTTACGGCACCGCAAGATCTTTGTCCGAGTTTAGGTGAGGTGATCAAAGTGCAGTTTCGTGTTCCTGGCAGTGAGTCCATGGCGAGTCTGGCCTTGGTGTCTAGGCTAGAAAGAAAAAACGCACATGTCACAAATGTGGCGGTGCACTTTTATAAGATGGAACTGTCGCAACGAGTGTTTCTTGCGCAATCACTATTGAATAAAATGAACGCAAAAAAAGGCGCGATGAATGTCACGAATTTATGGAAATTGTCATTTTCTCTTTCGTTGGCGCTACTTTTAACCTTTTTCTGGTCGGCATTGCTCTATTTTGCATTCTTTTATCCATTTGAAATGTGGTTTCGTTAGGGCGTGTCGAGTTGAGGCTAGGGCGTGTTTGCAATTTGACTTAATGAGTAAAATTGCAAACACGCGTAGTGCTTTGTCAGGGAAGTTTTTCTAGACGTGAGGAGGAAGCTGTATGAATAATACCGCGACGACGAAGCAACAACGAAAAAACTTTCCTGACAAAGCACTAGTCTCGCCTTTGGCTCTGACAATTCTATGACTGCAAAATTTTATTCAAATGTGCTCATCTCTGTTTGGCTCCGTTTGACGTATGAACTGTGTCTGGCATTTTCTTTGCTGACTTCCATGATGTGTTCAATGTGCACGTTGCGTTGACTCTCATGGAGGAGGAAGAAGTGGAGATTTCTCTACTACAGTCGGATGTTTTGCATCCTGAAACAGGTCATCAGTCTGTAAAAAGTCGCCCGATCAAACCCGAAGGTCGTGAGTTCTACCTGCGGTCAGGATTTTTACTTGATAATGGTCGAGACAGAATGTTGGCGATCAATTTGATGCGGGTTGCGGCTAGTCGCTATCCCAATGATCAGCAGATTCTTTGGCGGTTGGGGAATTTGCTCGCTAAGGCAGGGAAGAATGAAGAAGAACTTCTGATTCGGCAACATCTGTATAAAACAGCCAATTCATTTACGACAACAACCGCTTTGGGCTATTGTCTGTATCGTCGCAAAAACTTTGAAGAGGCTTTGGCCATCTTTTTTGAAAGTTTGTCTTTGCAAAGAGAAGACTGTCGCATCAACTTTGATCTGTTCTTAAAAATGGGCATTTGCTGTTTGCAGGTGAAAGATATTGATGGTGCCGAGGAGTATTTTCACAAGGCTTTGTTGCTTGATCGCCGCAAGTCCAATATCTTTGTCTGCCTAGGTACGCTTGAGTTTCAAAAAGGAAACTTCAGGCAGGCGCACGGCTATTTTCACCATGCCATTGAGTTGGACAAGACTGCCGAGAAGGCATGGGTTGGGATTGCTATGATTCATCTCAAACTGGGCGATTATGAATTGGGTGTTGCAAATCTTAAACGAGCTTTGGATTTGGACTCTGGCAATCGCACAGCATTGCACTTGCTGTGCTCATGGGGTCGATCCGGAATTGGCAAAACTGAACTGTGCGAGCGCATATACAGTTACTTGTATATGAACTCTGAGGATAGCGAAATGAGTCTGGTTATTGTGCAGTTTCTCTGCGAAATTCGCCGCAATGACTTGGCTCTTCTGGAGATCCTGAAAAACTTCATTTTGAATCCACAAAGTAAAGAGTGGCAAACGCTTTTTACGGCGATTCATGAAACCATGGATGTTCCTGCCTCAAGGCAAGAAGAAAAGGTCGCCTCTTGATTGAGTATAAATTGAACCAGTTGGGTCAGAAGATTCCGTTTTTTCTCTCTGGCGCGCTTCATGATTTTGAAGATCCAGCAGAAGAGGCCGCGCAGTGGGTAAGGGAGATTGCCTCTCGTAGAGGCTTGGAAGAGCAGATCAATGTATTAGGCTTGGGCGGTGGCTATCATGTTTTGGAACTCGCTAAGGCCATGCCCAAATTAAAAATAGTGGTCTACGAGTTCGACCCACAATTGGTGGAGCAATTTGCAAATCCAAATGCAGATAAGATTGAAGTCGTGCTGGTAGATCAAAACATGGAGCAGAATAATTATGCTGGTATCGATGAAAAGCTCTTCCCACTGCGCTTGACGGTGCCATTTCAGCGCTCGTGGATTCAGCATTTGAGTGCCTTTCGTGAGCTTTTTCTTTACCTAACTTTGCGGCATCAGGTGTCTCTAAAAAAGTACTGCCTAAAAGCAGGTGTCAGGCCATTGGTACCGCTAGAAAGTCTCGATCTGTCTCAATTTACAATTAACGATGTTCATCAGAATTTGGAGATCAATAGCGGCGAGCTGCGGCTGGCCCATCTAAGCCTTATGGAGCTAATCAGATGAAAATTCTTTGTATGTCTTTGCTACGACTGGGTGATATCTTTCAACACCGCCTTTTGGTTAAGAGCTTGCGGCAAAAGTACCCTCGTGCAGAGATACATTTTCTAATTCATGATGAGTTTAAACACTGCCAAGAGCTCATACCCGAAGTCAATGGGTGGCACTTTTTTCCGAAGGCGGTTTTTGAAGAAAACGCTCACGACCCAAAGGCGCCTCTCTTTATTACGACCGAAAAAGTCGCGGAGCTTTTGCAAACTCTGAACACTCACCAGTGGGCGGTGGCGTATAATTTTACACACACCAAATTGTCTGCCTACATGATGGAGGGTGTGACGGCCTTGCGCAAAAAAGGACTACGCTCTCAGGGTGGTCTTTTTGCTGGCTTAGACAACCCATGGATTCGATATTTTAATCGCCACTTTTCTGAGGATTATGATATTGGTTTTCATTACATAGAGCTTCTGGCAAAGTCATTAGATCTGTCCCCGCCGCCCCTAAGTAGGCCCACGTTTAGCAACCGCAAGATGAGAATTCTCTGGCAGCTGGACAGTGCTGATAGTAAAAAGCAAATCGATAAAACCCGTGTTGCCAACTGGGTGCGAATTTTAAATTTAGAGTTTCCAGAGATCGAATCCGTTGTGCTTTCTAGTCCGCAGCATATGCAAGACAACACCAAGCTGTTTCGCGGCCAAGTGATGAATGCCTCTTTGGCCGAGGTGCAAAAGGAGCTGCAAGCTGCACGGTGGCTGTTCACAGTCGATACAGCAATTAAACACATTGCCACTGCGTGTGGTACGCCGATTCTGGAGTTTGCGGTTGGCAGTGCCGACTGCCGTAAGACAGGAGCTTGGCAAGACGGCGCCATGATATTAGAGTCTCATGTTCCGTGCTTTCCGTGTGCGCACCGAGACCCTTGCGCTCAACCCGAGCACTACTGCAGTCTAGCGCTTTCTGACGATCTGGTTCTGCGCTCCATTCGCTACTTACTGAGCGGCGCCATGAAGGCAAATCACCGCAACTACGGTTTTGACTGTGTTTCGGAAGGGCATATGGGCTATCAGATTGATGGTACTGTTCGACCCCGAGCCTACAATTTGCTGAAGAAATATATATTTTCTTCAATGCTGGAGGGTCGTGATCTTCGAGAGTCCCTGACCTTGGGTTTTAAAAAGATCACCTGCAATTTTGAAATGCGTGATTTGCAACTCATTGCCGAGGAGATGGAGTTTGAATATCTGTGCCTTGGCGCTATGAAGACTGCCATCAATACACAAAATTATGAACTAAATGCTGGCTTTGCTATTTGGGCCCGGGGCGCAGCAATGACGCCATGGTGGTTGGAATTGGCAGAAAAGTTTACAGCTCAAAGACCGTGGTCCGAAATTGAGAATCTGTTTGAAATGCTCTTAAAGAATCATTTAGCGATACGAAATTGTCTATCGCAGATCAACACCGTTGGAGGAGTAAATGTCACAAACTCTAGAGACGAAATTGCTGGAAACGCTTCGCCTTATTGAGAAGATCGAAACTGAATTGCAACAAAATCCGGTTGAAGATTTATCAAAGAAAAAAAAGATGCGCCTATTGAGGGAGATGATTCGTGAGCAAATTCCTTCCTTAGCCCCAGCATTGAATTTGCAAACCTTGAACGGCTTGAAGCTGAGGTAATCTTGAATTTTAATGGCAAAATTCTTGTAATTCAGTTGGCCCGTTTGGGTGATATCTATATGACTTGGCCGGCCTTGAGAGCATTGAGGCGAAAGTACGCCGACGCCGAGATTCATGTTCTTTGCCGCTCGAGGTTTCGGGGAGCACTAGAAGGCCTAGAAGTCGTCGATAAAATTGTTGATCTGCCGACGCGTGCTTTTTTAGAGCCACTTGTAGTGGAGGGTGCCGACTCTCTCTGCGAGTTGCTCGCCGAAAGTTTGAATAGGGTTGGGAGCTTTTTGGAATCGCTTCAGAGCCAAAGTTATGACATTGTCATCAATGCCAGCTTTAGTGAAGTATCTAGTCACCTTGCATGGACTCTTGAGGGGCAAGGCGCGCAGATTCGTGGTTGGACTCGCGCAAGCCTCGAGATGCTGCACTTTCCGGAAGAGGTGAGCGCCTACTTTACTGCACAGGTGGGCATTGGGCGCCCCAATCGGGTGCACATGGTGGATCTCTTTTCAGCTCTGTTTGACGTGGAATTGCAAGACAGTGATTTTGCGCCGCCAACTCTTCCGGATCTTGTGCCAGTGATGCCGGCAGGGTCAAAGCGAACTCTGACAGTTCATGTGGGTGCTAGCGAAAACCACAAAGTGATATCGCCACTTGTCTTGGGTCGCATGATTTGCTCTCTGTTAAAATCAGATTCGTCGCTACAGGTTGTGCTTATCGGAAGTTTCAACGAGCAACATCTGGCGCAAGAAATTTGCTTTCATGCCAGTGGCGGTCAAGATCCAGATCTTGTGGATGGAGTCATTGATTTGGTTGGTAAAACAACACTGACGCAGACATTTGCTGTTTTGACAAAGTCGGTTGCGCTGATCGGTGGCGACAGTGCTCCGATGCACATGGCTGCATTTACGAAGACTAAATGTCTTTGCATCTCGCCGACGTCGGTTAGTTTTTGGGAAACAGGTCCGATTGCAAGCGGCTCGGCTGTGCTGCCAGCTAAGGTTGTTGAGGATTGCAGTAGTGAGGAGTTGGCAGGCCGAGTCCTCGCCTTTTTGGCAGATGAGAAGAGCGAAGACCTTATTTATTCCCAGAATATGATTCCTCGATTTGCGGCGCAACTCACTGCAGGTGAAGATTTTTGCTGGGAGCTGGTGAACGCAATTTATTTTGATGGACCTTTTCCTATATGTGAGGAGATGCAGATTGTTGAAGGAGTTGATAAGCTTTTTGAAATTCTTCATCTGCTCCAGGAGCATTTAAAAATCAACAAATTGACTCCGTCCATTTGGAGCGCTGAAACGATGCGCGGGTCTCTTGAGGCCATTGCTGCTGTGGCGCGGGCCGTCCCGCAGCTAGCTGGACTTTTGAACTGGTTCTTGGCCGAGCACTATAGAATAGTAGCCTTACCGCAACCTCAGTATTTAAACTCTTTGAGGGATCTGTTGCAGGCCTTCGCGAAGCTGCTAAATATTTATCACCTTAAGGACGAGATGGGGCAAGTGGGTTAAATATGGAGAGATACAAAGTGCTAGGTACAGAGTTGCGAGACTTTTATAAGGCTGAAATCAAGCTGGACAAAGTTTTTGCTGATATCGAAAAGGATCTGCAAGCCTGTGACCGGGTTGTGTGTCAGTTCATTGTAAACGGTTTGGAATTTTCAGAAAATGACGAACAGAAATTTTCTGGCATGTCCATAGGCGAAATTGAGACTCTTGAGTATTTGACCGAGGACAAAGCCATTATTCACTTCCAGGTGGCAGAGGGCTGGGTCGAAGCCTTGCCCGAGCTGATCTCTGCAAGTGAGAAATTGGCCGAAAAGATTCGGGTTGGAGGCACGCGTTCACTTTGGAAAGAGATCAAGGACCTCTCGGACAACTGTTTGTTCTTGGTTAGCAGCTTGGATACACTTCGTAGTTTGGTTGGTGATCGCTACCTCTCTGCGCTAACGAATTGGTCAGTCAGTGAAAACAATCTATTGGTTGCAGCAAAGCACCTTACGGCCGCCGCCGAAAACAAAGACGAAAAGAAGCTGGCAATTGTGCTCGATTTTGACCTCCCATCTGCCCTGGAGAACTGGCGCGAGGTTTTGGTTAAACTCTTAGAACTGTTTAATAGAGATAAAATTAAAGCTAGCTGCTGATGAGACCGGCGATAGAATGTCTTACCACGGTTAGGAATGGCCTCGATCGCTTTCAGGACTGTGTCCCGCTTTGGGCGCAAGACCACCTGAGGGAACTTTTTCTTGGCTCGCGTGCTAGCTCCAGATCACAGTTTGTTTTGATTTTCTGTTCAGACTTGGCGGCCTGGTCCGAACAGCTGGTGCTTAATAGATCTAAGCCATTGATAGCTGAAAAGGGACTTGGCTTTTTGGGAGTCATCTTAGATGGCGATGAGACCAGCAAATCAGGCGCGCCACATGCAGATTCAGATCAGGTGACAATGCAAAGCTACCAGGTGTTTTCAGAGCATTTCTCTCGGGTGACTTGGGTCAAGTCCAATGACTTCTCAGATCTCAACTTTTGGGGACGCATCAAAACAGAATTCAATCTAGAGCTGAGCCTGAGTCACTCCACCAACCAAGACAGAGTGAGCAAATTTATTAGTGCTGCTAGCGAGTTCGACGTCGAAGATGCTTTGCTTCAGCAAAATAAATCAATAGAGGAGTCAAGTCGACAGCTGCGCAAAATTGTCGAAAAGGAGCGATCACAGTCGCAATATCTGTCGCGCCTTTTAGAGGCGCAATCCTTTGAAAGCGTGCTATCCGTGATTCGTCGTGAGCTATTTAAGGTGGAATCGTTTATTGATATGCATTGGTTGCAATTGGATAGAGACCAAGAGGTGACGCACTTGGGTTTTCATCATGGCGTATGGCAGGCAAAAGTGGTGCCCTTTATACAGGGGGCCGCCGAACTGGCTGGGGCTTTTAAAAGCGAAGCCTATCGCAATCATTGGTCCAAGTTACTGTCGCGCCCAGTGGGTCACTTTCAGGCCATTTCTTTTAATGATAAAAAGGGCTATCACCATGAGCTTCGCGATGGATATCTGGTTTTAGAAGCATCAAATGCCGAGGCGATAGTGATGATGACTGAGGAGCATCGTGAGCTCTTTGATTATGCAAAAATTTCGTGGCTTCGTTTTGGTTTAGAAAGTCTTTGGACAAGTTTGGCCGGAAGGTGGCAAAAGACCTATGAATCATTTCATGATCCTCTGATTTTTATTGATTCGAATTTCAAGATCGTCATGAGCAACAAGCCCTTTGATGAAACCAAAACCTGTTACCAAAACCTGTTCAACTTTTCCTCCCCCTGTGACGGTTGTCCCATGCTGGGATCCTATGAGGGCGCCGATCAAAGAAAGATTGGCCACCCCACTGAGTGGATTGAAGTTTCAACTTATGAGGTGATACCGAGTTTGGCAGACAAGACATTGGTGCATTTGAATCATTATCAAAATCTCTCATCTGAAAAGCGCCTGGTGGCAGAAGTGGCGCAGTTGGAAAAGATGGCCGAGATGGGAATTTTGGCCGAGAGCATTGCGCATGAGATCAATAATCCTCTGTCGGGTATTTTGGGCCTGTCGCAGATGATGTTGGCGGACCTTGCGCCAGACCGAGAGAATAAGGAGCTCTACACCGACATTCATGAGATTCAAAAGGCGGCAATCCGCAGCCACAAAGTCATAAAGGCGCTGATGGATTTTACAAAAATGGGAACTTTTGGTGATCGACAAATCATGTCTTTGCGAGCCATTGTGGAAAACACCTTGCCGCTGATGAAAACTCTGTTGCGCTCACATCGCGTGGAGATCGATCTTCAGGAGGCAGATGATTTTGTGCTGGTTCAGCCGGCTCTGCTCCAGCAAGTGATTTTTAATCTGGTTAAAAATGCTTCGCAGGCGATGGAAAAGGCGGGGTTGGTAAAGATCCAGACTGAGGTTGCTGGCGATGAGGCCATTTTGCGCATTGGTGATTCGGGGAAAGGAATACCTCAGGCCGACCTTGCACTCATTTTTCAGCCGTTTTTTACCACCAAAAAAGAGGGTGAAGGCACTGGAATTGGTTTGGGATTTGTTAAAAAAGTCGTCGAGGATTTTTCAGGCACCATCACTTGTGATTCAGAAGTTGGCATAGGAACGACCTTTTCGGCGCGTTTTCCTTTGAGTCGGAGTCAGCCAACATGAATATAATGATTGTTGAAGATGAGCCGCTGTTGTTGCGTGTATTGGTGCGCGCTTTTTTGCGCGCAGGGCATGACGTACTGGGCTTGGCCTCGGGCTTTGAGGCTTTTGAGGTGCTCTCTAGCAGAGATTTTGACTTCGTGCTTATGGATGTTCAACTGTATGGGCTCAATGCTCCGGAATTGCTAGCAAAGCTTGAGGGAGCGGGTCGACCCGTTGCCAAAGAAAAACTTGCGATCATGTCAGCCTACCCAAAGCATGTGGTGGATTCGCTTTTCACAGGTGCGGCAGAGGACCCTCAGCAAAATCCAACTGATTTTGTCTTCTTGCAAAAGCCGTTTGAGGATGTTTTAAAGTTGGTGGCTATGGTAGAAAAGCTGAATTCGAAATGAGAATTATTGCAGGAGCATTTAAGGGGAGATCTTTGGTGTCGTTTAAGGCGGACCATATTCGCCCTACCACTGATCGCGTAAAAGAGAGCCTCTTTAATATTCTAGAAAATAGATTGCACAAAGACTGGATGGACCTAAAGATTTTAGATCTTTTTTCGGGGACCGGCAATTTGGGAATCGAAGCCATATCACGCGGAGCGCATCACGTGAGCTTTGTAGAAAAGCATCCAACCTCCTTGCGGATTTTAAAAGAGAACTTGGATCTATTTCGTGTCGAAAAAAGCCGCTATCAGATCTACAAACAAAATGCGCTCGCATTTATTCAGGCCTATGCAACCTCCGAAAAAGACAATGTGGCCTTTGACTTGGTTTTTGCCGATCCTCCCTTTACTAAGAAAATGGCTCATGATGTATTGTCGGTCTATGCGCAGTCACAAATATGGACAGCGACAACAGTTCTTGCAATAGAGTCGGCACGTGGCGAGCGCCTTGAGGACAACTATGGCGAAATCCAGCGCTATGATGCACGACAGTTCGGTGATAAAATACTGTCGTTCTTTGCTCAAATACCTGCTACTCCTTGAGGGGGTATGGCAAAAAAAAATTTTAAAAAAGCGGCTACGAGAATTGCGGTCTATCCCGGTAGCTTCGATCCTATCACTATGGGACATGTTGATATAGTTGAAAGAATAGCCGCTGCCTTTGATGAAGTCGTGGTTTTGATATCTGAATCCACGCAAAAGTCTTCGCTATTCACACGAGAAGAGCGCAAAAAGCTCATTCAGAGTGTTTTTTCAGAGCGGAAAAATATCATTGTGGACACCTGGGATGGCCTCACCGTCGATTACCTTGCCAAAATTAATGCAGGGATCATTGTGCGTGGACTGCGCGCCGTCGTGGATTTTGAATATGAAATGACCATGGCGAGTATGAATAAGAAGCTGGCTCCGCAGGTTGAGACCATGTTGGTGTTTGCTAGCCCAGAGTACTACTTCATCTCATCTCGTGGAGTTAAGGAAGTTGCCAAAAATGGCGGCTCGCTTGCTGGTTTAGTACCTGATGTGGTCAGCCAGGCTTTGGCTATAAAGCTCAAAAAGAGACTAGCAAAAAAAGCTAAGAAATCTTAATAAAACAATTCAACCAAACAAAGAAACAATTTGAGTCAAAAGGGAAAATGAATATGTCTGAAAGTTTTGATGTCACCTGTCTTTCGAATCGCGCTAAAAATCTCAAAGCTTCACCAACTTTATTTTTGGTAGCAAAGGCAAAGGAGCTGGCGGCCAAGGGCCACGATGTCATTTCATTGACGGTCGGTGAGCCTGATTGGGACACCTTAAAACCGGTTGCGCTGGCGGGGGTGGAAGCCATTAACAAAGGCATTACCAAATACACTGCGGCAAATGGCACGGTGGAGCTGCGCCGAGCCCTCGCAGCAAAAACCTCCAAAGAGTTGGGGGTTTCTTACTCAGATAAGGAAGTGACCGTGGGTTCAGGAGCGAAGTTTGTTATCTTTGCCGCTCTACAGACTCTGGTAAATCCGGGAGATGAAGTGATTTTGGGAGCACCTTACTGGGTCAGCTATCCGACCATGATCGAATTGGCCGATGGCAAGCCTGTGATCGTCGAGACCACAGCGCGAACTCAGTTCAAGCTGTTGGCTGCAGATTTGGCCAAGGCCATAACTCCAAAAACCAAAGCTTTTTTGTTCTGTTCGCCAAGCAATCCAACAGGCATGATGTACTCCACTCAGGAACTTCAGGACATTGCCAGAGTTTTGCAAAAGAACCCGCACGTGATGGTGATTAGCGACGATATGTACAATCAACTCACATTTGGAGGCTCCGCTCTTGCGCCTCATCTGCTGCATGAGGCTCCTGAGTTGCGGGATCGCACCATTGTTATAAACGGTGGCAGCAAGTCCTATGCAATGACAGGTTGGCGCATAGGTTGGGGATTGGGTCACGAGAGAATTATCAAAGCCATGGCCGATTATCAAAGTCAGGCCACGGGCTCTGCCTCTTCAATATCGCAGTACGCTCTGTTGAATGGGCTAGAAGAGTCTGTGCCGCTCATTCAAAATGTACGGGCCATGTTGATGAGCCGACGTGAAACCGGCCTCAAAGCCTTGGGCGAAATTCCTGGACTAAAGACCGAGGCTCCGGATGGTGCTTTTTATTTTTGGGTCGATATATCAGGTCATCTGAACAAGAATCACAAAGGGCGCGTGCTGCTAACGAGTTCTGATTTTGGCGATGTGCTGCTCAATGATTACTTTGTGGCAACTGTTCCCGGAGCTGAATGTGGAACCGAAGGGTTTTTGCGCCTGAGCTTTGCAATTGAAGAGAAGCGATTTGGTCAGGCCTGCTCAAGAATAAAAGAGATGGTTAATTTATTGTCGTGATTTTGCTGTGTCTGCGAGTATAGTAGACATATATGTCACGGAAGTCATTGCTGATTAAGGGAATTCTCATTTGCTTTTATGTCGGATTGATCGGATTCGGCATCTTTAAGGTTCGTGAGGTCTTTTTTATTCAAGATATCGATATCAGTGTCTCCGAAAGCTTGGATTCTGAAAATAACTACTCCGGCCCATTATTGGCAAAAGTTGAAGACCTTAAGACGGAGCTGCACACGTTTGTTGGCGCGAGTTTGATGAGTTTGCCCTTGCAAGAAATGTCAAAAGTATTGCAAGCCAATGTTTTGGTGAAGTCTTTTCACATTCAAAGAGCGTGGCCTTCAAAAGTGCAGATCTCGATTGTTCCCAAGCCCTATCTTGCGCTCTTGAGAAAAGACAAAGATTTTTATTTTGTCTTCGAAGATGGAGATCTTGTGAAGGCTCAAACAGAACTCCTACCTGACGTTGTCATTCTTTTTGGCGATGAATTTTTTGAATCCAAAGAATTTCGCCTAAAGACCTTAAAGCTGATCAATGAACTTCCTAGTGAGGGCGTCTTCTCCATTCGTGAAACTTCAGAAGTGGGATTTGATTCGCGCAAAGGATACTGGCTTCGCCTTTCGGGACGAGGGACATTGGTGTACATGAACAAAAATAACTGGAGTGACAGTGTCGCAAAAGTTTCGCAGGTGATTTCTTATCTCGATTCCAAGGGAATTGAAGCTCGCGTCATAGAAGCGAACCTCTCTAAGAAAATTGTTGTCAAGACGCGTAAGGATCCCTAAGCTTTAAGTAGGGGTCGTCAATTATTTGGCATCTGAGAACGCGACGACAGTAAAAATTGAAGTCGTGACTCAGCGAAAGCCTTAAGGATGAGAGCTTAAGTAATGAGATCATTAGGATGAGTGCTTCTAAATCGCCAACGCACAAACCGCGTGAAAAAACTTTCGCGGCTTTGGATATTGGTTCCACAAAAGTCGTTATGGCTATTGCGACCTGCAATTCTGTTCAAGAGGGTCTAAAGCTAGCAGGCGTGGGCTGTGTCCCCAATACCGGAATTCGTCAAGGCGTTGTTGTTAATATTGAAGCCACCACCGAAGCGATTCGTCGCGCTCGTGAAGAGGCCGAACTCATGGCAGGCACTAGAGCCGATGAGGTTTGGGTAGGAATCTCTGGAACTCACATCAAATCATTTGATTCAAAGGGCATGGTGGCCATTCGCAATCGTGAAGTCACATCCTCCGACATTGATCGCGTGATTGAAGCTGCAAAAGCCGTGGCAGTGCCAGCGGACCGAAAGGTTTTGCACGTACTGCCCCGCGAATACCGAGTTGATGTTCAAGATGGAATCACTGACCCCATTGGCATGAGCGGAGTTCGCCTCGAAGCCAGCGTGCACATAGTCACAGCCGGCACCACAGCCATGTCCAACACTATGAAGTGCATTGACAGGGCGGGACTAAAAGTTGCGGGCGTCGCACTTGAACCCTTTGCTGCAGCCAAAGCTGTGCTGTGTGATGATGAAAAGAATCTGGGAGTTTGTGTCGTTGATATGGGTGGCGGCACTTGTAATTTGGTCTATTTGGTCAATGGCAGCGTGGCCCACACCTCAACGGTGCCTGTTGGCGGTCAGCACTTCACCCATGACGTGGCCATTGGCTTACGAACACCACAGAGTGCTGCAGAAAATTTAAAAAGAAAATTTGGTTGTGCAATGGCCTCCATGGTTGAGGATGCTGAAACCATTGATGCAGAAGGTGTTGGTGGTCGCAAATCAAGAACCATTCCGCGCCACGAATTGGCTGAGGTGCTCGAGGCGCGCGCTGAGGAGACTCTCAACCTAATTGCTGCTGACGTTCGCCTGAGTGGTTTGATGCCGGTACTGGGCAGTGGACTCATCTTGACGGGTGGGGCATCTCAACTCAATGGCTTGATTGAATTGGGCGAGTTTATTCTCGATGTGCCAGTTCGCAAGGGTGTTCCGCACGGTGTTGGCGGTATCTCTGAAATTGCGAGATCTGGGGAATTTGCCACGGCAATCGGTCTTTTAATACATGGATTTGAAGAAAAGAAGCACACACTGTATGATTTAAATATTGGTGAGGCTGTATTGACCCAAAGTATAGATGGCTTCACTAAAAAGATGAAAGATTTTTTTGGTCAGCTCTTTTAGGATCGCGAAATGGAACAGGATGCCGCATCTGCCGCGGTTGGGGGCGGAGTGCGATGGGGCAAGATTCAAATTAGAAAATTATTTAAGTTTTTTGGGGGCAGAATGTTTGAGTTAGAAGAAAATATTAGCATCGGTGCAAACATAAAAGTTGTCGGCGTAGGTGGAGGTGGCAGCAACGCTGTTTCCACGATGATTGAGTCAGGAATGACAGGTGTGGAGTTTGTGGTTGCCAACACGGACATACAGGCCCTCAATGCGAACAAAGCGCCTATCAAAGTGCAGTTGGGTTTGGATTTAACAAAGGGCTTGGGCGCAGGCGCAAATCCTGATGTTGGCCGACGAGCCGCAATCGAATCTTATAACCACATCGTCGAGCGCCTGGAAGGTGCCGATATGGTTTTTGTGACCGCCGGAATGGGTGGCGGCACAGGAACAGGTGGCGCGCCGATTGTTGCAAAGATTGCACGCGAATTGGGAGCTCTGACAATTGGTGTTGTCACCAAGCCGTTTATCTTTGAAGGCAAGAAGCGCTCAAAGCATGCTGACAACGGTCTGTCAGAATTGCGCGACAATGTTGATTCTTTGATTGTGATTCCGAATCAAAAGTTGCTAACAATCGCTGCAGAAAAGACTCCGCTACTTGAATCATTTAAACGCGCTGATGAAGTGTTGCTTCAGGCCGTGAAAGGCATCAGTGATTTGATCAATAAACGTGGTCTGATCAACTTGGACTTTGCTGATATTCGCACGGTTATGGCTAGCAAGGGTCTAGCAATCATGGGTACAGGTTCCGCCAAAGGAGACAATCGTGCCATCGAGGCAGCCACGGCGGCCATCTCTTCTCCATTGTTGGAAAATGTAAAAATCGATGGTGCGACGGGCATCATCATTAATGTCACTGGTGGACCAAGTCTGAGTCTGTATGAGGTCAATGAAGCCTCCACTCTCATTACAGAAGCGGCGCACGACGAAGCTGAAATTATATTTGGTGCAGTGATTGATGATTCGCTTGGCGAAGAAGTCAGAGTTACGGTGATTGCCACAGGCTTTGCGCTTGAGGACAGTCGCAAAACGGCGCTCGATTCCATTCAGCAGATGCAGCAGTTTTTACATCCCAGCGTGAATATGAATTTCAATATGCCACAGATGCCTATGATGCCATCTGGAGCCTCATCTGGATTTCCGCCGGGGATGCCGTTGCCACCAAGCGCACCCTACTCCTCTTCCGAACGGCTGGCTTCGCCGGCGCAGGGAATCAACACTCCTGGTGGGAGCGGCAATTCAACGAGTGCTGCAATAAACAATTCGGCAAACAATTTTACTCACAACACCTCTGCCAGCGGCACTCCTGCCGGCGCTGGAGCTAGAGCTAACGAGAGCTCACCAAATTTGTCCCAGGTTCAGTCGCATCTTGATCAGCTCAATGCGAATCGTGAGATGGGTGGACAGGCATCCGCAAGTTCCACAGAGAAATCCAGCAATGTAGCGCCCTCAGCAGCCTCATCGACAGCTGCAGGCTCAAGCCCAATGGGAGCTAGCTATAAAAATGCCAACCCTCAAGCCTTTGAAGTAGAGATCACCGAAAGTCAGTCCATAGAAATCGAAAGCCAAGAGACTGCAAAAAGCACCTCGGCCAATCAAGAAGAAGACGAATCTGGACAGCAGATGACTCGTGAAAAGTTGATTGCTAAGGCCAAGGCCTTTAAAGAGAATTTGGGACGCATGCCGCAGCCCGAACAGCTTTCAATGGAAGTGGACATCGAGCAGTCGGTTGAAGAGGCAAGAAAAATGGCACGAGAGATTTTGACCGCCCCTTTTAGTGCGCAAAATCTTGAAGTTCCGGCGTTCATCAGAAAAAAACAAAGCAGCATCAATAAAGATTAGCTTCTGAAAACCTATTTCTTTTCGGATCTTCATCTTGTCGATGATGAAGATCCGAAGGCAAAACTCTTTGTGCAATTCCTTCGCAATCTAGATCTACATGCGTGCGAGCGCATTTGTCTGCTTGGCGATGTCTTTGACTTTTGGTTGGCAGATCACGCATTGCTCGTGCGCAGATATCAGAAAGTCGTTTCGGCCTTGGAAGACCTCAAGCGAGCAGGCTGGCAGATTTTGTTTTTTGAAGGAAACCACGATCTTCACCTGCAATCATTTTGGAGCCGAAGGCTCGGAATAGATGTTTTTACTGAGGCGCAGTATTTCACTTTTGAGGGGTATGAGTTTCGCCTTGAACATGGCGATTTGATCAATCTCAATGATCTTGCCTACCTCCGCTATCGACGTTTTGTTCGTCGTCCTCTGTTGCGGTTTTTAGCCAATCACTTGCCGGGATTTTTTTGGCAAGCTGTTGGTGACTTTATGTCTCGTAAAAGCCGTGAACGCGGCCGGGGACGAGCAATAGACAGCGAGGCCTTGCGCGCGATGATTCGACAGCATGCCGCGCGCGCTTATCGTGAGTCGCCATTTGATTTTATCATTACAGGGCATATGCATGTTGATGATGATTTTACTTTTAGTGCCCAAGGCAAAACACCACGCTCAATCAATCTTGGTTCGTGGTTAAACCATCCCCATGTTACCATTTTCGAAGACGGTCAGTTCACTCGTCTTGAGATCTCTTTATAAATGGAATATCTACTCTATTGTAGAGTTTTATATCTAATAAAAAAATCGCTAAGCTCTTGCCTTTCTTGGTAAAAATCAATACCACTGGCTTTGTTGTTCGTGAGCGAATGCTCTCGACGAAAATGCAAAATGAGAAACAAGATCTACAAAATCTAACAGAGGAGATTCACATGAAAAGTATTTTTGTACTCGGCATCGCGATGGTCATGATGGCTGGAAATGTTTTTGCCAGCGATTCTAATGAGTCTAATGAAGAGGGCGTTCTTGTTCAGGTCGAGCAACTGAAATGTCTAACTGCAAATGGAATTTCTTTAGAAGTACTGCCGGCGCCAGCAGGTAGCACATCTAAACTTGTGCGTTCAAAGTGGTTTGGTACGGTCCGTAACTTTACTCTTGGTCTCACTCATCTTGAAAAGCACACTTCTGGAGAATGGCTGCGCATCGCTCTTATGGATGTAAAAAATCCTGAAAAGACGGCTTACGATGTTTACCTTTTGACGCCTAAATCTGAGGATCAAGAGAGCAAAACCTTGGGTGGCTTTTTAGGGCACGTTGTTGAAGAGACGCTGACAAAAGAAGATGGCACAACAGAAGTTTCCCCAATGGGCTTTGTACCCGTAGTTGCTATTTCATGCTCAGTTGAAATTGCAAACTGAGAAATTCCTGCTGTCAATACCAGAAGGCGATTTGAATTTCAGGCCAATAGAGATCCCGTGATACTGATATCCCGTTTCCTCCGGCACCACCTAAATCTTAAATTATAAATTTAGGTGGTCCCCCTTTTCCATCTGTTTTCCCAACGATTGAGTGAACCGAAAATCCCGCCGCTTTACCCATGTCATATTGCCTCAAATCATGTTGCAATACGCAAATGTCCGATTTCACCGATCTGACCACCCCGGTTTCACCACATTTGACCACCCAT